>NZ_CAUQPN010000001.1:0-673676 GCF_963520105.1 uncultured Abiotrophia sp.
TAAACTGCTATAAACTGCTATAAACTGCTATAAACTGCTATAAACTGCTATAAACCGCTATAAACTGCTATAAACCGCTATAAACTATTTATCTTTTAAAGTATAGTATTGTGTTGTATCTCTTCTACCGCTACCATGCCACTCTAGAATATCTAGATCTTCCGTTAGTCTTTTTAAAATCTTAAGAGTATATGGTCTACTTTTTTGTATTAATTCCATAACTTCAGAAGTAGTAATTTTAGTGTCACGGTAAGCTAACGTGACAACTTGCTTTTCAAGGGCATTTAGAGAGGAGAAGAGTTCAGGAGATAGTTTTTGGCGTAATTTATCTGAAATACGTAGTTGTCGATTTAAAATGTTATTTTCTAACATAAGTAACACGCTTGAATTATTAGGTTCAGAGTATTTAGGTTCATTTAAAAAGAAACTTTCCATCTCACTATAGATACGCTTTACTCCTTCATTCATTTCTTTTACCCAACCAAATTCAGATAGAATTCGTGCTATTTTTGGATTTCTAGAAAATCGTTCATTGAGTATGTTTTGGATGGTAACTATATTTGGAAGTACACCTGGACTCCTTATTTCTAAGCGATCATCAAAAAGTGTTACGGTAATATGTTGTCCACGAATTGAGTAATTTCTATGGGTAACAGCATTTACAATACCTTCAAACCAAGCAAATTCAGGATATTCAGGCATCACTTGAAACCTTCCGTCTTCAACCAAGTATTGAAAATCTCTGAGTTGATTTTTTACAAAATCGCGACTTTCTGTAATGATTTTAGGAATAGCTCCATCAAATGTTTGCTCTTTGACAACGTTAAAATCTTGTCCTGTTTTAGCAAAAGTATCGCTATATTTAATAACTCTTAGACGAGCTTGTGGGAGAAACGCTGACGGATTGCTACCAAACAGAAGAATAGCTGCATTTGTTAATTTACCATCTCTAAGAAGTCCACGGCTTTTTAAGACTTGTTCGATAGAAATATCAGGCAAACCAATTTTGTCTTTATAACTTTGGATTAATTCACTATCTATATCATCAATCGTTGCTCCTTCAACTATCTCATCTTCAAAATATCGTTGCCCTTTGTCATAAGTAAGTTGAAGTCGTTGTTCATGGCTTAGGGGAACTGATTTATCTCCTTGTCTTAGAAATGTCTCATCGTTTGTAGAGATAATAACGCGGTCAACCGAAGGATTCACTGAAATTAAAAGAACACAATCTTCCTCACCGCTTGAATTTATAACTGGAATAATTTTATCTGAAAATGATATAGGAGTTTGTTTAAGTTGGTATGGGATGCTTTGGAAGTCTTTAATGGGTTTTGCACGCAGGTCAGAGAAGCCTGTTACTTCCCCATCGTCTTCAATTCCAATAACAAGATGTCCACCTTCAGCATTTGCAAATGCAACGAGGTGCCTTAGAATATCTTTTGGTTTAATACGCGCACTTTTTCGATCAAAGTGTTGATCTTCAGGTGTAGATTTTAAATAGTTGATATCAAATATTTTTTCCATGTGTTTCCTTTCTGTTAATCAAACCTTCAAATTCCCTCCATTTTCGCGCATAGTAGCTGAAAATTAAGATATGTTGTATAAAGGGTTTAGATAATCTTCTCAAATACCATTGTAGCTTGGATACGGTCGCCACCGCCTAATCCTTTGCTTCCACCATTGGCAGTAGTGATGGTATGCAGGCGATAACCTTTAGAAGCTTGTTTATTGATAACATCTTCTAATTCTGTAAGGTTTCCTGATCCAGTGCCGAAAAAACTTTTCTTTCAAAGTTACCTGAAGGACAACGTAGTGTAGTCCATTTACTCCAGATGCAGTAGAAAAACTTTAACAGTGTCAAAAAATCCCATGTGGGCTACTCCTTGTTAGTCATTATCCTTTTCTGATAAAGATTTAGTTTTAGATTGTGGTAATTTGTTAATGAGTTCTAGTATTAGATTTTTACTATCGTTATCTAAAATGAGGTACTTATAAAGTAGGTCGGAAATTTCCGTTTCTTTTAGTTCATCAAAATCTAGTAAAGCATCAAATAATCGTATAAAAAAGTCGTTTTCACCAATACCAGCTACAAGAGCATCGTAAGCAGGAATTCCGTGAGAATTAGTTCCGTATTTTTGATTTATACGTTGTTTTATAAGTTCAATTTTTTTAATAGTTTTTTTATCAAGTTTATACGGTTCAGTTGATTTACCCAGTTTCTTTTCAAGTCTTTCCTTAGTATTTATACGTTTGATAAAATTGTTACGATATTCTTCAAACTCTGCTCCACTATTGAAAGTCATGAGTTCATCACCGTAACCTAGTAAGGAAGAAACACTAATTCCAAAAAAATCAGCTAAAATCTGAGCTTTTTCTGGTTTGATAGTATGTTTATTATTTTCCCAGTTAGATATCACCATTTTGGATATCGGTTTCTCATTTTCCTTTAGTCGTTTATTTATAACTTCGGCTAATTGATCTTGAGTTATTCCTTTCTCAGTTCTTAAAAATTTTAACCTATTTTTTATTGTTGACATTTTATCACCTCAGTTAAATTATAACCACTAAAAAAACTTTTGTAAAGTTTTTTTTTATTTTCTCTTGACTAGTAAAAAACGTTATACTTGACTCGAGTAAAGAAAAACTTTACAAAAAAGGAGGACAACTGTATTGCTTATCACCTCAACACAAGCAAAAGCAATTCGCCGAAAGCAAGCGGACAAGAATTTGACAGCTAAAAAAGCCAGCGAGGAAATGGTAAAAGATTTATTCTAGATAGGGGGTGTATCCCCCTCCCACTAGGCGCTCGCGAGCTTCACGCCGCCACTGTACATTTTTTCTCGCGCCAAAACTTCATCATATTATTAGTGAAATTTCATAATTTTAAGTATAAAGGTGTTGAAGATTCTGAGCAATTATATGATTCAGTTGATGCTCAGAAATTGTCTAATAAACAATAAGAAACTGGACACATTGAGTTCGATAGGATTAGACGAAGAGCAAATAAAGAGATAATAGAACTAGATACCTAATAAAGAAAATTAATAATGAATTTAAAACAATAATTAGAAAAAAACATTAGAGTTACTTTTATTGATGGTCAAATCCTTGAAGGACATTGTAACACCTATACTGGGAAACTTGATACGGAAGACGAACTGTATGATGAAATTACAATAGCAACAGATAAACATCTATATGTTGGGTTTGACGAATCTGAAATAAAGTTAATAAAAATTATTTAGAAAACACGTCAAGTAGTTGCTTTGATAGATTATAGAGAGTGCTTGAAAAATGTTAAATAATGACTTAATGGAGTGCGATAAACCAAGTTCATCCCATGAATTGGATGAAGTTCTTATTTCAGAGTCTAATCTTGAAGGATATAGTGTTTTTTACAAAAACAATGAAGAATCAAAAATTTGGTGGATTGATAAGATAGATTTTAGAGGAGAGCTGTTGTTCAGTTTTGATTAGCAAAAAATTTATAACTTATTTCTTGATTATCCCCACAATATGAAGGAAGAAGAAGTTAGAATTTTTGATAGTGAAAATCCTTTCTGGAGAGATTTTTTTCAATGAGTTAGGTAGTATGAAATGGAAGTAGACAACGCAGAGACAGCTAAAAGAGCATATCATTTTTTGAAGAGTTACAAGTCGCTGAAGAAGTTAGCCAATCTTAGAGATACTCCAGGAGCATTTGAAACCAAAGCTATAGAAATAGTCGAAATGATAGACTCTTATAGTAGTAGCCTAGACGGAAAGAAACGTGATATATTTTATAATTTATTTATTGTTTCCCAAAAACAAAAGCAGACTTTGAAAGAACTTTATAGCTCACTGGATATTGATAAAACAGAGTATGACCGTATCAAGAGTGAAATCTTACTAGAATTTGCTCATAATTATCGAGAAGGGGCGCTGTTGGCATACCGTAAGTAAAATATTAAGAATAGATTAAAAGCCCTTAGAAACGAATATAGGGGATTTGTGAACAATTGTATTTTCAACTAATATTTGATAAAATAATAGTATGTGAAGGTTTATCTTTCCATGCTTAGCGTTTACCTTTTTCTTTTGCGGGAGTTGGGTTTACGCTTTTTGTTTTGCCAATAGATAAGTTTGATTAGAGTATGCTATAATATTACCAGGGAATAAAAAAGCACGTCTAACCGTGCTAGTTTCTTGCCTGCTGAACTCGTCAATATTACGCCCTTTTCAGGGCTCTTCTTTGTGGACTTTTTTAGGAACTTTTAAGAAAACTAAGGCTATTTAATGCCAAAGTGTTTTTTAAAAAAGTCAGTATTTCCAATGGTTGAGCCTTAAAAAATTTGACTTATAGAGTGTTAAATGATATTATAGACTATTATAAAAGAGTGGTTAGCACTTGAGGTGTTTGAGTGCTAAGTTTCAGAACGAATGGAGGAAATCCCATGTTAAAACCATTAGGCAAACGACTGGTAATTGAAGTAGCCCCAGCAGAAGAAAAAAGCCTTGGAGGCTTGATCTTATCTAGCGCCGCCCAAGAAAAACAAGAGACCGGGACGGTCCTAGCAGTCAGCAAGGAAGTAGCAAGCGCTGGCGAAGTAGCAGTCGGCGACCGTGTTGTCTTTGAATCTTATGCGGGCGTGACCGTTAAGCAAGACGGCCAAGAATATTTAGTAATTGAATTAGACCATGTCTTGGCAGTTTTAGGCTAAGCACAAGGCAGAGAATAGAAAAGGAGTGACTCTTGATGGCAAAAGAATTGAAATTCTCAGAAGACGCTCGCGCAGCTCTCTTGCGCGGGGTAGATATTTTAGCAAACACAGTCAAAACAACCTTAGGGCCTAAGGGCCGTAATGTGGTCTTAGACAAGACCTTTGGCTCCCCTTTGATTACCAATGATGGGGTAACCATCGCACGTGAAATCGAATTAGAAGATCGCTTCGAAAACATGGGGGCGCAATTGGTGCTGGAAGTGGCTAGCAAGACCAATGATGTAGCGGGTGACGGGACCACGACTGCAACTGTCTTGACCCAAGCCATTGCTAATGAAGGGATGAAGAACGTGACGGCTGGGGCTAACCCAGTTGGCATCCGCCGCGGGATTGACAAGGCTACTAAGGCAGCAGTTGAAGCTTTACAAGCCTTATCTCAACCAGTTTTATCCAAAGAAGCCATTGCCCAAGTAGCCGCAGTCTCTTCTGGCGACCCAGCTATTGGTGACTTGATTGCGGACGCGATGGAACGTGTTGGCAACGACGGTGTCATCACTATTGAAGAATCTAAGTCAATCGAGACGGAATTATCAGTAGTTGAAGGTATGCAATTTGATCGGGGTTATCTCTCCCAATACATGGTAACTGATAACGAGAAGATGGTTGCTGAATTGGAAAATCCTGTAATCTTCGTGACCGACCGCAAGATTACCAATATTCAAGATGTTTTACCACTCTTGGAAGGTATTATGCAATCTGGTCGTCCGCTCCTTATTATTGCGGAAGATGTAGACGGTGAAGCTTTGCCAACCTTAGTCCTCAACAAGTTGCGTGGGACTTTGAACGTGGTGGCCGTTAAGGCACCGGGCTTTGGTGACCGCCGTAAGGCCATGTTGGAAGACATTGCAGTCTTGACTGGGGCAACCGTTGTTTCTGAAGAATTAGGCTTTGAACTTAAGGATGCGACCGTAGAACATCTAGGTCATGCCGGCAAAGTAACGGTAACCAAGGATTCTACCACTATCGTAGAAGGGGCAGGCAACAAGCAAGCCATCGCAGACCGTATTGCGGTCATTCGCGCACAAGCAGAAGAAAGCACCTCAAGCTTCGACAAGGAAAAACTCCAAGAACGTTTAGCTAAATTGTCAGGTGGGGTAGCCGTGATTAAAGTAGGGGCAGCCACTGAAACTGAGCAAAAAGAACGCAAACTCCGCATCGAAGACGCCCTCAACGCGACTCGTGCGGCCGTAGAAGAAGGGATTGTGCCTGGTGGGGGTACTGCCTTAGTTAACGTTCAAGAAATCGTGGCAGCAGTAGAAGCTGAAGGCGACGAAGCAACGGGGGTTAAGATTGTAGCCCGTGCTTTGGAAGAACCAGTACGTCAGATTGCAGCTAACGCTGGTAAGGAAGGCTCTGTCATTGTGGACACCCTCCGTCGCTCTGAAAAAGGTGTAGGTTATAACGCCGCAACCGATGTCTTTGAGAACATGATTGAAGCAGGGATTGTGGATCCAACCAAGGTAACCCGTTCTGCCCTTCAAAATGCAGCCTCTGTAGCAGCCTTGCTCTTGACAACAGAAGCCGTTGTAGCAGATATTCCAAAAGAAAGCCCTGATATGCCAGCCGGAATGGGCGGCATGCCAGGTATGATGTAATAAATTTGGCTGAGACCTTGGTCTTAGCCTTTTTTGTTGATAGGCAGTCTAGCTCTCTGAGGCAATCATTAAATCTACTTAGTTTGGATAACTAAAATCTGCTTGTCTTTATCAGGTAATAATGGTTAAATAGAATTATAAGACTACTGGTAGGGAGGGCAAGAAAATGAAGAAATTTCTTAGTTTAATGTATGTTGTTCTGTTAGTAATCGGTTTATCGCCTATCAAAACAGTTGGTGCACAAAATGAATCGAACTCAGCTTCCGTAGATATACAGAAGGAAGAAGAAGAGCGAGCAGCTTATTGGAAAAGTTTGGAAGAAATTACAGATACCAAAGTGCAAAAAGAACTATTCTATCGTTTACTTAAGACAGAGCCAATCCCGATTGAAAAGGGCCAAGAGGCCTACCTGAAATTAGCAGATATTACGAAGCCTGATGGGACAGATATGACCAAGAAAAGAGCATACATGCTCCCAAGTAATTGGAAGATGGACAAGGACCTTACTAAGAAGGATAATAAAGATATGACTTTTATAGTGAAGGCAGAAGAGTCACCAATTGCCTTTTTTGCGCAACTTTATAGTCTGGATCTTTTCACTGGTTCAGCACCGGAAGGTGATGAGGCTTGGGAACAGGCGGAGTTGAAAAGATTTATGAAGGGGCAAGATGGTAAGAACTTTATTTTGGACGAAACCGTTGAAATAGGTGGTAAAACATGGAATGTAGGTTTTGAGATGCCTATTGGCCCTCAGAATCGTCTGCTTGCTGGCCTTGTTTTTTATCGACTCGAGGACCACGGTGAATCCTATAAGTCGGTAATTGCGGGTTCATTAATTTATGTCCCTTATGATGACTTGCGATACGAGGATGAAATTAAAAAAGCAGTTGGTCAGCTTAAGACAATTCTTCAGCGAGTCAGTGAAGCTAATGACTAGTCAGTATCATAAGATAGGTAGTTGAAGAGGAGGGTTGTTTTTTTCAGCAATTCTCCCATCTACTACTAATCGCCCTCTTTAAGGCTGAGACCTTGGTCTCAGCCTTTTTATTATCTAAAAGAAAGAGGGTGTGCTAGACTGAGAGTAACAAGTGTGGAGGAGAGATTTTAATGACTCTAGTGCAGGCTTCATTTTTGGCAGGCCTTTTTGGGGCCCTGGCCTGGTTGGTGGGCGATATATTACTAGTAGGTTTTGCGCCGGTGACAGAAGAAGACTTGGCCCGCTACCAAGCAGGGGGCTTGACCAATTTACGCCTGGCTCTTTATATGAGATCAGGGGCAGATCGCCGTTTGCGCTGGGGTGTTTGGCTGGCTCAATTTTCTATTTGGTTGCCTCTGCTTAGTCTCTATGGCCTCTGGCAAATGGCTCAACCAGTAAGGGGCTTGGCCTGGGCCGGACTGCTCTGCCTCCTCATCGGCTTCAGCCTGTCCCCTTTGGCGCATGGGGCCTTCTATGTAATCGCCATCCTAGGCAAGGCTTATTGTCAGGATTACGCAGAGGAAGGCAAGGCCAATAAATTTTTGGTAGAAGCGATTAATCAGGCCAATCACTTACTCAATGTGACCTGGCTGTCGGCCCTTGTAATAACCTACTTGGGTTGGGCTCTGTATGGCTTGGCCATTGTGACCGGCCAGACCCAGTGGCCGGCTTGGTTTTTGCTAGCCACCCCGCTGGTGACCACGCTAATCTGGCTTGGCCTTAGCCATTATGTCATCCGCCGGTGGACGCCCCTCTTTAATGGCGCTGCCCTTAACTTAGCCTGGGTCAGCTTTTATGCCTTGGCTCTCTGGCTACTCACTTAAAATCATGGCATGCAAAAAGGACTGAGCTTAGGCTCAGTCCTTTTATTTGCTTAGATAGGCGATAATTCGTTCAGCTAATTCAGCCCTTACCCCAAGCTTGGCGTAGTCCTCAATGGAGGCTTCCTTCATAGCCCTGAGGGACTTGAAGTGCTTGAGCAACTTAGTGCGGGTCACCTTACCCACGCCAGGAATGGCGTCTAACTTAGAAGCGAATTGTTGCTTGCTCCGTACTTGGCGGTGGTAGGAAATAGCGTAACGGTGAACTTCTTCTTGGATTCTTTGGATATAGTGGAAGACAGGCGACTGGCGGTCTAGTTCTACTAGCTCCTCGCTATAGCCATTCATAAGAGACGCGGTCCGGTGTTTGTCGTCTTTGACCATGCCGGCGACAGGGATGGAGAGGCCTAGTTCCTCTTCAATCACCTGGCGGGCTGCCCGGACCTGGACCTTGCCTCCATCCATCAAAATCAGGTTGGGCAGGGGCTGTTCCTCGCGCAGTAAGCGCGAATAGCGACGGCGAATGACCTCTTGGGTGTGGGCAAATTCATTGGTTTGGTTAGATTCCTTGATTTTGAACTTGCGGTAACTCTTGCGGTCAGGCTTGCCTTCTTTGTAAACTACCATACCTGACACTAGGCCAGTCCCCGAAATGTTGGAATGGTCGAAGGCTTCAATGTGATAGGCTAGAGGGATGCCCAAGGCTGCCGCCAGGTCTTCGCTGACACCACGCGTTTGTTGGGCTTGGATGTCCAAGAGGTTGAGGCGCTCGTTGAGAGCCAGCTGGCTGTTCTTAGCGCAAAGGTCCAGCATGGACTTTTTCTTGCCTCGCTGTGGCGTGCTGATGGGAACTGAAATCACTTGCGATAACAAATCCTTGTCAACATCTTCAGGTACTAAGATGGCTTTGGGAAGCAAGTGGTTTTCTTCCTGATAGAAGCGGGCGATAAAGGTCGTCAACTCCTCATCAGGGTCCGTGTAAGCCGGGTAAATGGCGGCCTCACGTTTGAGAATGCTGCCTTGTCTGAGCATGAAGACCTGGATAGAAATCCAACCCCGTTGGAAGTCATAGGCGAAGACATCCGTATTGTCGTAGTCCTGGCTCATGATAATCTGACGCTCGATAGTGGTCTCAATGTATTGGAGTTGGTCCCGGTAATCGGCGGCCTGTTCGAAGTCCAGGCGCTCGGCGGCGGCCTGCATCTTGTCCTTGAGTTGAGTCATAATAGGTTGAATATCACCGTTGAAGAATTGCTTAATCTTCTGAATCTGTTGCTCGTACATGTCCTTGGTGACTTCATGATCACAGGGGCCAATGCACTGACCTAGATGATAATAGAAGCAAGCCCGCTTCTCATTTTTACCACAGCGACGTAGGGGATAGACCCGATGCAAGAGTTGCTGGGTCTGGGTGGCCGCCCCTACATTAGGGAAGGGGCCGAAGTAGAGGCCACCGTCCTTGGTCACATTGGATGTGATGATGAGCTGAGGATGGCGCTCCTTGGTGATTTTAAGGTAGGGATACATGGTCCCTTCCTTGAGTCGAATATTAAAAGGCGGCTTATACTGCTGAATCAGATTGATTTCCAGCAAAAGTGCTTCCTTGTTACTATTGGTGATGATGGTCTCGAAGTGGTCGATTTCTGACACTAGTTTGGTAGTTTTGGTATCGTGAGCGCCACGGAAATAGGAGCGCACCCGGTTCTTAAGGTTCTTGGCCTTGCCGACATAGAGGATCTGATCGGCCGCATCTTTCATGAGATAGCAACCGGGTAAATCTGGCAATAGCTTGAGCTTGGCTTCAATTCGTTCTTGAACCTTGGCCCGTTCTTGGGCGGTCTGGGACTGGGCATCCGTCATGGGGGTCCTCCTTCCTTTAATCTAGGGGCAGGGAGCCCCGTCTACTCTACACATTATACGCGTTTTTAGGACTTGGGACAAATGTCCTGTTCAAATCTTAAGAAAGGGTAAATCTCAGTCATCAAGATTGAAATCTCTGTCAGAATTGCCTAAGATGGTAGAAGAAGGAGACTGACCATGAAAAAAAGATCTACGACCCCTTTGAAGATAGCAGCGATTATTGTCGTCCTCTGCCTGGCCCTCTTTGCCAGACGGGATATGATTCAGGCTGTCTGGCAGGATAATAGCCTCAGCCGCCCGCAAGCCATGCTGACCATCGCCCAAAAATTATTAAATATTCCACAAAATAAGCCTCAGGATAATCAGTCCCATGCCATTCAATCCGGGGCCAACCAAGAACCCCATCAAGTAGCGGCTAATGTGGCGGCTAGCTCTATATATCAGAAGGCCGCCCGCACAGCCCAAACCTTCAATCAGGGTTTGGATTTGAATGGCCTGAATCAGGCCTTTGTCAATCAAGTTAACCAACACCGGAGCCAACTCGGTTGGCCTGAGATTCAGGTCGGCCACCAACTTGCTACAGGGAGTCAAACTCGGGTTCGTCAATTATCCGATTATTATTACTTGAGTAGCCGGACCTTAGATGGGCAAGATTTTCGGACGGCGCATCCAGCAATTGAGGATGCCAATTCCAGATTAGGGGAATCCACCTTTGAGCTCTACATTGCGGCGGATGACGTCCACCTAGATACTTGGCGCCAGCACCCTGACATTCTGGCCGACTATCTCTATAAGGCCTTCGCCAAAATGGAAGGCCAGGAGACCAGCGCCTATATTGCCAGTCAATATGTGACCCTCTACGCTCAACCTAGCGACCAATTGGTTGGCGACGTGGCCTACGTGCGTTTGGTGGCAGTTGTCACCTCCGATACACTTACTAGTCCTTAATTCAACTTGAAGGAGCCCCACCATGACTTCACCTTTTGCTTATCTATTGCCCAGTCTAGTTGGCCTGGGGCTAGCGACTTGGACCTATGGCCAGGTCTACCAGCGTCGACATGGCCTCAAGCCAAGTAATGATCGCGAGCAAGTCTTTGACGTCGACAGCTGGCAGGCTCAGGCTAGCACTCAGCATGCCTGGCTATCGCAAGCCCAGTTCGATCAAGAAATGACAGACTGGGTTCAGCCTTATCTGGCCCAACATGGTCAGTCAGATACGATTACCTTAGAAGACGGCCAGACTTTAGACTTTGATTTCTATCCTCATGCTGAGGCTCAGGCTACTCTCCTAATCATCCATGGTCTCAATGAGTTCAAGGAAAAATTTCGGGAGTTAACCTACTACTGGCACCAAGAAGGCTGTCAGGTCATTGCAGTGGACCTAAGAGGGCATGGCGCCAGTGGTCCTTATGGTCCCAAATCCAGCGTTCATAGCCAAAGTTTTGATCAATATGCTGAGGACCTAGCTAGCCTTTTGGACTATTTAGGCAAGCAAGGAAAAATCCAATGCCCCTTAGTCCTATTCGGCCACTCCATGGGTGGAGCGGTCGCGACTCGTCTTTGCCAACTCTATCCCGGCTTAGCTCAAGGGCTCATCCTTTCCTCGCCTATGCTGGCAATCGATACGGGCAAGATTCCTTTTGCCTATGCCCATCTACTGAGTCGAGCCGTCACTTGTTTAGGTGGTGGCAAAGCTTATGCTCCGCGTCAGGGGGCCTTTGATCCTGAACGTCATAGCCAGTATCCCCGCCAGAATCGCTGGACCACTCAATATGAACGTGGCCAGTATTTCCATCATTGGCACCTAGCCAACCATCCGCTTCCTAGCTGGGGCGCTACTTGGTCTTGGTTAGCAACTAGTCTAGCTAGCTCGCGCAAGATTTTGTCACGCCAAGGTCTTGCCCAGCTTACTTTACCAGTTCTGGTCTGGCGGGCGGAGCTTGACGACCATGTTTTAGCGAGTGGCATTCATGGCTTGACGTCGAGCCTAGCGCAAGCCCAGGCCTACTGTGTGCCGGGGCGTAAGCATGAATTGTATTTGGAGGATGATGCCTTCATACAAGCTTATGTCACCTGTATTCGTCATTTTATTGCCAGTCTTGCGCCAGCAAGCGACCATTGATTTAATCCTTCGTTGAATTTTGAACTAAAGGGAGTTACTTATGACACGCGTATATATTACAGAAGTTAAGCGCTCGGCCATTGGTCGCTATCTTGGCGCCTTATCCAATCTCAGTCCGCTAGACTTGGGCAGCCAAGTTCTCCGGGCAGTGCTAGAATCAGACCAAGTGCCAGTGGAAGCCATTGAAGAAGTGATCGTTGGGAATGTCTTATCGGCTGGCCATGGTCAAAACTTGGCCCGTCAAATCGCGCTAGAGGCAGGACTAGCGATGACGACCCCAGCCTACACCGTCAATATGGTCTGTGGGAGTGGCTTGAAGGCAGTCTATGAAGGCTATACCAAGATTAAAGCCGGTGAGAACCAAGCCCTGATCGTTGGGGGCGTGGAAAGTATGAGCCAGGCCGCCTTCGTCTTAGATGGCAAATCTCGCAAGGGCATGGCTTATGGTGGCAGTCCTCTAGTAGATAGCCTCTATCGGGATGGCTTGTCTGATGCCTTTGGGGGCTATGCTATGGGTGTGACGGCTGAGAATTTAGCTCAGCAATATGACATTAGTCGCCAAGCTCAAGATGCTTATGCTTATCAGTCTCAAGTTAAGGCTCAAGCGGCTCAACAAGCAGGCCTCTTTGACCAGGAAATTGTGGCTGTGACAGAAGTCGACCGCAAGGGCAATCGTCAAGTGATAGATCGAGATGAGTATATTAACTATAAAACCAGCCCTGAGAAATTAGCTGGTTTGCGTCCTGCCTTCCAGAAAGAGGGGACGGTAACAGCCGGTAATGCGTCAGGTATTAATGACGGCGCAGCCTTTCTCTGCTTGGTGAGCCAAGAAATCGTAGACCGCTACCAGCTGACCCCACTGGCTGAAGTTCTAGGTTTTGGTCAGGCAGGGGTTGACCCTAGCCTTATGGGAATCGGCCCTGTAGGAGCTATTGAGCAGGTTTTAGAGCGTACTGGCGTGCCTTTTGAAGCAGTTGACCGCTTTGAACTCAATGAGGCTTTTGCGGTTCAAGCACTGGCTGTTTCACATGATTTAGTCGCCCATCACGGGGTGTCGACTGATTGGCTAGCTGAGCGGACCAATGTTCATGGTGGCGCTATTGCCTTAGGCCATCCTATTGGGGCTTCAGGCGTCCGAGTCTTAGCGACGCTCTGCCATGAGTTAGCTCGCTCTGAGAGTCAATATGGCCTTGCCTCCCTTTGTATTGGTGGGGGCATGGGGATTGCTGCCCTAGTTAAACGATATCAGGCATAGTTGCTTATAGAGAGGCTGGAAAGTGCTAGCCCCTAAAGATCCTAAAAATAAAAAGAGAGTCCCACGCGTGATTTTGTTTGCAAGTTGCCGTGGGCTTTTATATACTTAGGGAGAAGACAGAGGGAGGAATTACCTATGAAATGGAAGTTAGTAGCCGATTCAGGCGCGACTATCTCGCCGGACCTGTTTGCAGGGACGGATGTCGCTTTTGAATTAGTACCTTTAATGATTAATATTGGCACTCAGGTATATGTGGATGATGCCAACTTAGATATGGCAACTTTTGTAAAGGATATGCAAGACAGCAAGGAGGCCTCTTCGACTGCTTGTCCGTCTCCTCAAGCTTATGCCAATGCCTTCGAAGGAGCCGAAAATGTCATCTGCTTTACCATCTCAAGTGGTTTATCAGGTTCTTATAATAGCGCCCAGCTTGGTCGCAATATGGCTTTGGAAGAAAACCCATTGGCTAATATCTATATCTTTGACTGCTTGTCTGCTGGGACAGAGAACGACCTCTTGATTGCTAAGGGTTTGGAGTTAGTAAAATCTGGTTTGGATTTTGACCAAGTGGTAGCTAGCCTGAAGGATTATCACCAGAAGACGGATGTGGTCTTCATCTTGGAGTCAGTAGATAACTTGGTCAAAGCCGGCCGTGTCAATCGTCTAGTCGGCGGTATGATTGGTCTCTTGGGCATCCGTTTGATTGGGGTTCGTACAGCTGAAGGTAAGATTGAGATTGGGGCTAAGTCTAAGGGGAGCAAACGGGCTGTGAAAGCAACCGTAGAAGAAATGCTCAAGCATGGTTACCAAGGTGGTAAAGTGGCGATTTCTCATAGCGACAATCCAGAAGTGGTTGAAGCGGTGAGTGCTTTGCTGCGTGAACACTATCCTCAGGCTCAAATTGAGGTAGTGGATTTTAATGGGCTCTGCACCTTCTACGCGCAGTACCACGGTCTCATTATTGGCTTCGAGAAAGCCTAAGAAGTGTAAAAATTTAAAAGAAAGCAGGGTGTCGGTATGTTTATTGGGAAGTTGCACCGCTCCAATGTGGTGTTATTAGCAGGTTTGTTTTTTGCAGCGACAGGGATCGGGTTCGCCTTTCATCGTGAACTACAGTACGCCCTTGTTTCCTTGATTATTGCCTCCATCATCGACTTGTTCGTCGGAGGCTTCATGAATCAATTCCAGTCTTCGGTGGCGGAGGCTGCCTTCGCCAAGGAGCTCAAGACCTTGAGTAGTTTCCTCATTTATGGCGTCCTCCCGGGCGTCTATCTGATGGCGGTAACCAATGCGGGCGCCTTTAGCCTCATTGTCTTCGCACTTTACATCTTGGCAGTCGGAATTCGCCTGGCCTACTTCAACCAAGCGGCCGAATTCCAAGATCCAGTGGACAAGCGCCACAGCGTCGGATTGCCACTAGAACTAGGCGTCTTCGCGATTCAGGTCGTGTCCTTAGTAGGCTTCCTGCTCCCGCTGACTGTCTTCCAAATCTTCCTGATGTTGGTCTACGCGCTCCTAGCGGTAGCCTTCGTCTACAAGCTGAAGATTCCGCGCCTACCAAGCCAATGGTTATTCTACATGGTGGGCGTCCAAGTGGTCCTCTGCATCCTGTGGGTATTCCTGGGAAATTTTATTACAGGCTAAACAACGAGAGGCTAGGGCGTGCGTCCTAGCTTTTTTTGGGGCGCAGATTGTATAATTAAGTGCAACACCGAAAAAGGAAGATCGCAAGAATAAGTGCGGCAACCCAAATCATTGCTTAAAATGACTCATGGGAGAAAGATATGAAATCAAAATGGAAGTTATTTATAATTGTATTTATAGTTACCGTTGTAGGACTTTTTGCATGGACGAAAGTGTCAGACAACTTATCAACTTATAGCGTATACTATGCAAGGTACACCGAAGGAAGATACTCGCCTTTGCAAGAAGCAATGCGAAACTTTAATCAAATCGAGCATCCTGAACTTGATAATTATAAGTACAAGAGAGATAATTTAAGCGGAGATTGGGAATTTACCACGGCGTATAATGGAGCCAAAATTCGTTATATCGTAATTGCGGACAGTAGACAACTCTATTATAATGATGAGGCCATCCACTACTCGCTAACTCCTTTGGGTCAAGTTGAGTATATACCTGTAGATACTCCCTTATTAACTAGTCTGAGACATGACATTTCAGATGAGGAGCAAATATTCGTAGATGAAGCACTTGCTACAATTTTTGAACCTATCATTCAAGCACAACATGCCCCAGACTGGAACCTTCAATGGCTCTATAATTTGCTGAATCAGAGGAGGTGAGATTAGGGTAAAAGACCACGACTTTTCCTAATCAGTGTCTTCATATCATTGGCGATAAACAAAACGATTATAGCGAACCTCATCAAATCGAGGTTATAAGGGTGTTATTATAATATATTGCTAAGGCAATCCAAAGAATAACTTCACCGGTGAAGCGATTTATAAATACAGTTATACCTCAAAAGGTATTAACTCCAGTAAAAAAGTAGCTGGAGCAATACATAGAAAGGTAAACTCTGTAGTAAGCAGCTACAATAAGCTGTTGGTTGAGCGATATATTAAGCGTCCTATTGGCAAGGTAACAAATTATATTAAACGATGGTTAATAAGGTAGGGATAAGGGTGAAGAGAAAAAGAATGTTGATTATCATCTTCTCGGTCTTACTGATGCTGGCACTCTTATTTGTTAAGGGGAGACTGGAATTGAATCTTAAGAAATATGCACCCTATTACGCACAAAACGTTGAAGGGCGGTTCTCACCAGAGTGGGAGGCTTTGAGGTTTATGTTATATAGGGACTCCCGTCAGATACCAGGGTATCACTTTAAGCAAGATACATTGACTAGTAACATAAGGTTTAGAGTTAATAGTCGTGGGAGTGATATTACATTTGCAATTTATGGTGACGAAGGCACAGAGATTAATCTTACTTATCATAATGTTATGTATGCCTTAAGTGCTGAGGGGAGAATAGAGTATATATTTAGCAAGCGTTGTGATTGCAGAGTAAGCCCTTCTGAAGAAGACCAAACACTCATCAATGAGATTATCGAAGAAATTGGGGCTCCTCTAGTAGACGCACAACCTGCTCCAGACTGGAATCTTCAATGGCTCTATAATCTGCTGAATCAGAAGAGGTGAGAATACCTTGAAAATAAAATAAGTCTTACTCCCCTTCAATGCTTTCTTTTTGGTGTTTTCAATTGGAAATTTCCTAATCTTAAGAGACACTATCGAGGCGCTAGAAATAGCCCTGAGCATCCCGTCGCCCATTATGTTAGCAAGTTTGGGTAGCCATTGGCCGCTTCGTATTTATCTTGGCAGTATGCTGATTTTGACGGTCCTAGGAATTATACTATCCCTATGGAGTCTTCGTGGCCAGAAGACCACACTGGAGAAGTGGGTGGTGGGAGGTACCTTGTTTGGATATATTGCCCTATTAGGACTCCCTTTGTCATGGAGCTACCTTCCAATCGTGGCGATGTTAATCGTGACAGTAGTCAGCCTCATGTGCAACCGTGCGACACCATGTTTTTGGGGCTAAGTTGCCTGACTAGATACCCAAAAACAGCCGTCCTCACCTACGTGTGGGAACGGCTGTTTTTGCCATATATGTTAGAAGCAGAAGGCCAAGCCATACAGGATGCTAATCAGCAAGTAACTAGTGCTGAGATAGTTGAGCTTATTTTGGCTTTGGTTATGTTGTCGAGTTTGGACCAAGAGAGGGGCTAAGGCCAAGACGCTCCCTGCGATAAAGAGGAGTTGGAGCACGAAATAAGATTTGGATGGGAAACTTAAGTAGGTCCCAGAAGCCACAGCTACTAGGCTCAAGATAAGCACTAGACTTGTTTTTAAGCCATGTGGCATGACGGAAGGGTGTCCCGTTAGCTGACTAACTAGACTATTGCCTTCAGCTTGAAAGGCCAGTTGTAGAGCTGCTAGAGGCAGGAGGCTGATGAGGAAGCCGGTCGTGATGGTCCCTGTCTGACTGAAGTAGGCTAGGTTGTTGACGATGAATGCCTGGAAGAAGACATTCAGAATCAACTGGTAGAGGCTGTTGGTCAGATTATAAGGATAATGCTGGATGTGGGTATAGGCGATATAGAGGAGGAGTAAGAGGTTAGCCCCCCAATGATGCTGCCACATAAAGCCCACGGTTGCTGCCCAGAGCAGAATCTCCATGGCGTATAGAATCACTGGCGAGCTGGCATTGGCCTTGCGGGTATTGAAGCGAACGAAGAAGTAGTGGTCAATCAACTGACTGCTGACTAAAATCAGGTAGAGATAGCCCAAGGCTAACCAGTTGATTTCGGTAGTGTGGTACATCCCTACGATTAAACCATATATCCCAAAGCCTAGTGGCGCCAGGAAGATTCGAATGAGGGGATGTCTTAGAAAGTGTGCAAAGTGTTTCATAGCTAATCCTCTTTTTTCGACATTTTTTACTATCTATATCTACTATACTAATGTATAATGGAGTCAGTTACAACAATAAATTCCCGATGGGATTCATTTTCTTAATGAAGTTGCCTTGTAACCAATCAACATAATGGGGGAAATTACTATGGAAAGAAAGTTGTTTACATCTGAATCGGTGACGGAAGGACACCCAGATAAAGTTGCCGATCAAATTAGTGATGCCATCTTAGATGCCATCCTGACACAAGACCCACTAGCCCGGGTGGCCTGCGAGACCGCAGTCAACACCGGCTTGGTATTGGTCTTCGGGGAAGTCAGCACGACTGCCTATGTCGATATCCAACAAATTGTACGCGAAACTATTAAGGGCATTGGCTATGATTCAAGTGATTATGGCTTTGATGGCGACAATGTGGCCGTCTTGGTCGCGCTTGACGAACAATCGCCTGATATCGCCCAAGGGGTAGATGCCGCCATTGAAACCCGGGACGAAGCAACCGATCAATTGATTGGGGCGGGTGACCAAGGGCTCATGTTCGGTTATGCCTGTGATGAGACGGAAGAATTTATGCCATTGCCAATCGCGCTTAGCCATCGCCTAGCTAAACGTCTGAGTGAGGTGCGCAAATCTGGTCAATTGGCTTACTTGAGACCAGATGGTAAGTCACAAGTAACCGTTGAGTACGGAGAAGACGGTCAAGCCCTACGGGTGGATACAGTCGTCATTTCGACTCAACATGCGCCTGAAGCAACCTTAGAAACTGTGCGTCAAGACGTGATTGAACAAGTAGTGAAGCCTGTGATTCCGGCCCATTTATTAGATGAACAAACCCGCTTCTTAATCAACCCAACCGGTCGTTTTGTCATCGGTGGGCCTAAAGGAGACTCCGGTTTGACAGGCCGTAAGATTATTGTCGACACCTATGGGGGCTATGCCCGCCACGGTGGCGGTGCCTTCTCTGGTAAGGATGCGACGAAAGTGGACCGGTCAGCTAGTTACATGGCTCGCTACATTGCCAAGAATATCGTAGCAGCCGGCTTAGCTAAGCGTTGTGAAGTACAATTAGCATATGCAATTGGGGTAGCACAACCAGTATCTATTCGGATTGAAACCTTTGAAACTGGCATCGTTTCTGAGAGTCGTCTCGTTCAGGCAGTACGTCAACTCTTTGACTTAACGCCAGATGGGATTATCCGCACCTTGGCCTTGCGTCGCCCAATCTATAAACAGACAGCAGCCTATGGTCACTTTGGTCGTCAAGACGTGGTCTTACCATGGGAGCAGGTCAACAAGGTAGATGAACTCAAAGCTGCGCTTGCAGAATAAGACAAAATGAAAAGCTGAGACCTAGGCCTCAGCTTTTTTACTTACTTGATACGCTCGATGATGAGGAGTTGCGGTGGGTTATTCCGTTGGTTGATGAAGCCATAGTGAAGGACTTGGAATTCTTCTTGGGGCCATCCTGCTAAGGCCTGGAAGAGGGCGTCCTTTTCCTTGGCACCTTCAGGGTGGCCACTGTAAATTACCAAGATGATTTGACCGCCAACCCGAAGTTTGGCTCGAACCTGGTCTAAAGAGGCCAGGGTTGAAGTCTCTTGAGTTGTGATTTGGTGGTCGCCACCGGGTAGATAGCCTAGATTATAAATGGCACCACTGAATTGAGGGACCTCAGCTAAAAGCGTATGAATTTGGTCGTGAGAGGCTAGGAAAAGCTGGGCAGACTCCTTGTTGGGCAGCTTAGCTAGGCGTTCCTGGGTCCAAACCAAGGCCTGATCTTGGATATCAAAGCCCATGACCTGGCCACAAAAGCCTGGTTGGCTGAGAATGAAGGCTGTGTCGTGTCCTTTGCCTAAGGTGCCATCAATATAAACGCCATCTGGAAAACGTTGGATTAAGGCGGCTAAGAGGGTGTGACTGTAGTGAAGAGCGCGTTGCATAGACAAACTCCTTTGTATTACGTGAAAGTTACACAATAGTTAAAAGTAAACGAAAAGGGGGCTAGGCCCCTTTTTTTAGCGAGAGGCTTTCTATATAATGGTATTGTATCATAAAATGGCAGAATGGGGGAATATACGTGAAATTAACGCGTCAAGCGGTGATTAATCGTCGTAAACAAGCACAGCGCCACGAATCAAATAAGAAAATTGCCAAAGTGGTTAATGCAGGCTTAGTCTTATTCGCTTCTGCATCTACTTTAAGCACGCTCACTGCACCAAAGGTGACCGTACAAGCTCAAACAGCTACCCAACAGAACTTCTTATCAACTATTGGAGGGTATGCACGCGATATCGCTAAGAATAATGACTTGTATGCCTCTGTAATGATTGCGCAAGCAATTTTAGAATCAGGTTGGGGCCAAAGTGGATTAGCATCAGCACCTAACTATAACTTATTCGGGATCAAGGGTGACTACAACGGTAATTCCGTTCGTATGGACACCTTAGAAGACGACGGTAGTGGTAACTACTATGCTGCTAAGGAACCTTTCCGTAAGTATAGCAACTATGGTGAATCCCTGAATGACTATGCTTCGCTTTTAACTGGGGACAACAATCCTAACAGCTGGCGCTATAAATTCTATTATGGGGCGCGCGTGAGTGCGACCAACTCTTATCAAGACGCAACACAACACTTAACGGGTCGTTATGCGACAGATACTCGTTACGCGTCTAAGCTCAACCAATTAATTCAAACCTATGGCTTGACTCAATATGATTCGGGTGGTTCTAGCACTTCTAGCCCAGCTCGTCCACAAGCTCAAGCGACTGGTGGCGGTTCTTATACGGTTCAAGCAGGCGATAGCTACTGGCGTATCGCTAACAAGTACGGCATTTCGATTGAAGAATTGCAACGCTTGAACGGTACCTCAAGCTACTTCCTCTATCCAGGTCAAAGCTTGGTAGTACCAGGTTCTGCTTCAAATACAAGTGGCTCTGCTGCTTCAACTTCAAGCTCAACTACAAGTACGCGCTCTGCAGCACCAGCAGCGGGTGGCTCATACACAGTCCAAGCCGGTGATAGCTACTGGCGTATCGCTAATAAGTACGGGATTTCTATCCAAGAACTCCAACGCCTAAATGGTACCTCTGATTACACCCTCCACCCAGGCCAAAGCATTAAAGTGCCAGGTTCAGGAACCAATGCATCAGCGTCATCAAACAGTGGCTCTGCTTCAACAAGTACAACAAGCGCAGCCCCAGCAGCAGGCGGTTCATACACAGTCCAAGCCGGTGATAGCTACTGGCGTATTGCCAACAAGTACGGGATTTCTATCTCAGAACTCCAACGTTTGAACGGCACATCTGACTACAACCTCTACCCAGGTCAAAGCCTCAAGGTCCCAGGTTCAGGGTCATCTTCAAACGCCACTGCTTCATCTAACAGTTCTTCTACTTCAACAAGTACAACGACTGCATCACCATCAGCGGGCGGTTCATACACAGTCCAAGCCGGTGATAGCTACTGGAGAATTGCTAACAAGTACGGGATTTCAATTTCAGAACTCCAACGCTTGAATGGGACTTCAAACTACTTCTTGTACCCAGGCCAAAGCCTCAAAGTGCCAGGTTCAGGTTCAGCAAGTACCACACCAGCTCCTGCAGCAACCACTGCAAGCACAACATCAGCACCTGCTGAAACACCAGCACCAGCGCCAAGCACAGGCGGTGGCAACTATACAGTTCAAGCCGGTGACAGCTACTGGCGCATTGCTAACAAGTATGGAATTTCAATTTCAGAACTTCAACGCTTGAATGGGACTTCAAACTACTTCTTGTACCCAGGTCAAAGTATCAAAGTACCAGGTGGTGGCGCCGCTGCTGAAACACCAGCCCCAACCCCTGCACCAGTTAGCCAAACACCAGCTCCTGCAGAGAGTCCAGCGCCAGCAGCTGCTGAAACACCAGCTCCAGCTGCAAACAACGCTAGCCAAGCAAGTGGCGGTTCATATACTGTCCAAGCAGGTGACACCTTGTATTCAATCGCCCGTCGTAATGGGGTAGATGTTTACAAATTGATCGCTAACAATGGGGGCTCCCATTTCATCCAAATAGGACAAGTCATCTCATTGAACTAGTCGCTAGTATCTGATATACTAGACTCAATAGTAATTCAATATTGGAATTAGTAGGCGGTACAACTGCTATAGAGAGCTTATGGGTGGTGGAAATAAGCCGGAAGTGCTACTGAACTCATCCAATTGAAGCTAGTCTGAATCTTCAGTAAGACTAGACGTCCGCCGCGTTAAGGCTAGAGATAAGCTATTCTAGCTTAAATTAGGTGGTACCGCGAAAATTTCGCCCTATGTGAACTGTGTTTGACACGGTTTACCTAGGGCTTTTTTTATCAGAAATGCAGGGAGGTTATGTGATGACCTATAATCACAAGGCAATCGAAGAAAAATGGCAAAACTACTGGCGACAAAACCAAACCTTTAAAACTCAGGAGCGTCCTGGGCATCCTAAGTTCTATGCACTAGACATGTTCCCTTATCCATCTGGTCAGGGCTTGCACGTAGGGCACCCAGAAGGCTATACAGCAACAGATGCCGTGGCACGTATGAAACGGGCACAAGGCTATGATGTCTTGCACCCAATGGGTTGGGATGCCTTTGGTTTGCCTGCTGAACAATACGCACTGGATACTGGTAATGACCCAGCTGATTTTACTGCTGCCAATATCGAAACTTTCCGCCGTCAAATCAATTCACTTGGTTTCAGCTATGACTGGGAGCGAGAAGTTAATACGACCGATCCTAACTATTATAAATGGACCCAATGGATTTTCTCTAAAATGTACGAAAAAGGCTTGGCCTATGAGGCTGAAGTAGCCGTTAACTGGTGTCCCGCCTTAGGGACCGTCTTGGCTAACGAAGAAGTCATTGATGGTAAATCCGAGCGTGGAGGCCATCCTGTTTACCGTAAGCCAATGAAACAATGGATGCTCAAGATTACAGCCTATGCAGAGCGTCTACTAGAAGATTTGGATCTTCTAGACTGGCCTGAAAGTCTTAAGGAGATGCAACGTAATTGGATTGGTAAATCTGAAGGGGCTTTGATTAACTTTGATATTGTGGGGCACCCTGATCAAGTGCAAGTCTTTACCTCACGCGCAGATACCCTTTTCGGGTCTACATATGTGGTCTTGGCGCCTGAACATGAGTTAGTGGCGAAAGTCACCAGCCCTGAACAGGAAGCCGCGGTAAAAGCCTATGTCGAAGCAGTGGCAACTAAGAGCGACATGGATCGGACCTCTCTTAATAAAGACAAATCTGGCGTCTTCACCGGGGGCTATGTTAAACATCCTGTAACTGGTGAATCCTTACCAATTTGGATTGCGGACTATGTCTTGGCTTCTTATGGGACCGGGGCGGTCATGGGGGTACCAGCCCACGACGAACGGGACTTCGAATTTGCTAGCAAGTACGATTTGCCAATTGTGTCCGTAATTGAACATAATGAGTCTGGTTGCTATGAAGGCGACGGGCCACACATTCATTCTGACTTTTTAAACGGTCTCCATAATGCGGAGGCTATTACGACCATGATTGATTGGTTAGAAGCCAAGGGTAAAGGCCAACGACAAGTCAACTATCGTCTACGTGACTGGCTCTTCTCACGTCAACGTTATTGGGGCGAGCCTATCCCAGTGATTCATTGGGAAGACGGCAGCATGAGTCTAGTGCCTGAGGATCAATTACCACTTCGTCTGCCAGTAACCGATAAGATTCAACCAAGTGGTACGGGCGAATCACCATTGGCTGCTATTGAAGATTGGGTCAACGTAGTGGATCCAGAGACAGGGCGTAAAGGTCGCCGTGAGACTAACACCATGCCACAATGGGCGGGAAGTTCTTGGTACTATCTCCGTTATATCGACCCACAGAACTCAGAGCGCCTAGCAGATCCAGACAAGTTAGCCAAATGGTTGCCAGTTGACCTCTATATTGGGGGGGCGGAACACGCTGTCTTGCACTTGCTTTACGCCCGTTTCTGGCATAAATTCCTCTACGACTTAGGTGTGGTACCAACTAAGGAACCATTCATGAAGCTCTTCAACCAAGGCATGATTTTGGGGACGGACGGCAACAAAATGTCCAAGTCCAAGGGCAATGTGGTCAATCCAGACCATGTGGTAGAACAATACGGGGCAGATACCCTACGTGTCTACGAAATGTTCATGGGCCCATTGGATGCTTCGATTGCCTGGAGTGAGAACGGCTTGGAATCTACTCGTCGCTTCCTTGATCGGATTTGGCGTCTCTATGTGTCAGAGGACGGTAGCCTCAGTGAGCGAATCCAAGATGCTGAAAACCCTGCCCTAGAACGTGTCTACCATCAAACAGTCAAGAAGGTAACGGAAGACTATGAAATCCTCCACTTCAATACCGCAATTTCGCAAATGATGATTTTCCTCAATGCTACGAAAGACCAGGCCATCATTCCAAAAGCTTATGCCCAAGGTTTGATTCAATTGTTGGCGCCATTGGCTCCACATATTAGTGAGGAAATCTGGCAAAAGCTAGGTCACCAAGACAGCATTTCGCATGTCGCTTGGCCAAGCTATGAGGAAGCTTTGACCATTGAAGATCAAGTGGAAGTCGTGGTTCAAATCAATGGGAAGATTAAGGCTAAGGTCATGGTAGAAGCCAATATGGCAGCAGATGCTTTAGGTGATTTAGCTCTTAACTTGCCAGAGATTCAAGCACAACTTGAAGGCAAGACCCTACGCAAAGTGGTAGCAATTCCTAACCGATTAGTCAATATCGTAGCAAATTAAGGAGACGATGCAGATGACAGAAAGAGACAAGCGCGATTTAGAGCGCGGCACACCAAGCCCGGATTTACAGGCTTTGTTGGCCGAAGAACAAAACTTGCATGAGACCGTCATCTTTTCCAAAGAAGACATGAAGAAACTACGTCGGCCTAATGTGCAACCAGAAGATGGCGATTACTTTAACCTCAATCTGCCAGCTGACCTGGATTTGGAACTAGACGATGATCAATTTGATGTAGACCCCATCTTCCAAGCAGATGCCGAGCCAACACCTAGTGAGCCAGCAAAGGATAAGGCAGACTGGTTAGTCAATGACTTGCCAGCCTGGGAAGAAGAGACTGAGCCAACTAAGCAAGATGAAGATGAGGAAGAACAAGACCAGTTAGATGCTGATCTTCCAGAGTTAGAGCTAGAGAGTGCTGAAAGCAGCTCCACAAGTAATCTTGATTTAGAAGGACAAGATGATCCAAACTATAATCCTTTTATCTATCGTCCAAAACATCCAAAACCTCAGCCGACAGAAGCCAAAGCATCAAAATCGCTTAAGCTACCTCGCTTAGATTTAGACGCTGTCTATGAAGCCCACTATAGCTTAGATCACTTAGACGATTTGGATGCTTATGACCAATTTGGGGCACCAGAATTGACCCCAACCAAGATTGAGCGACTGATGCAAAACTGGTGGCAAGGTATCGCGCAAAGAGTCAATAGCCTCAAACCTAAGGAAGAGGCAGCTGCGCCAGAAGACAAATTAGCTGAAGAGCCTGTAGCGGTGGAAGTTAATGACAAGCTTACCCCGATTGAAAATCAAGCAGAACCAGAACTTGAACTAACCGATGTAAAAGTGGAATTAGCTGAGGCAGAAGTTGAACCTACTGAGCCAGTTGAAGCAAACTTGGATAGTGTTGAGACTTCCCAAGGAACTGAAAGTTCTGAGCCAAGTCAGGAAGACCCAGAAAATCAAGGTCAAGCCCAAGAAGAGGCAGAAGAAGAAAGTGTAGACCTTAATCTGCTAGCTCCTGTTGAATTGGAAGAAGAAGCCGATTTAGCTTCACAAGAGGACAAGAGTGACGATGACAACCAATGGGCTCCAGTATCTGTCTTAGATATGGAGAAGCAAGGAGATAACTCAGAATCCTCAGATGATGAAAGCTTAGACTCAGATCAAGTGACTGAGCAAGAGCCTCAAGAAGAGGAAGCAGCTGAGCCAAAACTTAACCTTTGGCAACGTCTAGTGCGTTGGATTCAAGAAGGCGAACCTAAGGAAGAAGAGGAGTCCGAGCCAGAAGCAACGACTCAAGAGGATTCCCAAACAAGTCACCCTTCTGATGAGTCAGACTCTGACCATGATGAAGATGATAGTCAAGGTGGTGCCAGTCAAACAGCTTCGGAGCAAGAAGTAGAGCCAGAGGCTGAACATGACGCCTCAGAACTTGAAACCGACTCTGATAGCTCCCCTAGTTCAGATTTTGATTTGGAACTAGAAGAAGAGGCGGTGGCCGGCCACCCGGAGCCTCAAGCGGCGCGTCCGACGGAAAGACCTCAGACCGCCAGTCCTGAAAGCCCATCTTTAGGCCAACAACTAGCCTTTGACTTAACGGACACCCAGGCGATTACGCCAGAAGCCATTCAGGCCTATAGTGACCATGTTAGCCAGGCTACTCAGGTCTTTACTGAGCCTATTTTGACGGACCAAGTCCTAGAGGAATACCTGAATGAAGATGACATCACTATTGAAGCTGAACTTAACGAAAAGCAATCCATCGTCAAAGGGGCGACTTGGCTGACTTTCGGGAATATCTTCTCCCGGATTTTGGGTGCCATCTATGTCATTCCTTGGGCGGCTTGGCTAGGGGCTGACTACCTCAATGCCAATACCCTATATAGTGCGGGTTACCAGCCTTATGCGCTTTTCCTAGCTATTGGGACGGCAGGTTTCCCAAGTGCCATTGCTAAACAGATGGCCTACTATCACTCCAAAAAGCAATACCGTTTTGCAGACCAACTCTTTAAGGCAAGTATGATTGTCATGAGTTTAATGGGCTTGGTTACGGCCACGGCGCTCTTCTTCGTAGCGCCAGCCTTAGCTGCAGCTACGCCAACCATTGACCATGCAGCAGCCACTTTGGTTATTCGTTCCTTAGTACCACCACTAGTTATCTTGCCGGTGATGAGCCTCTTGCGGGGCTATTTCCAAGGCTACAACAACATGGTGCCAACGGCAGTCTCCCAAATTCTGGAACAAATTGCCCGCGTCTTTTATATGTTGGCAGCAACTTATGCTGTCATGAAGCTCTTCAATGGGGCAGCGACAACGGCAGTTATCCATTCGACCTTTGCGGCCTTTATCGGGGCGGCAGTGTCTCTGGTCTACTTGATTTTCGTTTATCTTCGTCGTCTGCCGATGATTAAGGCTTTGATTGAGACTGACCAATCCCGTGAGGAATTCGATTTAATGAAAACCCTGCGGATTATGCTTATAGACTCTGTTCCTTTCATCCTGGTAGGATCCGGTATTATTATCGCACAAAACATCGATACCTATACCTTCGGTCAGATTATGGGCTACACATCTAGCCTCTTGCGTAGCGAAATCGCGGAACTCTATGGGGTGCTAAGTCTAGACGTCAACAAGCTGATTATGATTATCATCTCCTTGGCTATTGGGATTTCCCTGTCTTCTCTGCCAGCAATCACCAAACGCTTTGCTGAACAGGACAAGGAAGGAACGGGTGACTTAATTCAGCACGTTATCTTGCTCTTCAGCTTTGTGATGTTGCCAGCCGCAGTTGGTATGGCAAGCATTCCTACTGAAGTTTACCAACTCTTTTATGCTAATGGGAGTCAATCGGGGCCTGGCCTTCTAGTGACGGCCTCCTACATGTCGATTGTTTTAGGACTCTACACCATTCTATCGACTATTCTGCAGGCAATGAACTTCCGTCGTCTCTCCATTTGGCATCTCTTGATTGGTTTAGTCGTCAAAGTTGTCCTGCAATTCCCACTTGTGGCTCTCTTCCAAGCACAAGGAACCTTCCTATCGACAGGCCTTGCCTTTTTGGTGTCTTCCTTGCTCATGTGGCGGACCATCCACAAGTCGGTACCTTTACGCTATAGCGAGATGACACCAAAACTTGTTAAGATGCTAGTCGGGACAGCGCTGATGGGCGTTAGCACCAGCATCTGGGCCCAAGTCTTGAACGGCCTCATGGGGCCAGTTGGACGAGGCATGACTTTCGTCAAGGTAATCTTGGTTGTCTTGGTAGGTGTCTTCGTCTACATGACAGTGATGGCCTTATTTGGTCTCTTACCAATCCTCTTCGGTTCGCGTAAGAAAGACCTGCAAGATAAGATGAGGTTCTTCTCATGAGAATTGAGAAATATTTGGCAGATACGGGCTGGGGCAGTCGGAAAGACATCAAGCAATTGCTAGCCCAAAAAATCGTCACCATAAATGATCAGGTTTGCAGCAAGGGCGGCACGCAAGTGACGCCCGGCAGCGACCGCGTTGCTGTAGGGGGCCAAGCGGTCCCCTATCAGCGATATCACTATTATTTACTTAACAAACCGGCGGGTATTTTGTCTGCCACGGAAGATGCGCGCCATCAGACCGTGATTGACTGGCTAGGGGAGGGCTACCAGCATTTGGACCTCTTCCCTGTGGGACGTTTGGATATTGATACAACGGGGCTTTTGCTACTCACCAATAATGGGCAGCTTGCCCACCAGCTTTTGTCGCCTAAGAAGAAAGTGGATAAAACCTATACTGCCACCATTCGAGGTTTGGTGGACCAGGCGGATATCGCGGCCTTTGAGGCGGGGCTGGACTTAGGTGATTTTACTAGCTTGCCTGCAGACTTGACCGTTTTAAGTCAAGATGTGGATCAAGGCACCAGTCAAATTCAGGTCATTATCCAGGAAGGTAAATTCCATCAAGTGAAGCGTATGTTCCAAGCCGTCGGCAAGGAGGTTCTGACCCTCCATCGCTTGGCCATGGGACCCTTGCGCTTAGATTCAGATTTAGCCATTGGCCAGTGGCGCTCTTTGACTGAGCAAGAGGCGCAAGCTCTAGAGCCTTATGGTTATGTGGCAGAGTAAGTATTTAGGAGGTAGACTATGACAAAGATTAATTGGTTACAAGAAGTCGAAGCGCGTAAAGAGGCGCTCTTCGCAGATTTATTCCGTTTATTGAAGGTGCCATCTGTTCGTGAAGACGATAAGGCAATGCCAGAGGCGCCAGTAGGGCCTGGACCTAAGGCGGCCTTAGAAGAATTTCTCAACATGGCACAAGAAGATGGCTTTGAGACTAAGCAGTTTGGCCCTTGGGCTGGACGTGTAGAAGTTGGATCAGGTGATCAGCTAGTTGGTATTCTGGGTCACGTCGATGTGGTACCCGTAGGAACTGGCTGGGATACCGATCCTTTTGAACCAGTAGTAAAAGATGGCCGTATCTATGCTCGTGGCTCTAGCGATGACAAGGGGCCAACAGTGGCAGCTTACTTCGCGCTCAAACTCTTACGTGAATTAGGGCTAGAACTTAACCAACGTCTCCACTTAATTGTCGGGACCGACGAAGAGAGTGGCTGGCAATGTATGGATTACTACTTCAAGCATGCTGAAATGCCAGACTATGGCTTCTCACCAGATGCTATTTTCCCAATCATTAACGGGGAGAAAGGCAACGTGTCAGCGACTTTTAATTTCCAAGCAGGGGCTGAGGCGGCTGGAGCTAACCACTTAGTTAGTTTTGAAGCAGGCTTGCGTGAAAACATGGTACCTCAAGATGCGACGGCTGTTGTAGAAAGTGCTAATTTAGCAGAGCTAGTGGTGGACTTTGAGTCCTTCCTTTTAGAACATCAATTAGGTGGCCAAGTGCAACTGCAAGGCAACCAAGCGACCTTCTCCTTGATTGGGAAGGCAGCCCACGGTTCGACGCCAAGCAAAGGGGTCAATGCAGCGACCTTCTTGGCTAAGTACCTTCACCGTTTTGAATTTGATCGAGCAGGTGCAGAGAGCTTCCTTCATCTTTTAGCGGACCATCTGCACCAAGACTTTGAAGGGGTTAACTTAGGCGTGGCTCACCGTGATCCTGTCATGCAAGAATTGACCATGAACGTGGGCTTGGTTAACTACCGAGATGACAAAGGTGGTAGCATTGTAGCCAACTTCCGTTATCCAAAAGGCACTGATCCAGAAAAAATGGCTGCTCAAACTGCTCAACGTTTGGCTGGCCATGAGTTAAGTGTTGAGTGGGGTGAGTTCAAGGAACCACACTATGTGTCAGTTGATGACCCAATGGTTAAGGAATTGCTAGCAGTCTATGAAGAACAAACGGGCCTTGAAGGGCATGAAATGACCATCGGTGGCGGTACCTATGGCCGCCTGATGCCACGTGGGGTAGCCTACGGTGCTTTGTTCCCAGATTCGATTGACACGATGCACCAAGCCAATGAATTTATCGCGATTGATGACTTACTTAAGGCAACAGCTATTTATGCTGAAGCTATCTACCGTATTACACGCTAGGTCTTGCCATGGAAGTTATTCAGTCCAAGCAAAATCCTAAGATTAAGGCCTGGAAGAAACTAGCTACTGCTAAAGGGCGCCAGAAGGCGGAGCAGTACCTGATTGAGGGGACTCATCTGGTAGAAGAGGCCCTTAAGTCAGGGCAAAATGTCCGTCATTTGGTGGCTACACCGGATTATGATTTGAGCCAGTTACCCAATCAGGCCCATAGTCTGCCACTTCTTTTGGTTAGTCCTGAGCTCTTGAAGGACCTGAGCGAGACGCCTACACCCCAAGGAATTATGGCGGTTATAGACTTACCGTCATCGCCCCTTGGTTGGCAGCCCTCTGGTCAACGCTATCTGATTTTGGATGCGGTGCAAGATCCAGGTAACCTGGGAACCCTGATTCGCACAGCAGATGCAGCAGCTTATGATGGGGTCATTCTAGGTAAAGGCACAGTAGATGTCTACAATGACAAAGTCCTTAGAGCGAGCCAAGGTTCACTTTGGCACCTGGAGGTCGTCAGTTTGGATCTCTTACAGGAGGCCCGTCCAGCCTTTGAAGCCGCTGGTATTCCTTGGTTTGTGACGGCCCTTCACCAGGGGGCGCAAGCCTATCAAGAGGTACCAGCCAATCAGAAGCTAGCCTTAGTGCTGGGCAACGAAGGACAAGGAGTCTCTGAAGCAGTTATTCAAGTAGCTGACCAGACTATCTACATTCCTATGCCAGGTCAGGCTGAGTCACTCAATGTGGCAGTTGCTGGTGGCATTCTAATGTTTTATTTTCAAGCGTAAAAAGCAGGCCTAGGCCTGCTTTTTTTGAGTAAAAACTAGGGTGAAACTTATCGGTTTTGTTTTTTTAAATGATACCTATTGCAGATGAAGCGGAGAGTGCTAGAATGATGTTTGTGGATGATTATACTATTTAATAGTAAGAATTGTTCTGTGTTGCGTGAAAAAATGAGAGGGAAGTGTGTGCAATGAAAAAGTCAGTCTATATTAGCGCATCGTTTCTATTGTTATGCGCCGGTAGCACTCTAAGTGCAGATGTATCCGCTAAGGTTAGTCAAGATAGTTTGGGATATAAAGTTTTGGCTCAGCAAACGGGAGACAGAAAAGTCACCAAAGTAAAGTCTATTGAGGTCTTAGAAGGTGACTTAATCAGGGTTACTCTCCCTGATGATTCAAGTTATGAAGCGCATTTAGCAATGGTTAATGCGCCCGAAATGAAAGGGAACAAGCCTTTTGCTAAAGAAGCAAAAGAACGTTTAGAAAGTTTGCTTGGGGAGGCTGACACACTAAATGTAGAAGATTCGGGAGGAGCAGAACAGAAAATTGACGGTAAATCCACACTTTTTCTGTGGGCGGATGATATCTTGCTTCAGGAAGCTTTAGTTACGGAAGGATTAGCGCGGGTGGACTATATTCAGTCAGCGGATGAACCTTATCTTAAAGTCATGCGGGAATCTGAAGACTATGCTAAGCAATCCAGTAGCAAAATCTGGTCTCAGAGCGGGGTGTTTTCCGATGATCCAGTTCGCAAGGACTTGAGTGCTAGTCAGGCTCAAGCGCCGGCTTCTGCTCCTACTCAGCCTTCAGTTTTCTATAAGAACTGTAAGGAAGTCAAGGCTGCTGGTGCTGCACCTATCCGGCCAGGTGATCCAGGATGGGATCCGAAGTTTGATCGTGATGGAGACGGTATCGGTTGTGAACGATGAGACGGGCACTGTTTATACTTCTATTAGCATTAGTGACTATCTGTTTAGGTGGCCGACCAGTAGGAATGATAGCTCAAGCTGCACCTAACCTACAGGCTAAGCCAATAAATCCCAAATTACTTGAAGCAGTAAATGCATACCAGGTAGTCGACGGAGATACTGCCTATTTTGACCTAGGCTCCGGTAAGTCGATTAAAGCGCGCTTGTTACTGATCGATACTCCCGAGCTACATCATCCTCGACTGGGCCAACAGCCATATGGACTTGAGGCCAAACAGAGATTTCAGCACTTGCTTCAACAGGCTCACAAAATTGAAGTTGAATATGATATTGGAATGCACAAAGATAGGTATCAACGTGATTTAATTTATGTTTGGATTGATGGGCAACTTGTCCAAGAAATCTTAGTGAGTGAGGGTCTAGCTCAAGTTGCTTATGTTTACCCACCTAATACGCGTTATTTGAATTATTTAGAGGCATCGCAAAAAGAAGCCAAAGAAGCTAAAGTTGGTCTATGGTCATTGTATGGGTCTGAAAGGTGATGGGCGTAGTGCGTGTGAGTTTAAGTTAAAAACTAATTGGTAATTAATTTATAGGAAAAGACTGGAGCTTGTTTCCAGTCTTTTCGTCTTGCATAGGAATTTGGGCAAGTTAACGAAAATTCAAAGACAAATTGAATGATACTTGAAAACGCTACATTTCATGGTAAGATTAAGAAGTAAGAGGTGATACTATGAAAGATGCTAATCAATTCTCAGCCAAAGCGACCATGAAAGATGTGGCGGAGCGGGCTGGCGTTGGTCTAGGGACGGTTTCTCGTGTGGTCAATGGCTTTCGAGTTAAGGATTCAACCTATGAGAAGGTCCAGACGGCAATACGCGAATTAAACTATCAGCCCGATGAATATGCCCGTGGGCTCAAAACCAATCGCAGCAATATTGTGGCACTGATTGTGCCAACCATTTGGCATCCATTTTTCTCGCAGTTCGCCTATCATGTAGAGAAGGAGTTGCAGCAGCATCACTATAAGCTCCTGATTTGTAATGCAGATGGTGATGCGAGTAATGAGATCGAGTACATTGAAATGCTAAAGAAGAACAAGGTGGATGGCATTATTGGCATTACTTACTCTGACATCGATAAGTATATTTTGTCTTCTCTTCCTTTTGTTAGCATCGACCGGCACTTCTCCGAGAATGTCTATTATGTCACCGCAGAAAACTATGAGGGTGGGCAACTGGCGGCCAAGGAGCTTCTAGAACGAGGCGCTAAGCAGCTTGCTTATATTGGCGGTACCAATATCCATGAGAATGAGACAGTATTGCGCAAGGCGGGTTTCTATGATTACGCTGCTAAGCGAGGTTACTGCGTTGCTAAGCTAGATATGCCAGAACCTATTGAAGATGTGGAAAGCCTTATCCGGGCTTTTGTCGAAGAAAATACCGAATTAGATGGTTTCTTTACCGTTAATGATTTTATGGCCCTTCATGTGATGAAGGTCATGCAGGCATTTGGTAAGTCTTGTCCAGAGGATTATCAGCTGATTGGTTTTGATGGACTGAAGACGGCAGAAGGTCAAGACTATCTCCTCTCAACCATTGCCCAGCCTATTGATCAGATGGCCATTGCTGCGGTGGAACTCTTGATGACCCTGATTAAAGGTCAAGTTCAACCTAGTAGTCATCGCGTTATCTTGCCAGTACATTTTCGTGAAGGAGGCACCACGCGAAAAAAATTGGATTGAATTTCTAAAAATCTCTTGACAAGCCGTGAAAGCGGTATTATTATTAAGGTATAAATTGAAACGTTTCAAATCCCGAGCCCCAGCTAGACCCATTATCCTGCCGTGGGCTTGACTTTTAAAAAAGAATTGAAACGTTTCAAAAAGGAGGAAACAACATGAAAAAAGGATTCATCTTATCTGCTCTGACCACTTTATCGATGAGCTTCTTAGCAGGAGCAATGGCGCCAACCCCCGTAGCCCATGCTGCCGGCCAAGACATCAAGGTTTGGGTACAGTTTTCAGATGAGACCGCAGAAGGGAAGGCTTGGGCAAAAGTCGTAGAAAACTTCAACAAGAAGTACGATGGAAAGTACCAAGTAACAACAGAATACATTCCTCGTAGTGGTTCTGGTGGTGGTTATGAAGACAAGGTCAACGCGGGTATTACCACTAACACCTTGCCAGACGTTATTACTTTAGATGGACCAAACACAGCAGCCTATGCTAAGTCTAAGGTGATTGCGCCATTGGATGACTACTTAGCTGACGCTAATATGGATGATGTACTTGATTCCATTAAACAACAAGGGACCTATGATGGTAAATTCTATGCCTTTGGTTTCTCTGAATCCAACGTAGGGATTTATTACAACAAGAAAATGTTCAAGGAAGCTGGGATTGAAGATTCAGAACTTCCTACTCTGCAAAAACCATGGACTTGGGACGAATTTAAGGCAATCAGCAAGAAGTTGACAGACCACTTAAAACAACCAGCAATTGACTTCCGCCTCAATTCTATGGACGAAATGCTGCCATATGCATATATGCCATTACTCTGGTCAAATGGTGGGACTGTTGTGAATGAAGACGGGACTAAGGCACAAGGTTACTTCAACAGTAAGGAAAGTGTTGAGGCCGTTCAATTCATTCAAGATTTAGTCAAAGAAGGTTACACCACGATTAGCCCAGTTGAAAAAGGCTTTGAAACAGGCGTTTACCCAATGCTCTTAAGCGGATCTTGGACCATTAATGACTTAAATGAAAACTATAAAGACATTGAATATGGTATCCTGCCTTACCCAGTATCTAATACTACTAAGAAATTAGTTTCCCCATCTGGTAGCTGGCAATTAGCTGTGACGGAAAAGTCAGAACAAAAAGAAGGTGCAGCTGAATTCATTAAGTTTGCAACCAACACCGAGTCTAGTGAAATCATTAGCCTAGGCAACAGCGTTCTGCCAATCCGTAAGACCACCATTGCGAATATCAAAGACAAGGTATCTGAGCCAATGCGCTTCTTGATGGAACAAAATGCTGCGACCGCCCACGCTCGTCCAGTAGTGGTCGCTTACCCACAAGTATCTCGTGCTTTCCAACAAGCTATGCAAGATATTAGTTACTATGAAGAAAATCCAGACGTGCAACAAGTCTTGGATCAACGTGCAGAAGAAATGCAAATTGCGATTGACGAAGCGCTCAATCAATAAGACCTTGGGCAGGTAGTTCCGCTAGGGGCTATCTGCCTTCTTTGAAGAAAGAGGAGTCTGACATGAACAAGAAAAAGAAATTCAAAGAAAATCTCTTAGGCTATGGTTTTCTGTCACCAGCCTTGATATTACTATTTATTTTCCTAATCATTCCAGTGGGTATGGTCATCTACTATGCTTTCACAGATTACTATATGCTAGCACCAGACGAACGTAAATTTATCGGGTTGGATAATTTCTTCCGCCTAGCCAAGGATAAAACTTTTATTAAGAGTTTTTGGAACACTGTGCAATTCGTCGTCTGGATTATCCCAGTTCAACTGGGTGCAGCCCTAGGGATGGCTCTTATTGTCAATAAGAAGCGGAAGGGGAATATCTTTTTTAAGGTGGCTTTTTTTGCACCGGTTGTCATGTCCCTGGTCGTTATTTCCATTCTATGGCTATACCTCTTGAATCCTAATAATGGGCTTTTGAATGCTCTCTTGGAAAAAGTAGGCATTGCCAAGCAACCATTCCTGACTAGCCCTAAACAAGCCATGTATGCCATCGTCTTTGTATCTGCCTGGCAAGGGGCCGGTTATCAGATGTTGCTCTTCTTAGGTGGCTTACAGAATATCCCGCAAGATGTTTATGAAGCAGCAGAAATCGACGGCATTAGCAAGTGGAATCAATTCCGCTATATTACCATGCCGCTGCTCAAGCCAACGGCCTTGTTCGTCCTCTTGACGACCTTGATTTCGGCCTTTAAGCTATTGGTCCAACCAATGGTTATGACACAGGGTGGCCCGGCCAACTCTACCATTACCATGGTTTACTACATTTACCGCAAAGGTTTCACAGACCGTTTGGTAGGGTACTCTAGTTCCATTGCCCTGGTCTTTACAACCTTAATTGGGGTTATTTCCCTGGTGCAACGCCGGGTCTTGAAGGAGGATGAATAGGATGAAACGCTTGAAACCAAGAAGCTTGCTTGAATATATTCTCCTGATTTTGCTGGCTGGCCTCTTCCTCTTTCCTATGATTTGGATGGTGGTCTCGTCTATGAAGCCAGAGGCTGATGTCTATAAGAACTTAAAAGGCTGGGAAGCCTTTTTACCAAGTCTCAATCCAGCCAACTGGTTTAAGACTTATGAAGAAGTCCTTCAACGCTTCAGTATTGTGACCTACATGGCTAACAGTGTTTTCTACGCTGTAACCTTTGCAGTAGGCTCTATCTTAATCAATTCCTTGGCCGGCTTTGCCTTTGCCCGTATTAATTTCACAGGTAAGAAGTGGCTCTTCGGATTTCTTCTGGCCTTACTCATTATTCCTGGCGAAATGATGTTGATCCCGCAGTTCACCATTATTAATGCCCTAGGACTCGTGAATAGCCGTTTGGCGGTCATCATTCCAGGTCTAGCGAGCGTCTTCAATATCTATCTCTTCCGCAACTTTTTCATCGCCATTCCGGAGGAAATTATTGAGTCTGCGCGGATAGACGGGGCAGGGATTGTTCGGATTTTCTTCCGCATCATGTTGCCAATGTCTAAGCCAGCAATCGCAACAGTCGGCGTGCTGTCCTTTATCTCTAGCTGGAACGACTATATCTGGCCACTGATGGTCTTAACAGATTCTTCCAAGTTTTCAATGCAGGTGGCGATTACGACCATTAATACCACGCAACCTGTTTATATTAACCAAGTGATGGCCGTGCTGACCATCTCAACGATTCCTCTGATTCTCGTCTATATTGTAGCTCAAAAATATATTCTTCAAGGCCTGGGTGGTTCCGGGACCGGGATTAAATAGTAAGTAGGTGACCAAATGCAAGAACAACTCTCACGGGCTAATGCCTACATTGCCCAACACTCAGCACAAGTAAATCCACGTTTTCGTCAGAGCTATCATCTCATGCCTCCTGTTGGCTGGATGAATGATCCCAATGGTTTTATCTACTATGAAGGATATTATCATCTTTTCTATCAATTCTATCCCTATGATAGCGTCTGGGGACCTATGCATTGGGGTCACGCACGTAGCAAAGATTTAACGCACTGGGAAGATCTTCCAGTTGCCTTAGCACCTAGCGAAGCCTATGATCAATCAGGATGCTTCTCAGGTAGTGCTTTGGTTATTGATGGTCAATTGGTCTTAATGTATACCGGCCATGTCGACCAGCAGGGGCAGGTGACTCAGACGCAATGTTTGGCGGTTTCTGATGATGGAATTAACTTCCGTAAATACGAGGGCAATCCTGTCATTGCACATAAGCATATTGAAGGTGTGGCTGACATTGCTGATTTCCGCGACCCTAAAATTTTGCAACACAATGGTCGCTATTACTCAGTAATTGCCTCCAAGACCGTTGATCATCGCGGTCAGATTCTGCTCTTCGAATCCGCAAATGGTTTTGATTGGGACTTTAAGTCTGTTTTGCTTGAAGGGCAGGCCGGACATGGCGTCATGTGGGAATGTCCGGATCTTTTCCCGCTAGACGGCAAATGGGTACTAATTATGTCGCCGATTGAGCGTGAGCGAAATGGCAATGCCTATTGGAATCTGAATTCCACTGTCGCCTATATCGGTCAAATGGACTGGAATACTGGCCGCTTCCAGGTAGAAAATCAGCATGAAATCGATGGCGGCTTAGATTTCTATGCACCTCAAACTTGTCTGAACTCAGAAAATGAACGTATCATGGTAGCTTGGATGCAGATGTGGCAACGTAACATTCCATCCCATGAACTTGGTGATGGTTGGGCTGGAGCGATGAGCTTGCCAAGACAGGTGCGAGTTTTGGATAATCGATTGTGTCAGTCAATTCCAAGCTCAGTACTAGCGCAATTTAGCGAGGGTAAGGCCTGGCAAGGACAATTAGAGCCTGGCCAAGAGTTCTACCTATCCGATTGGGCTAAGTCCCAACAAGTCTTAAAATTGAATTTAGAAGCCGTTCCTGGTGCTGTCTTCCAACTGCATTATGGTGGTAAACCCGATCATCCGGAAGGCCTCAGCTTAACCTGGCAAGCAGATCAAGCTCTCTTGACTGTCAAACGAGATGGGGTAGGCCATCAAATTATCGGTAAAGAAGAGCCTTATCTAGATAGTCGTCTGCTTGATATTTGGAGCGATACCCCTTATCGCCTGGAACTGGAAATTGTTCGCGATACTTCGTCCATTGAGGTTTTTGTTAACAAAAAACAAGTCATGTCTTTCACTTTTTATGCTGAGGGGCTTGGAACAGGCATAGGCTTAGTGTCAAGTCAGCTAGTAAAAGTTGAGAAATTGACCAACTATAGTCTCATATAAAACTATAAGAAAAGGCTGGAAATGTGTAAGTTCCAGCCTTTTGCATGTCTTGAGGGGTGGCCCAAAAAAAACAGGGAAATCTTCATAGGTAGAGTGAATCAAATTCAGTCTGTTTTTTACGACGCTAGCAGGCAATTTAGGTCCCCCTTATTCTTGTAATCAAAATGTAACCAGACATAAGAGTAGGTGTGATATAATAATTCCATAGCAAAATTATAGGGGGTTATTTTTATGTCATTAAATGCATTAAAAGTCTTAAAAGGCATTTCTAAAGTACCGAGTGTTTTTCTAAGTGGCGTCGCTTTTGGGACGCTTGGACTCAAATTGTTGACAAGCAAAGAAGCTAAAAAAGGTTATGCGACTGTCTTAGCCAAAACCTACAAGGCTAAAGACGGTATCGACAGCATGGTTTCTGCCGTCAAGCAACATGCGGACGACATAGTAGCTGACGCTAAGGATCTCTATCAAGCAGAGAAAACAGCAGATCAACTCGCATCATTAGAGGGTGAATAACGTGCAATTTCAAGTGTTGCATCAGTCAAGTGGCCGGGTTCGACTTCGCGCCACTTTTCCTTTTACTGAAGATGTAAAATACTATCTTGAGGGCTTAACTTCGGACTTCCCCGACATTCTAAGATTGGACTTTTATGAAGATCCTTATGTGGTAGCTATCCATGTGATGCCTGGTCGTCAGGCCGTTGTAGCTCAATTATGGGACTTAATTCAGAAGGATAAATTAGAAGAACTTTATCGTCATCCCCAGCATCACGCAGCTTCAAGCCCTTATGCCTTAGTATCCTCAGCTGTGGGGCGTCACTACCTCTTCAAGTGGTTCATGCCAGTGCCTGTACGTTTGGCTAGAACCCTGTGGAAAGCTCTAGGCTACTTCCGTGATGCTTGGCGTGTTCTGCGACAGGGTAAGTTAACCATGGAAATTTTGGACTGTTCCGCCATTCTAGTGTCACTCGCGATGAAACAGACCGATACTGCTAGCGCCATCATGTTTATCCTAGAATTAGGGGAGACACTCAACTATTGGACCCAAAAACGCTCCCTAGAAGATCTTGAAGCCAGCATCGCTGGTCAAGGCCGCCAAGTATGGTTACTCAAGGGAGACCACTTGCTACAAATCGATAGCCAAGAAGTCCAAGTAGGTGATGTGCTTGTCTTCTATGAAGGTAGTGAGCTGCTCTTTGATGGGATTGTCTTGAATGGTCGAGCTAGTGTCAATGAGAGCTCCTTGACTGGTGAATCCTTCCCAGTAATCAAGGCTGTGGGGGATGAAGTCTACTCTAACACGGTCTTAACCAGTGGAGAACTACACGTTCGTGTAGAAAATCCAACCGCTAACTACCGTATACAAGAGCTAGTTAAGCTCATGCAAGAAGCGGCACAGCAGGAAGGAACCTACCAGTATAAGTACACCTCCATTGCTGATCGCATCGTTAAGTATAATTTCTTGGGAGCAGCGCTGACCTATATCCTAACAGGATCCTTTACCAAGGCAATTTCCTTCCTGTTGGTCGATTACTCCTGTGCCCTTAAATTATCGACTCCTATGGTGTACCTCTCCGCCATCAAGCAATTGATGCATCAGCAAGTTGTTGTGAAGAATTCGACAGTTCTGGACCAATTTGATGAAGTTGATACCTTAGTCTTTGATAAGACGGGGACCATTACCACTTCTCGTCCAGTTATTGAAGAAGTCATTCCTTTTCATGGCTATAGTGCAGAAGATGTCATCATGATTGGCGCCTGTTTAGAAGAGCATATTTACCATCCAATCGCTCATGCCTTGGTGGATAAGGCGGCTCGAGAAGGCATCATTCATGAAGAAATGCATACCGAGCTCAACCACATAGCTTCCAAGGGCATTCGTTCTGAAATCGATGGTAATGTCGTAGTGATTGGGAGCTTAGGTTTAATGGAAGAATCAGGGATTGAGATTGAAGCCGATCAGAGTCAATTGATTCGTCAGAAAGAAACACACTATAATTTACTCTACCTAGGTTATCGCCAGAAACTGATTGCCATGTTCTGCGTGGCGATTCCAGTTCGCCATGAGGCGCATAGTGTTCTACACGCTCTAAAAGGCTTGGGCAAGTATTTAGTCCTCTTAACAGGCGATACAGCGGCCAGAACCAATCGCTTAGTAGCAGACTTGCCTTTTGATGAAGTTCATACCAGTATGACGCCAGTGACTAAATTTGATTATGTCCAAAGGATGCAAGCGCAAGGCCACCGCGTCCTGATGATAGGGGATGGCCTCAATGATTCGGCTGCCCTATCTGCCAGTGATGTGGGCGTGGTTATGGGCGAAGGGGCGGAGGTTTCTAAGCAGATTAGTGACATTATGCTGCCATCCAATAATTTAGCTTCGCTCTTAACCTTGCATCAAGTCTCTGTCGATCTCAAGCAAGAAATTCAGGGGAATGTGCGGGATACTATTGCCATTAATTCAGGTCTTATTGGCTTGGGGGTACTGAATTGGCTTAAACCAAGTAGTTTGGCAATCTTGCATAACATGACGACCTTTGGGATTCTTTGCCGTAGCTATCTGAAGGGCAATGTAAGGCTAGAGAGTGAGGCAGAGGAGAAGTAATGACTTTGTTTAAAATACTTATCGAATGTGGAGTCATACGGTGGAAACAACCACGATCAACATAGTAAAAGCAAAAGGCCCCCATGTCTTAGAATGTTAAGTCATGGGGGTCTCTTCTACATTTTCTAAGGGGGTGTGGAAGCTAATTCGGATTGGAGCCATCTATTTTTGTTTGGGACAGCGCAATTAGCCCTAGTAAGGTGAAGAGTATGGAGAGGACCTGAGAGCTAACACTTGATAGATCACCAGTCTCAGGGAGCTTAGCTGAAATCTGCTTACTTCCTTCTGCTCCACCAATTAGCTGTTGGTTTTCAGAGGAGCTAAACAATTCGTTCGAGCTGGTGTCTGCTGCCAAAGTGCTGGGTTCATTCTGGCTTGTTTCTAGTTCTGGACGGTTAAATTGTTGATTTGCCGCCATCAAATCGCCTAATTGGAGCAGGTAACGGTCATTTCCTATGGCAGCATTAAACTGAATGCCTAAAGGAAGGCCAGATTTGGTGACTAAAGCAGGGAGACTTAGGGCAGGCTCACCTGTCAAATTGGCGAATTGTGTGTAAGGCGTAAGGGCCAGAGATGGGAGCCAGTGATCATAAATCAGTTGCATCTTGGCCTCATGGCTCAAATTTTCCGAATTCTTAATTAGTTCAAGGTCTCGGTCAGACACTAGAGCTTGATCAATGCGCGGAGCGGTGTAGGCCGTTGTAGGTGTTAAGAAAAGAGGATAGCGTTGGTGGAAATCAGCCATGGTTTGACGGACTTGCTGGATGCGAGCCCAGGCCTGATTTACTTCTTCCTTGGTCATGGTCTTGCTTGCCTGGTAGAGTAGCCAGCTAGTAGGGTCTACATCATCATAGCGTAGCTCTCGTTTGAGCTTGGTCTTGGCTAGATAACCTACTACACCCATTTGGCTAGCATTGACTGTATAGTAATCTTTCATTAATTGGACACCATCAAAAGGCCAGTTTACTTCTTCCAAACGGAAACCTTTGCCTCGCAAAAAGGCTACAGTTCGCTCAACTGCCAGTTGAGCCTCGGGGCTGACTTGCGTTCCAACGGGAGATAAGCTGGTATAGCCAATTGCTAGTCGTTTTAACTCTGCTTCAGTCAAGGCTTGAGCCAAGGAAGCATCCGGTTTCTTCATCGCTTCAAACAAGCTCTTGGTATCTTCCATGGTTTTGGTCATCATAAAATGGGCCACTGTATTTTTGTCGATGGAGGCATTGCCCACTATGACGCCACGACTAGGCTTAAGGCCAATAAGGCCATTCCAGGAAGCCGGAATACGAATGGAGACCCCCGCATCACTGCCGGTTGCAGTTGGGGTCATGCCAGCGGCTGTAGCTGCACCAGAGCCACCGCTGGAACCGCCTGCCTGATGGTCAGGGTTCCAGGGGCTGCCAGTAGGGCCATAGAGCTTAGAGTCTGTAATGTTCTTTAGTCCCATTTCAGGATAATTCGTCTGGCCAATGAGGATAAAGCCCAAGTCTTGCAAGGACTTAACGAAGGGACTTGTAGAGCCAGCTTTTTGGTTGGCTAAGAAGGTCAGGCCATTGGAGTTGGGCATGCCCTTAATGGTGTGACCTAATCCTTTTACCAATAATGGAACGCCTAAGAATGGTTGGCCTTGATCTTTAATTTGCCTAGCTTCAGTCAAGGCTTCTTCAGCTCTTAGACTAATAACTGCATGCAGGGCAGGGTCTTTTTCCTTGATAGTGGTTAGAGCAAAATTTACCAATTCTTCACTTGTGACTTTACCAGAGCGGACCCATTCAGCTTGTTGACTAGCATCAGCCGCTTGGTAGGCAGCAAGGTCTATCTTAGATTCTGCTTGATCGTTAGCTTGACTGGCTGCTTCATCGTCTCTTGAGGATACTTGACTGCTTTCGATGTCTGAACTAGAAACGTCTTGTGCCCAGGCAATCGGATGGCCAGCGCTTGTTAGCAACCATAGGGATAATAGGGCCAGTAAGCGCATCTTAATTTTCTGTTTTAGCATTTTCTACACATCCTTTCATAACTTGCCAGTTTATTATACACTTCATCTTAAGCGCTTCCTATACCCTTGGTCATTTAAGCCACTAAAAAAACACCATCATTCGCCATTTGACTCCAGGAGGGGAGAGCAAAGGAAAGAAAAGTGAATATTTGCGAATAACATGACTTGAAGCCCTACCTAACTATCTATCCTCTGTTGACTATGCATTTGCTTTAAGCTATACTAGTAGCTATCACAGATGATACATAAAGCAATGAGGAAATCCGTTAAGTTCGCACAAGTCAGGGAGGCACTTCACCGACTGCAAGGGTGCCAAAGGTAAGCCGAACTTAGCCTTCAATTTCTTAGCTTGACCGTTAAGTTTTTAGTCAATAGAAATGAACAGGTCACCGCCCGCCACGGTTAAGGGCGTCAAGTGCTCGAAGGGCCAGTCCCTTCGAGAACGAGGGTGGTACCACGGTAGCTCGTCCCTTATAGGGGCGGGCTATTTTTATTATTCCCTTGTTTCATCTGAAATAATGATAAAGGAGTCTTGCAACATGTCAGATATCAATACGCACATTGAGGCCTTAGAAGCCTTGCGTCAACAAGCGATTCCGCAATTAGAAGCAACTGAATCCATCAAGGATTTGGAAAAAGTTCGCCTAGATTACCTGGGTAAGAAAGGTCGTTTTGCCGCGGTTGCGCAAGCGATGCGCGACCTGTCAGCAGAAGATCGGCCTAAATTAGGTCAGGTAATGAACCAAGTGAAGTCAGCCTTCGAAGAAATGTTGGAAAGTCGTCGCCACAAGCTAGAAGAATTGGCTCTGGAAGCTAAATTAGCTCTGGAGACAGTGGATGTGACCTTGCCAGGTCGAAAGCCAGCTGGGGGAGCCCGCCACATCATTACCCAAACCATGGAGGAGATTGAAGACCTCTTTATCGGTATGGGCTATCAGGTCGTGGAAGGTCCAGAAGTAGAGTTGGACCACTATAACTTCGAAATGATGAACCTGCCTAAGACTCACCCAGCGCGTGATATGCAGGATACTTTCTATATCGACAATGAAGTCTTGTTGCGGACCCACACTTCGCCAGTTCAAGCCCGGACCATGGAAAAACATGATTTCAGTCAAGGGCCATTGAAGATGATTTCACCAGGTAAGGTCTTCCGTCGCGATAGTGATGATGCGACTCACTCCCACCAATTCCACCAAATTGAAGGGTTAGTGGTAGACAAACATGTGACCATGGCCGACCTTAAGGGGACGCTTCAAGCCTTTGCCCGTACACTTTTTGGGGCAGAACGTGAAATTCGCTTACGTCCATCTTACTTCCCATTCACCGAGCCATCGGTAGAAGTAGACGTGAGCTGCTTCAAGTGTGGCGGGGATGGCTGTAATGTCTGCAAACATACTGGCTGGATTGAAATCCTAGGAGCTGGTATGGTTCATCCAAATGTCTTGGAAATGGCCGGCATTGATTCAAGCGTTTATTCCGGCTTTGCCTTCGGTTTAGGCCCTGACCGGGTAGCGATGTTGAAGTATAACATTGACGATATTCGTCACTTCTATCAAAATGACTTGCGCTTCTTAAGCCAGTTCAAAGGAGGTCAGAACTAATGTATTTATCATTCGAATGGCTCAATGATTATTTAGACTTAACAGGTTTAACAGGCGAAGCCCTAGCAGATCGTATGTCCCGGACCGGGATTGAAATCGAAGCAGTTGAAAACTATGGGGCTCAATTATCTGGTTTAGTGGTCGGGCAAGTATTGTCGGTTGAAGACCACGCTGATAGTGACCATCTCCATGTCTGCCAAGTGACGGTAGGCGATCAGGAGCCCCTGCAAATTGTCTGTGGGGCACCCAATGTGGTGGCTGGCGCTAAAGTTATTGTGGCCACTATTGGGGCTCGTTTAGCCGGTGGTTTGAAGATTAAGAAGGGCAAATTACGTGGGGTCGAATCTCATGGGATGTTGTGTGCCCTCCAGGAACTAGGCTTCCCTGACAGCGTGGTGCCAAAAGTTTATGCAGAGGGTCTCTTCCTCTTACCAGCAGATGCGCCGATTGGAGCAGATGTGGTGGACTATCTCAAGTTAGATGATCCAATCTTAGAACTCTCGATTACGCCTAACCGGGCAGATGCGCTTTCTATGCGTGGGGCAGCCTATGAAGTAGGAGCTATTATCGATCAGGTACCTAACTTCGATAATATTCATCGCCAAGCGACACAAGCAGCAGATGCATCTCTCTTGTCTGATGTGACGGTAAAAATTTCAGATAGCGATTTGTCTGCTTGCTACCAAGCTCGAGTGATTGACCAAGTGGAGATTAAGGAAAGCCCACTTTGGTTGCAAATGCGCCTGATGAAAGCAGGAGTTCGTCCACATAACAATATCGTGGACATCACCAACTACTTCCTCATGCTCTATGGCCAACCACTTCATGCCTTTGACTATGATACCTTAGAGCACAAGGCCTTAGGCGTCCGCCCAGCTCGTGAGGGCGAGGTGCTTGTGACCCTAGACGGTAGCGAGCGCCACTTGTCAGCAAGTGACATGGTCATTACCGACCAAGACCGGGCAGTTGCGCTAGCCGGGGTAATGGGGGGCTTAGATACAGAAGTGACCGACAAGACCCGTCGTGTCCTCTTAGAATCAGCCGTCTTTAATCCGATTGCTATTCGTCAAACTTCTAAGAAATTCAACCTTCGTTCTGAATCTAGCATGCGTTTTGAAAAAGGCATTAACCATGCGACCATTAGCGAAGCGGGCCAGGAAGCCGCTAACTGGATGGCCTACTATAGTGGGGGCCAAGTGGTGCCCGGCTTAGTTGAAGAGAATCATTTGGACCTGAACCCAATTGAGGTCACTGTACCTTATCGCGCTATTCAAGATAAGATTGGGATTGACTTGAGCCATGAAGAGCTGAGTCATATCTTCCGTCGTCTTGGTTTTGACTTAGCATTAGGGGAAGATAGCTTCACCGTGACCGTCCCTAAACGTCGCTGGGATATCAGCATTGAAGCCGATATTTTAGAAGAAGTAGCTCGGGTTTATGGCTATGATAACCTGCCAACAACCTTGCCGGTAGTGCCAAGTACGCCAGGTCGTCTCAATGCTAAACAAAAACTGGTGCGTCAGACTCGCAATATCTTGGAAGGCCTGGGCCTCAACCAGGTCATCAGCTATGTACTGACTTCACCTAAGCAAGCCGACTTGATGAAGTCGAAAGATTACCCAGTAGTCGCTTTGGACTTCCCGATGAGTGAAGATCGTTCTGTTTTGCGTCAGAGCCTCTTCCCAGCCCTCTTAGAAATTGCCAAGTACAATGCTGCGCGGCAGAATCCAAGTTTAGCCTTTTATGAGACAGGTAAAGTCTTCTATGGTCAAGGAAGCAATGTTCAACCACTTGAACAAGAGCGTCTAGCCATTCTCTTATCAGGGGTTAAGGAAAGTAAATCCTGGTATGGGCCAGCTCAATCCTATGATTTCTTTGATCTCAAAGGTGTTCTCGAAGGCTACTTGGCAGCCATTCGCTTGGATAAGCAAGTCAGCTTCCAGGCTGTCTCCACCTATCCTGAGCTCCATCCTGGTCGGACTGCCCAAGTTCTCCTAGGTGACCAAGTCATTGGGGTTATGGGGCAAATCCATCCAGTCTTAGCTAAATCTTACGACTTGGATGAAGCCAGCTTCTTCGCTGAATTAGACTTCGATGCTATTTTAGCAGTTCAACGTCCAGCCTTAGTTCAACGTCCAATTCCTAAGTATCCTTCTACCTCACGAGACTTAGCCCTCTTAGTTGATTTAGAGCAGGACCAAGCAGGCCTAGCACAACTCATGAAGGAACATGGTGGGGACAACTTAGTCTCGGTTGAGCTCTTCGACTTGTTTATTAACCTTGACCTCTTCCGAGGCAAGAAGTCACTAGCCTACCGACTAATCTTCCAAAATCCAGACAAGACATTAACAGACGAGGATGTTCAATCCGCTATGGATCGGATTAGAGCTGCACTCGAAACAGTGTCAGGTTTAGAAATTCGCTAAGCCCATGAGAGACTAGAAGTAGCTTCTAGTCTCTTTATTTTTGGTCTGGGCTTTTCAATTAGCAAGCGAGAAGGTATACTGTAACTATGAACAAATGAGGAGTAGGAGGCCGTTTGGCATGAGACGAGAGCGGGTATTAAGAGCGTTTGGGGTAGGTTTGTTGCCACTGGTAGGACTAGCCGTCTTACTGGAAAAGCCCCTTTGGTGGGGCAGTGTGGCCTTATTTGTCGCGCTTCTAGCCTTGGCCGTCTTTCTCTTCCGTCAAACGGACCAGGTGGCAACTTCAAGTCAAGAAATTATCGCGGCTTCCATCAGCAACTGGTTTCTGATTTTAGCGGCCTTCTATCTGAGCCCAGACAACTGGCTACTAGCGGGCCATAGTATTAGTCGTATTTGGGGTTTGGTCCTCGTGGCCCTAGTCCATCTGGGCGTCTTGGTCCTACACGTGACCAGTCGCCAAGTTAATCGCCAAACCGCTGGTCAAGTCATGGTGATTAGCTTAGGCTATATGATAATTATGGGCTTGCTTGTGGCGGGACTCCTGGTTATGGGGATGGCGTCTGTCATAGGTGTCTGCCTCTTGTTAGCTTCCATGATTTACTTCCTACTTACTTTGTCTTATTTAAGTAAGAGATCTGAAGGTAAATAAAGGAGAAACCGCTCGTGATTACGGGCGGTTTTGATTTTTCTTTCCCTATTTATCTATTACATAGATAAATAGGGTATGAGTTAGCCAAATTACGTTCTTAAAAGTGAACAAATTGATATTTTCCGGGAGGAACGAGCAACCCAGCAACAAAATGAGAAAAAAATGAGATAACCCATTGATTTTTAATAACCGCTAGTTATATAATAATAGCCATAAAAGAAAATTAGGGTGAATCAAAATGACAAGATAGAAAATTAAAGGAAGAATCATTTTATAAATAAGTAGGGCCTATTCTGACATGTAGTTGTTTTTGGAGGTATGGGCTATGATGGTGAAAAATCTGTCAAATTAACCTATAAACTTTTATTAAAGAGAGGAAGGAAGAATGAAGAAATATCTCTATAAAAATAAGTGGCGACTCATACTAGCCTTAGTAGTTGGGGCGCTAGGAGCCATATCCGTGGTGGCGATGGCATATATTATACAGTTGCTTGTAACAGCCATTATTTCGGGTGATGCAAAACAAATGGTGAATGTAGGGATCATCTCTGCAGTTTATGTTTTAATCGACTCATATATGGATTATGCTGTTGAAATTGTGAATGAACGTTTAACTCAGGCCGTCATACTTGATATTAGACAGGATGTATTAAAAGGGATTAGTCATTTGACAGTTAAGGGTTTCTATCAGGAACCTGATGAGTATTATATGAACTTGCTAACCAATGATATGGATGTTGTTGACGAAGAATATTTGAAAGAGTTACTTAGCATGTACAATGATATTTGGACTTTTGTATTAGGTCTGGCATCTTCCTTGATTCTGAGTCCTTTCTTCAGTTTGATCATGATTTTGATGAGCCTTGCCCCTATTGTGCTACCTAAACTAATGGGGGAAAAACTTCAAGCAGCAAGAAAAGAAGTGTCCAAAGCGCAAGAAGGCTACCTAGGGCGATTGAAAGAGGGTTTGCAGGGTTTCTTAACTTTAAAAATATACCAAGGCTTTGCAGGCTATTTAAGCATCTTAAATCAGAGGGGTCAGCAGATTGCAGATGCAAAAGTAGAGAATACACGCCGTCAAAGAGGTGTATATGCTATTTCCTATGGTTTACGAGAATTTGTTAATATCTTTTCTTGGGTTGTCGGGGGATTTTTCGTCATTGCTGGTCAATTAGAGTTTGCGACCTTCTTTGCTGTAAAACAGTTAGTAGCCTATGTCGCTTATCCTATTCAGGGCTTTAGTGCTAGTTACACTGGACTAGTTGCTGCTCGATTTAATTGCGACAAGATTATGGCTTTTATTGAAACCACTCATAAAGAAGATTTAAGCCTAGGGTCAGCTCAGAAGGTCCAAAGTCTCGTTTTATCAAACGTGAGTCTAGAAAAGAATGGAACTTTGATCCTGGACAGTATCAACCTCAAATTTGAGATGGGGAAAAAATACCTGATTGTTGGCGAAAGTGGCAGTGGGAAAACAAGCCTATTAAGGACCATACTTGGTATGTACACTCCGAGTGCGGGGAAAATTGTGTGGGAAGGCCTTACTCCTGCCGCTAATGGGGAGTGGCCAATTCAGAATTTACTTGGCTTTGTTCAGCAGGACACGGTAATCTTTAACAATAACTTGGCTGATAATGTGACCCTATTTAAGCAATTCAAGGAGGATTTATCGCCACTCTTAGAAAAGGTAGGATTAAATAAATGGAGAGAACTCAACCAATTGGAATCAGGCGAGCAGATGCTTCATCAGCAGTCAATATCTGGTGGCGAAAAGAGACGATTGGATATAGCAAGGGCACTCTATCATAGCCGTGATATTTTGATTTTTGATGAACCGGTAGCTGGCTTAGATGAAGCAAATCGCCAAACAATTGAAGAAACGATTCTATCCTTGAAGGACAAGATGGTCATTTACATTACTCACCAAATCTCTGAAGAGAAGATAGCTGATTTTGATTGTGTAATTGAACTTCATGAGGGGAGAGTTTCAGGTTTGGAAGGCGAAAAAGTTATAACCAAATCAGAATAGCTAATTTTAATGCAAGGCAGACAGTTGGAAGTCAATTCCAACTGTTTTTTCTTTGGCTTTTGGGCTGACTCGAGGGGCTTCTTATGGTATGATAGAGGGTGGAAAAAACGAAGCAAAGGGGTTGGTCGATGTGAGTCCCGACTTAAGGAGTGACAATATAAACTAAGACTCAAAGGAGGAAATCCCCTATGCTCGTAGAAGAAATTCAAACAGCCCTAGCAAATGAACATTCTGAGGCCATTTACCGTATGATTCGGGAACACCACCCGGCTGATATTGCCTTGGCCCTAGAAGAGCTTGAAGACGAAGAAGTTTTCAAGTTTGTCAGCTTTATCTCGGACAAGGCCCTGGCCTTGATTCTGGAGACTCAGATTTCTGAAGAACTCCAGGTTAAGATTGTTGAAGCCGTGCCATTTGCCCGCATGCTCAATGTCTTCACCTACATGTCCCAGGATGACATCGTGGATATCTTGGGCAACCTATCCATTTGGCAACGTAAGCAATTCCTGAACATGATGAAGAATCGTGATTCGGATGACCTAGAGAAACTCTTGGCCTACGATCCGGATACCGCTGGTGGTCTCATGACCACAGAGTTCATCGCCTTGAATGAGAACTTAACGGTTTATGAAGCCTTCGAGACCATTCGTAAGATTGCGCCGGAGAAGGAAGTTATCGAGACCCTCTTCGTGGTCGATGCCAAAACCTTACTCAAAGGGACAGTCGATATCCGCGATATTTTCACCAAATCCGATCAACAAAAACTCAGTGAAATTCTTAACCCTAACGTCATTTCGGTGACGCCGACGACGGACCAGGAAGAAGTTTCCCTGATTGTTACCAAGTATAACCTGTCAGTTGTACCGGTCGTTAATAACAAGAACCGGATTTTGGGGATTATCACCAACGACGATATCATCCACGTCATCAATGAAGAGTACACAGAAGATATGTACTTGATGGGTGGGGTGGACTCGGAAGAAACGCTAGATAGCCCAGTCTTCGAGTCCGTCAAACGCCGTCTGCCTTGGTTGGTTATCAACCTCTTCACAGCCTTTCTGGCCTCATCCGTTATCAACCTTTTCTCCGATACCATCAGCCAAATGGTAGCCCTAGCGGCTGCCATGCCGATTGTAGCTGGTATGGGAGGAAATGCCGGTACTCAGACCGTAACCATTGTGGTCCGTGCCCTAGCTTTGGGCGAAGTGGACTGGGGTGACTGGCGCGGTATGCTTAAAGAAATCGGGGCGGGTTTCGCCAACGGTCTCATTACCGGGGGCGTGGCTGCTATTGCTCTTATGCTGATGTATGGTAATGTCTACCTAGGGGTGGTTATCATCCTAGCTATGATTGTAGATATGGTCATTGCCGGAATTTTTGGTTACTTCATCCCCTTGGCGGTTAAGAAATTCCGTGGGGACCCTGCCTTGGTATCAACCGTCTTCCTGACCACGGCCACTGACGTGTGTGGTTTCTTCAGCTTCTTAGGCTTGGCCACTCTCTTCATGCCTTTACTTGTATAATGATTATATTGCCTACTCCCTTGGGAGTGGGCTTTTTGCTTGATTGAACGCCTTAAACAGGCCAATCCCGTAAGCTAATGATAAGGTCAGCTGAGTGTCACTTTTGGCTTTTTAGGCCTTCGGACAAAATGGCATTACAGCGCCCTTAAATTATGGTAGAATAAGAAGGAAAAGTCTGTGACCCTAGGGTCCGAAAGGTGTGGTATTCATGCAACGTTTAGATGGGAAAATTCTCTCACAATCAATTTTCGCCCGGCTATCCCAGGCAACAGCGGCCTTCCGTTCCCAAACCGGGACCCAGCCCAAATTGACCGTTATCTCAGTAGGGGAAGATCCTGCCAGCAAGGTCTATGTTGGCCAGAAGCAAAAACGCGCCTTGGAAATTGGCTATGCCTTCGAATGGGTACTCTTGCCAGCAGATATTAGCCAAGAAGAATTGGAGCGGACCATTAAGGTTCACAATCAGGATCCTCAGACCCATGGGCTCTTATTACAATTGCCTCTGCCTGAGCATTTAGATCCATTGTCAGCTATGCACCTAATTGATCCAGAGAAAGATGTAGATGGTTTCCACCCCCTGACCATGGGACGGGTCGTTGAAGACAATACAGACCTCTATCCTTGTACGCCAAAAGGCATTGTGCGGCTCTTAGAGAATGCCCAGATTCCTTTGCAAGGTCAGAATGTGGTTGTCGTAGGTCGTAGCCAAATTGTGGGCTTGCCTATTTCTATCATGCTGATTAACCGCGGGGCCACTGTGACAGTCTGCAATTCCAAGACCCAGGACTTAGGACACTATACCCGTTATGCGGATATCTTGATTGTAGCGACTGGCCAGGCCCATTTAATTGGACCAGACCATCTCAAGGAGGGCGCAGTAGTAGTCGACGTTGGGATTAACCGGCTCATGTCTGGTAAGCTAGTAGGGGATGTGGATTTTGAAGCTGTAGCTCATAAGGTTAGCTACATCACACCAGTTCCTGGTGGAGTTGGCCCTATGACGGTAGCTATGTTGATGGAACAGACCTTTACTTGTGCCTGCCAACAACAAAACTTAGATCCCTTGACCTTCTTGAGCCAGGAGGAGGCCTAGTCAGTGACCGATACACAAAAGGACTATCTCAGTGTCAAGGCCCTGACCCGCTATCTCAAGCGCAAGTTCGATGTGGACCCCTACCTGCAGAAAGTCTATGTAGTAGGGGAGGTTTCTAACTTCCGCTTGCGGACAGGCCACCAATACTTCAGCCTTAAGGAAGACAATGTTAAAATCAACGTCACCATGTTTAAGCAGGCCTTTAGTAAGCTGCCTTTCAAGTTAGAAGAGGGCATGAAGGTCTTAGCAGTGGGTCGGGTTTCCATCTATGAGCCCAGTGGTTCCTACCAATTGACGCTTGAGTCGCTGCAACCGGACGGCGTGGGCTCCCTCTATCTGGCCCTAGAACAACTTAAGGCCAAGCTTAAGCAAGCGGGTCTCTTGGATTTGCCTAAGAAGCAACCGCGCCGTTTTCCACGGCGGATTGCAGTCATTACCAGTCCAAGTGGGGCCGTCATCCGAGATATTGTGACCACCCTCAAACGACGCTATCCTATTGCCCAAGTGGTAGTTTTCCCTACCCGCGTTCAGGGTAAGGAAGCCAGCGGCGAAATTGTCGCAGCCTTTGAACGGCTCAAGGCCAAGCAAGCGGCTTTTGATACCGTGATTCTAGCGCGTGGGGGCGGGGCCATTGAAGACCTCTGGCCCTTCAACGAGGAAATCGTGGCTCAGGCCATTCTAGCCTGTCCCTTGCCGGTCATCACAGCCATCGGCCACGAGACAGATACCACCATTGCTGACTTAGTGGGGGACCTACGTGCTCCGACACCAACCGCAGCAGCTGAAATGGCAGCTGAGGAATTAAGTCAAGTCTATCTCAAGTTGGAAGAAAGTCGAACCCGTTTGGCTCAATCCATGCTAAGCCGGATTCAACATAAGCAAACCCAACTCCGTCGTTATCAGGAAGTCTATATTTTCCGGGAACCCGAGCGGCTTTACCAAGCCTATATGCAGCAAGTGGACCTCATCAAGGAGCGTTTGTTACGTGCTCAGTCGTCTTATCTGCAGGGGCAGACTCAAGGCCTGGCTCTCCTATCCACTCGTCTTAAAGCCCAGGGGCCAAGCGGTCGTTTGCATCTGGAAGGAGAGCGGCTAGCCCGCCTAGGTCATCAGTTGCAACGGGCTATGGCTCAGACCAGTCAACATTATCAAGGAGAGTTGGCTCGTTATAGCCAGCTCCTAGAGGCCTATAGCCCGCTCAAGATTCTGGCGCGGGGTTATGCCATTATCGAAGACAAGCAAGAAGCGGTGAAATCAGTCCAGCAACTTCAAGTTGGTCAGGTCATCGATGTAACCTTACAAGATGGTCAAGCCACCGCTCAAGTTCAAACCATTAGCGCTCAGAAAGGAAAAAAACATGGCAACAAAAAAGAAAAAGCCTGAGAGTTTCGAAGCAGCTCTAGCTGAATTAGATACCATTGTACAACAACTTGAACGAGGCGAATTGCCTCTAACCCAAGCTCTGGATGCCTTTAAGCAGGGGGTAGAATTAACCCAATACTGCCAAAAGACCCTCCATGATGCTCAAGAAACAGTCGCCAACATGATGGCAGAAGAGGGCGATTTTGTCCTAGATGAGGATGTCCAATGAACTTCTTAGAACTCGATACCCTGCGTCAGCTTTTCGAACGGAGCCTGGACCAACAGACACGTTATCACTTAACACCTCCTCGTCTGATTGAAGCCATGCGCTACTCCCTCAAAAATGGGGGCAAGCGCCTGCGTCCAGTCATGCTCTTGGCGGTTTTGGCTATTCAATCAGAAGACCTAGTCAAATGTGGCCTTAAGACAGCCATCGCCTTAGAGTATATTCACACCTATTCCCTGATTCACGACGATTTACCGGCCATGGATAACGATGACCTACGTCGAGGGCAAGCCACCAACCATAAGCGCTTTGGCGAGGGTCTAGCTATTTTGGCTGGGGATGCCCTCTTAACAGATGCCTTCCAAGTTCTGGTTTCAGATGACCTCTTGGATGACCGGACCAAGCTAGCCCTGATTGACCAACTCAGTCAAGCAGCGGGTTCTTGGGGCATGGTGGCTGGCCAAGTAGGGGATATTGAAGCAGAACAGACGCCGGTTGACTACCAGGGCTTGAAGCAGATTCATGATCAGAAGACAGGTGCCCTATTCCGTTTTGCTTTAGAGGCAGGGGCTATTATCGGTGGGGCGGATGCGAGCACTTGCCAAGCCCTGCGTCAGTTTGGTCGTCACTTTGGCTTAGCCTATCAGATTCACAATGACCTAATGGATGTTTTAGGAAGTCAAGAAGTGACAGGTAAAGTCACTCAGGCGGATCAAGCCCTAACCAAATCTACCTATCCAAGTCTTTTGGGCCTCCAAGGAGCCAAGGATGCCTTGGCAGTAGAGGTTAGCGCAGCTAGCCAAGTTTTAGAGGACTTAGCTAAAGAGAGTGGCCGCCCTTATCAGATTCTGGGAGGAATCTTGGATTATTTAACCCTACCCTCTGCTAAGTAAAAGGAGCAGCTATGAAAAAGGAACGCATTGATAAACTGGTTGTTCAGAGTGGTCTGACCGAATCGCGCGAACAAGCACGTCGCTTGATTATGGCAGGGCAAATCTATGACAGCCAGAACCAACGTTATGACAAGCCCGGTGAGAAAGTGGATGCCTCCAAAGTATTTCACATTAAGGGCAAGACGCTACCTTATGTCAGTCGTGGTGGTCTTAAGTTAGAAAAAGCCATTAAGGTCTTTGACATTGATATGACTGACCAAATCCTCCTAGATATTGGAGCTTCGACAGGTGGCTTCACGGACGCGGCCCTCCAATTTGGTGCAGCCAAGTCCTATGCCTTAGATGTCGGCTACAACCAACTAGCCTATTCCCTACGCCAAGATCCTCGGGTTATTGTCATGGAGCGGGAAAACTTCCGTTATGCCCAGCCTGACCAATTTCAAGAAGGGCAACCAAGCGTGGCCTCAATCGACGTCTCCTTTATCTCCCTACGTTTAATTCTGCCACCTCTGGTGCCTATTTTAGCGCCAGGAGGCACCGTCCTCATGCTAATTAAGCCGCAATTTGAGGCCGGTAAGGAGCGCGTGGGTAAGAAGGGGATCGTGAAGGATCCAGCGGTACACTTAGATGTCCTCAAGGAAATCTTGTCCTATGCCTGTGGCTTGGGTTATCGTGTACGTGATTTGACCTTCTCGCCTATTACCGGTGGCGAAGGCAATATCGAATTTTTGGCCTATCTGACTAACGACCAAGACCTAGCCAATGACTCTTGGAAGCAGGTGGACTTAGCCGGTGTGGTGGAAGCCGCACATACAACCTTTGAATAAAAGAGTTTAGACAAGAAAGGAGGCCCGATTATGTTACGGAGTCTCAACATTGAAAATTTTGCCATTATCGACCATGTGACCCTGGATTTAGAGATGGGAATGACCGTTCTAGCAGGGGAGACTGGGGCTGGGAAATCGATAATTATTGATGCCCTTAGCTTGCTTATGGGCAGTCGTGGGACCAACGATTTAATCCGGCAAGGTGCCGATAAACTGGTAGTGGAGGGTCTCTTTTCTATGTCGCCAGCTCCTGAACCACTGTTAGCACAATTAGCAGATTTTGGTTTGGAGCTTGAGGACCAGGAGGACCTGATTATACGTCGTGAGCTTAACCGCCAAGGCAAGAATACCGTTCGGGTTAATGGTCAGTTGGCTAACGTGTCTTTGCTTAAGCAAATTGGCTATTACCTTGTCGATATTCATGGCCAGAATGAGCACCAGGCCTTGCTTAATAAGCAATTCCATCTCAGTCAGTTGGACCAATTTGCGGGCGAGCGCCTAAATCAGCTAAAACAAACTTATCAAGCTGCCTTCGAGCGCTATGACCAGCTACGTAAGGACTGGCTGGCCAGTCAGCAGGAAGGAAGTGACAAACGCCAACGCTTAAGCTTCTTAGAATTTCAGTTGCAAGAATTAGAAGCCGCTAACTTAGTCGCTGGGGAAATGGCCCAGTTAGAACAGGAAAGTCGGCGTCTACAAAACAGTCAGAAGATTGGCCAAGCATTGGCGACGGTTAATCATTTGCTATCGGAAGCTGACACTAGCGCCTTGACGCAACTGAGCCAAGCCCAAGCAGCCTTAGAGGAAGTAGCCAGCTACGACTCTAGCTATCCGGCCTTGGCGGCCCAACTGCAAGATCTCTACTATCAACTAGAAGAAGTAGCCCACCAACTAGCGGTCAGCAACCAGGAAGTAGACAATGATCAAGCCATTGATGAATTGGAAGCGCGTCTCAGCCAATTAGGTCAACTGACCCGTAAATATGGCATGGATGAAGCTCAGCTATTGGCCTATTTTGATGCTATTAGCGAAGAAATTTACCAGCTCACACACCAGGAACAGTATACAGAGCGTCTAGTTAAGGACTTAACGGTCGCTTACCATGACTGTCTGGCGGCTGGTCAGGCCCTAGACCAAGGCCGACGCCGGGAAGCACAGGACCTAGTAGCAGCGATTGAAGCAGAACTGGCCGATTTGTATATGGCCAATGCGCGATTCCAAGTGGACTTTACGAGCTTGGGTAGTGACTCTAGCCTAGCTAGTCTACTGCCTGATGCACAGCGCTTAAGTGCCGAAGGTTTAAGTCAGGTAGAATTTTATGCGACTACCAACCTTGGTGAAGCCATGAAGCCCCTGGTTAAGATTGCTTCAGGTGGCGAGTTGTCTCGCTTTATGTTGGCCCTCAAACGGGTCTTCAGCCAAGGAATGATGGATATGACCTTGGTCTTTGATGAGATTGATACAGGGGTATCAGGTCGGGTTGCTCAGGCCATTGCGGAGAAGATGCAAGGCATTGCCCAGCATCACCAGCTGCTCTGTATTACCCATTTGGCTCAAGTAGCTGCCAGTGCTGACCAACATCTTTACATTGAAAAAGTTGTTGAGAATGAGCGTACGCGTACTCGCGTGCAGGCATTGAATGAGGAAGGTCGTATAGAAGCCATCGCCAGCATGATGTCTGGTAAGGTCTTAACGCCGGCATCCCTGCAAATGGCCCAAGATTTACGTCGTCAGTTGCAGGCCCATCATGCCAAACTAGGCGAGGAGGACTAAGCCATGTTGAAGATTTACGCCCATCGTGGCAATCAAGCTCAGGCTGTCGAAAACAGCTTAACCGCCTTCCGAGACGCCGTGACAGCGGGTGCAGATGGTATCGAATGCGACTTGCACTTGACGGCAGATGGGGCCCTCCTTGTAATCCATGATGAGCAATTAGACCGAACCACGGATAGCCAGGGTGAGGTCAGTGATTTAACCTTGGCCCAGATTCAAGCCGCACGACTGCGTTTTTCCGATGGCCGTGTGACTCAAGATCGAATACCTAGTCTACCAGAATTACTGAACTTATTGCGAGACTTGGATTTTAAGGGGACATTGAATCTAGAACTCAAAACTGACCAAAAGGACTATCCTGGCATCGAAGTAGCTGTTTTAGCCACAGTGGAGGAACTGGCACCAGATTTTGACATCGTCTATTCTAGTTTTAATTGGTATACGCTCCAACGCCTTAAGGCGCTAGCCCCAGGGGCAAAGCTTGCTGCCTTGGTAGAGGAAGCTCACTTGCCTTATTTGTCGCATTTACCAGCCCTAGAGCCGACGGCTATTCACTTGGATCGACAACTTTACCAAGATGAGGATCTGCGAGCTCAGTTCAAGCAGTGGCCTATCCGTCTATGGACAGTCAATGATCCGGCTGATTGGGCGCATTATGCAAGCTTGGCCCAAGATGGACACTTAGAAGCCATTATGACCGACACGCCAGCTGCTGCGCTTGTAGTGCGAGACCAAGGGGAGGCTTGCCATGACTAGATTAGCGGCTCCCTTAATCGTCATTGGAGGGCCTACCGCTGTTGGCAAAACCCAACTCAGTATTGACCTAGCCAAGCGCTTTGGGGGCGAGATCATTAATGGCGATCGCCTACAATTTTATCGCGGTTTGGATATTGGGACGGGTAAGGTGACGCTAGAAGAGATGCAGGGTGTGCCTCATCATGCCTTGGACTTTCTGGATGTAGACCAGGATTATGATGCCAGCCAGTTTCAGGCTTTAGCCCAGAACTTGATTAGGGATTGCCATGCTCGTGGTGTCCTGCCAATTTTGGTTGGTGGCTCAGGCCTTTATCTAGAAGGTCTACTTTATGATTTAGAGTTCGGTGGCAAGGCTAGCCATGACCCGCTCATCCGTAAAGCCCTCGAGCAACGGCTAGAGACGGAAGGAGCTCAGGTCCTCTATGCTGAGTTGTTAGCACAAGACCCACTCGCAGCGTCTAAGATTCCAATTCAAAATCATCGTCGCCTCTTGCGGGCCCTAGAAGTTATGCAGGTGACGGGGCAAAAATTCTCCGACCAGAGTCAGCATGAGACCGCCCAAGCACGTTATGAGACCTGTATTCTAGCCTTAGATCGCCCCCGTGGCCAACTCTACGAGCGAATTAATGCTCGAGTTCAAGCCATGGTGGTGCAGGGGCTGGAAGCGGAAGTTCGTCATCTCTACCAAGTAGCGCAGGGCCAGTTGTTGCCAAGCGTACAAGGTATTGGCTACAAGGAATGGTGGCCATATTTGGCAGGGGACATGACCGACCGTGAGGCAGTTATTGCCGCTATTCAGCAAAATTCTAGGCGCTATGCTAAGCGTCAACTAACCTGGTTCCGCAATCGTATCCAGGGCACTCACTGGCTGGATGCTAGTGACTATGAGACGGCTTTGGCCCAGGCGACTAGCCTAGTTCAAAATTTATTAGATAAGCAGGCAGAGAAAGGAGGGACCCTATGATAGACTTACAAGTTGGCCCTGAACGCGTCCTAGTCATGGCCGTTCAGACGGATCAATATAGCCCGGAACAATTTCAAGTAATCTTAGATGAAATGACCTCGTTAACGGAGACAGCAGGTGGCCAGGTCATTGAAGTAGTCACCCAGAAGTTGCCTAAGTTAGATGGCCGAACGGCTGTCGGGAGCGGGAAACTAGAAGAGATTGCTGCCCTAGTAGAAGCCCGTGAGATAGATTTAGTCATTAGTCTGAATGCTCTGACACCTAGCATGAACCGCCAACTGGAAGCCAGCCTCAAGGTTCAGGTCATCGATCGAGTTCAGCTAATTCTGGATATCTTTGCCATGCGGGCACGAAGTCGCGAGGGGAAACTCCAGGTGGCACTAGCCCAGTATAACTATCTCCTGCCACGGCTCTACGGCCAAGGTAAGCATTTGTCTCGCCAAGGCGGTGGGATTGGGACCCGAGGGCCTGGTGAAACCAAGTTGGAAAGTGATCGTCGCCATATTCGTAGCGTCATTCACCACGTTAAAGAGGAGTTAGCTGATATTGCCGCCCATCGTGAGCGAACCCGTTCACGGCGAGCTCAGGGTGGTCACTGGCAAGTCGGTTTGGTGGGTTATACCAACGCTGGAAAGTCTACCTTGCTAACCCAGTTGACCCAGTCAGAGACCTACGTCCAAGACCAACTCTTTGCGACCTTGGACCCATTGACTCGGCGTATGCCCCTTAAGGGGGAGGACCGCTTTACCTTGACGGATACGGTTGGCTTCATTGAAGAGTTGCCGACAGAACTCATTCATGCTTTTAAGTCAACCTTGGAAGAAATTGGGGGCATGGACTTGCTACTGCACGTAGTAGATTCCTCAGATCCCGCTCAGACCTTGCATGAACAGACTGTTTTACGGATTATTAAGGAGTTGGGATATGGGCACTTGCCAGTCCTAACAGTCTACAATAAGATTGATTGTTTGGCTCCAGGTCAGTCAGTTCATGCGACGGCCTTTCCAAGTATCGCCATCTCTGCCTATGAACCTAGTCATATTGATCGTTTGAAGCGGGAAATCTGGAAGCTGTTGATGGCAGATGCTGACTGGGTTGACCAGCGCATTCCTGCCCATGAAGCCTATAAGGTGGCGGGCATGCGTCAAGAACTCCTAGTGACTAAATTCGACTATGATGAAAATACTGGCGACTATCACCTGCAGGGTTATCGTCGTCGCCAGCAAGACCGAGAGGAGGAGACGCATTGATTACAATGCAAGATATTATTGAAGAAGGACATCCTACCCTACGCCAAGCTGCGGAAGCTGTAGAATTTCCTTTGACTGACGAGCTCAAGGAGACTGCCTTGGCTATGCATGAATTTTTGGTTAATAGCCAAAATCCTGAGATTGCCGAGAAATACGGTCTTCGTGCTGGTGTGGGCTTAGCCGCTCCGCAGATTAACCTACCCAAGCAAATTTTTGCAGTTCATATTATGAGCTATGATGAAGAAGGCAATGAGGCGGAACCGCTCTTGAGTGAGATTCTCTTCAACCCTAAGATTATCAGCCATTCTGTTCAGGAAGTGGCTCTGCGTGATGGTGAAGGTTGCCTATCTGTTAATCGTGAAGTACCAGGCTTGGTACCACGACCACGCCGTATCCGCCTGCGCTACCAAGATATGGAAGGCAAGGAACATGAGCTCCGTCTACGCGACTATGAAGCCATTGTAGTCCAACATGAACTAGACCATCTCAAAGGCATCATGTTCTATGACCATATTAACCAACAACAGCCTTGGTATGAAAAACCAGGTTTAGAACTATTGTAAGACTGAGTGACTGGGTAATAATCTCAGTCCTCTTTTTTGTGTGGAGTAGGAATCTATTTTTACCTATCTGATTTAGATTGCTTGGCTCTATCTTGTCATGAAAGGGAAATGCGTTTAAAATAAGAAAGAAAGAGTTTGCAAATGCTGGGTTAGTCCCGGCTAAAAAGGAGATATTTATGTCAGCAACACATAAGCCGATTATCCCTCATGGCCCAGTCCCAAGTCCTGCTCAATGGGCCTATCATCAAGATGAATTAGCAGCCTTTATTCACTTCGGTCCCAATACTTTCAATGACCGGGAGTGGGGGACCGGGACAGAGTCACCAGAAGACTTTAATCCTAGTGACTTTGATGCTGACCAATGGGTTCGCGTGCTCAAGGAAACAGGCTTCAAACGTCTTATTATGGTGCTCAAGCACCACGATGGTTTTGTTCTCTATCCTTCTGCCTATACGGACCACAGTGTCAAAGCTAGTCCCTGGCGACTAGGACAGGGGGATGTCTTGGCTGAGGTATCGGCTGCAGCCAATCGCTATGGGTTGCCCCTTGGCTTCTATCTATCGCCTTGGGATGCCCACCATCCTGATTATCATGTTGACCGCCAAGAGGCCTATAACGACTATTACTTTAAGCAATTACAAGAGTTGTTCGAGAATCCAGCATACGGCTATAAAGGACGCTTTGTTGAAGTCTGGTTAGATGGCGCGCGTGGCGAAGGGGCCCAGGCCGTGACTTATGATTTCAAGCGCTGGTTCGACTATATTGAATCGCAAGGTTATCCTGTCGCAATCTTTTCAACAGAACCGACTGCTCTGCGCTGGGTAGGTAATGAACGAGGCTATGGTGGTGACCCACTCTGGCAGAAGGTTAAGGCTGACTGTCTACGGCAGGGGGATGTTGATTACCTCAATCATGGGGATCCTGAAGGTGATCTCTACTCCTTGGCTGAGGTGGATGTTTCCATCCGCCCAGGCTGGTTCTATCATGATAATCAGCAGCCAAAGTCAGTGGCCGAACTGATGGATATTTACCTTCATTCGGTTGGCAAAGGGAGCCCACTGCTACTTAATATTCCACCTGATCGGCGAGGTCAGTTTGCAGAGGCAGATATTAAGGTTCTACGAGATTTCCAGATTGCGCGGCAGTCCCTTTATGAGACTAATTACTTAGCAGGTGGCCAAGTCCTAGATAGCAATGGACAGTCGCAGAATCAATTACTAGATCAATCGGGTCTTTGGCAGGCTTCTGTTTGCCATGATAACGTGCTAGAGTTAGTCCTACCTCAAGTTGCTAGCTTGGACCTAGTCCAAATTCAAGAAGCCATTCAGTATGGTCAACGGGTGTCTGCCTTTCACATCGACTACTTAGATCAAACAGGCCAGTGGCAACCATTTGCACAAGGTCAGACCCTAGGCTATCGTCGACTAGTTAAAGGGCCACTAGTTCAGACTCAGCGCTTGCGACTGGTTATGGATCGGGCGCAAGCGGCACCTATCCTGAGTGGCTTGGCAATCCACCGTTGGCCAGATCAAGCCAAGGCTCAGCAAACATCAAATAAAGTGACTTTTGGGCAAACTTGCTATGAGGGAGTTAAAGGTCAACCTTTGACCGTGACCTTGCTTCGACAGGGGGATTTGAGTCAGGTACTTAAGGTTAAAATCGCCACTGAACCTGGGACTGGTGTACATGGACGCGTTTATGAGGACGCCCAATACCAGGTAAGCTTTGAAGCAGGGCAGGAAGTGGCTCAAATCCAAGTGCCTAGTCTCTATTATGCTCAAGATCAAGCACATGATTTCTACCTAAAAATCCTGCCGGAGGGGCCTAAAACCAGACTGCTAGTCCTGTAACAAGGGATTAGGGTTTAATTCTAGTTCAAAATTCTTTATAATAAGAGTAGACATTAGCAAAGTAGGTGAAACATCGAATGAATATTGGCTTTTTTACGGATACCTATTTTCCGCAAGTGAGTGGGGTATCGACTTCAGTTAAGCTCCTAAGGGATGAGTTGGTTCGCCAAGGACATGAAGTCATTATCTTCACTACAACTGATCCCAATGCGAGGCCAGAACCAGGCGTTGTGCGTCTGCCTAGTGTGCCTTTTGTAAGTTTTGAGGATCGGCGGGTGGCCTATTCAGGTTTCGAGCGCTGCCTTAAGATTGCCCGTAATTATCAATTGGATTTGGTCCATACCCATACGGAATTCAGCCTGGGTTTAGCGGGCCGTTATGTGGCAAGCCGTCTCAAAATTCCGACTATCCATACCTACCACACCATGTATGAAAACTATACCCACTATATTCTCAACGGCAAGTTAATCCGCCCTGGCACAGTTAAGGTCTTATCCAAGGTCTTCTGTGACCAAGGAAATGGGGTGATTGCCCCTAGCCTCATGACCAAGGACACCTTGACGTCTTATGGCATTAAGGCGCCTATCCGAGTTATTCCAACTGGGGTTGAGATTCCAGATTACAATCCGGAAGGCCGTCAAAGCTTGCGCCAGAAATTAGGTTTGAGCCAAGATGATATCGTGCTTCTCTCTCTCTCTCGTTTGTCCAAGGAAAAAAATATCGCGGCAGTCTTGGAGGTCTATCCGAGAGTCCTGGATAAGTTACCGCAAGCCAAATTAGTCATTGTAGGCGAGGGGCCAGAACGCCCAGTATTGGAGCAACAGGCAAAGGATTTAGGCATTAAGCCTATCTTTGTCGGTGAGGTAGAACACAGCCAAGTCTCTGCTTATTACCAAATGGCGGACCTCTATATCAATGCCAGCATGTCAGAGTCGCAAGGGTTGACCTATTTAGAGGCTTTTGCCAACCGTCTACCGATTATTGCCAAGCGCAATGATTACTTGGCTGGAATTATGACTAACGAGAATTTTGGCGCCTTGTTCGAAGATTTTGAAGATTTTGATCGAGCCATCTTAGATTATTTGGCTAAGATGGAGGCCGGTTTCCGGCCAAATATTGACCGCCAATTGCTTTATCCGCTGTCGCTCGAGCATTTTGAACAGCAAGTAGCAGACTTCTATGAGGAAGTGATTAAGCAAAACAAACGTCGTAAGCGGAGTAGTGGCCTAAACAAAGTTGTGGCCGGCGTTAAGTATCGCTACAAGCAGCTGATGGGAGGTTAAGCAGATGGCAAGCGTTGGATTTATTGGTCTAGGTGTTATGGGGGCCGCGATGGCGCGTCACTTGATGGGCGCGGGTTATCAGCTAGCCTTATATACACGGACAAAAGCTAAGGCGGAGCCCTTGTTGCAGGCGGGTGCCCGATGGGCGGATACGCCCAAAGAGCTAGCCCAGGCTTGTGACCTAGTTTTTACGATTGTAGGCTATCCTCAGGATGTTGAGAGCACCTATTTTGGTCCAGAGGGCCTCTTTGCCGGTGCCCATCCGGGTAGTTGTTTCGTGGATATGACCACATCTACCCCTCAATTAGCAGTTAAAATTGCTGAGAAAGCCCAAGAACTGGGTGTTGAAGCCTTAGATGCGCCAGTATCAGGTGGCGATTTGGGAGCTAGAGAGGCTCGCTTGACCATTATGGTAGGCGGAGCCAAGGCGAGCTATGAGCGTGTTTTACCTTACTTGGAAGTGATGGGAAAGACCATTAAGCGCCAAGGTGGTCCCGGTGCTGGTCAACACACTAAGATGGCCAATCAGATCATGATTGCTGGGACCATGACGGGGATGACTGAGATGTTGGTCTATGCTAAGGCAGCGGGCTTAAGCCTTGATTCGGTCTTAGAGACCGTTGGGGCAGGCAGTGCATCCAACTGGTCCATGGCCAATTATGCACCTCGTATCTTGCGACAAGACTATTCACCAGGCTTCTTCGCTAAGCACTTCAAAAAAGATTTAGGTATTGCCTTGAATGAGGCAAAGGCTATGGGCTTGGATTTACCAGCTACCAGTCTGGCTTGGCAACTCTATGATAAACTCTGTGCAGCGGGTCATGAAGAGGATGGGACTCAGGCACTCATCAAATTATGGTGGCAATCTGAGTGAGAAACTTGCGTCTAGCTTGAAAGTAAGATATGATAACATTGTAGTTTGAGGAATGTTGTCCAGACTTTGCCTCATGGCGAGAAATCGTAGCGCAATGGGCAGCAGAGTTAAGAATGGAGTGAAACTATGAAAAGTTCAGTATTAAATGGGATTATCCAACGTTTAGAAGCTATGACCCATACCGAAAGTGATGTAGAAGTACGCCGCTTCGAGATTGAAGGCGTGGAAAAATGCCAAGTTGCTTATGTAAAAGAAAGCGACACCTTTGAACTGACTGACCACCAATCTGGGTCTGTCTTCCAATACGATGACATCGACCTAGTAGCAATCGAAATTTTCGAGATGTTAGGTTAATAAATGAGACAAAGAGGTTAGGGCCATGGCTCCTAGCCTCTTTTAATTTGCTGCTAGCCTCAAGTAGAAGCTTAAGGTTTGATTAAAGCCGACGAAATCAAGGACGAGCGGGCTTTCTTATGCTATAATGGAAGTGATAGACTTTAAAGGAGCAATGTGTGAATGAAACGCTACATAACGCCAAGTTGGACCATTAACTCGGTCTATGATATCCAGCCCCAAGACCTGCTCAAGCGGGGCTATGAGGCGGCCATTATTGACCTAGATAATACCGTCATTGCTTGGAATAATATGAACTATACAGAAGAAATGGCAGATTGGATTAGCCGTATGACGCAAGCCGGTGTTAAGATTTATATCTTATCTAACAATAAGGTGGAGCGAGTTGCCAAGGTGGCTGAGCCGCTAGGCATTCCCTACAAGGCCGGCGCACTCAAACCTCGCCGTAAGAATTTCCAGCTGGCTTTGGATGCCTTGGGAACTAGTCAGGCTAATACTATCATGATTGGCGACCAAATCATGACCGATATTATCGGGGCTAACCGAGCTAAAATGGCTAGCATCTTGGTCAAACCAATCGCTCGCAACGATAACTTCTATACTTGGGCAAACCGGGCTATTGAACGACTTGCGCTTAAGTTAGTAGGCATTAAACGCAAAGGGGACTGGGGGGATCAACTTGACTGAGGAACACTACCAATGTATCGGCTGTGGGGCTACCATTCAGAGTCAGGATTCTGAACAGGCCGGTTATTTACCAGCATCTGCCTTAGCTAAGGGCTTAGAAAAAGGGCAATTTTACTGCCAACGTTGCTTTAAGTTGCGCCACTACAATGAATTACAAGACCTGCAAATTCCTGACCAAGTCTTCCTAGACAAGCTCAGCGAAATTGCCCATGATGATGCCTTGATTATCAATGTCTTAGATATCTTCGATGTCGAAGGCAGTCTAATCCATGGCTTGGCTCGTTTTATTGGCAACCAACCTTTTGTAGTTTTCGGGAATAAATTCGACTTACTACCTAAGGTGACCCGTCAGAATCGCGTCAAGCATTGGCTCAAAGGCATTTTGGCTGACAATGGGCTCTTTCCACAAGATATTATCCTTGGGAGCGCCCATAAGGGCCATACCCTAACCGAACTGCTGGAATTGATTGAAGCCAATATCCATGACCGTAATATTTATATCGTGGGTGTTACCAATGTGGGTAAGTCTACGCTGATTAATCAGCTTCTAGCCCATTATGGTGGAGAGGGGCAGATTATAACGACCTCCAATCATCCAGGTACGACTTTGGATATGATTCATATTCCCTTGACGCCTGATCACGCTATTATTGATACGCCAGGGATTATCCACCGAACCCAACTAGCCCATTATCTGTCTCGGGAGGCCATGCGTAAGCTCTTGCCAAGTAAGCCTTTCAAACCTATGACTTTCCAGCTTAATGCGGGTCAGACAATTTTCTTAGCGGGTGTTGGACGAGTTGATTTTGAAAAAGGGGAACGAACCTCCTTTACCTATTATGTCTCTAAGGACTGCTACCTACACCGTACCAAGTTGGACAAGGCAGATGCCTTCTATGCCCAACACAAAGGCGGCTTACTAAGCCCACCTAGCGAAGAAGAAGCTGCTGATTTCCCTGACCTAGTGGCTAAGGAATTAAGCCTCAGTCAAGACCAAGATGTGGCCATCTCAGGTCTAGGTTGGTTCAGCGTGAATCGGCCTGTCCGTGTGACGGTTTGGGTACCCAAAGGGGTAGCAGTGACCGTTCGAGACGCTATTATTTAAGAAAGACAAGAGGAACAAGCAAGTGACATCACTTAACAAGAAACAAGTTAACCATCTTAAAAAGATTGCTCATCACGAAAAACCAATTTTTCAGATGGGCAAAGAAGGTCTAGGCCAAACTTTCCTTGATCAGGTGGATCAGGCCTTGACAAAGCGGGAACTAATTAAGTTTAAGGTCCTGCAGAATAGCGAAGAAGAAATTCGGGAAGTGACGGCAGAGATTGCCTATGCCCTCGATGCCCATGCGGTTCAGGTTATCGGCCACACAGGCGTGCTCTACCGACCTTCTCATATTGCCAAATATCAGAAATTATCTGCTGATCTTAAGAAAATCAAGTAAGACCATGCCCATACTTGGGCTGACTTAAGCCAATCATTCAAAGAGGTGATCGCATGATGACACAAACGGAAACCCTAGGCAAGACCTTGACTAGCCTGGCTCAAGAAGTGCAGGTTCAGGGGCCTAAACGCATTGGCATACTGGGTGGGGCCTTTAACCCACCACATTTGGGCCATTTGTTACTAGCTGAGCAGGTGGGGAAGGAATTGGAATTAGACGAAGTCTGGTTCATGCCGGTAGCCAAGCGTCACTACGAGCAAGAGGGGACAGATGTGCCCGTCCTTCATCGGCTCAAGATGGTACAACTGGCCATTCAGGATAATCCCTTCTTCAAAATTCAGCCTTATGAACTTTTGCACGGGGATAAGTTATTTACAGTCGATACCATGCGTTATTTCCGTCGCCTCTTCCCAGACGCTCAGTTCTATTACCTGATGGGAGCAGACCGAGCCCAGAAATTACATAAATGGCATCAGATTGAGCAATTGGCTGAGCTAGTCCAATTTGTGGCGCAAAAGCCAGTCGGGACGCCTATGCCCGAGACCGAGTGGCCGGTTGATTGGGTAGAAGCCCCAACCTTGCCTGTCAGTTCAACCGATATTCGTTTGCGGGTCTTCTGTGATCAAAGCATTCGCTATCAGGTGCCTGAGGCGGTGGCTGCTTACATTGATGCGCAAGGGCTCTACAAAACGGCCTTTGGTCGAGCATAGGGGGAGGTAGACATGACTTATTGGAATACCAATCGTCAGGCCTTCTTAGATGATTTGGCTCAACGTATCAAGCCCAAACGTTATCAGCACGTTCTGAGGGTGGAGCAGACGGCTATTGAATTGGCTGAATGCTATGGAGCGGATGCCGAAGCGGTCAGCATTGCAGCTTTAGCTCATGACTATGCCAAAGACTTGGATGTGGAGCAGGCTCGTGTCCTGGCTCAGACTTTTTGGCCGCAAGTGGATTTAAGTCAAGAGGGCAGTAACATTCTGCATGGTCCAGCCGCAGCTCAAATCCTCTTGGACCGCTATGGTGTGACTGACCGTCGCATCCTAGAAGCGGTGGCTGGCCACACTGTGGGCTGGTATCAATTTGATTTAATCGGCAAGATTCTTTATCTAGCTGACTACATGGAACCAGGCCGCGATTTTCCAGGAGTTGAAGTAGCTCGGGAACTTGCTGCAACTGATTTGAACGTGGCATGCTGGTACAAAATGAAACGCACATTAACTTATTTAATTGAAAAGGAAAAAACTCTCTTTGATGGAGCGGTAGAAATCTACAACCGCTGGTGCCAAGAGGGAATTTAGGAGGAACCTATGACAAAAACAGCTTTAGAAATTTTAGAATTAGCCGTCCGGGCAGCCGATGACCGTTTAGCCCAAGACATTGTGGCCTTAGATGTGCGCAATGTGACCCCTATCGCTGACTACTTTGTAGTCACACATGCCCGTAACGATAAACAATTGGATGCCATTGTAGACTCCGTCGTAGAGGCAGCCCACAAGGAAGGCCTTGAAGTCAAGAACGTCGAAGGTAAAGACGGTGGTAAGTGGGTTCTGATTGACTTAGTAGAAGTTATTATCCATGTCTTCCATTACACTGAACGCGACCACTACAATTTAGAAAAATTATGGCGTGACGCGCCATTAGTGGATGTCAGCGCCTGGGTTAGTGCTCAATGAGCGCCGGTAACTTCAGTCAAATAGCTCATGTCTACGACCACTTCAATGATTTAGAAATCTATGAGCGCTGGTTAGACTTTACATTGACCAGCCGGGATCAAGCGCCAGGCAAGGTTTTAGATGCTGCCTGTGGGACGGGCTGGTTCACTCAGCTTTTGGCCCCTTTCTGTGGCCAAATCTTAGGATTTGACTACGACCCGGCCATGATTAAGGTAGCCAAGGAAGAGCCAGGCAACAGTGAGAATTCAGCCTATCTGGTAGCAGATCTATTGGACTTAAGTGCCTTAGACCAAGATTATGATCTTATCACCTGCTATGCTGACTCGCTTTGTTTCTTAGAAGGCCCTGACCAGGTGGCCAAAGCCTTGAAAGAGTTATTTGGGCGATTGGCTCCAGGGGGGCAACTTTTGTTTGACGTTTGGTCGCCGCAACAAATTGAGAATTTTGATGGTTTTTCTTACTTTGATAGTGACGACCGCTATGCCTTGTTGTGGGATAGTGAGTCGGACTTGGATCAATTAAGTGTCCAACACTATCTGACAGTCTTTGAACAAGTCGGGAGCCATTATCAAAGGACAGACGTCAACTTAGAAGAAAGAACCTATCCCTTAGCTTGGTACCAGTCAGCGCTGAGAGAAGCTGGCTTTAGCCAGGTAGAAGTACTAGTGGACTTCGGCCAGGCCTATTATCAGGAAGGGCAGACGGCTGACCGTTGGTTCTTCCGTGCTAGTAAGTAAAGAGTCAGGAAAGGAGGCTAGACCATGGCCCTGATAGGAATTTTGGCGGAGTATAATCCCCTACATCGGGGTCATGCCTACCAACTGGACTGGGTCAAGCAACACTTTCCTCAGGACCAGATTCTGGTTTTGATGAGCGGTAATGTGGTCCAACGCGGTGAGTTTGCCATCATAGACAAATGGCATCGGGCTCAGGCTGCAGTAGCCGCGGGGGCTGATTTAGTGATTGAATTGCCGACCCTAGCAAGTTTGCAGTCAGCGGATTACTTTGGTCGACATGGGATGGCTATCTTAGCCAAGTTAGGTGTGGAGCGGATTGTCTTTGGAACAGAAAGTGCCCAGATTGCTCAGCTTAAGGACTTCTTAGCTTGGGAAGCTCAGCATCAGGCTCATATCGACAAGGGCATTCAAGATGCGCTCAAGACTGGGTTAGCCTACCCAGCAGCCTATCAAGTGGCTATTCAGTCCCTGGCTGATTGGTCGGATTTAGCGCCTTGGCAGGCCAATCACCAGCTGGGGCTTCAGTATCTTAAGACACTCGCTCAGCTAGCCCCTGATTGTCAGGTGCTGAGCCTGCCTCGCTTGCAGGAAACTGAGGATGGGCAACCTGTTCTGAGTGGGTCTGCTATTCGCCAAGCCTTTCGCCAGGGCCAGGAAATAACGGCAGATTTAGCAGCTGGCCTCCAGGGCCAGCTTAGTCCTGAACTGGATGCACCTTGGTCAGCCTACTGGCCTTACCTGCGCTATCAGTTACTGTCCCAACCTCTGGCTTCTCTAGAGCAAATAGCCGGTGTCAAAGAAGGTTTAGCCAATCGCCTTAAGTCTCAAGCTGAGTTTAAGGAGAAATGGGAGGACTGGCGTCAAGCCATGATTTCCAAGCGTTGGACCCAAGCTGCCATTCAGCGAGTTTCCATGGCCATTCTCTTGCAAATTCCTCAGACAGCAGTGACTGCCTTTAACCAGGAAACGACACCCCAAGCCTTCAGATTGCTAGATGCCTCTCAAGCGGGGCGACCTTGGCTGGGGGCCTGGCGTAAGCGAGAGGATTTAAGTGTCTTTAGCCAATATAAACCTGCTTATGAGAAGGATTATGGCTGGAATTTAGTTGCGGACGCCATCTACCAGTTACGCCCGGGAGGACAGATTCAGTCACAAGTCCAACCTAAACAAGTTCTCAGCTTTCTTTGACAAAAAAATTAGAAAGCTAGGATCAAAAGGGGCCAGAAACGATTGACAGGACCCTAAAATTTAAGTATAATACAAGAGTCGTTTTAGAGGTGATATTAGATGAAATGGACCTTACGTAAAATTCGCGACCACAAGGAAGAGCTACTCCACTTCGATGTCGAATTGGATGTGGCGGCCAAGGTGCAAGCGATGGAACCGTCAATTCTCCATTTAACTCCCGTTCAAGTAACAGGTTATTTCGTTGCTCATGGACAGGAAATATTCTTGCATTGTACCGCAAGTACAGTGATGACATTGCCATCAACTCGCAGCTTAGAACCTGTACCGGTTCATTTACAAGTTCCGATTGACGAACGCTATGTGATGCCGGAATATGATGCGAATGCCGATGAGTACGAGGAGACGACAATTGTGCTCGAACACGATTATATCGACCTCGAGTTAGCAGTCATCGATGCCTTACTGTTGAATCTCCCAATGCGTGTCGTTGGTGAAGAGGAAGAGACGGCTGCATTACCAAGTGGCAAGGATTGGGCTGTGTTGACGGAGATGGATTATCTAGCAAGTCTAGAACGTCAGTCATCGGAAGCAGGGGACCCACGCTTTGCTAGTCTAAGAGCTCTATTAAACGAAGCCAATGCGGATGAGTAATCTTATTCATTCCACAAATTTTTCAGGAGGTGTAAACCATGGCAGTACCAAAGAGAAGAACTTCAAAAGCACGTAAAAACAGACGTCGTACCCATTTCAAATTAGTTGTTCCAGGAATGAACCCTTGTCCTGAGTGTGGTGAATTACGTTTAAGTCACCGTGTATGCTCAAACTGTGGTTACTACGACGGCAAACAAGTCGTAGCCAAGGAAGCTTAATTATAGTAATGATGAGGAAGTCATCCAAGCGGATGGCTTTTTTCTTTTGCCCTTGTCGCTTGCCTAGCAGGGCTGATGCAGGAGCATCCTGCTTGACCTTTATTGACCAAAAGGGTATACTGAGACAGTAGTAATCGGCTCAGAGCCGAATCCGAAGGAGGAAAGGGAATGAACTTAATTCCTACAGTCATTGAACAATCGTCACGTGGCGAACGCGCCTACGATATTTATTCACGACTCTTAAAAGACCGTATTGTCATGTTATCCGGTCCTATTGATGATGCGGTGGCTAACAGTGTAATTGCCCAACTCTTATTCTTGGATGCCCAAGATCCTGACAAGGACATTTATCTCTATATTAATTCACCAGGTGGGAGTGTCTCTGCCGGTTTAGCTATCTTCGATACTATGAACTTCATCAATGCCGATGTACAAACTATCGTAATCGGGATGGCGGCTTCTATGGGGGCTTTCCTTCTAGCGGCAGGGGAAAAGGGCAAACGCTATGCTTTACCTAACGCAGAAGTGATGATTCACCAACCTTTAGGTGGAGCCCAAGGTCAAGCGACCGAAATTGAAATTGCCGCAAAGCATATTTTGAAGACTCGCGATACGCTTAACAAGATTTTGGCCGAACGTACTGGTCAAACCCTTAAGGTTATTGCCCGCGATACAGATCGCGACAACTACATGTCAGCTGAAGAGGCGGTTAAATATGGCCTGGTTGATGCCATCATGACCAATTCTAAGAATCTCAAAAAATAATTTCAAGCAGCGCTTGCCCATTAGGGCAGGCGCTATTCTGTATCTAGGCGGCTACGTATAGGCTAGGGAAAAGCTAGAGGATTTTTCCGTATTTTCTTGACTTTAGGACTTGAAATTTGCTGAAAACAGGTGTAAGATAATGAAGTAAGCTATTTAAGCTTTACGGGGGTATAGCTCAGTTGGTAGAGCAAATGACTCTTAATCATTGGGTCTAGGGTTCGAGTCCCTATACCCCCATTGCACTCGCCTTTTGATAGGCGAGTTTTTTCTTTTTTCGGGCTGAGTTTAGTCTCAGTTTTTTACATTGTAATTCCCTACCATAACTGCTATAATCAAACTCAGTGAGGGGTCCCCTCATGGCAAAAAAACTACCCAAAAGGAGTCAATAATTGTCGAAAAAATAACCCCTATGGGGGCAACAGGAGCAATGTAATGAATAAAACGCAACACAGCGTGGTTCTCAAAGGCGTTACTAAGTCTTATGATGACCAGCAAGTCTTAAAGTCGATTGATATGGAGCTTGAAAAAGGCAAGTTCTATACCTTATTAGGTCCCTCTGGCTGCGGTAAGACAACTATCTTACGAATTATCGCAGGCTTTTCTTCGGCCACTAGTGGTCAGGTTTATTTGGATGGTGAGCCGGTCACAGACGTGCCTGCCAATCAACGGAAGGTCAATACAGTCTTTCAAGACTATGCCCTCTTCCCTCATATGAATGTTTACGACAATATTGCCTTCGGTCTATCTGTTAAAAAGGTAGATAAGGCAACAATCAAGGAAAAGGTAACGGAAGCCCTCAAGATGGTCCGACTCTCAGGTTATGAGAATCGTGCAATCTCTGAAATGTCTGGGGGTCAGCGACAACGTGTGGCTATCGCCCGTGCCTTGGTAAATGAGCCAGAAGTGCTCTTGCTAGATGAGCCTCTATCAGCTTTGGACTTGAAGTTACGTACCGATATGCAGTACGAATTGCGTGAACTGCAACGTCGACTAGGCATTACCTTCGTTTTCGTCACTCATGACCAGGAAGAAGCGCTTGCCATGTCCGACTGGATTTTTGTCATGAATAACGGGGAAATTATCCAATCAGGGACCCCAGTAGACATTTACGATGAACCAATTAACCACTATGTTGCCGACTTTATCGGTGAATCTAACATTGTGGATGCCCGCATGATTGAAGATTACCGCGTAGAATTTGTTGGTAAGGTCTTTGACTGTGAGGATGCGGGTATTCCAGCTGGTGAAATGGTTGAGATTGTTATCCGCCCCGAAGATATCGATGTCACAACGCCTGAAAAGGGCAAGCTGATTGCGACCGTCGATACCATGCTTTTCCGTGGCGTCTTCAACGAAGTCATCGCCTATGACGAAGATGGCAACGAGTGGATGATTCATACCACTAAGAAGGTAACCGCTGGGTCCAAAGTAGGTCTCTTCTTTGAACCAGATGCCATCCACGTAATGCGCTTCAATGAGTCGGAAGAAGATTTCGATGCCCGCCTAGAACAGTACGAAGACTAGGAGGGGGCCTATGAACCGCAAGTATAACCATCTCTATGCCATTCCTTATTATCTCTGGCTAGGTCTCTTCGTTATTTTACCCTTGGTCTTAGTTTTGGGTTCTTCCTTCTTTGATATTCATGGGAACTTTACCTTGGCCAACTATGCTGAGTATTTTTCTTCTATTAACTATATCAAGATGACTATGAACTCCTTTATCTATGCTGGGCTCTTGACCATCATTACGCTAGCTCTTAGCTATCCTATGGCCTATCTGCTTAGCAAAACCAAGCACCGTCAGCTCTGGATGCTTTTGGTCTTGCTGCCAACCTGGATTAACCTCTTGCTTAAGGCTTATGCCTTCATCGGCCTCTTGAGTCAGACTGGCTCAGTCAACCAATTCCTGACCTTTATGGGGATTGGACCTAAGCAGTTACTCTTTACCGATGCGGCCTTTCTCTTGGTAGCTGGTTATATCGAATTGCCATTTATGATTATGCCTATTTATAATTCTATTACGGAGATTCCACATTCCTTGATGGAAGCATCTTCAGACCTAGGGGCCTCAAAATGGGCAACCCTTCGTCGCGTTGTCTTCCCACTGTCTATGCCCGGCGTGCGTTCAGGGATTCAGGCAGTCTTTATTCCGTCCTTGTCCCTCTTCATGTTGACTCGTCTCATCGGTGGGAACCGGGTCATTACCTTGGGGACAGCCGTTGAACAACACTTCATGGTCACTCAGAACCGAGGCATGGGTTCCACCATTGGGGTAGTCCTCATGGTGCTCATGGTGCTAGTCATGTACTTAACCCGCGACCGTAAGGATAAGGGGGCTATGACTCATGAATAAGATTTTTAAGTTTTCTAACCTATATCTCTGGTTTATGTTCGCCGTTCTCTACTTGCCAATTTTCTATTTGATTTTCTACTCCTTTAATGCAGGAGGGGATATGAATAGTTTTACTGGCTTTACTTTAGACCACTATACCAAGGTCTTTGGCGATACCCGTCTTATGATTTTTATCCTCAACACCTTCATTTTAGCCCTCTTATCAGCCTTGTTGGCAACCGCCATTGGGACTTTAGGGGCAATCATGATTTACTATTTGAGACAGAAATCCAAACGTCAGTTAGTACTGAACCTTAACAATATTCTGATGGTAACGCCTGACGTTATGATTGGGGCAAGTTTCCTCATTCTCTTCAGTCTCTTGGCCATTCAATTAGGTTTCTTCAGTGTTCTCTTGGCTCACATTGCCTTCAACGTCCCAATTGTAGTCCTAATGGTACTACCGCGTCTCTATGAAATGAATGATACCATGGTGACGGCTGCTCAGGACTTAGGGGCTAACTACTTCCAAGTCTTGACTCGAGTAGTCTTGCCAAGCATCGCGTCAGGGATTATGGCCGGCTTCTTTATGGCCTTTACCTATTCTCTCGATGACTTTGCAGTCACCTTCTTCTTAGCTGGTAATGGTTTCTCAACCTTATCAGTTGAAATCTACTCGCGTGCACGTCGCGGTATTAGCCTTGAAATCAACGCCATCTCAACTTTGATGTTTATCATGAGTTTGATTTTGGTAATCGGTTATTACTTCATCCAAACAGGGGAACAACGCCGACTCAATCGTATGGCTAAGGCACAGAAGGGAGGCAGTCGACGTGCGTAAGATTGTTCAAGGGATTCTAGCGATTCTGGCTATTAGTGCTGTCCTCTTCGGTGTTCGCTATCAGTTGGAACATGCAGAAGGCTATACTGGTGACAAAGTTATTAACTTCTATAACTGGGGCGACTATATCGACCCAGAATTGCTCAAGGAATTTGAAGCTGAGACAGGCTACAAGGTCATCTATGAGACTTTCGATTCCAATGAGGCCATGATGGCTAAAATCCGTCAAGGTGGAACACCTTATGATATCACGGTTCCTAGTGAGTACATGATTCAGGAAATGATGAAGGACGGAATGATCTTGCCTTTGGATCATAGCAAACTCAGCAACTTACAGCATCTGGATCAACGTTTCTTGAACCTAGACTTCGACCCGGGTAACAAGTATTCTGTTCCTTACTTCTGGGGCACACTTGGGATTGTGTATGACACCAGCAAATACAGCGAAGAAGACTTCCAGTCATGGAATGATCTCTGGCGACCAGAATTGCGTAATGACATTCTGATTTATGATGGCGCGCGTGAGGTAATGGGGATAGGCCTCCAATCCTTGGGCTACTCCCTCAATGAAACGGATGATTTAGCGCTTGAGTTGGCGACAGTTAAGCTCAAGCAATTAATGCCGAACATCCGGGCTATGGTGTCGGATGAGATTAAGATGTATTTATCTCAAGGTGAAACGGGCGTCGGTATTACCTTCTCAGGGGAAGCCAAGACTGCCTTGGAACGTAACCCTAAGTTAGCTTATACAGTACCTAAGGAAGGTTCCAACATCTGGTTTGATAATATTGTTATTCCTAAGACGGCGCGAAATGTGGAAGGAGCCTATGCCTTGATTAACTTCCTCTTGCGCCCTGATGTGGCAGCACGTAATGCCGAGTATATTGGCTATGCAACTCCCAACAAGACTGCGATGGAGCAGTTGCCTGAAGAGGTCACGCAAGACACTGCTTTTTACCCTGACGATGAACTCATTGCTCGCTTAGAAGTTTATAAGGGCTTGGGTCAATCCAAACTCGTTGAATACAATGACCATTTCTTAGAGGTCAAGATTGAGGCTAAATAGTGAAAACCAGATTATCGACTCAAATTTTGAGCTTTTTGGTGGTCGGTGGCCTCTCAACACTCATTGACTTTGCTATCGTCTATGGTCTCAATGGTATCCTGGGCTGGCATTATCAGTTAGCAGTCCTCATCGCCTTTGTCCTAGCTACCATCTTCAATTACTGGGCAAGCATGCGTTTCACCTTCGAAAGCAAGTTTAGCCCGGAACAAAAACATCAAGAGTTTTTGCTCTTTCTAATCTTAAGCTTACTGGGTTTAGCTCTTACAGCTGGACTCATGTGGGTGGCAGTCGATGCCATGCATTGGCCGGTCATGCCAGCTAAGGTGGCGGTGACAGCTATTGTCATGGTCTTCAACTTCCTGACTCGCAAACTCTTGCTAGAAAAATAAAGTATCAAGCTGACATCTCAGGATGTTAGCTTTTTTTGTGGGGGAAAGGCTAGGGATTAAGCATGCTAAGTTAGTATTTGCGCTAGCTGATAATAAAAGTCCTTTTTATAGATCTATATATAATGAAATACCAATCTAAATTATCACAGTAATTAGCTTCAAACCCCTATAATATAGGCTATTTAGCTTATAAGCAAGGTAAGAAATATGAGTTCTATATTGTTTTCATTATAGAGTTGATGGTATACTATAGAAATAATAAGTCAGACCCTCCTCTTATTTTGAAAGAAGATTGGCAAGCCAAGACATAGTCAGCGTAGACTAGCTTGCTGCTCTTCCAAGGGGGACAAGGTCTAAGTAGCGATTGCGGAGGCTGGGGGGACCTAGCTTCTTTTTGCATATTGCTCATTATATCTTCTCTTCAAGGAGACGGGCTACTAGCTACTTTTTATGCGGCAAGTTTGGTTCTTATATTAGTTCAAAGGAATGACGCAGCATGTCAATGATTCTCTCTCTTTATCTGACCCTTATGCCAGTCATATTGGCAGGTATTGCTAATATGATATTTTGTAAATCTTCCCTATTAGACTCAGTCAACCAACCCATTGATGCTGGGCGCCTATTAGGGGACGGTCGTCGTCTTTTTGGAGCCAATAAGACTTGGAAGGGTTTCTGGGGGATGGTGTTCTGGGGTTTGCTTGCTCAACTAATTTGGGCCTATTTTCTGGCGTGTCAGCCGGATTTAGAGAAACTCCATTTGATTTATGCTCATTATCCAAATAAGCTGGCAACTAACTTTCCGCTAGGTATCCTTTTGGGCTTGGCCTATGTGGTTTTTGAATTACCTAATTCTTATCTCAAGCGTCGCCTAGATATTTCACCAGGTAAGACCGCTAAGGATGCTTGGAAGTATCCCTTTATTTTGCTGGATCAGATTGATTCCTTAATCGGGATTCTCTTGGTCTTGCACCTTTATATTTCCTTAAATTGGGCACAAATCATTGGCCTATTGCTTGTAGGGACATTGACCCACTTAGGAGTTAATCGTCTACTATATCTAGCGAAATTAAGGCAAAATCGATTATAGGAGTAATAAGATGGATACACTCTACCAAGCCAAACAGACCCCAAGCTATGGGGGGAAAATTAATCATCTTTTGAGTTTGAGGCAGCTCAATCTTCCAGTGCCAAATGGACTTATTCTATCAGCCGAGCAAGTTATGACCTGGCTAGCTGATTGCTGGCCGGAATTAGCTAGCCCAAGACTAGATTGGGAAAAGTGGCTCAAGTTAGATCGAAAAGTGGCGCAAGACCAGTTAGAAAGTCAGAATCTGCCTGCTAAATGGGAGGCAGCTATGGAGATTTTTATAGAGGACGGTAAAACCTATATTGTTCGCAGTAGTGCTCTCTTGGAGGACCAGGCGACAACTTCTTTTGCCGGTCAATATGACTCGATATCAGATTGCCAGACCATGTCATCAATTGCAGCTGGGATTAAAGCTTGCATCTTGTCATTACTTAAACCTCAAGCCCTTGCTTATTGGCATCGGCAAGAGAAATCCTGGCAGGACTTTGGCTTAGCCATTTTAATCCAGGAGCAATGTCAGCCTGATTATAGTGGGGTCTACTTCACCTTGAACCCTGAATCCAATCAAGACCAAGAGATGCTGATTGAGTATGTAGCGGGAGCGGGAGAGCAGTTAGTCAGTGGTCGCGTGAATCCGGAACGATTAAGCTTAGCCTGGTATGAGCCGGATTTGAAGCAAGCTGCAGCCAGTGGTCTATCTCAAGCCCTACTGGCCAGACTTCATGAACAAGCCATGCTTATTAGCGCCCACTTTGGTCGCCCTATGGATGTTGAGTGGTGTGCCTGCGGTGACCAAGTCTATCTAGTTCAGGCTCGCCCTATGACGACGCTGCCTACTCGAGTCAGCCAAGGGCGTTGGACGACAGCTAATTTTCGCGATGGCGGTGTGGCAGCCCAATCCTGCCCTAATCTCATGTGGAGTCTCTACTTTGATGCTTGGCAAGAGTCCTTGTCGAGCTTCTTGGAGGCCATTGACTTAGCCCCTAGTGGTCCTATGCCGGACTTGATGCGCCGGCACCATGCTCGTCCCTACTGGAATTTAGGGGTAGTCAAAGTAGCCATGCAGCAAATTCCTGGTTACATTGAACGGGATTTCGATGATGAGCTAGGGGTTAATAAGGATTACGAGGGTAGAGGATACCGAAGTCAGTTAAGTTTGGGTCTTCTGACACGCTTCATCAAGGTGGCTTGGAAGACACAAAGCCTTACCAAAAAGTTCATGAAAGCAGCTCCTGAAAACTTAACTAATTTACAGGACAACTTTAAGCAGCTAGAGTCCGAGATTGCAATCCTAAGTTACGAAACGCCCTTGGAACAAGTTGAGACCCTCTGGCGTCAAGTCGTCTTAGACTGCTACAGGAAAACGGAGCAGACTTATTTCTGGCAAGCCTACATCAATACGGTCCAACTCTCCATGCAAAAGACACGGCTACTCAAATGGTTAAGCCAAGACCAGTTCTTTCAATTGATTGCAGACCTAGGTAATATTTCCCATACCCAGCCTTTAGAAGAAATGCTAGCCTTAGCTAGTATGATTCGAAGTCGGCCTCTGATAAAAAACGATTGGACGCAGCAAACAGTGCCAGGCTTATTAGAACTTGCACAGCAGGAAGGGCAGCGGGATGATTTTAAGGCCTTAGCTGATTTTATGGCTAAGTTTGGCCATCATTCAAGGCGGGAACTGGACTTGAGAGTGCCGAGTTATATGGAAGAACCTAAACAAATTTTTGAACTAATCCAACGCCTAGTTCTTGACGATGTCTATTATGATAAGGCGCAAAAGTCTCTGGTCAGACAGCATAAGGATCAAGGGCTACCTAGTGGCCTGACAGGACGTCAAAGCCGCAAGATTAAGGAGATTGCTACCTCCTTACGTCACTTATTGTGGTGGCGAGAAGAATTTAAGGATTGCTCAACGCATGCCTACCACCTGATTCGGCAAGTTAGTCTAGCTTTGGGTCGAGCCTATCTTAAACAAGGCTACCTAGAGCAAGTGGAGGATATCTTCTATCTGACCAAATGGGATCTCTTAGCCTTCATGAATGACAAAGATAGAAGTATTGACATACAGCAACTAGTCAAACAGGATCGCCATTATTGCCAGTCCTATGATAAATGTCAGGCGCTAGGAGATTTAACAGAAGGTAATTTCCAACCGCTCCCACAAGGCAGTCGAGAGGCTTACTTGAGTGGTATGCCTGCTAGCAGTGGTCAGGTCACGGGGCGAGTGCGCGTGATTTTAGACTTGGCAGATATAGCTAGCATTCAACCGGGTGAGATTTTAGTGACAGCTTATACCGATACGGGTTGGAGCTATGTCTTTGGCATCTTGGGAGGCCTGATTACGGAGACGGGCGGGGTACTCTGTCATGCCTCCATTGTGGCCCGTGAATGTGGTATTCCGGCTCTGGTTTGTGTCCAAGAAGCAAGCAAGAGGCTCAAAACGGGCATGCTAGTCACGCTAGATGCAGAGAAAGGAAAGATTCATCTACATGAAGATTAAAAACTATTTGATTGGAGAGTATGATAAGTCGGTCATACTTACTTACTTGGGAGCAACCTTTGCTTTAGTAGCTATCTATTGGATCTTACAAGGGCAGGTCCGGCTGGCCATGATGGCCTTTATCCTTAGTGGAATTTGTGATCTCTTCGACGGCGTAGTGGCTAGACGCTTACCACGGACACCTGAACAGGAACGTTTTGGCATTGAAATTGATTCACTCTGCGACATGATTAGCTTTGCTGCCCTGCCAGCTTTTCTTCTCATGTCTCAGCTAGCCCTTGGACCTGCCAATCTCTTGCCAGCTATTATCTATGTGCTAGCAGCCGTGACGCGCTTGGGCCACTTTAATCGCTTGGCCAAGCATGATGAGGGCAGTGGGCAATATTTTGTCGGGGTTCCCGTTACTTATGGCGCCTTGTGCTTTCCCTTAAGCTATCTATTAGGTCAATGGCTGGCGCCTGGACTCTATACTTGGCTTTGGTTGGGATTAGCCTTTCTCTTAAGCGGCCTATTCGTCTGGAATCAGCCCATTCCTAAGCCTAACAAGAAGGCTTATCTGGCTTTTGCCTTATTAGCGATTCTTAGTCTAATCGGGCTTTGGGTATTGCCTTATGGTTAAGGTCTACCAGCGTCAAAGTGGTCGGGTCATAGAGCCTGTGGTCTATCAAGAAGGCTTGGTTAATCGCCTCTACCAGACTAGATGGGGGCGATGGCTCCTCCCTCTGTTGACACGGCCTAGCATCTCCTATCTGCTGACCCTAAGTGATTACTTGCCTTGGTCAAAAGCTAAGGTAAGAAAGTTCCTAGAGACCTATGACCTGTCTCTGGCTGACTACCAAGAGGGGACCTATCCCCACTTTGCAGCCTTTTTCCAGCGAAAAATTCAGCCAGACTTACGCCCTGTCTGTCCAGAAGGGGAAGTATTGGCCGTAGCCGACGCCAAATTACAAGTTTTTGATATTCATGAAGACTTAAGTTTGGTCTTAAAGGGCCAAAGCTATGATTTGGCAGAATTATTGGAAGATGACCAACTAGCGCAGTCCTTCCAAGGTGGGCTAGCCTTAGTATTCCGTCTAGGGGTCGAAGACTTGCATCGCTATTTAGCCATTGAATCTGGGGTAATTACCCATCAGAAAAGCATCAAGGGCAAGTTGCATAGTGTAAGGGAAGTAGCCCAAGCCCAGCGTTTGATTTATCGTGAGAATAGCCGGCATTACTGTCTGATTGAGACAGAAGAGGGGCCAGTTCTCCAGATGGAAATTGGTGCACTGCTAGTCGGTCGAATTTATAACCATCATCAAACTTACCTAGTCAGAGGCCAGGAGAAGGGCTACTTTGGCTTAGGTGGGTCCACTATCGTCGTACTATATCCAGCAAATCGTATTGAGCTGGACCAAGATATTAGATATTACTCAGACTTAGGTATCGAAAGCCAGGTCAGAATGGGTGAAAGGATAGGTGTTAAACATGTTTAAGCGTTTAGCGATTTATTATAAGGAAATGTTTCCGCTGGGGTCGCGTTTTATCGTGGCAGCCATTATGTTTTTCGAGATTTATTTTGTCCTCTTGTTAAATGACGGGGTGACCAGCTTTAATTTCAACCATCAAGAATTGATTGGGATTTTCACCATTTTTGTATTCTTGATGATTTTACGCATTGCAGATGACTTCAAGGACTATGAGACCGACCAACGACTCTTCCCCCATCGGGCTTTGCCGTCAGGGCGGGTCAAGAAAAAGGACTTGGCTATCGCCTTAGCCTTTATCGTCACGGTCTCTGTTATGTTGAATATCTTCTTCATGAATAATATCTTTTGGTTCCTCTTCCTCTATATCTACGGAACCTTGATGTCTTTCTGGTTCTTTAAGCGAGATAAAATTCAGAATTCATTGCCTTTAGCCTTGGTGACCCATAATCCGGTCATGATGATTCTGAATCTTTATACTATTTCCTTCGTATGTTATAAGTACAATCTGCCCCTATTGTCAGTTCCGACCGTCCTCTTGGCCTTCACCATGTACTTCCCAAGCTTGATTTGGGAAGTCTGTCGTAAGATTCGAGCACCAAAAGATGAGACAGAATATGTGACTTACTCCAAGCTCTTCGGTTATAAGAAGGCTACCCGTTTCATCGAAATAGTCACTATTCTGGATATTATGACCAACTTCCTTCTGCTCTGGAATATTTCTCATGTAGGGGTCGTGGTCTTGGTGCTTAATGTTATCTGGATGACGGTTCAGTTCGAACAGTTCATTAAGGACCCAACCCTCTTCAATATCCGGGAAAGAGTTGAGCGTTATACCTATATTACTGAGACCACCATGGTCGTCTCAGTAGCTGTCTACCTCTTGATGGGAGTCTTCTAATGAAACAAGTCTATGATCCCCAGAAAGTGGGAGGGAAAGCCTACCACCTCATGGAAATGACCAAAGCTGGGCTACCAGTTCCTAGTTTTGCTGTCTTTGCCTTTGACTGTTTTGATCAAGCGGACAGCATGGATTTCCTGGCTAGTCAGGAAGCAGCCTATCAGGCGGGTAATCTAAGTTTGGATCAGCTGAGTCAAGAACTACTGGCTTGGGCTAAAGAGAGTTTTGCTAAGGAAGATTTAAGTCCTGTGCTGAGCTGGGCCAAGCAAACTTTCCCATCTGGTCAGGTGCGTTTGGCAGTTCGTTCATCTGCTAGCATTGAAGACGGTGCCGTCTCATCTTTTGCCGGGCAATTTGAAAGCCATCTAGATGTCCCAATCGACCACTTACCCCAGTCTCTAGAGCATACTTTCTTGTCCCTCTATCAGGTATCCGCTCTAGCTTATCTCTTTAAGCAAGGGATTAGCCTGCCGGAAGCTCAGATGAACTGTTTGGTTCAAGTCATGATTAAGGGAGATTTATCTGGTGTTTATTTTACAGCCAACCCTAAGGGAATTCTCAACGAGCACATTGTGGTTGTGGGACAGGGATTAGGTGATCAAATTGTAGAAGATAAGGTGCCTACTAGCATGGTGACTTATCATCCGGCAGATCAGCTATCCTATACGGAACAAGAGCCAGGCGCCCCAAGTTTAACAACTAGTCAATTAGGGGACCTAGAATCCTTAGCCCAGCAAGCCATGGCGCTTTTTGGCCCCTATCTGGATTTGGAGTTTACCTTCCAAGGAGACCGGCTCTACATCTTACAGGCTCGTCCCATTACTACTTTGCCACAAGGCAAGCAAATCATTCTGGATAATAGTAATATTGTGGAGAGCTATCCAGGTCTCTCTACACCCTTAACTATCAGTTTTATTCAAGAAGCCTATGCGAGTATATTCCGTGGCTTGGCTCAAAGGTTGGTGGGCAAGGAGGCAGCTGAATTGGCTGCCTATGAGCCGACCTTCCAGAATATGCTCTGTCCAGTCAATAGTCGAGTCTACTATCAAATTCAAAGTTGGTACCAGCTTCTGCAATTGTTGCCTTTCTCTAAAAAGATTATTCCTATCTGGCAAGATATGCTGGGTGTGAGGGAGACGGAAGTACCGGCCATGCCGGTCCATCTCTCGCCTTGGAAACGACTTAAGATTATGGGCCGAATCGTGCGTGAGTTTTTCACTGCGCCTAAGCAAATGGCCCAGCTAGAACAGGAATTCATCCGGATTCAAGCAGTCTTTCAAGAGCGCTTCTCGCCAGATGCGGATTTAGAGCAGTTGATAGCTCTAGTTGTACAGCTTAAGGATGAGATTCTAGCACATTGGGATATTACCTTGATTAATGATCTTTATGCCTTTGTCTATACGGGTTTATTGAAAAAGTCGCGTCATGGACAAGATGTTCAGGCAGAAATCGCCGGTATTGAACAGATTGAAAGTATGCGGCCGGCGCTAGCCCTTCAGGACTTAGTTGAGGAGCTCAAGCATCCCAACAACCAAGCTCTTCGTCAGACACTAGAAAATGAAGATGCAGCAGACTTTTTAAATCGACAAGATCCCTTAGTAGCCAAGATCCTAGATTTTATCCAAGAATTTGGTGACCGGGCACCCGAAGAACTGAAACTAGAAACACCGACCTTCCGTACCCATCCACAAGGCCTCTTATCCTTGTTGGTTCAAATGTGCCAGCAAGACGCTCCTGACCTAAAAGCCTCAAGTGCCGCAAGCAATCGACCAAGGAGTTGGTGGACGAGCTTTTTACGCCGTCGCGCTATGACTGGCGTTAAGTACCGAGAAAGCTCAAGACTAAATCGGACACGGATTTATGGGATGATGCGGATGATTTTTCGAGCCATTGGGGCGCAACTTGCCAAGCAAGGCTATTTAGAGACAGAAGAAGACATCTTCTATCTGACCAAGGAAGAAATCTTTGAATTGGCCAGACAGCCACACTCAGTATCGGACCTGATTGCAGAAAGACGTGCCAAGCTAGCGGGTGACAGGACCTTACCAAACTTCAGCCGCTATGTTTTCTTGGGTCAAGTATTTGAGAAGTTTGTGCGATTTTCAGGGCAGGCACGTAGCCAATTGAGTCGGGCAGAACACCTTCAAGGGATTGGTTGCTCGCCTGGTCGAGTTAAGGGCCAAGTGCTAGTAGTGGACGATGTTCAAGCCATTGAATCTGCTCAAGGTAAGATTATGGTAACCAGAATGACAGATCCAGGGTGGGTCTATCTCTTAACTCAAGCCCAAGGGGTCATCGCTGAGCAAGGATCCCTCCTGTCTCATACAGCCATTATTTCGCGTGAGCTAGGCATTCCATCAGTTGTGAATGTGCGGGGTGCTACGCAATTGCTGAAAAGTGGGGATTGGATTGAGATGGATGGCTTAAGCGGCCAAGTAACCATTTTGGAGGAGGCGGACCATGCTGACCATTAAAGCTGTGCAGCCTCATTCGCCGGAGCTAGTCGACTTTCTAGCCTTGCCGCAGAAACTTTACGGAAAGGGGCACTTAATGCAGTCACCTGAAGAGGAAGAAAGTCTGATTAGTGGGACCCATCCACTTAGCCCGGAAATAGAAGTGAGAGCCTTTGCCGGTTACCAAGACCAGCAAGTTCAGATTCGAGGCTTGCTGACTTATTATCCAGTCGATGGCACTTGCTTCTTAGGCTATTTTGAGTCCTTAGATGATGTGGACATGACCAAGCAGTTTATAGCTTACATAGCTGAACAGGCCCGCAACTTAGGGGCTGAAAAACTCATTGGCCCTGTTCAGGCTAGTTTTTGGTTAGGCTATCGCATGCAGCTATCTGGCCATGAGGACTTACCTTTTACTGGCGAGCCCCATCAGCCGGCTTATTACCCCAAGCTCTGGGAGGCAGCGGGATTCAAACTGACCGAAAGCTATCTGTCTAATTTCTATCCTAAGGTAAGTCCCACTACCCAGGAAGCCAAACTAGCTAAGCGTTATGAGGCTGCCTTAGCAGCAGGGATTAAGATTCGATCCCCCCACAAGTCGGATTGGACTGAGGTGTCCTTACAAGTGTTTGAACTCTTGAATCGACTTTACCGAGATTTTCCTATTTACCGTTCCTTGCAGGGGAGGCAATTTAGTGCTATCTTCGAGAAGTATCGTTTTATTCTGGATTTTTCTATGGTTAAGTTGGCCTATCAGGAGGAAAAGCTAGTGGGTTTTCTGATTACCATGCCAGACTATGGAGCCTTGGTTTATCAAAAGTTAAATTTATTTACTTTAGCCAAATTGCTTTGGATTAAGCATCGAGCCAAACGCTACATCATACTCTACCTAGGAGTAGATCCGCAGTATTTGGGTTTGGGGTCAGCACTGAGCTACCCAATTTTTAAGGAAGCTCAAGCTAGAGGGGCTTCTGCCGTTGGCGCCTTAATACATCAGCATACACTGACACGTCACTATGCTGCTGACTTACAGGGAACTAGCCATACTTATGGACTCTATCAACTCTTACTATAAAAAAAGCTCGCACTTGAGATAAGTGCGAGCTTTTTACATGGTTTTAAATAGAGGGACTAGGATTTCTGAGATTTAACGGTTTTCGTCACTAACCGCATCAATTGATGGGCAAAAGCCAGGTTCACCACCATGAAAATTAGCCCTAGCAAGGTCCAGATTAGGAGGCTTAGGAGGCTATAGTTCGTTTGATCGATTACTTGCTTGATAATCAAGATGCTGGGGGGAAGCAGCACTAGGCTGCTAGCTAGGGCAGGAATATATTTTCTGATCAGGATGCTTTGGATCAGGTGGATGAAGAGATGCAGGCTGAAGGCTATAAAGGCTCCCAACCAGACCAGATAGTTAGCAAAATACAGGCTAGCGCCGGTGATGATAATCACCACTAGATACTCCTCTAAGACTGCCACTGCAAAGCCTGAAGGGGAAAAGTGTTCATAGGCAGCTGCAATTCTAGGGTACTTGTCTAAAATCGCTTGATTTTTGTCCAACCATGGACCAAAACCAATGATTTCTTCCATCTCATGTAGCATAAAAATGACGGGAAATAACCACAAAAGATTTTCCATAATTTGCTTCCTCCCTTAGCTTTTTACATTTGCATTATAGCGCTTCAAGACCAGTATTTCAATCATACTGCATGTATAAAATAGACAGCTAGATGAGACTTTGGGTCGTAAGATGAGAATCGCATAAGATTAGTTGTTTTCTCATCAGATATGAGCTAAAATGTAAGGCTAAAGACTTGTTTCTGAGCACCGTTTGCGGTACACTATGCGTGAGAATACGTATACATAGAAAGAGAGAGAAATATTGTGACAGATTTAAATCCAAATCAGGCGGTGGGATTGGCTACCAAAGCAGTCAGAACGGTTGATTTTGATCAAGAATTTGCCTATGACGGACCTTTAGGTGCCTTCTACACACCACAATCAACACGGTTTATCGTTTGGGCACCAACGGCTAAGAATGTGACCGTTGAAATTTATGAATCCAACCAGCCAGATAGCAACTTAGCTAGTGCCCACGTCATGCGACGTGGTGAACGCGGTACTTGGGTGATCGAGATTTTAGGAGACTTGCACTTAACTGCCTACACTTACCTATTAGACCATGGTTCATTAGGCCTTAAACGCAGTCAAGACCCGTATGCCATTGCGGCAGTAGTTAATGGTGACCGCAGTGTAGTGGTCAACCCAGCAGCCACTCAAGTGGAGGGCTTTGACCGTATGCCGTCTTTTGGCAAGGCGACCGATGCTATTATCTACGAACTCAATGTCCGCGACTTCTCAGTAGCGGAAGATTCGGGCATTTCAGCCAAAGGTAAGTTCTTAGGGCTTGCCGAAGCAGGCACTCATACCTCTAATGGCCAAATCACTGGCTTAGACTACCTTAAGTCGCTGGGCTTTACCCATTTGCAATTATTACCAATTTATGATTACGCGACAGTAGATGAGACAGAAGCCAAACCAACAGCCTACAACTGGGGCTATGATCCTAAGAACTACAATGTGCCAGAAGGCTCCTATGCGACGGATCCTTATAATCCGCTTAGCCGGATTTTAGAACTCAAGCAAACCATTAAGACCCTTCACGACAATGGTATGCGCGTCATTATGGACGTGGTCTATAATCACGTTTATCAGTTTGACTTGCAAGCCTTCCAGAAGATTGTACCAGGTTATTTCTTCCGTTATGACCAGGCAGGTAACTTGTCTAATGGGACGGGGGTCGGCAACGATACCGCTTCTGAACGCTATATGATGCGCCGCTATATCTTGGATTCCATTCTTTACTGGACACGAGAATTCAAATTAGATGGCTTCCGCTTCGACTTAATGGGGATTCATGACGTTGAAACCATGTTGGCCGTACGTCAAGCCCTGAATGAAATTGATCCTTCCATTATCGTTTTAGGCGAGGGTTGGAACCTGGGGACTATGTTGCCTTATGAAGACAAGGCTGCCCAACACAATGCCTACCGTATGCCTGGAGTGGCTCACTTTAACGATTCCATTCGTAATGCCCTCAAAGGTGGTAACTTCAACAAGCAAGAAGGCGGCTATGTCAATGGACGTCCTGATTTAGAAAAGTTAGTGGCTCAGAACCTCTTAGTAGGGATTCCTAACTCGGCTTATGCTAGTCCAGACCAAGTCGTCCACTATGTTGAGGCCCACGATGACTTAACCCTTTATGACAAGTTGTGTTACACTCATCCGCATGATTCTGAAGAAGTTCGTGTTCGTCGAGCCTTAATGGCGACCAGTTTGGTCCTCTTGGCGCAAGGGATTCCCTTCATTCATGCTGGTCAAGAATTCTTAAGAACCAAGAGACTGATAGAGAATACCTACAATGCACCGGATGAAATCAACCAATTTGACTGGAACCGAGTAGCGGAACATCAAGACACGGTGGATTATGTCCGTGGCTTAATCAAGTTGCGTAAGAGCTCACCACTCTTCCGCCAAAACTCTTATGATGAAATTCTCAACTCCTTGGCTGTCTATCAGTTACATGATGGCGTCATTGCCTACCAATTGGAAGATGAGAATTCTGCTTATTTCGTTATGATTAATGCCAATGATTGGCGCATGCCAATTACTTATCTGCCACATGGTCTCTACCGCAAGGTAATCGTCGACTATACGGCACCATTGGAAGAAGGCCAAGTCTTCGACCTTAATGGTCACTACGAAATGCCAGGCCTGTCTGTGACCGTCTTGGAACGCGTTGAGAAGGCAGAATAAGTACACAAATCAATCCGACCACTCAAGTGGTCGGATTTTTGTTTGTCAGCATGCAAAAAAAGAGCCGCTAAAGCGACTCCAAACTTATCTAACTTAGCCTTCTACAGGGAAGAGATCTAGAATTTGACCGGTGTAAATATCGCAGACGAATTGATAGTGAACCAATTGTTCCCCTTCATAGCGACTAATGCCCCCAATATAAACTTGAGGTTGGCTTTCTAATTCAGGGTATTCAACCGGAACATAGTGAATCCAAGAACCTTCAATCGGTCCTTGTTTAGCAAATTCAGCCTTAACTTCGGCTAGGACCCGGCTCGGGCGTTTAGGTTGGGATTCCAAGTAAAAGAGGGTCCCAGCCACGCCGACAATAGCGCCGGTTAAGAGTAGGAGGCCACCGATGAGGCCTTTACGTGGAGTAGATGACATAGTATTTTTCCTTCTTTCATAGGCATGGTGCGCGCTCCATCAGGGAGCGGTAGGTGGGGGCGCACAGGCTTGTGCTCCGTACTCTTAGTGTAACACAAATTCGAGTACAATTCATTGATTTTACTAAGCGCTCGTGAGATAATAAAAAGAGTAAAATCTACCTATTTATAATGGCGAAGGAGGTAGCGGTGCGACCGCGACAGGCATGACATTACAAGGCTTTGACTTAATCAAACATCTGACCGAATTACAAGGGATTTCGGGCAATGAAGGGCAGGTTCGTCGCTTCTTGCAGGAAGAGTTGACACCCTTGGTTGATAAGATCGAAGTGTCTGGGATTGGCAACCTCTATGGGACTAAGTATGCCAAGGATCCAGAAGCACCACGTCTCATGCTGGCAGCTCATATGGATGAAGTGGGCTTTATGGTCCGTCAGATTACCTCGAATGGTCTCTTAACGGTGACACCTATTGGGGGCTGGAACCCTTATAGCATCTCAGCTCAACGCTACACCCTTCAAACTCGCAAGGGAGATTATGTCTGCATTTCATCATCTGTGGCTCCTCACTTATTACGGGGCAAGGATGGGGCAGCTAAGTCAGTGGCGCCTGAAGATATCCTCTTTGATGCGGGCTTTACTTCCCGCGAAGAAGCCCTGGAATATGGCGTACGTCCTGGTGATTCTATTGTACCTAAGACAGAAACTGTCTGGACAGCCAACAAGCAAGCCCTAATCGGCAAGGCTTGGGATAACCGCTATGGCTGCGCTGTGATGTTAGAAGCCATGCGGGCAGTCAAAGACAAGGAGTTAGCGGCCACCATTATTGCGGGGGCTAACGCTCAAGAAGAAGTCGGTTTGCGTGGGGCCAAAGGGGCCGTTCATCGCTATCAACCAGATGCCTTTATTGCTGTAGACTGTTCGCCAGCCGATGATACGGACGGTAACAAGGACAAGTTTGGACAGTTAGGGGGTGGCTTCCTCTTGCGGGTGCAAGATCCAGGCCATATCACCCATCGCGGTATGCGTGAGTTCTTGTTAGATACAGCAGAAACCCACAAGATTCCATACCAATACTTCTTCTCCAAAGGTGGAACCGACGCGGGTGCCGCCCATGTCAGCAATGATGGGGTCCCTTCAGCTGTCATTGGGGTCTGCGCCCGTTACATTCACGGTCACCAAACCCTTTTCCGTATGGATGATTATGAGGCAGCCAAGGAAATGGTCATCAAAGTCTTAGAGACTTTCGACAAGACAACCTTAGCGACCATTCGCGCCAATGTCTAAGGACATCTTAAATAGAATTGATATATCAGATAAGTAGACGAAAGGAAGAAAAGAAATAATATGTGGTTAGCATTCTATAATCCTGGAGGCGTCGGTGACGTGCTCCTTCTCACTAGTGGTCCAGTTTCCTCACACGAGATTGACCCAGATAGCAAAGGTCAGGTAACCGCCCTGCGTCATCATCAATCTCAAGCCATTGTGGGCTATAACCTCTTCGGAGTGGCAGACTTGAACTTGACTGGGGAGGGCCCTGTAACTTTGACTGCTGAGCAAGTGGCTCAAGTCAATGACCGTATTCAGGCGGCGGGCTTCGATCAAGCGGTTAGCTTTGATGCTTTACCACGCTTGGTCGTTGGTTATGTGGAAGAATGTGTTGACCATCCAGATAGTGACCACTTACATATTACGCAAACACGTGTAGCGGCTGACACTGTCCTACAAATCGTCTGTGGGGCAGCCAATATTGAAGCCGGCCAAAAGGTCCTAGTGGCTCAACCAGGTGCCGTTATGCCAGATGGCTTAATCATTTGGCCAGGCCAATTACGTGGCGTTGACAGCAATGGTATGATTTGTTCTACACGCGAACTAGGTTTGGATGCCATTGAAAATAAACCAGGTATTTGGGTATTGAAAGATGACTTAGCAGTCGGCACACCACTTGAGCAAGTCATCGCCCACTACCAAGGCTAGTTAGCCATTTAGGTGATCAAACTAGCAGCATCAAGCAAGACCAGAAGATGAAAGGACAGGGGCTTATGAAGGACTACCAAGGGCCCGCTTACCAGAAGCGGAATGTAAATTACGACAACCGACGTTTTAACCGGGAATCCCAATCGCCTTCAAGCAAGGGCGCCCCTTACAAATTCAAGTCTGCGCTAGAAGAAAAGCAAGAGACTAGCCGGGGCCATCGCCCTGTCTATCATCATGAGCAACCTTGGCGGGATCAACCGCAAAAGATGATTGATGCCAGTCAGACACCACCGCTAGCTACGACAGAGGAGCCATTGGAAGAGGCTGACTATCGGGTAGCCTACCGTGAGCGCCGCAATAGTAGCCCAAATCAGCGCTTTAATTCTGATTTGGTGCGGGAACGCATGATGTCAGAGCCAATCGAAGAGGAAAGTCCCGCGCCTAGCTATCGACCGGGTGAGGAGCTAAGACTGCCACAAACCCATTCTGACCGTTTGGATCGTGCCTATGTAGCACCAGCCGAGCGGCGACCTCAAAATGACTGGCCCAAGCCAGGCCAAGCTAGCCGTCGACAGCAAGACCGCCAGGTTCTGGATGAATTTTTAGAAGCTCCGACTTCTCAGCGCCCACGCCAGGCTTGGCAGGCTAGCGCCCAAAGAGAGCGGGAGCACCATGAGGCCAGCAGCCAGCGTCAGGTCTCGGATGCCCAGGCTAAGTTTCAGTCTATTTTAGAGAATGGGCGAGATAGCCAGGAAGTGGCAAGACAGGCGCGGGCAGAACGTTTCCAACCTAAGGAACTACCTAAACCTTATCAGCCACCGCAATCGCAAGCTGTGACGGAAGTCGGGGTCTCTCGTGAGATTTTGGCCCGTATGCGTAAGGACAAGGACAGCTATTTATTATTTGAAGACTAGAAATTAATTGAGTGAAAGGACGTGTGTAGGTTGATTATGGACAAAGCAACAACCTATCATTTTGTGGGAATCAAAGGTTCAGGCATGAGTGCCCTCGCGCTTATCCTGGTAGGAGAAGGCTATAAGGTACAGGGGAGTGACGTAGGTAAGTACTTCTTCACCCAGCAAGGCTTAGAAGCTGCGGGTGTGCCTATGATGGAATTCTCGGCTGACAATATTCAAGCTGGCCTGACCATTATTGCAGGCAATGCCTTCGGGGATGACCATGAAGAATTGGTTCGGGCGCGCGAATTGGGCTTGCCAATCTACCGCTACCATCATTTCTTAGGTAAATTGATTAAGGGTTATACCAGTATTGCCGTTTCAGGCTGTCACGGTAAGACCTCTACCACAGGTCTTTTGGCGCATACCCTCAAGCACTTAGCCCCACTGTCTTACTTGATTGGGGATGGAACCGGTTATGGGCAGGAGTCTGCCAAGTACTTTGGTCTAGAAGCCTGCGAGTATCGCCGCCACTTCCTATCCTATGAGCCAGATTATGCCATTATTACCAACGTGGATTTTGACCATCCTGATTATTTCACTTCGATTGATGATGTCTTCTCAGCCTTCACTAGTTTTGCGGGCCAAACCACCAAAGCCGTGATTGCCTGTGGGGAGGATGCTTATCTACGCCAATTAAAAGCGCCAATTCCTGTCTACTACTATGGCTTTGACAGCAATTCAACCGTCTATGCAACCAATGTTGAACGGGCTCAAGATGGGTCTTCCTTCGATGTGACCTTTGAAGGCAAGTTCTTAGGACGTTTCCATGTGCCGACCTATGGTAAGCACAATATCTTGAACGCTTTGGCGGTCATTACGGTCTTGACCCTAGAAGGTTTCCCGGCAGATGCCATTGCCCAAAACCTAGCGACCTTCACGGGTGTCAAACGTCGTTTCAGCGTTAAGACAGTGGGTGATTTAACCATCATTGACGACTATGCCCACCATCCAAGCGAAATCAAGGCGACCATTGATGCGACCAAGCAACGCTATCCAGACAAACGCTGTATTGCAGTCTTCCAACCTCATACCTTTAGCCGGACAGTAGCCCTGCTTAACGAGTTTGCTGAGTCACTTAACCTAGCAGACCAAGTCTATCTCTGCGACATCTTCAACTCTGCCCGTGAGCAAAGTGGGGAAGTTACTATTCAAGACTTGGCGGCCTTAATTGACCAAGAGGTGGAGATTATTTCTAGCGAGCACCTGTCTCCACTTATGCAGTACAAGGACGATGTCATTGTCTTTATGGGCGCGGGTGATGTGGATAAGATTGCCCAACGCTTTGAAAAAGAATATGCCCGCCTACATCCAAATGTCCTCTAGGACTCACTTGGCGGCTAAGACCTAACACTCAATACAAGTCATCACGATCAGCCATTCTTAGCGGCTTGTCCTAAGGGATGCTGCTGGACTGGCTGATTTACTTTGCTTCAGGCTATTAGAGTCTAGGAGCTTATCATTAACACTTAAGGAGGCGCCCCATGACCCAGCGCAAAATTTTACTGATTGATGGAAGCAGTTTGGCCTATCGGGCCTTCTTCTCCATTTTGGATATCGAACGATTCAAGAATAAGGCAGGTTTACATACTAATGCCTTGTTTAGCTTTAACCGCATGCTGGATGGGGTTTTAGACCAATTTAAGCCTACCCATGTCTTGGTGGCGTTCGATAAATCTGGTCATACCTTCCGGACGGAACAGTACTCAGAATATAAGGCAGGACGCCAAAAAACACCAGGCGAATTCCGCGAGCAGCTGCCTTATTTTCGTGTGCTCTTGGATGCCTATGGCATCAAGTACTACGAATTACTCCACTATGAAGCGGACGATATCCTAGGCACCCTGGCTAAGGCGGCAGACCCAGACGACCAGGTCATGATTGTGTCGGGGGACAAGGACTTAACCCAATTAGCCAGCGACCAAGTGACAGTCTATATTACTAAAAAGGGCGTAAGTGAGCTAGAGCCTTACACGCCTTCCAGCATTTGGGACAAGTACCAGCTGACGCCCCAACAGATTATCGACCTCAAGGGACTGATGGGCGATAGCTCGGACAACTATCCGGGTATTGAACGGGTAGGGGAGAAGACCGCCCTTAAGTTGCTCCATCAATTTGGGACGGTCGAAGGCCTCTATCAAGGTCTGGATCAACTCAAGCCTTCCAAGATGAAGGAAAACATTATCCGGGACGAAGCTAATGCGCGACTCAGCAAGTCCCTAGCCCGCATTGTCCAAGATGCGCCACTGGAAATCACCCTCGATGATTGCCAACTGGGACAGCGTGACCTAGCTCAATTAAGTGAATTTTATGTCCAAATGGATTTCCGTAGCTTCCTAGCCCAGCTGCATCAAGGAGCAGAAGTCGTCGCTAGTCAAGAAACGGCTCGCTATCCCGTTACCTGGTTGGAGTCAATTGAAGATGACCATGTCAAGGCAGCTGGTGCCTTCTATCTGGAGACTCTCAGCGAGAATTATCACTTTGCACCAGTCCTGGCGGTAGCATGGACCCAAGGCGAAAAGACTTATGCCACAAGTGGCCAAGTCGCATTTGCTAGCTCAGCCTTCAGAAAATGGCTAGAAGATGGGTCTCTTCCTAAAATCAGTGCAGACCTCAAGCGAGACAGCATCTTGCTGGACCATCAAGGCCTGACACTGGCAGGTGTGACCTTCGACGTGGGCCTGGCGGCTTATTTGGTTGATGTCGAGAAGATTAAGGATCTAGCCAGCTTGGCGACCTATCTAGACTTGGGGATTCAAGTCCAGCTGGATGAAGTAGTCTATGGCAAGGGTGTCAAACAAGCTCTGCCAGAAAATGAGCGTTTGGCCCAACACTTGGCCGACAAGGTTTCACTTTTGGACCAGGCCGTAGCCCCCTTGACCCAACAACTGGATGATTTGGGCATGACTCAGCTCTACCAAGACATGGAATTCCCCCTAGCTCAAGTCTTGACGGACATGGAGAAAAGAGGGGTAGCGGTTGATGTGGACACCCTGGATCAGATGAATGACTTGCTCTTAGCACGCTTAGAAGAATTAGAGGCCGAAATTCAAACATTAGCAGGACAAGCCTTCAATCCTAATTCGCCTAAACAGTTGGGTGAAATCCTCTTCGAACGCTTAGGCTTGCCGGCCATTAAGAAGACCAAGACCGGCTACTCGACGGCAGCCGATGTCCTAGAAAAACTCAAGGATGCCCATCCCATTGTGGCAGCTCTACTGACCTATCGCCAGTTAGCTAAGCTTCAGGGAACCTATTTGGCTGGCTTGCCTAAGTTTATTCAAGCCGATGGCAAGATTCACACCCGGTTCGTCCAAACCCTGACCCAGACCGGTCGCTTATCCAGTGCGGATCCTAACTTGCAGAATATTCCCATTCGGATGGAAGAAGGTCGCAAGATTCGTCAGGCCTTTGTGCCGTCTGAACCAGGCTGGCAACTCTTTGGCGCCGACTATTCGCAAATCGAGTTGCGGGTGCTGGCCCATATTTCAGGTGATCCGCACATGAAGCAAGCCTTCTTGGAGGGGCAAGACATCCATGCGGCGACTGCACGACGGGTCTTTGGCCTTTCGGATGATGCGGTGGTGGACAGTGACATGCGGCGCCAAGCCAAGGCGGTTAACTTTGGGATTGTCTATGGTATTAGTGACTACGGCCTGTCCCAGAACTTGGACATGCCGCGTAAGGAAGCCAAGGCCTTTATCGACCGCTACTTGGCCGAATATCCAGGAATCTCGACCTTTATGCAGGAAATCGTGGCTCAAGCCAAGAAAGACGGTTATGTCAGCACCTTGTGGGGCCGGCGTCGTGCCTTGCCGGATATCTATTCCAGCAACTTTAACCTGCGTTCCTTTGCAGAGCGGACGGCCATGAATACGCCAATTCAAGGAACAGCCGCTGATATTATTAAGGTAGCCATGGTGGCCTTAGACCAGGCCATTCGTCAACGCGGCCTCCAAGCTCGTCTGCTCTTACAGGTGCACGATGAGTTGATTTTAGAAGCACCTCAAGACGAAATCGCCATTTTAGAAGACTTGGTACCGGAAGTTATGGAGGGCGCTGTTAGCCTATCAGTACCACTCAAGGTAGAGGCAGCCAGTGGTAGCAACTGGTATCAACTAAAATAAGGCCTCGACTCCTTGACGAGCCCGGCCTAGAAAGGAAGTGACTTATGCCAGAATTACCCGAAGTAGAAACGGTACGACGTGGCCTAACTAGTTTGATTGAGGGCAAGACCATTGCTGAGGTTCAAGTTTTCTGGCCTAAGCTAATTGACTTAAGGCCTCAAGAGACATTGGCTCAGTGGCAAGACTACTTGCGAGGTCAGACCATCCAAGCAGTGGGGCGGCGTGGCAAGTACTTATGGCTGGATTTTGGTCCTCAGGTGCTAGTTTTTCATTTGCGAATGGAAGGTAAGTGCCATGTCTACCCACCAGGTCAGGAGCCTAAGACCAAGCCCAAACATGTGCATCTGATCATGACTTTTAAGGACGGCAGCCACTTCCATTATGAAGATGTCCGCAAGTTTGGTCGCTTCTCTTATATGGCCAAGGACCAATTAGAAAGCTATTTTGCCAGCAAGAAGTTAGGACCTGAGCCTACCCAAGAAGCCTTTGACTTGGCTCATTTTCGGGCTCAGTTAGCGTCTTCTAAACGGGCACTTAAGCCCCTCTTGCTGGACCAGACCCTGGTGGCTGGTTTAGGCAATATTTATGTGGATGAAGTCTGCTTTAAGGCGCGGATTCATCCGCAAAGACCGGCCTGCGACCTTACCGTCCATGAGGTCAAACGCCTGCATGCCGCTATTATTGAGATTTTGGCGGCGGCGGTGCAGGCGGGTGGTTCTACCATTCGGACCTATCGCAATTCCTTGGGAGCAGCGGGAACCTATCAGGAGTCCTTGGCAGTCTATGGCCGAGTAGATGAGCCCTGTGAACGTTGTGGCCGCCTAATCCATAAGGTCCAATTAGGTGGGCGTGGGACCCATTTCTGTCCGAATTGCCAATCAGCCCGCCTCAAGCATCCGCTAGGAGGGAAAGGCCATGCTTAGAATTGGTTTAACAGGGGGGATTGCCACGGGTAAATCCACCGTGTCTAACTACTTGAAGGAACTTGCCTATCCCTTGATTGATGCGGATGTAATTGCCCGTCAGCTAGTGGAACCTGGCCAAGAGGGCCTGGAGCGCTTGGTGGTGCGATTTGGTAGGGAAATTCTGGATGAGTCAGGTGCCCTTAACCGCCAAGTCTTTGGTCAGCGGCTCTTCGGAGATGCCCAGTTGCGCCAGGAGGTGGATCAGCTTTTGCATCCACTCATCTATGAGGCCTTGGAGGCGGAGAGTCAGCGTCTGGCCCAGGCGGGAGCACAGCTTGCCTTTTTCGATATCCCCTTACTCTATGAGACAGGCTATGACCAAAAAATGGATCAGGTCTGGGTGGTTTATCTGCCTCATGACTTACAAGTAGAGCGGCTAATGGCCCGTAATGGCTGGAGCCAGGACCAAGCGGAGGCAGCCATTGCCAGCCAGGCATCTATTGAAACCAAACGCCAACGTGCAGATCTAGTCATCGATAATCAGGGAACCTTAGCGGCGACCTTTGCCCAGGTAGATCAGGCTTTAAGCCGTCTCTAGCTTGTTCCTCTGATAAGAATTCGTTATAATAGAAGGGAAAAGCGCCATCTGGCGCCAGAAGATAAGGAGGGAACCCTATGGAATGTCCAAAATGCCATCACCAAAACTCCAAAGTTAATGACTCCCGGCCAGCTGATGGTGGGGCGGCAATCCGGCGGCGGCGGGAATGCCTCAACTGCAAGCATCGTTTCTCTACCTATGAACGGATTGAACAGATTCCTTTGCTAGTCATTAAGCGTGACGGTACCCGAGAAGAATTTAGCCAAGAGAAGCTACTGCGCGGGATTGTGCGTTCAGCTGAAAAACGGCCTATTACCATGGAACAAATGCAGGCATTGGCTCAACAAGTTGAGAACAAGATTCGCGAGATCACCGACCAGGAAATTGAGTCAGAACAAATTGGGGAATTTGTGATACCACTCTTGATGGAATTAGATGAAGTGGCTTATATTCGCTTTGCCAGTGTCTATCGCCAATTCCACTCGCGTGAGAGTTTCTTAAAAGAACTCCAAGCCCTGCAAGATCGTTTAAGCGAGAAAAACGATAAGAAATAAGCCAAGCGTCAATTTTAGAAAGGAGGTCCCATCATGTTAAGTCCCTTACAGCCCTTTCGGGTTCGGCAGCAAGCGCCCTTGTCCCAGCTACAGCAGGTGACCCTGCGCCAATGCTATCAGCCTGTTATCGGCACGGTGGGGCTAGCCTTCTATCTGTCTTTAACGGATTACGCAGGAGCGGACGGTACCTGGAGCCCGGCGGTCATGCATGCTAGTCTGATTGATCAACTGCAAGTTTCGCCGGCCGACTTAAATCAAGCCCGCGGTTACTTGGAGGCCTTGGGCTTACTCAAATCCTATCAACCTAAAAAGGTCCAGGGCAATGCCCAGACTCAATTAGTGTCCTATGAAGTCATAGCGCCACTTGAGGTGGGGAGCTTCTTGCAGCACCCCCTTTATGCGGCTCTGCTGATGAATAAGATTGGGGATCAAGCCTTCTATCGCTTGATGCGCCGCTTTGAATGGGAGGAAATGGATGCCAGCGAGTATGTGGAAGTAACCCAGTCCTTCAGTCAGATCTTCGACTATCCATCAGACCAAGCTATCAAAGACGCGCAGAACCAGGATGCTTTATCTGGCTCCTACCGTCAGCAGACCGCCCCTAATCCAGCAGAAGCCAGCTTGGACCAAGAGAGTCAGGATAGTTTCCGTTATGGTCAGGTTCTGGATATACTAGAAGCGGCTCAAGTCAATAGCCGACTCTTCACTCGGGAACTGCGCCAGCAAATGGCTAGTCTCCATCAAGTCTATGGCTTTAACGAGGAGCAAGTGGCGACAGTCATTAAATTGGCCTACCAAGACCAGACGGAACAAATTGCTATGGATCAATTACCGAGTTTGGCTAAGCGCTATAAGGCTAGCCTAAGCAGCAAGGAATCGGCTGCTAATCAAGCAGGCCAACTCAAAGACCAGATTCAAGCCCGCGCCCAAACCTTGCGGGAACAAGGCCAATATAGCAATAATCAGGCACAAATTATTGCCACGGCGGAGATTTTGCCACCGCTAGCCTTTCTTAAGCAAGTCAAACAGGCCAAGGGTGGCATCCGGAGCGACCAAGAGGGCTACAACCTAGAAGCTGCCTTGGAAAAGGTTAAATTGTCGCCTGCCATTGTCAACCTAGCAGTCTATTACCTCTTGGTCATGGAAGGGCGCGACCACCTTTACAAGTCTAATTTCGAAAAATTACTGGATGAATGGCAGCAAAAGGGGATTAAAGAAGTCCACCAAGTCTTTCGCTATATCGAAGACAAGCGCCAGGCCCAAGCCAAGAAGTCTAGCCAGGAGTCGGGACGTCCTTATGGCCGGACCCACAAGGGGGCTGGCGGCCATCAGCGACAAGAAGTGGTGCCTTCATGGTTAGCCAAGCAACGTCAAGAAGGTCAGGATTCAGGTCAGGCATCAAGTCAAGCCAAGTCTGAGGCCAGCCCAGCTGCTAGTCAAGCCAGCCAGACCTTCGTCAATCCATTTAAGAAAGGGTCAGCCCAGGAGCTAGACCACTAGAGGAGGAATCTTATGGAGACAATCCAAGACGTCATGCGTCAGATTATGAACCAGCCCCATCTGCAAGAAATTTATGAGCAGGCAGTGGCCTTGGTCCGCCAGGATGAAGCCATTCAAGCCTTCCTCCGAGAATATCAAGCAGAATTAAGCGGGGAGATGATTCAAAATTCCCTGTCCAAACTCAATGAGTTTCGCCTAGAACGTCGGGCTATTGAAGCAGGACAGGCAGGGACTAACCCAGGCTATCAGCCGGAATTATTCATTAACCATAATTTTATTGATGTCCGCTACAAGCCAACCACCGATTACTTGGCCAGCCTCAAGGCCCGTCGCCAAGCCGCTAATTTAGATAACCGCATGATGGCGGATGATGTCCGCCAGGCTCATTTGGCTGATTACATTATTGATTCGCCAGAACGCCAGGCCTTAATCAATGCCGTGACGCAATTTATGCAGACCTATCACCAAGATCCTAAATCAGCACAAGGTCTCTATATTACGGGTCCTTATGGGGTGGGTAAGACCTATTTATTGGGAGCTTTGGCCAATCATTTGGTGGAAGAAGAGGGCGCAACGGTGACTTTCTTACACTTCCCAACCTTTGCTTCTGATATGCGGGCTTCTATTCGGGACAATAGCACCCAAGCCAACTTGGATAAGGTCAAGCAGGTGGATGTCTTAATGCTAGATGACATGGGCGCCGAGTCTGATCCGTCGGGCTGGGTTCGAGACGAAGTCTTGGCCATTATTCTAGAGTATCGTATGCGGGAATCGTTACCGACTTTCTTCACTTCCAACTTCTCTCTGAAAGAATACGAAGAAGTCCTGACCTATAACCAAAAAGGCATTAGCCTAGCCAAGGCAGGCCGTATCATGGAGCGGGTTCGTTACCTAGCGCGTGAAATCACCCTCGATGGACCAAACCGCCGGCAACTCAAACGGCAAGGATAAGGAGTAAAGCAATGAATCAACCAGAACCTAATGAATTGACCAAGCGTTATCGGATGACCCGCTTCCTTATGGTCATCGTCTTGGCTGTCCAACTATTTGTCCTGGCAGCCTACTACTTCAAGGAAAAGCAAACGGTCTTAGCCTTTCCTATGATTGTTAACAGCCTTTTCTTGGCTTTGGCCTTGACCCATTTGCGACATATTAAGCCTCGCGATTAGGCCAATCAATTCTTTTTAGCCCCGTTCTGCTTGAACTGGGCTTTTTCTTATGATTAGGGGCTTGTCGGATGGACTCAAGTTACATACAATAGAAGTAAGAAAAAGCAAGGAGTGGATGTCAGATGAAGGTCTTGGTGACAGGGCATGGGGGCTTTGCCTCCGGCATGGCGGCAGCCAGTAGGATGATTGTTGGTGACCAGGAGCTTATCGACTGGTTGCCTTTTGAGGAAGGCACCAATCTCAGTGACTACCAAGCTCAAATCGCAGCTAGAGTCGAGAGGCATGGGGAAGAGGGTTTGTTGATTTTAACGGATTTTAAAGGCGGCACCCCCTTTAATGTCAGCATGCTGCTGTCTCAGGGGTATCCACAAGTCGCTGTTCTGGCAGGAACGAATTTGGCCATGATTTTAGAAGCCATTGATCAGGCACCTACAGCAAGTTCAGTGACTAACCTGGCGGATCACTTAGTAGTCATAGGACGCCAAGGTCTTCTTAAGGGAGTTCTGCAGGCGCGGAACTAGGCTTCCTTATCATGCGCAGCCTCTAGCTTCTAAATTTATTTCCTAGTAAATTCATAGTAATTTCCTAAAAAAATACCTGCTTTTAGTCGCAAGAGCAGGTTATTTTAGTGTATAATAGGAAAGAATACACTGGCAAATCGATAGAGAGGAGTGGACATTATCGCAACGCTGAAAGACGTGGCAAAGAAGGCCAATGTCTCTAAAATGACGGTCTCTCGAGTAATCAATCACCCCCAACTGGTGACGGATGAACTCAAGCAATTGGTCTATCAGGCCATGGAAGAACTCAATTATCGACCTAATATGGCGGCCAAGGCCCTAGCCCAGAACCGGACCCTAATTGTTAAGGTCTTAATTCTGGAAGAAATGGATGCCACTGAACCTTATTATATGAACCTCTTATCTGGGATTGCCAAAGGTTTAGATAAGTACCAATACTCCCTCCAGCTCATGACGGAGAACACTATTGATACAGGGAATAGTGATGGTTATATTATTACGGGTATGCGAGAATCCGATTATGAATGGATTCGCAAAATCGACAAGCCGCTTATTCTCTACGGGGAGAATACCTACGGGGTGCCTTTTGTTGATTCTGATAATCGGCAGGCTGAATTTAAGGCCACCGAGTATGCCTTTAAAAAAGGTTATGACCACATTATCTTTGTCGGGATTGACGTGCCGGAATACTTCGAGCGCCAGCGGGAGCAAGGCTATCAAGACGCTCTGGCGCAACATCCAGATCACACGGCACAAATTCACCGCATACGGAATTCCTCGACCGCGGCAGCAGAATTGGTTGAGCGTCTGGACGCGCATTTGGAACCTAACACATGCTTCGTCTGTGCCTCAGATCGCATTGCCTTAGGCATTCAGCGGGGGCTCAAGTCACTGGGCAGAACCATGCCGGACGATGTTGGGGTTATTGGTTTTGATGGGGTCTTTTTAGACCAGATTGCTAGCCCGCAGCTGACGACTGTGAAGCAGAAAGTCTTGGACATGGGGATTGCCTGTGTGGAACAGCTCATGCGCTTAATTGAGGGAGAAAGCCTCAAGGAAAGGGCCTGCTACTTTGAAGCAGATTTGGTGGAAAGAGGGTCTACTAGATTGTAGGTTGCTTTACTTCCTATTTAGCTAGTGACATGATAAACTAAGAACCATAAGTAGATAGAGGGGGATATATAGACTATGACTGAGAAAAGAATGACGCGCACTGAGCGTATGCGTCAAGGAAATAAAATTGCTAAGAAGCCTGATAAGGCGACAAAGGCAAGTAAGAAAAAACAAGGGAAGAAAAGAAAAGGGGGCTTCTCTTGGCGGATTTTTCTGGCAATCTTGCTTTTCTTAGCGGCGGCAGTGCTATTCTTGCTAGATCCAATCAAGAACTACTTGGTCCGTCAAGGTCAGGAAGCGAATGCAGTCACTGAGTTAGACCGTAATAAGCGGGCTGAGATTGAAGCGAATGAGAAGAAGGAAGTGAACTATGACTTTGGTGTCATCAAACCACTTAATCCTTATGATGTCATCGCAAATGGAATTAATGCCAAGGATCTTCCGACTGTAGGTGGCGTGGCCATGCCAGATGTTGGCATGAACTTACCAATTTATAAGGGAGTAACCAATGAAGGGATGTTCTTAGGTGCAGGGACTTTGACTCCTAGCCAGAAAATGGGGGAATCTAACTATTCTATTGCTAGCCATCACTCCATTCATAAGGGCTTACTTTTTGAACCTTTGATGCACGCCAAGGTAGGCCAAGCTGTCTATCTGACAGACTTAGACAAGGTCTATAAATATGAAGTGAATTACATCGATCAAGTGGATCCAAGTCGTGTGGATTTGATTGAACCAACAACCAATCCAATCCTAACCATGATTACCTGTGACTCGACTCTTACCATGCGTGTCGTTGTTCAAGCTAAGCTAGTGGAAACTAAACCTATTGAAGAAGCATCCAAAGATATGGTCAATGCCTTCAAAGCCAAACAGACAGTTCCTACCAATAACTAAACAAGTAGAAACCCCAGACAGAATGTCTGGGGTTTTGTTTTAGGGGATAAATAATAGTCTAACTAAGCTTTGGGATGGCTTTTTGAATGGTGACATTGGCAAGCTCCAGGAGGACACTGACAGGGGATGGTCTCCGGAGCAGTCTTGGCTTGTTCTTCTAGTTGCGTTATGATAGCTTGGCAATCAGCTTGGCTTAATGGTGTGCTGGCTAATAGCCGGGCCAGAAAATGGGCGCGATCTTTTCGACAAACAGGATCAAGGGCTGCTTGTAGGCGAAGGAGAGTGGCCTCTTCCTGGCTAATCGTTGCATAAAACTGATAGGGGCTAATCCCTTCGGCTTTGTCTAAATAGCCCTTTTGAATTAGTCTCGAGAGCAGGGATTTAATGGTCCCAACCTTCCAATCACTTGAGGCGGATAGTGTGTCAATGAGTTGACGACTGGTGATACCGGGCATAGTCCAAACCAGTCTCATAAGCCGCCACTCAGCCTCGCTAATATGATACATATCTGATTTATTTTGGCTTAGATTGGCAGTCATGAGCGGGCTCCTTTCTGTAAAAATTACATTTGTCATCTCTTAGTCTAGTAGGCTCAGAAGCCCTTGTCAAGCCAGGAGCACAAGATATAGGGGGAGCCCTAGTTAAAAGGCTCGATTGGACCGGATTTGAAGCGAGTGATTGCTTTTCAAACCACTATATCTTGTGTTGTCTAGATGAATTGTGCACTAAATGTTGGGGCTTAAGGCTTGTTTTTCGTCCCAAATATGGTAAGATAGAACATGTTGAAAAATCTATTCAGGGAGGTGTTGAAATTGCTAGTGGTCTACTTATCCATCACGGGTCAAACGCGTAAGTTTGTCCATAAATTAGACTATCCCTTGTTGGAGATTACTCCAGACTCCGTCTTCACTGAAGTCCAGGAACCCTATATTGTAGTCGTGCCGACTTATGAGAAGGAAGCAACCGAGATAGTGAATGAATTTATCGAAGTAGGCAATAACCGCCATTATTTTAAGGGCGTTGCCGGTGGTGGGAACCGTAATTTTAATACCTTATTTGGTTTTACAGCCAAGGATCTAGCCCGAGATTATCAAGTGCCCCTCTTGCACTTATTTGAATTTCAGGGATCCGAAAATGATGTTAATAAATTGAAAGAGCAGGTGGAACAACTTGGATAAACCAGTCTTAAAGAGTCGTCCGACTGAAGTCACTTACTTCAAACTCAATAATGAATTAAACCGTCCTGTTGATGGGAAAATCCCTCTCAACAAGGACCGGGAAGCCGTGCGTGCTTATTTCCTAGAGCACGTTAACCCTAACACGGTCTTCTTCTATTCTTTGGAAGAGAAGATTAACTACTTGGTAGATAACGACTTTATCGAACGGGAATTCATAGAGAAATACCCAATGGAGTTCATCAAGGAGCTGATTTCCAGCACCTATAAGATGAAGTTCCGCTTCAAGTCCTTCATGTCTGCCTTCAAATTCTATACCCAATATGCCTTACGGACCAACGATGGGGCTCGCTACCTAGAGCGCTATGAAGACCGTATTGCTTTTTGTGCCCTCTTCTTAGCGGACGGGGACCAGGAATTAGCGGTACGTTTGAGGGACGAAATGATCAGCCAACGCTATCAACCCGCAACTCCAACCTTCCTCAACTCAGGGCGTAAGCGCCGTGGAGAGTTGGTTTCTTGCTTCTTAATCCAAATTTCTGACGATATGAACTCAATCGGTCGGGCTATCAACTCTGCCTTACAACTGTCTCGAATTGGTGGTGGGGTAGGGGTGAACCTGTCCAACCTACGAGCTGCTGGTGACCCGATTAAGAAGATTGAGAACGCCTCTAGCGGGGTTGTGCCGGTAATGAAGCTCTTGGAAGATAGCTTTAGCTATTCTAATCAATTAGGCCAACGTAACGGGGCCGGTGCTGTCTACCTCAATGTCTTCCATCCAGATATTGTTTCCTTCCTCTCAACCAAGAAGGAAAATGCGGACGAGAAGGTGCGGGTTAAGACCCTGTCTTTAGGGGTCGTGGTACCAGATAAATTCTACGAATTAGCTGCCAAAGATGAGCCTATGTACCTCTTCAGTCCATACGATGTGGAACGCATCTATGGCCGTCCATTTGCCTATGTGGATATTACGCAAGAATACGACAACTTGGTTAACAACCCTGAAATCCGCAAATCTAAGATTTCAGCACGTGACTTGGAGAATGAGATTTCTAAGCTCCAACAAGAATCAGGCTACCCATACATTGTCAACATCGACACGGCTAACCGGGCTAACCCAATTGATGGGACCATTACCATGTCCAACCTCTGTTCTGAAATCCTTCAAGTTCAACGGCCAAGCCACATTAACAACCGTCAAGAGTTTGAAGTCTTAGGGACCGACATTAGCTGTAACTTGGGTTCAACCAACATTCCAAACATGATTGAATCGCCTGATTTCGCTTCATCTGTGGAGACTGCGGTTCGGGCCTTGACCTATGTCACCGACCACTCTAACATTGAAGCAGTGCCAACGGTTAAGCATGGGAATGATTTGGCTCATACCATTGGTTTGGGCGGCATGGGCTTGCATACCCTCTTCGCCATCAACCAAATGGAATATGGCTCACCAGAATCAGTTGAATTGACGGAAGCCTACTTCTATGCCCTCAACTACTACACTTTAGTAGCTAGCAACAATATTGCTAAGGAACGTGGCAAGAGTTTTGACAACTTCGAGAATTCTAAGTACGCGACAGGTGAGTACTTCGATGCTTATATCCAAGCACCTTTCCAAGTGACCTCTGAAAAGGTTGCAGCTATCATGAGCAAGGTGGCCTTGCCAACAGCAGATGACTGGCGTGCCCTCAAGGAAGCAGTAGCGGCTAGCGGCCTCTACCACCAAAACCGTCTGGCCATTGCCCCAACCGGCTCTATCTCCTATGTCAACGAGACCAGTGCCAGCTTGCACCCAATTACGCGTTTGATCGAAGAACGTCAAGAGAAGAAGACAGGGAAAACCTACTATCCAGCACCTATGTTGTCTAATGAGACCTTACCTTACTATAAATCTGCCTATGATACCGATATGCGTAAGGTGATCGACGTCTATGCGGCGGCCCAAAAACATATCGACCAAGGCATGTCCTTAACCCTCTTCATGCGTTCAGAATTGCCAGAAGGCATGTATGAGTGGAAAGAAGGCCGAACCAACAAGATGACTACACGTGACCTTAACATCTTACGTCACTATGCTTGGAAGAAGGGCATCAAGTCCATCTACTATGTGCGGACCTTTACGGAAAATAACGACGAAGTCGGCAGCAACGAATGCGAAAGCTGCTCGATCTAGGAGGCGTCAGACATGACAGACAAACAATACTTTAACCAAATTCTTTCCCAGAAGAACAACATGCCAGTAGCCTACTATAAGGCCATCGACTGGAACAAGGTCGAAGACATGATTGATAAGTTGACCTGGGAAAAACTGACCGAGCAATTCTGGTTGGATACCCGGATTCCGGTTTCTAATGACTTGGATGACTGGCGGACCTTATCCATGGCAGAGCGTGACGTAGTGGCCAAAGCCTTCGGCGGTTTGACCCTCCTAGATACTCTTCAATCAGAAGAAGGGGCGGCGCTCATGAAGGATTTTGTCCGGACCCAACATGAAGAAGCGGTCTGGAACAATATCCAGTTCATGGAATCTGTTCACGCTAAGTCTTACTCCACCATCTTCTCTACCTTAAATACCAAGGCAGAAATCGAGGAGATCTTTGAATGGACTAACACTAACGAGCAACTCCAGTATAAGGCTAAGAAGATTAATGAAATCTACCAATCGGGTGATGGCCTCAAGATTAAGGCAGCCTCTACTATGTTAGAGACCTTCCTCTTCTACTCAGGTTTCTTCACGCCACTTTATTACTTAGGTAATAACAAGTTGGCCAACGTGGCAGAAATCATCAAGCTCATTATCCGTGACGAGTCCGTCCACGGGACCTATACAGGTTATAAATTCCAATTGGGCTATAATGAATTGCCAGAAGACCAGCAAGCGGAGCTCAAGATGTGGGTCTATGAACTCTGTATGGACCTCTACCAGAATGAAGCTAAGTACACCCAGTCCCTCTATGATCAAGTCGGTTGGACTGAAAAAGTTAAGGTCTTCATTCGCTATAATGCCAATAAGGCGCTTCAAAACTTAGGTTTTGATCCACTCTTCCCGGATACAGCAGAAGATGTTGATCCAATCGTCATGAACGGGATTTCGACCGGAACATCCAACCATGACTTCTTCTCACAAGTAGGTAACGGCTACCTCTTGGGTGAAGTGGAAGCAATGGATGACGAAGACTATTCTAAGTGGCTATAAAAAGAAAGCTAGGACCGCGGTCCTAGCTTTTTCTTTGGCTTATCTTGTTTAGAAATTCTCCCGTACGTAAGCGTCTAAGGCTAAGAGGGCATCGGCCACATCACTAGGCGTGAATTTTTGAGCCATTTGATGAATGGTTTCGCCATCTTGGGTGGCCAGTGCGCCGACTTTGACTAGGTCTTCATAGGCAACGCCAGCTAATTTCACTTCTTCCAGGGTAGTTGGGAGACCCAAGGCTTGATAGAAGCGGATGTAGCGGTCCAATTCTTCTTTAGGACGATTTTCTAATACCAATTGGGTCAGGGTCCCATAGGCTACCTTTTCCCCGTGAGTTAGACTGTGAATATCGCCGTGTAAGGCAGTAAAGCCATTGTGGATGGCGTGAGCAGCAGCCAGCCCACAAGATTCAAAACCAATCCCACTCAGTAAGGTGTTGGCTTCTACCACTGCTTCTAGGGCTGGCGTCACGACCTTGGCATGGGCTGCAGCAAGCGCTTGTAGGCCATTTTCAAAGAGGGTGGCTTCGCAGGCACGGGCAATGGCTTCGGCTGCAATACTTGGACTGCCACCGGCCATGGTTGCGCCATATGCTTCAATGACAGCACGTCCTTCAACCCAGGTAGCTAGGGCATCTGCAATCCCAGAAGCTAGCAGACGCACAGGAGCTTGGGCAATGACTTGGGTGTCTACGAGGACTAGTTCAGGGTTTTTGCTGTAGAAGAGGTAACGTTCGAAGACGCCTTCTTCTGAGTAAATCACTGAGAGAGCCGAAGTAGGAGCATCAGTCGAAGCAACCGTCGGCAAGATAGCCACCGGTACCTGCAGTTTGTCAGCAATGGCTTTGGCGGTATCAATGGTTTTGCCACCACCCAAACCAAGGATGACTTGGATATCTAGGTCACGACCCACTTGGCTAACGCGGTCAATTTCGACGTCTGAAGCTTCTCCATGGAAGGCTTCGTAGTGAACAAAGGCACTTCGAGCTTTGAGGTCTTCTTCTAACTGACGGCCGGCAATTTCATAAACAGTCGAGTCGGCTAGTAGGAGTGCGCGCTTACCTAGAGCGAGAATATGGTCTAAGCCAGACTTGAGCACGCCTTTACCTTGGACATAACGAGAAGGACTTGCAAATACTTTTTCCATCAAACATCACCTTTTCTTTCTAGATTTGTGGCTAGGCCACTATAAGCTTAGTCTAGCACTGGAAGGCTTGTGAAGCAAGTGAAAGGCCTTTCAAAACTATGTTGTGATTAGGATTCACAAATTTTCTAATTTTTGTCGGGGAAAGGTCCTTTTATGACTGAGGTATAGGCAATCTCTATCTAAGTATAAACTATATTCTTAAATTCAATAAAATACCATATTTTATATAATCGGCTTTCAATTCGATGACAGGAGTGCTATACTTAAAGCATAGAATTCTATGACAAACCTAGAAAGAAGGATCTGATAACATGGACTTTACAGGTAAAAGAGCCATTGTCACAGGTGGTGCCAATGGGATCGGGAAAGAAGTCGTTCGCGGTATTGTCGAAGGCGGTGGTTCCGTCATTATCGCCGATATCAATGAGGTAGCAGCTCGGGCAACCATTGCAGAATTTGGTCCAGCCGTTGATTTTGTCCACATGGATTTAGGTGACCATCAGGCCATTGAGACCGCTATGCAAAGTATTCTGTCTAGACCTGAACGCGTTGATGTTCTAGTCAACTGTGCTGGGGTCATCTCTGCTAAGCCATTTGATCAATTAAGCTATGAGGAATGGGAACGCACTATCCGCATTAATCTAACTGGTTGCTTCTCTACCATCAGCCAGATTTTCCCTTATTTCAAGGAAGCGGGCGGGGGGCGTATTGTCAACGTCTCCTCAGTAGCCGCTAAATTAGGGGGTGGCCTCTTAGGGACGGCTGCCTATGCCTCTTCTAAGGCGGGCTTGAATGGCTTGACCAAAGCCATTGCCAAGGAAGGTGGTAAATACGGTATCTACTGTAATGCAGTTTGCCCATCCTTCACCCGGACTGAAATGACGACCGTCCTATCCGAAGACGCTGAAAAGAGCCAACGTGTCATCAGCATGATTCCGCTAGGTAAACGCGCCGAACCAGTTGAAATTGCCCAAATGATTCTCTTCTTCGCCAGTGATTTAGCAAGCTTCATCACTGGGGAAATTGGCGACTGCGACGGCGGCATTACCTTAGATGGTTGATGTCTCGAAGTCAATCTATCTGAAGGGAGCAAAGCAAGATGCAAAAAGCCAAAAAATTCAAAATCCCTGGGGACATTATTATTATCCCTATGTTTATCGGCTGTGCCATTAACAGCCTGATGCCACAGGTCCTACAAATTGGGGGCTTCACCACCCCAATTGTAAAGGGTGCCGGGCCTCTAGTCGGAGCCTTCCTCTTCTTCATTGGGGGGACCATTTCCTTAAAAAATACGCCTAAAGCGGTAGGACGCGGGGCAGCTATCATCCTATCCAAGATTGCCGTCTCCGTTGTCCTAGGGCTCTTAGTAGCCAAACTCCTAGGCGATAATTTCCTAGGACTGTCTGCCCTAGCCATCATCGGGGCCATGTCTGTGGCCAATAATGCTATGTATGCCGGCATTGTCGATGTCTACGGTAATGAAATTGACGCCGGGGCGGTGGGTATTACTACCCTCAGTGTGGGTCCTATGGTGACCATGGCGGCCTTAGCTTCAGCGGGCTTGGCTAATATTTCCATTTGGAACTTGGTTGGGACGGTCTTGCCCCTCGTCTTAGGGATTGCCCTTGGGAATGCCTTTCCTTTTATGAAGAAAGCTCTATCCAATGGGGTGCCTGCCATTATTATGATTGTTGGTTTCTGCTTGGGGGCCAACATGAGCTTCGGCCAAATTCTTGAAGGCGGTCTGCCGGGTATCCTCTTAGGGATTCTGACCACCGCGCTTGGCGGGGCAGTCGCTATCTGGGTGGACCGGTCTACAGGCGGGTCCGGGATTGCCGGTGCAGCCATTTCAAGTACGGCAGCCAGTGCCATTGCGACCCCAGCAGCCTTGGCGGCTGTGGATGCTAGTTTTAAGGGACTGGAGTCAATCGCCACAACTCAAATTACGGCCTCCGTTATCGTGACGGCTATTCTAACGCCACTTTTGACCGCTTGGGTAGCTAAGCGCAATCAGGAAAAGGGAATTAACAGCAAAGCAATCTAAGAAAGGGCCAGCAGAAGATGCTGGCCTTTTGGTATCAAGAAAACCACCAGCAATGCTGGTGGTTCCGGAGAGCTTATAGCGAGGTAAGAAAAATAACCTCCCAAGTGGCAAACTTAGTTGCAGGTTTCCCGACCACACCAAAAGAACCATGGAGGTATCCTTACGAAAAAGGACAATACACACAAGTTGGAAATGTAAGTATCATATCGTGTTCGCGCCCCAATATCGACGCCAAACCATATATGGGAAGTAGAAGCCAACGATTGGCACAGAATTATTCGTGAATTATGCGAGCGCAAGGGCGTCATTATCTATGAAATAAATGCCTGCAAAGAGCGCATTGAAGATTGCAAGCTTTATGGGGTATCTGATGGGATATCTGAAAGGAAAAAGTAGTCTCATGGTATTTGATCGATAGGCAAATTTAAAGTGCGTTATGGGAACCGTAAGTTTTGGTGTCGAGGATATTTCGTGGATACAGTAGACCTTTAGACCGTGGCCGGTAGCAGAGGCTTCCAGTCGCAGAGCAAACCGCCTGTGACAAGGGGCGGTTTTGATTGTGGTTAACCCGAAGTGCTATAAGAATATTGTGACTTTGAGTGGAGCTCAAGCTAAATCCAGCATTGGCTTTAGTCTCTATATCTTGATGAACTGCCTCCCAGCTAGTAGAATGAAGGTAACAATTTTGTGTGTCAATCATCCTAGAACCCACAAAAGGTAGTTTAAGATAAGAAGGAGAATGAATATGACTTATAATATTGAATTAGTCTCTTTTGATGAAGACAAATTGCGAGCCGTTTGGGAGTTGGGATTTCGTGATGCGGAACCTGAGTGGGCGCGTTGGGATGCACCTTATTTTCAAGAATATCAAGCATATGAGAGTTTTGAAGACTTTGTCTCTAGTGGCGTGGCAGCTTTTCTCTTAAGTGAAGGTGTGCGTTGTATCCAAGTAGAAGGCCAAGCAGTGGGAATGGTCTCCCGAATTTGGGAAGATCGACGAACTCGTTGGATGGAAGTAGGAATTGTCATTTATGATGCCAATCGTTGGAACACTGGTGTGGGACGGAAGGCTTTGGCGAAGTGGACGACCGATACTTTCGATTGTTTTACTGAATTAGAACATTTGGGCCTAACAACTTGGAGCGGAAATGTCCGTATGATGAGTTGCGCCCACGGTCTCGGTTGGCAACAAGAAGCCTGTATTCGTCGAGTCCGCTACTGGCAGGGGACCTACTATGATAGCGTCAAGTATGGAGTCCTCAGAGAAGAATGGGGAAAATAATAGATGAGAACTCACTGAGCTCTTGGCTTGGTGGGTTTTCTTATTTTAAGGTATTGAAGGTCTATGAAGACATGTTCGTATTCCTTGTTCCCCAATTGCATGAGTAGTAAAATTAGATTATCCACTTTCGCATATGAAACTTATTTTAGTAGTGAATAAAGGATGGCTCTCCCCCAAAAATAAAAAGAAAGCAGAAAGGTAGATGAAATATGAAAATTAAAGACATTGTACGTGACTACGACTTGGACAAAGAGGCCTTTGAGGCCTTCCTCCAAGACCAAGGAATCGCAGTGAAGTTTTCTCTGACCGGTGCCTATCTAGAAGACAGTGTGGACCTAGTTCATTTGCTAGACCAATTTCAGAACTATTTAGCTGACCAAGATGAGGAATTTGCTGAACAACTTGCCCAACAAAAAGAACGGGAGCAAGGAATTGCTAATATTGTAGTGACTACGGGACAGGGATTTGATGGCTATAGTATCACGCATTATGGTGGGCCTGTGGCTAGTGATTTGGCACATTCTATCGCGCGTGGTGTGGATGGAGGTCGTGGAGACAATGCCTTAGGTGACCCGGCCCAAAGTTTAGTAGATGTGATGGAAGAAGGGCGTATCCTGACTTTGGTCCATCTCAAGGAACAAGCCTATGATCTTGGCTGTAATGCCATTATCAACCTTAAATTTGATTATGTGACCTTAGAACCTGAAACAGTCAATACTCAAGGAGCTACAAGCTATCTTCCTTATGTATTCTGTGTTACCGCTCTAGGTACAGCAGTCTACGCGGAGGAAGTCTAATCAGCTAAGACCATCATTTCAGACGCTAAATCAACCCACTGAGCCTTACGGTTTAGTGAGTATTTTTGCATTAAGATAGTAAATTTAGGTAAACCTCAAAGAATAGGACCTAAGTCCTATTCGCTGAGCCCCGTCATATGGTATAATCATCTTGTCCTTGAAATGAGAACTTGATTCAGAGGACAGGAGGATCATAATATGAAAAAAACGTGGTTATTTGTGATTGCTGTTCTGGCAGTCATCGCCTTTGCCTTAGGTGGTACCTATAATGGCCTAGTATCATCGCAAAATGCAGTTACTCAAGCCCAGGCGGACGTGCAAGTTGATTTGCAACGTCGCTATGACTTAATTCCTAATGTAGTCAACAGTGTGAAGGGTTATATGAGTCATGAATCAGAAATCTTCGAGAAAATAGCGGAAGCCCGTGCTAAGATTGGTTCTGGTAATGCGTCAGAAGCCGAGCAAGGCCAGTCTGACTTATCATCAGCTGTGTCCCGTTTATTGGTTTTAACAGAGAATTATCCAGATTTGAAGGCCAATCAACAGGTAGAAAATCTTATTACTGAATTGGAAGGCACTGAGAACCGTATCAAGACCTCTCGTGGCGTTTTCAACGAAGTAGCGACCAAGTACAATACTAAGGTTCGCTCCTTCCCAACTAACTTGGTAGCGGGAATCTTCGGTTTCCAACCGGTGAACTTGTATCAAGCAAGTAGTGATGCGCAAGTAGCACCAACAGTAGATCTGAATTCTTCTAGCCGTTAAGGCAACAGTAAGTCCTATGAGGAGGCATGACCATGAAAACTAAAAAATGGCGAGGATTCCTATTCTTGCTCGGATTTGTTTTCTTGTTTATGGTGGGTTGTGGCGCTAAGACTAATAACTTACCGGATAAACCTGAGCGGTCGGTTGTAGATGAAGCCAAGGTTTTATCTCAGGATACTTTAGCCTATATTGACCAGGTCAACCGGCAACTGGCTCAGACCTCAGAGCAGTATCAAATTGGGGTTTATCTGCCAACTGATCTCAAAGGTTTCAGTATTGAAGAGCTAGCTAACAAGGTAGCTAAAAAATGGCAAGTGGGTTTCTCTGGTACTAACAATGGAATATTGTTGGTGGTCGCGCCTAATGACCGCAAGATGCGGATTGAGACCTCAAATAAGGCGGCTGAAGCCTTACCCGATGTGGCGGCCAAACGAATCTTGGATTCTGCCAAGAGTGAACTCAAAGCTAAGGATTACGATCGAGCAGTACGCCTTCAGATACAGGGGATTATCCAGTATCTAGGCTTGTCAGATAGCCAACTGACGCAACTTGGGGTGACTAACTCGGCACGTGCCGAGCATGAGACAGCCTTACGTTGGTCTAAGAGCCCTTGGCGTTTTGTTGCCAGTGCTTGGCCGCTCTTCCTAATTTTACCTTTTGGCATACCACTTGGTATTCGTCTCTTACGGCGACGCCGTGGCGCCTTCCGCTGGTCTGATGACGATGATGATTTCTTCGACGGATTCTGGGGTAGCGGTGGTAGTGGCGGTATCCTAGGAGGTTGGTGGAGCTCTGGTAGTTCCGGCTCTGACTCCGGTTCAAGTGGTAGTTCAAGTGGCAGTTCCGGCGGTTGGGGCGGTGGTGGCTTCGGCGGCGGCGGTGCTTCCAGTGGCTGGTAAAGTAATCAAATAGCTAAGGCTAGGACTCAGTCCTGGCCTTTTTCGTTTGGCTAGATTGAACCTATCTTCTGTGATATAGTAGGAAAGAAGAGATAAGGAGGATAAGCATGAAATTTCTTATACCGAGTGCCAAGCAGATGTCAGGCTTGTCTGATGGCAAGTTCGTTGAGTTAGCGCCAGCTAGCCAGGCTGTAGTGGCTCAATTAGTGGATTTATCAACTGAAGAATTGGCTAAGTTTTATGATATTTCTGACGCTCAAGCTGTAACCGAGACGGAACGCTGGCAGGCTTTGGCGGCAGGAAAAGCGGCGTCATACCCTGCCATGGATTTATACGATGGCCTAATGTATCGTCAATTCAAGCCGGTGCTTAAGTCAGATAAGGCTCGAGCCTTCGCTAGTCAGCATGTCTTGATTGCCACCGCGCTCTATGGCTTAATTGTGGCTAATGCCCCGATTGCGCCGCATAGATTAGATTTCATGAAATCTCTCAAGGTTAATGGCAAGCCCCTAAAAGCCTATTGGAAGGCACAGTATGATACATCTATAAGTGTCAATCATGATGAAGTCCTCGTGTCGCTTCTGTCATCAGAATTTGAACAAGTCTTTAGCCCGACTCTACGGCGACGCTTCTTACGAATTCAGTTTCTAGAAGAAGCGGGAGGCCGACTCAAACGCCATTCGACCATTTCTAAGAAAGGACGCGGGCAACTACTAGCTTATTGTATAGAACATCAAGTCCAGACTCTAGAGGCACTCCAAGCTGCTAAGTTTGATGGCTACAGCTACCGGGCGGATTTATCCAGTGAACTAGACTGGGTCTACGTTAAAAAATAGAGAAATCAAGAAAAAGCCAGTCCCTTAGGGACTGGCTTTTTTAGCTAGTATAGGCTATTTTTCATTATCACTAGCTAGTTGGCTTTCGGGTTTCTTGCCCTCTAACAAATCTAGTGCCCAACGGTAGCCTATATAGTGGAAGTCACCGCGTAAGTCCTCTTCCAAGATTTTGCGGTACTTGCCTTTAACGAAGTCAATGAGCTTCTGGTGTAAGTCGACCAGGATTTGATCTTGGTCCGTTACATAGAGGATGCGCTCAGCACCTTTGCTAGGATAGTAGTAGCGTGCCTTAACTGGTGTATCAGGTTTCTCAGTTGCGAAGAGTCCGTCCGTAAGAATTTTGACAGCTTCAATGATGCGGTCATCATGACCAGATTCGAGGATTTGAATTTTTTCTAGTAATTCAGGCACTGTCGTTACTAAGCGTAGTTGGTAGTGGTCTAGGGAGAAGTTGAGACCTGCTAAGATTTGCTCCAAGTCTTCTTCTAGGTGATCCTTATCTTCCAGATAATGAGGTAGGAGAAAGATCATATAGGCAGCTTGAGGGTTATGATAGAGAAATTGATAAGTGAGTTGACGCTCGGCACCACAAGTAGGGCACTCAAAACGGAAGAGTTGGCCTTCGAATAACTCGCGCACTAAAGGCGCTTGAGTCTTGCTATTAAGGTGAGTAGGGTAGTCTTTATCTACGTGGGTCTGACAGACGGGGCAAGTCAGGTGGAGTTCAGGCATGGAGAAGCCTCCTTCATCAATCTTTCTTATATTATATCAAAAAAAAATATGAAATCTATCTCAAGCTACTTAGATTAGAAAAAATGTGGTACAATAGGAATGTAAGGGTGCCCGTAAGTCAGTCGCGAGCAACCCGTAATGTATGCAGAAAGGGATGGAAGTAATGAAGTGTTTAGTGGTCTATATGTCTCGTTATGGCTCGACCAAACGCTATGCTGAACAAATAGCCAAAGTACTCAATTGCCGTGTCTGTGCCCACAATGAGGTGACAGATACACTCCTGGCAGAGAGTCAGATTATGATTCTAGGAACCTGTATTTTGGAAGGGCGCTTAGAAGGTGCGCCTGTTTATCAAGAATGGATAGAGGCCTGGCCAGATAAATCTTGGATTCTCTACACAGTGGGACTTTCCAATCCAGCCCTCACCAACTTTGATCCCCTCATGGCGGCGGCCTTTAAGCCAGAAGTATTAGAACGAATCACTGAATTCCATTTTCGAGGAACGATTGTCTATAAGCGCCTAGATTTCATGCAGCGCTTAGCTAAACAACTAGAAGATTCTAAGGAACATTCCCTTGATACAGTTAGTTTAGGTGATGTGGAACGCTCCATGTTAGAGACTTACGGCACCACCTATGATTTAACCGAAGAATCCTCTCTGGAGCCCTTAGTGGCTCGAGTTCGTGCGATTCAGAAAGGAGCAAAATAAATGGTAGATACCAAGGAACTAGTCGGCCGTTATGCCGCTAATTATGTTAAAGACGGCATGGTGGTCGGCTTAGGGACCGGCTCAACAGCTTATTGGTTTGTGGAAGAGGTAGGTGCGCGGATTGCTGATGGCCGTCTCAAACAGATTGTGGGTGTGGCTACTTCTCGGCGGACTGCGGAGCAAGCCCTTAAGTTAGGCATTACCATCATGGATTTAGACCGAGTCAACCACATTGATTTAGTAGTTGACGGGGCGGATGAAGTAACCCGTGATTTTTACGGCATTAAAGGGGGCGGCGGTGCCCTCTTGCATGAAAAGATTGTGGCTAAGAATGCTAAACGCTCTATTTGGGTTGTAGGAGAAGATAAGTTGGTCGATACTTTAGGAGCTTTCCCCTTACCTGTTGAGGTGGTGCAGTTTGGTTCCTGGAATCTTTTCCGTCAATTGATGGCGGCAGGTCTAGAACCAAGCTTCCGTAAAGTTGGGTCTGATTCGCTCTATATGACAGATTCTGGTAACTACATTATTGACTTGAAACTAGGCCAGATTCCTTACCCTCACCAGCTTGCTCATGAATTGAAAAATACGGTAGGGGTAGTCGAACATGGCCTCTTCCTAGATGTTTGTGATACTTTCTTGGTGGGACGTGCTGACGGTAGCATCCTCCTTTATCAGAAAGATCAATCCGAGCCAATGACAATTGAGGTGGATTAAATGCGGGTAGTAGACCTAATCGAGAAAAAACAAGCAGGCCTGGCCTTGAGTCAGGAAGAAATCAATTTCCTGATTGCCGGTTATACAGATGGCACAATACCTGATTATCAGATGAGCGCTTTAGCCATGGCTATCTATTTCCAAGGCATGACGGAAGAAGAAGCTAGCTACTTGACTATGGCCATGGTCAAGTCAGGGGATGAGATTGATTTATCTGCTATTCATGGTGTCAAAGTCGATAAACACTCAACTGGTGGCGTGGGCGATACAACTACCCTGGTGCTAGCACCTCTAGTAGCTGCCTGTGGTGTGCCAGTTGCTAAAATGAGTGGTCGTGGCTTGGGCCATACGGGTGGAACCACTGATAAATTAGAGGCTATTCCTGGCTTCTCCGTGACTCTATCACCCCAAGATTTTATTGATCATGTTAATCGCTACAAGATTGCGGTAGTTGGTCAAAGTGGTAACCTAACCCCTGCCGACAAAAAACTCTATGCCCTGCGGGATGTGACGGGTACCGTCCAATCTATCCCCTTGATTGCTAGCTCCATTATGAGTAAGAAAATTGCGGCCGGAGCAGATGCCATTGTCTTAGACGTTAAGACAGGCGAAGGGGCTTTCATGAAGACCTTGGCAGATGCGGAAGCTCTGGCTCATACCATGGTGAAGATCGGCCACCAAGTGGGTCGTAAGACCTTGGCTGTTATTTCCGATATGAGCCAACCACTAGGCTACATGATTGGGAATGCCCTAGAAGTCAAGGAAGCCATCCAGACCCTTCAAGGCCAAGGTCCAGAAGATCTAACAGAACTTTGCTTGGTTTTAGGCGGTCAAATGTTGCTAGCAGCTAACCGAGTAGCCAGTCTTGAAGAAGGGAAGGCGCTCTTGCAAGAACAAATCGACTCAGGACGTGCCTTGGAAGTCTTCAAGACCTTCCTTGCTAACCAAGGCGGGGATACGAGAATTGTGGATAATCTAGACTTGTTACCTCAAGCTCGCTATCACATTCCATTCCTAGCCCAAAGTTCGGGTGTAGTCAGCCAATGGGTGGCTGATGAAGTTGGGGTAGCCGCTATGATGTTAGGCGCTGGACGTGAGACCAAGGAAGATATTATCGACCCAGCCGTAGGGATTGAACTCTGCGCCAAGGTCGGTGATCCTATTCAAGAAGGCCAACCACTTGCGATTTTACACAGTAACCGAGAAGATGTGAGCGAGGTCTTGGCTCGCTTGTCTGCTGCCGTTTCGATTGCCGACTCCGCTCAGGTGCCAGAATTAATTCGCAAAGTTATTGTGGAGTAAGTTTATCAACCAATCAAACAGCCCCCATCAGTTGGAAAATCAGCCAACGGTGGAGGGCTGTTGAATTATAACGAGCTTTTCTAAAAAAGTCTTAACTAGGGTGGTTTTAGTTTACTTTTGCAAGTCAGAGTGTTAAACTGACTGATGAATTTGTATGATTTTCGGAAACGAAATGAGGTGACAAAATGTCAATTAAACCAAGAACAATCAAGCCTTTTTCTTATGGGGTGCTAGCCTTAGGCTTAGCGCTTATACTAGGGAGCGCAGAGGTGGTAGGTGCCCAATCAGATTCTGAGCAAGTAGACTCAACAAGCCAAGTAGAAGACCTAGCCACCTCGTCTGAGAGTGCTAGTTCTGTAGCTGAATCCGAAATGGTCTCCACTTCTGCTGAGAGTTTGGCTGAACCACAACTATCCAAACAAGAACTATTGCAGGCCGCCCTTGATGCTATGCATGAGTTAAAAACCTACCAGGTACGTTATGGCTTTACCTACGTCAAGGATCGGGCTTATACTGCCCAAGTACAAGCGGTGGGGGACCGTAGTCGCGGTATTGCTAAGATACAATTAACCTATTATGGCGATAAAGGCGAAGGTCTTAAGTATCAACTCGATTTGATGACTTATGATAATCTCTCTCACGTCTATATTAAGCATAGTCAATTATTAGCAAGCATGACCTTCTTCCCTGAATTGTCTTTGACAACGGAGCAGCTCAAGGCCCTAGAAGCCTATGATGACTATTATATCGAACTTAGCAAGGAACAGCTCAAGCAAGTTGGCTTAGATCAAGAAGCTTTCCAACTGCTTTTCTTAGAGCCTAACCGCAAGAAGTTGAATCAGTTGCCGGAAGCTAAGATTCATGAGTTCAAAGGGACCGTGATGACCAGTGCAGAGTTGACTGAAATTCCGGAGTTTCTCTTTGATCAGACACGTAACTTACATCTGGATTATCGTCTTAAGATGGAGTGGGAAGCAAGTGACAAAGGCCCTAGTCTAAAACTCAATCCCCATCTGGATTTGGTGGGGAAAGGGGTCGGTTTGGACCTTCAAGGGGAAGTATCAGCTAAGATTCGTAAAGGAGAATTTGGCCTCAACCGCATTGCGGATATCGCGACGGGCAAGGTAGATTTTCTTAAGGCAATGCAATTGAAGACGAGCCCTGTGCTCCAAAAGCTCAAGCGTTTTAGCTTGCGAGTGAATCCTAAGGAACAGAGCTATCGTATGACTCTCTTGGGGGTGGTAGAAGATACCAACCTTAACCTTTTCAATAATAATCCTGCCTATACACGCTCTTATGACTATGTAGTGGATTATGAGTTGAGCCCTAGTCAGGAACACTTACCAGATATTACTGAGCTTAAGCGCCTTTCGGCTCAGGAATATCAATCCATATTAAATAAGATATTAAGTCAGACACCAAAAGAGTAGGATTTCTTTTATGGCTGCCAGTTTACTAGATAGTAAACTGGCTTTTTGTTTTGCCTAGGAACCTATGTCTGTGGCACCAATTAGCTAATAATAGCAGAGGCCCATGACAAAATAGTGTTCGTATGTCCCTAATGTAGAATGGTGTGATAGAGGAGAGTCTTAAGCTAGTGTCTAGGGATGAGTGGATAAAATGAGTCTTTTTGTTAATTTATATAGAGGAATCCAAAAAATGATCTTTAATTATTAAGTAGAATAGGCAATTTCATTGTCTCTTAGGCCATAATAAGAGCCTATGTCAGAAGCAATAAATTTCTGTAAAACTACATATTTATCAATGGAAAGCTTGTCAAATGATTAGAAGCAAATTTCCTAAAAAACATCGTGCAATCTCTCTCTATATATACTATAATAATGGGCGGAGTGAATGAAAGAAGTTAACAAGGGCACTACCTTGGCTCCAGTTCCATTGGTGTGCAGATTCTCATGTAGAGTAGCTTCCTCGTTAGTTTGTTTCTTTCATCGTATATTTTATATAGAGGAGTCAGTCTATGTTTAGTAAGAATAATCGCCAGATGAATGATAAAAAACAGGGCGAGATAATCACGCGCTATACGATTAAGAAGTTTAGCTTTGGCGCAGCCTCTGTAGCAGTAGCCTGTGGTATTTATTTTGCTAATGGTGCAACTGCGGAGGCCCAAGATTATAGCGGTGTAACAAGTAGTGTAGATTACGAAGTAGTGGCCGAAGCGAGCGATCAATCGCTAGCCCCCGAGGTTAACCTAAATCAAGCCTCAGAAGTAGATAGTCTTGCTTCAACGGATCAAGGAAGTGATCCAATAGAATCTAGGGAAAAACTTAAAGAAGAAGAGAGTTTGAATAAGCCCCAAGAATCCTCAGAAGGCCCTATTCATTCTGCTTCTAGTCAAGCAACAAATGAAGATCGACCAGTGCCTTCTGTGGAAGCATTACAGACTAGTCGTTCTCGCCGAGTACGTCGAGATGTTACATCTAATGGTTTGCGGGATGGCAATCCTAATAATACGGTATCGAAGCCTACCTTGGCTGATTCGGAGAATAAGAGACCAGCTGATTTAATGAAGCAAATCAATTGGCTAGATTTATCTGACCCTAATTCAATTTCGAATTTGGACAATGGTTCCCTTAAAGTAGGAACCGTCTATGAAAAAGAAATTTCGCCAGGATATCGGGTTAAATTGACGGTTACGGACTTAAAACCCTTTAACTCAACCGAAATCTATCGTAATCGTGTTCAGGGGACTGAGCATGTAGCTAGCTACAATCCGAATGCTAAGAATACATGGCTGACATATGCGCCTGAATACAATGATCAGCAGAACAATGGAGATGACTACCGTCCTAAAATTATAGGGGCAGCTCAGAACCAATGGACAGCTATTAGAGATCAAGGAATCAATACTAAAGGGCGATTGACCCAATTACAAGTGCCACGCAACGGTGCTAACTATGGGGTGACTTTCAAGGTTGAAGCAACTTATCTTAACAAGCCAGTTAAGGCGACTGTAGTTATGGCCGATGGCGAAGAAGCCAACCCAGGTGAGTATGCTATATTTACTACAAATGGGCAAGGCTGGGAGCACTTGGCTGAATGGAAACGTGTCCGCCCAGATGGGACCGAAATTACGGATACCTATTATGCAATGCTTCCTAACACTGATGGTCAATATATCGGGGAAGAAGGGAGTAAGGTTTATTGGCATGCCTATACTAATCCAGATCAAAAAACGGGGGGGCTAGGTTCCCAAGTTTTTGGTCCTAATGTTTCAAATGGCTATACGGTGCCACTTGTTATGAGTCGTGGGGCTTCTGAAGTGGGAATTTATATTGCTTCTTCCGGTCAACAAGGGGCTATGATAGGTTTTATGGTTGTCGATGAAGGGGATGCTCCTGAAACTTATGGGACAGCAGTTCATGCTATTTCTGGCTACGATGCAGAGACAGGGAATCCTAGCCCTCAACCTTATCTAGGTAGGGTGAAAGCCGATGTTGACACATCTTCTGGCGGTGACTGGGCTCACGATGATAATACAGATCACGCCGATGAAGGGATTAAGCAACTCTTGCCTGATGATTTAGTTAATCAAACTCACAATCTTTTCCGAGCAGATCGTCTTCGTGACGGAAATTACTCCGTTCGTTTCCACGCAAATGCCAATGGCAATGCCAAGGCATATGTTCGTGCTTGGATGGACTTCAACCAAAACGGAAAGTTTGATGATAATGAAGCCAGTGATTTCACTGAAGTAACGGGTGAAGGCGACTTCACTGTTAACTTTAGAAATCATCCGCCGATGACAAATGATCAGGTTAACAAGATTGGGATGCGTGTTCGTATTGCCTTGAATCAAGGGGATATTGAAAAACCTACTGGAACAGCATTTAGTGGGGAAGTAGAGGACTTAGAAGTGCTCTTAACCTATCCACCAAAAGGTGAGAAGAAGGAGACTTTTGGTTTGCAAGGTCAACAACAAAAAGCGACCCTTCACTTTACTCCTCGTGGTGTAGACAAAAACGATGAGAATGCCAAAGCAGCCATTGACACCAACAAAGCACCAATCGTTTTAGATAATACAGGGCAGATCCTAACACCAAATGGTGAGGGATGGTACACTACGACAGAAGGACGCTATAAAGTGACCGCAGATGGCGCTGACGTTAATGTTGTTTTTGAGCCTGCGGCAGGTTTTACTGGTAAAGCAGCAGGGATTAATATTCGTCGTTTTGATACCAACGGATCAGACACTAACTGGACCGCTAAGAACAATGCAGAAGCACCTGTAAGTGATACGCTCAATACTATGGACGCTCGTTATGTTCCAAATGTATTGAAGCATACTGAGAACGTTTCAACCGACGCACAAGGTTTACCACAAGAAAAAGACATCGTCTTTAATGATGGGGATCCAGCCAACACACCTGTTCAGCCATCGGCTAGCAATCCAGCTACTTTCTTAGATGCTGAGGGTAATCCTGTATCAGGAACAAGTATTCCGGCAACTTCTGGTGGTAAGGAAGTCGGGACCTTTAACTTAGATCCAGCAACAGGTCGCGTAACTTTCACTCCAAACAAGTCATTTGTTGGGACGGTAGATCCAGTTAATTTACAAGTAAATGATGCTTCTGGGCAACCTCACCGAGCGACTTACCAACCGAAGGTGACGCCAGTTGTACCAACAGGTCAGAACGCAAGCTCTGAAGGTATTCAAGGGGCTGAGCAATCCGGCAACCTAGTCTTCACTCCAGGTGATAGCCGTGTGCCAATTGATGAAGCCGTTGCACCAACCTTTGACAATGGTAAATCAACTAAGGAAGTTCCAGGTGTTGGGACATATACAGTGGATAATACAGGTCGTGTAACCTTCCAACCACTTCCTGGCTATACTGGTCGTCCAAATCCTGAAACGGTTAAACGTGTGGATAAGAACGGGACAGAAGTAACTGCTACTTACCAAGCCGATGTCAAGGCTGCAACCCCCACAGGCCAAGATACTCAGACTACTGGGCTTCAAGGGCAACTCCAAACTAGCCAACTTAATTTCACGCCGGGTCAAGCAACTGTTAATAACCAAACTCAAACAGTTCCATTGAACCCAGCTGGGCCACAATTCGTTGTGGATGGGCAAGTTCAACAAGGTAATACCTTGACAGTTAGCGACGCGAGTGGCAAGGTACAAGGAACCTATACAGTTAAACCAAATGGGGAGATTAGCTTCCAGCCTGCTCCTGATTTCTACGGAACACCTACTCCTGCACGCCTTCGCGTAACAGACAGCAATGGTTCTACGGCAGATGCAGTTTATCAGCCAAACGTTACACAAGTAACGCCAACCAGTACCAATGCTGAGTCAAGTGGTGTTCAAGGTCAACCACAAAAGGGCACCCCAACCTTTACTGAAGGGAACCCATTAGTACCACTTGATGACACGAAACCAATGACCTTCGAAGACGGTTCAAGCACGAAGAAGGTTCCAGGTGTAGGTGAGTACTCCATCAACCCAGATGGCTCCATTACCTTTACCCCAGACAAGCAATTTGTTGGGACTCCAGCTCCGGTAACAGTTAAACGTGTCGACAAGAACGGCACGGAAGTAACGGCTAAGTATACTCCAACCGTGACTAAGGTAACACCAACTAGCACACCAGCGACTTCTACAGGTGTTCAAGGTCAACCACAGACAGCGACGCCAGTCTTCACCCCAGGTGATCCAGCAGTGCCAATCGATGCGGATAGTCCAATGACCTTCGAGGATGGTTCAAGCACCAAGAAAGTCCCAAATGTCGGGACCTATGTCATTGGGTCAGATGGCTCTATTACCTTTACTCCAGACAAGCAATACGTTGGAACACCAGATCCTGTAGTTGTAAAACGTGTTGACAAGAATGGGACTGAAGTGACGGCTACTTACACGCCAACCGTAACGAAAGTGACGCCAACTAGCACTGATGCCACATCGAACGGTGTTCAAGGCCAACCACAAACTGGCACCCCAGTCTTCACACTAGGTGACTCAGCAGTGCCAATCGACTTGGATAGTCCAATGACTTTCGAAGACGGTTCAAGCACGAAGAAGGTTCCAGGTGTAGGTGAGTACTCCATCAACCCAGATGGCTCCATTACCTTCACCCCAGACAAACAATATGTCGGGACCCCAGCCCCAGTTACTGTTAAACGTGTGGATAAGAATGGTACGGAAGTGACGGCTAAGTATACGCCAACCGTAACAAGAGTCACCCCAACCAGCACGCCAGCCACTTCAACAGGTGTCCAAGGTGTGCCACAAACCGGCAGTCCAGTCTTCACACCAGGTGACTCAGCCGTGCCAATCGATGTGGATAGTCCAATGACTTTCCAAGACGGTTCAAGCACGAAGAAGGTTCCAGGTGTAGGTGAGTACTCCATCAACCCAGATGGCTCCATTACCTTCACCCCAGACAAGCAATATGTTGGGACCCCAGATCCGGTGACAGTTAAACGTGTCGACAAGAACGGTACGGAAGTAACGGCTAAGTACACTCCAACCGTAACAAGAGTCACTCCAACCAGCACACCAGCGACTTCGACAGGTGTTCAAGGTCAACCACAGACAGCGACGCCAGTCTTCACTCCAGGTGACCCAGCAGTGCCAATCGATGTGGATAGTCCAATGACCCTCGAGGATGGCTCAAGCACTAAGACTGTGCCAAACGTCGGTGTCTACTCCATCAACCCAGATGGTTCCATTACTTTCACGCCAGACAAGCAATACGTAGGGACACCAGCTCCTGTCACGGTCAAACGTGTAGACAAGAACGGTACACCAGTCACCGCGACTTACACTCCATCTGTGACCAAGGTAACGCCAACTAGCACGCCAGCCACTTCAACTGGAGTGCAGGGCAAGAAACAAACGGCTCGTCCAGTCTTTACGCCAGGGAATTCATCGGTGCCAATGGATGATACCGTGCCAATGACCTTCGAAGACGGCACCACCACTAAGACCGTCATCGGCGAAGGGGTCTACACCATCCAAGCAGATGGCTCCATCGAGTTTGTTCCAGAGAAGACCTTCACGGGCCAAGGTTCACCATTGACGGTTAAACGCGTCGATAAGAATGGCACCCCAGTGACGGCTACTTACCAAGCAACGGTTGTCCCAATTAAACCAGGTGCCAACAACGACTACTCTTCAGGCGTGGTTAACCAAGCCCAAACAGGTCAAGTTAAGTTTGTGCCGGGTTCTGCCAATATTGACGGCACTGAACAAAGCGTGGACTTAGTCCCAGGCAGCCTCAAGTTTGTGGTCAATGGTCAAGCTGTGGCTGACACCACTATTCCAGCTTTGGACCAAGCAGGCAAGCAAGTCGGGACCTACAGCTTATCCCAAGACGGAACCGTGACCTTCACACCAAATCCAGGTTATGTGGGTCAACCAGTCCCAGCTCGTGTTCAAGCCACTGACGTAAACGGGACAACTGCTGAAGCGACTTACTCACCAGTTGTCAACGCTAGCGTGACTAGCGAGGGCATGAAGGGTCAAAGTCAAAGCAAGTTACCAGACTTCAAGGGCCAAGTGGATACCAAAGTTCCAGCTTACCTTGAAGGTGGGGTCACCAGCGTGACCGTTCCAGGACAAGGGACTTACACCGTCAACCCTGAGACAGGGCAAGTGACCTTCACGCCAGAAGCAGACTTTGTTGGACAAGCGACACCAATTACCGTTATCCGTCGTGATGTCAACGGGAAAGAACTGAAGATTCAGTACATTCCAACCGTTTACGGACAAGCCAAGACACAAGATACGACTTCAACCGGCTACCCAGGTGAAAAACAAACCGGGACGCCAGTCTTTGAAGGCGATGTGGATCTAACCATCCCAGCTACCTTCGAAAATGGTCAAACTGAATTAACCGTACCAGGGGAAGGGACTTATGTTCTTAACCCAGATGGTTCTGTGACCTTCACACCAGAAGCAGGCTTCTTAGGCCAAGCAAGCGGTGTGACCGTGGTTCGGGTTGACCGCAACGGGCGCAAGGTGACGGCACAATATGTGCCAACCGTTGTGCCAGTGCCAGTCGCTCCAAGTGAGCCAGAAGTGCAAACACAAGGGCTCTTACCAGCAACGGGTGAAGCCCCAGACTATAGCTTCTTCTCAGGTGTGGCCTTGACAATCTTAGCAAGTGTCGGCCTAGTTGCGACGCGCAAACGCCAAGCGACAGATGAAGACTAAAGCCTAGTCAAAATCCCTCAGCCTTCTTAGCAAGGACTGAGGGATTTTTTCTGCTTAAGCAAGTAAACACTGGGTGCTAGCTAGCCTTGAGCAGGACTCTTATGCTAGAATACAAGAAAGGAGTGTGACGGGGAATGGAGTTAGGAATCATTGAAGCTTTTGTGCGTCAACGTATGGCGCAAGATAAGACGGGGCATGATATTCAGCACCTTGAGCGTGTGGTTGCCAATGCTAAACGTTTGATGGCAGCTGAATCACAACCTATAAAAACCTCCATTGTGCTAGCTGCCGCTTGGTTGCATGATGTCATTGATGATAAGGTGACATCGAATCCAGCGCAAGCGCGCAGAGAAGTAGCAGAGCTTCTAATACAAGCAGGCGCAACTTTGCCAGAGCGAGACGCCATTTTAGAGATTATGGACCGTCAGTCTTTTAGTAAAAACCTGCAAGAAAGGCAATCTCTGTCACTCGAGGGACAGGTTGTGCAAGATGCAGACCGATTAGATGCCTTAGGGGCAATTGGTATCGCTCGTACCTTCTATTATGGAGGTTCACGAGGACATGATCTCTATAATGACTTGCCTCCTCGTGATTTGTCCCAGTTAAGTCAAGAAGATTATCGTCAAAATCAGAGCAGCCTTGCGCATTTTGATGAGAAATTATTAAAGCTAGCTGACTTGATGAATACTGCATCAGGCCGTGCTATAGCCCAAGATAGAACTGCTTTTATGCGCCAATACCTGGCACAATTCTGGGCTGAAATCAAAGGAGAATAATAGATGGATACACTAATCGTGAAGAAGAAAGCCAGTCAAGGGCTAAAAAAGGGCAAGGCGTTGATTCAGTTAGCTGACATCATGGAGTCAGAAGTAGCTGAGCGGCTAGCCGAAGGAAGTGTAGTAGGCTTAAAGTCGGTGACGGGGCAGTGGCTGGGACTCATGCTAGTCGGGCGCCAACAGAAGGGCTTAGGCTGGTTGTTAACTCAGAATAGTCAGCTAGACGCTAACTGGTTAGAGCAACGGGTTCAAGCTTCCTTGTCTCAGCGTCAGTCCTATTTTAACCGTTCAGACTTAACTGCCTTTCGCCTTATCAATGGAGAAGGTGATGGCTTGGGCGGGGTGACAGTGGATTGGTATGCAGGATTTATCCAACTTAACTGGTATTCTCAAGGGATTTATCAATATCGAGATGATTTAGTATCAGCTCTTAAAGCTCATGTTCCCGACATCTTGGGAATCTATGAAACTCAGCGCTTTGATCAACAAGTGGCTGAACAAGCTATTAACCATCTTGAAGGGCAACTTGCACCTGCCCCAGTCATTATTCGTGAAAATGGCATTCACTATGCCATCCATCTCGGACAGGAATGGATGACAGGTCTCTTTTTGGATCAGCGGCAGGTGCGAGACTATATCATGCAGGGAGCTGCTGGCAAAAGTCTCTTAAACCTCTTCAGTTATACAGGTGGTTTCTCAGTAGCGGCCGCAATGGGGGGCGCAAGCCAGACCGTTAGTGTAGATGTGGCTAATCGAAGCCTAGCTAAGACCCAGGAAAACTTCGCGTTGAATGGGATAGAGACGCCTAGTCAAGCGCATGAAATTCGTGTCATGGATGTCTTCGACTATATCCGCTATGCTAAGCGAAAAGGACTGACCTTTGATCGAGTTGTATGTGACCCACCTAGTTTTGCGCGCACGAAGAAATATACCTTCTCTGCCCTTAAAAATTATGGCCGGCTTGCGGCAGATCTTTGGTGTTTGGTGGCCCCAGGTGGTCAATTAGTCTTATCTACCAATCACTCAGCCTATCCTTTAGAACGCTTTAAAGCAGATTGCTTAGCAGCGTGTCCGGGTGCTGAACTGCAGGCTAGTTTTGGCTTGGGAGAGGATTTCCCGCGGTCAGAAGATGAGCGCAGTGACTACTTGAAAGTATTAGTCCTGGCCAAGGGGACCAAGGGCTAATTATTGTGATAAGGCGCTTTAATTTTTAGCTATTCTATGATAGAATTGTAGGGAATAGGTAGCAACCTAATTAGAGGAGGGATTTAAGATATGCAATGTCCAAACTGTGGCAAGCCAGTCAGAAGTAAGACGCACTGTGCCCGTTGTGGTTATTCATTTGCGGATAAAAAAGTGGTGAGGGAACCACATTATGAGAATGATGAAGCATTCGATTCGAATACAGTTCTGCCTCATGATGATTTACACCAGACAACGGAGTATGAAGCGTGGCGTAATACCCAAGAAATTCAGAATTTTGATTTTTCATCCCAAGATGATGAGGAAGAATTAGTCCCTGAATTCAAACCAAAACGTCGTCGTGGTTTCATGCGAGTTATCTTCAGTATTCTACAGATGGTGCTTGTTTTAATTCTTTTATTCTTGGCTTTCCTATATGGTCCGGAGTTACCTAAGTACTTACCACAAGCCTTGAATGCCGTGGGAATTAAATGGGGAAATCAAAATACTGAAACACCAACATCATCAAGCTCTAGCCAAGTAGCGCAGGAGTCCAGCAAGGAAGAATCAAGTAGTACGTCAAACCTTCAAGCCAAAAGTAAACAAGCAGATCTTTCTGCCTATCCTTTTGTGACGGTCACTTTGACTTTTGAGCAACCATTAGAGAATTTGACCCGTGATACATTCAAGTTTTCCGTAGATGGTAGCGACTTAACAGACTACTCTTTAGTCAAGGAAGCTAACAATTTAGTCTTACGTTATGTGGACCCAAGCTATCAAATTACTAAAGCAGCTGGCAGTAAGGTGTCCTTGGCCATCAAGGCGGACAGCCTTAACTACACCGAACAACTTGAATATCAAACACCGGATTTAGGTCTGAGTCAAGATCAAGTGAAAGCTTTAGAGGCAGCCTTCAAGTCCGATGGTAAACAAGTCTTGGCTCTTCAAGAAGTCGGTAGCAAAGCTCCTTACTTATCAAGTACTAAGTCTAGTGACGCATCTAACCTTTTTGCATGGTTTGTATTAGCACGGACCTATCAATTGATTGATGAGAAAAAGTTTGAACTAACAACTGAAGTTGAAATTCAAGAAGATCTCCGTGTAGGGACGGGAGAGACAGCTATGGCAACACACGCTATTGGTTCGAAGATTACTATCCAAGAATTAATTGATGCAGTAGTGGTAGCCCAAGATGCAACAGCTATGAATTACTTAATTCAACAAGTAGGTGGCGCAAATGAATTGAATCTCTGGCTTAATAGCCAAGGCTACTATTCAACAAAGATTAGTGCTAATCTAGCATTGAATGAGGCAGGTGATATTACAGGTGTGACCACAAGTGCCTATGACTTGGCTAATTTGTTGAATCAGCTGGCCCAAGATAAGTTAGTTAATAATAAGGTGAGTGCAGCGCTTAAAGAAGCCGTTCTTAAGACTCCGGTTTCCACCAAGTTCCCAACAGACCTGAAAGATGTAACACGACGTTATGAAATGACGACACCTGATCAAGTGGGGAGTATGCACCATTATGCGGCAATTATTGAGATGAACGGAAAATCCGTGATTGTTGTAGTTCTTGGTGCACCTGGCGAAGGAGAAACCGCGAATACTAATGTGGCTTCAATCGTGAAGACCTTAGTGGAGTTTGCCCAAGGCCAAACTAATGCAACTGAATCAAGTGCTTCAAGTAGTGAATCATCAACTGCGAGCAACTCATCTGCTCCTGAGTTGCCTACTCAGGCTGAACTTAACAACCCTAACGTAGAACCTGCACCTGTTTTTGATTATTTCGATGATGATGGTGACGGTGTCCTCGATTCTACTCCACGTCAAGGACGTTGGTATTGGGATACAGGTCGAGGTACCTGGCTCTATTACTAAGATAAAAAGCTGAGACAGTAGTAATACCTGTCTCAGCTTTTTTTAGTCTAAGTTGGCAAATTCTCTAGGCCTCTTTCTTGACATGAGGATTGGGAAGCAAACGGTTGACTATAATGGCAATGGCGGAACCGATGATAGCGTCCAAGATGCGATTAGCGCCATAATCTAAGAGGTGTTCCTTGGGGGTGTTAAGGAAGACGACGAAGAAGGTAGCACTTGAATTAACGACACTAGCGGGGTGGTTGAAAGCATTACAAAAGACGATAACTAAGAGAATCCCCAAGCTAGCTCCTAAAACCCGATAGATAGGTAAGGGCAGATTCATCCAGAGGGCAATCTGAGTCAGCAGAATAGCAATCACTACACCTAACGTATTGCCGAAGAGGCGGATGCGCCCAAATTTAACAGAGGTTTCATGTTCGGTCCTCAAGGTGAAAACTGCTGCGATAGCCGCCAAAACGGCAGGTTGACGATTCAAAAGTTCGAAAAGAGTGATAGTCAAACCAACCGCAATAGTAGTCTTGAAGGTCCGCATGCCCACTTTAAAGGATTTGAGGTCGAGATTAAGTTTCATATAGGGTATCTTCCTTTGTCAGACTTTCTTAGGCTTAAGTGTATCAAAAAAAGAACTTAGGGACAAACCATTTGATAGTTCACCTAAAAGGTGTATAATAAAAGGACAAGTAATCTATTGAATGAGGTGATAAGTATGAATCAAGCTCTTATCAGTATCGTACTTAATGCAGTCAAAGAAAAATATGTAACCGAAAAGGCTTTTTATACAGATAAACTGGGTATTAGCGCACAGAGCTGGGATCGCTTCAAGAAGGGAGAACAGGGCCTGAAATATGAGAATGTTAAAATTCTGTCGACCCTTTTTACAGATTATGAATGGATGCTAGTTCAAAAGGTGGTTCGTAATGCTGAACGTCTGAGTGATGTCATGGCCAATCCAGTCAAAGAATACCAGTATCTCAAGTATCAGATAGCCCGCCGTTGGATTCATCAAGGGATGGCCCGTATGGAGTGGCACCACAGCGAACCTAATGAGGAAAGCTCAAATCGCAAATCCAACATGATGATTTTACAAGTAATTGCTGATTATCATATCTGGGGTTATAGTGATGTCTTAGAATTACGGTTACCAGGCATTATTCGTCAGCAAATTGAGGGCGATGAGATTAAACTCTTGGAATGGTTTGATAACCAATTGAATGGACAGCTGTAGTAACGATTAAGTAAATCAAATCCCAAGGAGGTGACCCATGACTAAAAGAGGTAAAAGCTACTATGCTAAAAAGAAAAAGAAGAGTAGCAAGTGGAGCTGGAAAAAAATAAAGACTCGTTGGCGCAAATTCCGCTTAGCTCTCTATCAAAAATTAGGCAAGGGAACCGTTATGGGGATTGGACTCATGCTGGTATTGTTCTTGACCTATCAAGTTATCCAAGATCGAAGCGGTCAACCTGACAACAATACTCAGATTCAACATGTTAGCCGTGAATCGTTTGTTCAAAAGTTAGTTCCTACGGCTCAACGCTTACAGAAAGAGTATGGAGTTTTGGCTAGCGTTTCCTTGGCCCAAGCCATGGTTGAGTCAGATTTCGGCCAGAGCCAGTTAGCGGCTAATTACTACAATCTCTTTGGTGTCAAAGCCGCAGCAGACGATCCTAATGGCGTGGATTTAGAGACTAAGGAGTATGTCAATAATGAGTGGGTAACCATCGTGGATCGTTTCAAAGTTTATAAATCTTGGGAGGACTCCCTGGTTAAGCATGCTGAACTAATTTTCTATGGAACTTCTTGGAACGCTAAGCAGTACCAGGCGGTCTTAGAGGCCAAGGACTATCAGTCCCAGGCTCGCGGTTTGCAGTCGTCAGGTTATGCGACGGATCCAGATTATGCTGATAAATTAATTGCAATGATTGAAGAATGGCAACTAACTCAATATGATCAATAATTTTAAAATTGTGTAGGTTTCAGTTATAAAGTATGGTAAACTAGTAAGGTGTGAATGAGATAAAGGAGGTGGCACTGTGCCAGAAAAACACTATCCAGGTGAAACAGTAGGGATAATTGGTTCTAGCATTCATGCTGCCCTTCTGGCTCAAGCGGCAGGGAAATTAGGCTACCGTGTAGCGAGCCTAGTTCTGAATCCAGATAATTTAGTGCGGCAATTTGCAACTTGGCAGACAGTGGCCGAAGCATATGATGAAGCAACCTTGAGATTTTTCGCTGGGCGTATTGATACCGTAATTGTAGAGCCGGGACTCTTGTCTAATTTGGCATTTAAGGTTTTAGCCGATATTACGGATGTTACGCTATCGGAAGACTTGCGGGCTATTGCCACAGACCGTCTGATTGAAAAGGCCTATCTAGATGAGAAACGTTGCTTGGTGGCGCCTTTTGCTATGGTGACTTCGCTAGAGGATGTCAAGGAGGCAGTAGAGTTTATCGGCTTCCCTTGCTATCTCAAATATACCCAACGGCACATTGAAGCTGTGAGCAGCCATCTCATTCTTTATAGCGAGGCTGACTATGAAGCTGCTCAAAACAAAATTGCCTTGGGAACCTGTATACTTGAGGCTTGGATTCCTAGCGAAAAAGTAGTCTCCTTGTCGGTGGTTCGGAACGAACGAGGGGAACTCCTGGTCTATCCACCATTTGAACAAGTTCAATCTAGTGCAGTGAGTGGTACGCAGGTCCGCTACCCAGTCAAACTCCATGAAGAAGTTGAGCGAGAAATCCGTCGCTTGGGGCGCTATTTAGTCGAGACTTTAGCCTTAGTGGGCTGTATGACCATTGATTTTCTGGTGACTTCTGCTGGCGTGGTCTATATTAATAGTGTTGAGATAGGCGCTAAGGACGCAGCCATGTTTACTCTAGGTGCCATGTCCTTGTCCTGTTATGAAGCCATGGTGCGCTCAGTAGTCGGATTACCTCTGCCTAGTCTAGTACCTTTGGCTGATGCGGCCATCGCCTTACCTCTAGAAGCCTTAAATGCTGAGCAGGTCATGACCCAATACATGTTACGGACTGACTGGGGTTTCGCTCTCTTTAATCCAATGGGACGTAATCCTCTGGATTTAGAAGGACAAGTCATTGTCACAGGGGAAAGTTTGGCTCATTGTCAACGTCAGATTGAGTTGACGGATATCTTGAAAAAATAAGAAATAGGTAGCCTTATGGCTACCTATTTTTGTTTATAAGTGTTAAGAAGTCATTTCTAGCCTTAAGAAAAAATCCGCCAAACTTAGCCCCAGCCTTGCATTCTGAGCTAATTCACGCTAGACTAGAGAACAGGGGTTTCAGGTCCAGCCTGGAACGACAGATTGTATAAGGAGGGTTTCCATTTGGTGGAACATCAAGAAGAAAAACAACAACCTTTTCTCTATCGCTTTTTGGTAGGGATACTGATTGGCTCTGGTTTTATTGTGCCAGGGGTTAGTGGCGGGGCCTTAGCTGCTATTTTTGGGATTTATGAGCGCATTATTGGTTTCTTGGCCAACCTAACTAAGAACTTCAAAGAAAATATCCTCTATTTTATTCCGGTAGGACTGGGGGCGCTTTTCGGTATTGTCCTCTTCTCCTTTGGGGTCAGCTACCTATTAGCTAACTATGCTACTATCGTTTCTTGGTTCTTTGTCGGCTGTATCCTAGGATCCGCGCCTGCTTTATGGCGGGAAGCTGGTAAAGAAGGGCGCAGCCACAAGGACTTATGGGTCTTAGCTGGATCTTTTATCTTTGGGATTGTGCTTTTACAGTTTGGTAGCCATCTCTTTAATGGCCAAGTCGAGGCTAACTTCATTTCTTGGTTTATCTCCGGGGCGCTGATTGCTTTAGGGATTCTAGTACCTGGCCTTAGCCCATCTAACTTTATCCTTTATATGGGACTCTATGAGAAAATGGCGACAGGATTTAAGCAGTTAGACTTAGCCGTTCTGATTCCAATTGGCTTGGGTGGCTTGGCGACCATTATCTTGCTTTCTAAGCTGATTGAGCGTATTTTCCGCAGTCATTACAGTGTCTTCTTCCATTTTATTTTTGGGATTGTCCTTGCTTCAACGATTGAGATTATTCCAAGAGAGTACACTGGCTTTGGCTTACTCCAATACCTGCTCTGCTTCCTTACCCTACTTTTGGGGACAGGGATGGGTTGGTGGATGGCCCAGCTTGAAGAAAAATATAAGTAAAACAAAAGCCCGGGAAACCGGGCTTTTCTTTAGGCATAGAGCTTGCGCCAATCGTAGGGAGCCAAACTTTTGACGCGTTTAAAGGCAGCAGAAAAGTTGAATTGATTGGTATAACCGACTTGCCGGGCAATAGATTGGATGGATAATTGGCGATTAGTTAGGAGCTGGCATGCAATATTCATGCGGTAGTTAAGAATAAATTGAGAAGGAGTTAAGCCCATTTCCTGTTTGAATAACTTGCTAAAGTAATTGCGATTCAGGTTGCAATGTTGTGCGATATCATCAATCGAGATAGACTCAGCAAAATGATCTTGAATAAAACGAATGGCCTCGCGAATATAAAAGTTGTGAACATCATTCTGAGGTAGCAATTGCGTATGATTAGAGTAACGAATCAGGGCATCCATGACTAGGTAAAGTTGACCAATTAAGAAAGACTCATGTTGCTTAGGGTTATTAATCAGTTGCATGAGGGGTGCCATGATGTTATCTTGCACAGACTGCTGCTTAGGTTTAAAGAGATAATTAGAAGTATTAAAACCTGCTTCCTGTAAAAAGTACTTAGCTTTTAGACCATTAAACTCAATCCAACAATAGGTCCAAGGGTCGGATTCATCCGCTTCATAGGCACAAATGCAGTCAGGTGTCATCAAGAAACTCTGCCCAGCAGAGAGTGTTTGTGCCTTCTGGCCTACCAGTGAAAAGCGCCCTTGGCCAGATAGAATGTAATGGAAGAGATAGTTATGGGTTTGCGTGGGTCCCATGCGATGCAAGGGGGCGCAAGCCTCGCGACCAAATTGAATAGGATAAAGTTCAATAGACGTTTTGTTGTGGAAGACATAGAATTCTGCTTGGCTCATAGGGATCCTCCTTTTCTCAATTATAGTAAACGCTTTAATGATTAGTCAAACTTTATATTCTCTAAAGCGCTATTATATATCTGAAAATCATCTTATAACTTAAAAACGAATAAAGGAAGTGACATTTAACTATTCGATGGCTTGGAATGACATGTTATAGTTAGCTTAAACAAAGTTCATTATGACAAGGACTTACTTATCAATTATTCTTGGATTAGGCAACCCTAGAAACTCATTTTTTGAAAGGAGCACATAAACAATGGAAGTTATTTTCGATAGTAGTCAACAAGTCTTCCACCTACGCAACCAGAAGCTGTCATATCTGATTCAGTTGGAACTTTTTGGTTATGTCACTCATCTCTATTTTGGCCAGCGCTTGGAACATTACAGTGGCATAGCGGCTTATCCACGGATTCATCGCGATTTTGAAGTGGAGTCGGTCGAGTTTGGAGCAGATGTACGTGATTTCTCGGTTGGGAATTTGCTTTATGAATATAGTCAATACAATCGTGGGGATTTCCGGCACCCAGCCCTAGTCTTACGTCATGCTGATGGCTCCACGGCCAGTGATTTTCGGTATGACCGTCATGAAATTGTGGCGGGCAGTCCAACCTTGGAAGGTCTCCCTCATACGAAAGTAGATGGTGGTCAAGAGGCCGTCACCCTCAAACTCTACCTTAAAGATGCACTTAAATCGCTAGAACTCGTCCTATCCTATACGATTTTTGAGGACCAAGCAGTAGTGGTGAGATCAGTCGCTCTTCACAATAAGGGCAGTGAGACAAGTCGGATTGAGAAAATTTCCAGTTTTCAATTGGATTTGTCGCCACGTCAAGCAGAACTTATCCACTTAAACGGTACCTGGGCTCGGGAACGATTCGTGGAGCGTGAGGCTATCCATCATGGTATTAAAGTTCTAGATAGTAAACGAGGAACGAGCAGCCACCACCAGAGTCCTTATATGGCTATCGTAGCGCCTGAGACGACTGAACATTTAGGTCAGGCTTTGGGTGCCCAGCTCATTTACAGTGGCAGCTTTGAGATGTCTGTTCAGATGGACTCCTATGATCAAATTCGACTTCAGGCCGGCATTCAATCGCTAGGAATGGATTGGGAGTTGGCTCCTGGGGAAAGCTTCCAAACTCCACAGGTTGTCTTGGCTTATAGTAATCGTGGTTTGAATGGCTTATCCCAAGCTTATCATGATTTTGTCAGTCAGCATTTGATTCCGAGCCGCTTCCGTGGTGTGGAAAGACCGATTCTCATAAATAACTGGGAGGCAACCTATTTTGACTTTGATCAACCTAGATTGCATGCCTTGATTGACCAAGCAGCTGATCTTGGAGTTGAACTCTTCGTCCTAGATGATGGTTGGTTCGGCCAACGTAACCATGATAATAGTTCGCTGGGTGATTGGTTTGAACAGGAAAGTAAATTGCCACAGGGCTTGGTAGGTTTATCGGATTATGTCCATGGAAAAGGGATGAAGTTTGGACTCTGGTTTGAACCTGAGATGATTTCAGAAAATAGTAATCTCTTTCGAGAGCATCCTGAGTGGGCCATCCAGACACCCGATCGAAGTTTGACACCTGGTCGTCAGCAATTAGTCTTGAATATGGCCAATCCAGATGTCCGAGATAACCTATTCCAACAGATTAGCAAAATCCTGAATCAAGTACCGATTGACTATATCAAGTGGGATATGAACCGTCATCTTACTGAAGTCTATGCTCTACATTTACCTAGCCAAGCTCAGGGACAGGTAGCTCATCGTTATACTTTGGGGGTCTATGATCTCATGGAACGGTTGACTAAGGCCTATCCTCACATTCTATTCGAAAGTTGTTCAGGCGGGGGAGGTCGTTTTGACTTAGGTATTCTCGCCTATATGCCACAAACCTGGACGTCGGATAACACGGATGCTGTAGAGCGCCTGAAGATTCAGTACGGGACCTCTATGATGGTGCCACAGCACACCATGGGAGCCCATGTGTCCGCAGTGCCTAACCATCAGACACATCGTGTGACCCCTCTCGCGACTCGGGCTCAGGTCGCCTACTTTGGTGATTTTGGTTATGAGCTTGATTTAACCAAACTGCCAAAAGAAGAACTTGAAAGCATTCGACAACAAGTGAACTTCTACAAGCGACATCGTGCTCTCTTCCAGTTTGGTCGTTTTAGTCGCCTGCAAAGTCCTTTCCAGGATAAGCTGACAGCCTGGATGGTGGTTAGCCCAGATCAAGATCAGGCAATGGTCTTGTTGGCTCAGACTCTAACTCAAGCTTCCATGCCATTGCAGGTGCTTAAGTTACAGGACTTGCGCCCAGAAAGGCGCTATCAAGTGAAATCAGAGGAGCAAGAATTTGTCGCTACCGGGGCAGAACTGATGCAAGCAGGATTCTATGTCTTTCCACAATTGGAGGGTGACTATGCCAGTCGACTCTACCACGTCAAGGCATTAGTAGATTAAGAATTAGACATTCAGCACCTGGTTTCAGGTGCTGTTTTTTAGGTCTTGAGGTAAAAATAAACTTCCCATTATATCATATATGATATAATGGGAAGTTTTCTTATTAGTTGTTTTCTAAGAAATACTTAAATTTTCACGCTTAGCAGTCAAAATTCATAAGAAATTCGTAATTTTCCAGTATAATAAGGGACATGAATGAAGTAATGAGGTGATCATAATGGCCAGTCAAACAAGTTTTAGAAGCCGTCTTTGGCAAGGCTTCAAAGGCATCTGGCGGTATTACCGTGGCTGGAAATGGTTAATCCTTATCGGCATGTCAATCATGCTAGTCATGTCGACCTACCTGGTTTTTATCGCTAAGACGACCAATGTGGCTATGCTACAAGATGCACTCAAGACGGTTACGACCATCTATGATAAGAATGACCAAGAAGCTGGGACACTGAGTGCCCAGAAGGGAACCTATATAAATTTAGACCAGATGTCTACTACTATACGTGAAGCGGTGGTGGCGACGGAAGACAAGCGATTTTATCAGCATAACGGATTTGATGCCCAAGGGATAGGGCGCGCTCTAGTGCGATTTGTAATCAATCGTAATACCTCTGGCGGGGGCGGCTCGACCTTGACCCAGCAACTGGTTAAGAATGCCTTCTTGACCTTAGACCAAACCTTGCAACGTAAGCTTAAGGAATTCTTCCTAGCCTTGGAAGTCGAGAAGCAATTCAGTAAAGACCAGATTCTAGAGATGTATCTCAATCATGCCTACTTTGGTAATGGGGTCTGGGGTGTCGAAGATGCCTCGCAACGTTATTTTGGTCACTCGGCAGCCAGCCTGTCTTGGAATGAGGCAGCGGTTCTGACAGGTATTCTCAAAGGGCCATCGCTCTTTAACCCTATTGATGACTACGAGGCGGCAATCGAACGCCGTAACGTAGTAGTTGGTCTCTTGGAACAGGAGTCAGTGATTGATAGTCAAACGGCGCAGTCAATTAAATCTTCGGGTATTGAACTTCATGATGCCTATGTGGCTAAGGAGCAGGACCAATATCCGGCCTATTTCGATGCGGTGTTAGATGAGGCGGTAGCTGAAACAGGGATTCCTGAAGCGGACTTGCTGGCTAAGGGCTATAAGATTTATACCTACCTGAATCCCGAATACCAAAATGCGCTAGATTCTGCCTATCAAGTGCAGGGGATTTTCCCAGATGATAATACGGGAACTCCATTAGTACAGAGTGCCTCAGTTGTGGTAGAGCCTTCAACAGGTGGTGTGATGGCCATCTACGGTGGGCGAGGTGACTACGTTCACCGTGGTTTTAACCGGGCAACTGACATGAGACGCTCGCCGGGTTCTACGATCAAGCCACTAGCGGTTTATGAACCTGCTCTAGAAGCGGGTTATAAAATTAATAGTCAGGTGCCTGACCAGGTAAAATCCTATGGGAACAACCATTACGCACCGGAGAACTATGATCGTCAGACGGATCCATCTGGTCAAGTCCCACTTTATTATGCCTTAGCCCAAAGTAAGAACACTTCGGCCGTCTATTTAATGGACCAACTGGGGATTGGTAAGTCAGTGCAAAAGTTAGATCAATTTGGTCTCAAGATTCAAGCTCAAGACCAACAACTCACCTTGGCCTTAGGCGCCCTCAGCCAAGGGGTATCGCCTTTGCAGATGGCTAGTGCCTATGCAGCTTTTGCCAACAAGGGGATTCGTAATGATAGCTACTTAATTCGTCAAATTAAAGACGCCAGTGGCCATATTATCTATCAGAATACTCGCCCAACTAAATATATGGTAATGACACCACGAGTAGCAGCTGATATGACTAGCATGATGCTGGAAACTTATGGTGGTAATGGGACCGGTTATGGTGCCGGACCTAGTTTTGGTCAAATCGCGGGTAAAACAGGGTCAACGGAAGTATCGGACGGCAACATGGCAACTCGTGATAAATGGATGATTGGCTATACACCAGATTTTGTTATTGCTTCTTGGGTAGGCTTAGATAAGTCTGGGGAGCAATCACTGGATGATTTAATGCCTAGCGGTATGCGCCAGCTCTTCTCAATTCAGACTACTAATCTCATGTCGGCATCGCCACAGACTTCATTTGGTCTAGAAATGGCTTCGCAGATGACAACTGATACCAACCCAATTGCTGATGCAGTTCAGCACTATAATGTTGGAGAAACCATTGATCAGGGAGCCAAATGGGTTAACCAAAATGCGGGTAACCTATGGGACGACATTGTCTTCACCACCAAGGAAGCTGTGCGTGGTGTGGGTGATTGGTGGCGCTCGATTGACTGGCCATTTTAAGCTAGATAGTTAGAGAAAGCAGGGGCCTCGGTCCTTGCTTTTTACTGGCTAGGGGGATAAAATAGAAAATGAGTTTTGTGTCTTAAATTCTATGATGCGCTTGTCTTATTAGGTGCCTCTGCAGGCCTATTTATTAGCTTAATGAATCCAAAATTTTGAAGTTGAAGGAGTCTCTTTATGACCTTACGAAGTAAATTAGCGACCGGAGTAGGTCGCTTAACCCGCTGGGCTCTCACGACCTTTACCAGTGGTGGTTCTAGCCTGCCAGGTAAACTGGCCCTAGCCCTAGATCCAAATCTTCTGGCCGAGTTGGCAAAGAACTATGATGTCGTCATTATTACTGGTACTAACGGTAAGACCTTAACGACAGCACTAACGGTACACGCCTTAGCTCAGTCTTACGACCACATCCTGACTAATCCAACAGGTTCTAATATGAAGCAAGGGATTGTGTCCACCTTCCTGTCTGCGCCTGCCTTACCTAAAGGGCAACGAGGTGTAGCCGTTCTGGAAGTCGATGAGGGCTCCCTTAAACACGTGGTTAAGGCACTAGCTCCTAAGGCTTTTGTCCACACCAACGTCTTTCGAGATCAAATGGACCGCTATGGCGAAATCTATACTATTTATAAACTCATGGCGGACGCTGCTAAGCAAGTGCCAGAATCGACTGTGATTGCCAATGGAGACTCTCCTCTATTTAATTCAGTGGCTTTGCCTAATCCTCGAGTATACTTCGGTTTTGATCATGAAGAGGACCATGAGGTAACGCCTCACTATAATACGGATGGTATTCTCTGCCCAGAATGCCAGCATATCCTTCGGTATCACAGCAATACTTATGCCAACTTAGGGAAATACTATTGCCCGCATTGTGGCTTCAAACGTCCAGATTTAAATTATCGCGTGACGGCTCTGGAAGAATTAGCGCTGACTCATTCGCGTTTTGCCATTGAAGGACATGAATACGCTATTCCAGTAGCAGGGCTCTATAATATCTATAATGCCTTAGCAGCCTATAGTGTGGCTCGTGAATTTGGTGTATCTCCTGAGGCCATTGAAGCTGGCTTTAAGCAAGCAGAGCGGGTATTCGGCCGGCAAGAGTTTTTCCAAGTAGGGGATAAGAAAGTCCTTCTTAACTTGGTTAAGAATCCAGTCGGCTTGGATCAGGTCTTAGCGCTTATTAAATTAGATCCTGAACCTTATAATCTAGTGGCCATTCTCAATAACCGCTATGCGGATGGGACAGACGTCAGCTGGATTTGGGATGGGCATTATGAACAGATGGTTGATTTCCCAATTCAAGAAGTTTATACAGCAGGGATGCGGGTTAAGGATATGACCAAGCGTCTTGAGGTAGCAGGGCTTGATTCAGAGCGTATCCATGAGCTAGATAGCCTTGAGGCGGTTGTTGCGGCTATCGAAGCGAGCACGACACCTCATATTCATATCTTGGCTACCTATACCGCCATGTTAGATTTACGTAAATTACTAGTAGCCAAGGGCTACCTGAAACAATAAAACGGGAGGGCTAGATTGAATGAAAACTTTACGAATCTGCCATCTCTATGGCAATCTCTTGAATACCTATGGAGATAACGGTAATCTCCTCATGTTACAGTATCATGCTAAACAAGCCGGCTATCAAGTAGAAACAAAATTGGTCAGTCTAGGTGATGATTTTAAGGCGGATGACTACGATATCGTCTTTATTGGTGGTGGGCAGGATTACGAGCAGGGGATTATTGCGCGCGATATTGGCCGTCTAAAGGATGAATTAGAGCGTTATATTGAATCAGATGGCGTCTTGCTTGCCATTTGTGGTGGCTTCCAATTTTTGGGTCAATACTATATGACAGCAGAAGGGCAGAGAATTGAATGCCTAGGTATTTTTCCACATAAGACAGAACGCCAAGAAGGCACTCGCTTCATCGGGGATATTGAAATCTATGATGAAGTCAATCAAGTGACTTATTATGGCTTTGAAAATCATAATGGGGTGACCACACTAGGTCCCAATCAAGCACCGCTTGGTCGCGTAGTGACCGGTCATGGGAACAATGGCCAAGACAAAACCGAGGGTATGCACTATCGCAATACTTATGGTAGCTATTTCCACGGCCCGCTTCTAGTACGGAATGAAGGTTTAGCAAAACATTTGGTAGCATTGGCTATTGCCAATCATGAAGCTAAGAAGGCTTCAAAAGTCTGAGCCAGCTATAAAGGATTAAAGAGAGACTAGTCGCCTAGTCTCTTTTCTTGTGCCTTAAGTAAGAGGTGATGGCGAATTTCTGAAGAAATTTCACAAATATAATCTCAGGATGTAGGTAATTAAATGAGAAGTTCGTGATAACTAGTTACTAGCTTTGACTTCTGTGTTTGTCCATCTAAGGATTATTTTCAGAAAAATGAAAAACTACCTTGCAATAAGATTAGAAATACGTTAAAATTATGGCATCCTAAAAAGAAAAGAGGTATCTCTATGACGAATGAAAAGACCAAATCGTCTGCCTATAATTTTATAAACAATGTATTGAATGGGACAGCCATTGCTATCGTAGTAGCTTTGATTCCTAATGCAGTCTTGAAGGCGGCGCTCACAGCCCTTCAGAGCAATTACCCTGCTATTAAGCCATATTTAGTGGACTACTTAAATATTATTACCATCTTCCAGTTCTTCATTCCTGTTATGGCCGGGTTCTTGATTGCACATCAATTCAATATGAAGCCAATGCAGATGATTGCGGTCGGTGGGGCTACCTTTATCGGGTCTGGCGCTTGGAAAGCGGTTGAAGCAACCATCGGTGACAAGACAGGCCAAATCTTCCAACTTGCCGGGACAGGAGATTTGATTAATGCTATGGTAACGGCAGCTCTTGCGGTAGCTGTCATCCAGTTAGTGGGTCACCACTTCGGTGCGCTAGAAATTATCCTCTTACCAATTGTGGTAGGTTCCGGAGTCGGTTTACTTGGTTACAAGCTCCTTCCATATGTTAAACAAGTGACAGATACGATTGGTCACGTAATTGAAACCTTCGTACAATATCAACCATTCGTAATGAGTATCTTAATTTGTATGTCTTTTGCTATCTTAATCTTAACCCCAATTTCAACCGTCGCGATTGGCTTAGCTATTTCATTATCTGGCCTATCAGCTGGGGCGGCCTCTATGGGGGTCGGGACTACGGCTCTATACTTAGTCTGGGCAACTCATAAGAAGAATAAGCCAGGTGTTCCAACAGCGATTGCTTTGGGGGCTATGAAAATGATGATGCCTAACTATCTGACTCATCCAATTATGTCAGCCGGGCTTCTCTTATCTTCAGCTATTACAGCTGTTTTGGTTCCAGTCTTTAACTTGACAGGGACACCACAAACCTCTGGTTTCGGTTTAGTTGGTTTGGTTGGCCCAATCGCTTCCTTACCAAGTTTAGGAAATAACTTCTTACTCATGCTCCTCATCTGGGTGGCTGTGCCAGCAGTGGTAACTTTCCTAGTTCACTTCCTCTTCACCAAAGTCTTGAAACTCTATGATGAAGAAATTTTCGTATTCAAAGGTTCTAACTAATCTCATTATTATATTGGAGGAATAGACAATGACAACACCAGAACAAATGGATTGGAATAATCTAGGTTTCGGCTATACCGATACAGGCAAACGTTACCGTGCATACTACCGCAATGGTGCTTGGGAAAAGGGCGGCATTACAGAAGATGCCACCATTACCATGAGTGAAGCGGCTAACGTTTTACACTATGGTCAAACATGTTTTGAAGGTTTGAAGGCTTACCGCACCAAATCTGGTGAAATTAACCTTTTCCGCGTTGATCAAAATGCGGCGCGTATGCGCCGTTCTGCTGAGCGTCTCTTGATGCCGGCCTACCCAGAGGATTGGTTTGTTGAAGCAGTTAAAGAGGTGGTAGCAGCTAATGCGGATTGGGTGCCACCTTATGAATCAGGCGCGACACTTTATATCCGTCCTTTCCTCATCGGCTTGGGAGCATCAATTGGGGTTTCACCTGCAGATGAATACCTCTTCGGAATTTATGTATCTCCTGTAGGTGCCTACTTCAAGGGTGGATTAACTCCAAGTAACTTTGTTGTATCGGATTATGACCGTGCAGCGCCACAAGGGACAGGGGCTGCTAAGGTAGCAGGTAACTATGCTGCCAGCCTCTATCCAGGTAAGAAGGCTAAATTAGATGGTTATACTGACGCTATCTATTTGGACCCAGCAACCAAGACTAAGATTGAGGAGGTTGGGGCTGCTAACTTCTTCGGGATTACTAAGGATAAGAAATTCGTTACGCCATTATCTCCTTCTATCTTGCCATCTATTACCAAGTATTCACTCTTATACTTAGCCAAAGAACGCTTGGGCTTGGAAGTAGAAGAAGGCGATGTGTATGTTGATCAATTAGATCAATACGTAGAAGCTGGTGCTTGTGGGACGGCTGCCGTTATCAGCCCAGTTGGCTCAATCACAGTTGGTGATAAGAAGTATGTCTTCCATTCTGAAACAGAAGTGGGGCCAATCACTAAACGTCTTTATGATGAATTAGTGGGCATCCAATACGGAGATGTTGAAGCTCCAGAAGGCTGGATTCAAAAAGTACCAGTTAAATAATCAGGATTAAGGGGCAGGAACTCAAGTTCCTGCCTTTTTGTTATGGAAAAATTATAGGTTCAGAAGGATAGAATTTCAGATGGGTTGAGCTAGCTAGCTTTGCTGATTCTTTGATTGACTATTGAGCTCTTTTCCCTTATCATTACTAGTTGGGACAGTGAAATTTGCGCTTAAAAATACCCAAGAAAGGATGCTTAGTGTGGCACAGTTTTATTTTAAGTATGGCGCCATGAATAGTGGGAAATCGATTGAGATTATTAAGGTGGCCCATAACTACGAAGAACAAAATAAACCGGTTGAACTTTTTACCAGTGCCATTGATACGCGCGTTGACGTAGGAATTGTCAATAGTCGGGCAGGTTTCCAACGCCAAGCCACGCCTATTACAGAGGACATGGACCTATTTGAGACTATTAAGGATTTGACGCCTAAGCGTTACTGCATCTTAATTGACGAATCGCAATTTCTCAGCAAAGAACACATTTTGCAGCTAGCGCGAGTAGTGGATGAACTTGATATTCCAGTCATGTGCTTTGGCCTTAAAAATGACTTCACCAATGAACTTTTTGAAGGGTCAAAATATCTCTTGCTCTACGCTGATAAGATTGAAGAAATTAAAACCATCTGTTGGTTCTGCCACCGCAAGGCCATAATGAATTTGCGGATTTCAGATGGCAAGCCTGTTTATCAAGGTGAACAAATTCAAATCGGGGGAAACGAGTCTTACTACCCGGTTTGCCGTCGCTGTTACAAGAATCCCGGATTAATTAAGTAAAGGAGACCACTATGTTTGAACAATTGGATGCCCTCATTTTTCGTTTTGAGGAATTACACGAATTACTCAGTGACCCAGAAGTCATCTCGGACTCCAAACGTTTGCGGGAACTGACTATTGAAGAATCGGACCTGAGCCCTAAGGTAGCAAAGATCAAACGCTACAAGCAGGTCCAACAAGAAATTAAAGATACCGAAGATATGCTAGGTGAAGGCTTAGACGCTGATATGGCTGAATTGGCTAAAATGGAATTGGCAGAATTAAAGGCTGAAAAACCTCGTCTAGAAGAAGAAATTAAAGTCATGATGTTGCCTGAAGATCCAAATGATGGCAAAAATATTATCATGGAAATCCGTGGTGCAGCGGGTGGGGATGAAGCGCAACTCTTTGCCGGTGACCTACTCAATATGTATACGCGATACGCTGACAGTCAAGGTTGGAAGGTTGAAGTCTTAGATGCTAATATTACCGGTATCGGAGGCTATAAGGAAGTCAGCCTCATGATTACAGGGCATAAGGTTTATAGCAAGCTTAAATTCGAAAACGGGGCTCACCGTGTTCAACGGGTACCCGAGACGGAATCTCAAGGCCGCGTGCACACCTCTACCGCAACCGTAGTCGTGATGCCTGAGGCAGAAGAAGTCGACTTAGACCTCAAGGATGCCGATATCCGGGTAGATATCTATCATGCTAGTGGGGCCGGCGGTCAGCACGTTAACAAGACTGCCTCTGCTGTTCGCTTGACTCACTTACCAACTGGGGTGGTCGTTGCGATGCAAGATGAGCGGAGCCAACTTAAGAACCGGGAGAAGGCCATGAAGGTCTTGCGTGCTCGTGTCTATGATATGCTCCAATCAGAAGCTCAGGCAGAATATGATTCTAACCGTAAATTAGCTGTCGGTACTGGTGACCGTTCTGAACGGATTCGGACCTACAACTACCCACAAAACCGGGTAACAGACCACCGCATTGGCTTAACTATTCAACAACTCGATGCCATTATGTCGGGGAAATTAGATGAAATTATCGACGGGTTAGTTCTCTTCGACCAAACCCAAAAATTGGAGGAGCTAAATGGCCCTCAAATCTAATGCAAGCCTGGCTGAAGTACTCAAGAGTGCTTCAGTTTTTTTGGAGGAAAGAGGGTTTGATGGCACCCTAGCCCAGTCTTATTGGTTGCGTGTCTTTGATTGGACTTTAACGGACTTGGTCAGACAGCTTCATCAGGTTCCTAACCAGGAGGTCTATGAGGCCTTTCAAGAGGTTTTAAATCGCCTAGTGACACATGAGCCCTTGCAGTATATTTTAGGTTATGAAGACTTTGATGGTCGCCGTTTTAAGGTGACCCCAGCCGTCTTAATTCCACGGGAAGATACGGCGGGCATCTTAGATTTGGCGGCCACCTGGTTAGAAAAGCATCCAGATGCCAGTCAAGCTCTGGATTTAGGGACGGGATCTGGCGTTCTAGCCATTAGTTTGGCTTTGCGTCATCCACAACTTCAATTGACCGCGGGCGATTTATCGCCTGAAGCCTTAGCTATTGCCAAAGAAAATGGCATAAGTCTTCAGGCCACTGTTGATTGGTTGGTGACGGATGTCTGTCAAGACTTGCCTCAAGATCGAACCTACGATTTAGTGGTATCCAATCCTCCTTATATTAGTGAGACAGAATTAGATTTAATGGATGAGTCGGTTAAACGTTATGAGCCATCTATGGCATTGTTTGCTGAGCAAGGGGGCTTGGCTTTCTATCGCCAACTGGCTAAGCAAATTGGGCCCTATCTCAAGCCAAGTGCTTGCTTGATTCTAGAGATTGGTTTCCGACAAGGTCAGACGGTCGTGGACATTTTTCGTCGAGCCTTCCCGCAAGCCAAGGTTAGTTGCCATCAAGATTTGAATGGCCGAGACCGCTATGTCCAAGTAGAGTTTAATGAATGAAAGGAGATGACCGCCTAAAATGTTAACCAAGAAATTTCGTTTGGGAGAATTGGATGAAGCGGCCGCTCTCTTAAGAAGAGGTGAGCTAGTCGCCTTTCCTACCGAGACAGTTTATGGTTTAGGCGCCATCGCGACTAAGGAACAAGCTGTTGCTAAGGTCTTTCAAGCAAAAGGTCGTCCTAGTGATAACCCACTCATTGTTCATGTCAAGGATGCACAACAAGTCTTTGACTATGCGGCAGAGGTTCCTGAATTAGCCAAAGAGCTAATGGAACGCTTTTGGCCAGGCCCTTTAACCATTATTCTGCCTGTTAAGCCTGGTGTTTTTCCGGCAAACGTTAATAATGGCCAAGAAACGGTTGCTTTCCGCATGCCTAACCAGCATTCAGCCTTACGTCTAATCGACTTAGTGGGGGCGCCGCTAGTTGGGCCAAGCGCTAACTTATCGGGCAAACCTAGTCCAACATGCGTCGACCATGTCATGCAGGATTTTGATGGAGTCATCGCTGGCGTAGTGGCAGGGGATACGGATCAAGCCCAAATCGGAGTGGAGTCGACGGTGGTCCGCCCTATGTCAGACCGTTTAATCATTCTACGGCCAGGTGCTATCACCCAATCCATGCTGAAGCAAGTATGTCCAAAGGTTCAAGAATTTTCAGTAACAGAGCAATTAGCTGCTCCTCAGATCCAATCACCAGGCGTTAAATATCGCCATTATAGCCCTAAACAAGCTGTGTTTTTGTTTGAGTCTTCTGAAGATCTCGCCAACCTTCATGCAAAGCTAGTTGCTAAGGGAGGAAGAGTCGGTTTGTTGGCAGATGAGTCTATTATCCAAGCCTTAGGTCAGCAAAGTCCAGTTATAGCGACCTACTCTTTAGGTCAGCCTAATGATGCGGACAGTGCTACCCGTCAACTATATGCCGGCCTGCGGGCTTTGGAGGCGAGTGATTGTGACTGGATTTTAGCTCAAGCAGTGCTAGATTCAGAAAAATATCATGCCTATATGAATCGGTTGAACAAAGCAGCCACAAGTATGTTATAATAGAAAGCAGAACATAGGTTGGCGGGAGTCAACCAAGAAGGAGGTTACCTATGACTGAGAGATTACATGATGCCTTGGTTTTTGATACTATTGAACGTGAAGAACGGCGGCAATTAGAAGGAATTGAATTGATTGCCTCAGAAAACTTTGTATCACCTGCAGTCCTTAAGGCACAAGGGAGTGTCTTAACCAACAAATACGCCGAAGGTTATCCAGGTCGACGCTATTATGGTGGCTGTGAATACATTGATGTCATTGAACAAGCAGCGATTGATCGAGCGAAAGAACTTTTTGGTGCAGAATACGCCAACGTGCAACCCCACTCCGGTTCATCTGCCAACCTTGCTGTTTATCGGGCTTTCCTTAATGTAGGCGATCGTGTCTTAGGTATGGACCTATCACAAGGTGGCCACTTAACTCATGGTTCGCCTGTTAATTTCTCTGGCCAGTCTTATGAGATGCATGCTTATGGTGTAGACCCTGTTACTGAATTGATTGATTATCAAGCGCTAGAAGCTCAGGCTGAGGCTGTAAAACCTAAAATGATTATTGCAGGGGCATCTGCTTATTCTCGGACCATTGACTTTGAACGTATTGGTCAAATTGCTAAGAAAGTAGGAGCTATCTACTTTGTGGATATGGCCCATATTGCTGGCTTAGTTGCGGCAGGTCTCCATCCTAACCCAGTGCCTTATGCGGATGTGGTAACAACGACGACCCATAAAACCTTACGGGGCCCTCGTGGTGGCTTGATTTTAGCTAAGGCCCAGTATGCTAAACAACTCAATATGGCCATCTTCCCAGGTATTCAAGGGGGACCGCTGGAGCATGTGGTAGCAGCTAAGGCTGTTGCCCTCTTAGAAGCTTTGCAACCAAGTTTTAAGACTTATGCAGCGCAGGTGATTAAGAATGCTCAAGCCATGGTAGAGGTTTTCTTAGACAGCCCTCTACGGGTTGTGTCTGGTGGAACTGATAATCACCTCTTCAATCTTGATGTGACACCACTAGGTGTGACAGGGAAAGAAGCACAAGAGCGTTTAGATCAGGTAGGGATTACCGTTAACAAGAATTCGATTCCTAATGATAGCCGTTCCTTCATTGATCCAAGTGGTATTCGAATTGGGACATCTGCTATTACAACGCGTGGCATGAAAGAAGCGCAAGCTCAGACTGTTGCCCGTCTGATTCTCAAGACCTTAACAGCTTCTGACGACCAATTGGCGGCTATCCGTCAAGAAGTTAAAGAACTCGTTGCTGGCTTACCACTTTATCAAGCTTAAATTGATTGACTCAGAAAAGGAGAGACTAAGATGGCAAAATGCGTAGTAATTAACCACCCACTGATTCAGCACAAACTAACCATTATTCGTGATAAAAATACCTCTACCAAGGCTTTTCGCGAAGTAACCAACGAAATCTCTATGCTTATGGCTTATGAGATTACACGTGATTTGCCAGTAGAAGATGTAGTCATCGAAACGCCGTTAGTTGAAACTACTCAAAAGCGGATTGCCGGGAAGAAAATGGCGATTATTCCAATCCTAAGAGCTGGCTTGGGAATGGTCGATGGGATTTTGGACTTAGTGCCTGCTGCACGTGTGGGGCATATTGGTCTCTATCGTGACCACGAAACCCTAGAGCCAATTGAGTACTTTGCTAAGTTACCGCAAGATATTCAAGAACGTCGCGTCTTTGTTGTGGATCCAATGTTAGCGACAGGTGGTTCAGCTATTGCTGCGCTAGACCTTCTGATGAAAAAGTATGGCGTCAAGCCAGAAAATATCACCTTTTCTTGTTTAGTTGCTGCACCAGAAGGGGTAGCAGCTTTACAGGCGGCGCATCCAGATGTGGATATCTATATGGCGGCGCTAGATGAACGCCTCAATGAGCACGGCTATATCTTGCCAGGGCTTGGAGATGCGGGTGACCGTATTTTTGGTACTAAATAAGGAAGAAAGGCTAGGAAGAGATTTCCTAGCCTTTTTATTATGCCATTTGTTACGCGTTCCGAACATTTGGATCAAGAAATTGGCCTTTTCTTACTTTAGTACTTGTATTCATTCAAAATACATGATATTCTAATTTATATTTAATAATTATACTGAGGTGAAACTATGAATTACTTGATGATGTCCCCCCATTTCCCTAAAAACCTCCAGAATTTCGCAATTCGACTTAAAGAGCGTGGTGTGAATGTATTGGGGATTGGCACAGAGCCCTATGACTGGCTCTCACCAGAGTTACGTGAAAGCCTCACTGAATACTACCGCGTCGAGGATATGGAGAACCTTGATGAAGTGAAGCGTGCGGTAGCTTTCTTAATTTATAAGCATGGCCCAATTGATCGTTTGGAATCTAACAATGAGTACTGGTTAGAGTTAGACGCTGCCTTGCGCGAGCAATTCAACGTACCTGGGGTTAAGCCTCGTGATTTAGAAAAAACCAAGTACAAGTCAAAAATGAAGAAGTTATTTGAGAAAGCTGGCGTTCCAGTGGTGCCAGGTTATCTAATCAAAAATGAAAGTCAACTCAATAAAGCTTTGAAGGAAGCTGGCCTCCCTGCAGTAGCAAAACCTGACCGTGGAGTAGGAACCGCAGCAACCTATCGACTTGAGACCAAAGAAGATGTTGCAACCTTCTTGTCCGAGTGGGACCAATCCATTCCCTATTTTGTGGAGCCTTATGTCTTGGATGCGGAACTCTGCACATTTGATGGTTTAGTTGATGAAAAAGGACAGATTGTTTTCTCAACGAGCTTTGTCTATTCCTTGCCAACCCTAGAATTGATTGAGGGTCAATGCGATTATACGAATATTGTTCAAAAGGATGTAGAAGCTCAGTTGGCTGCATACGGCCAAGCGGCAGTTAAGGCCTTTGGAATGAAGGAACGCTTCTTCCATATTGAATTCTTCCGTCGTAAAAAGGGAGACTACGTAGCCATCGAGTATAATAACCGACTAGCTGGCGGTTACACAATCGATCTCTATAACTATGCTTATGGTTGTGATCTCTATGCTATCTACGCCGATATCGTAACTGGAAGGCTAGAAGAAACTCCAAGCTATGATCGACATTACGGGGTAGGTATCTCACGTCGTGACGAGTTGGCGTATGAACATAACGTTGATGAGATCCGAGCAAAATACGGTGACCGTGTGAAAATGGTTGATCGCTTGCCAGATGCTTTTTCGGCTATTATGGGGAATGAGTTCTTAGTCATTCTAGCGGATACGCAAGAAGAAGTTGAAGAAGTAGGTCATTATGTACACAAGAAACAAGGAGGACAATAATAAATGCACGTAGAATGGTTAAGTCACTGGAGTGGTCAACTCAATCGCGAAATGCCCCTCAACCGCTATGGTCATGCTGGACTACCAATTGTGGTTTTTCCTTCATCAGGCGGAACCCACAATGAATATGCCGACTTCGGCATGATTGATGCCTGTCGCGATTCCATTGAGGCAGGACGGGTTCAATTTTTCACCTTGGCTAGTGTGGACAGTGAGAGCTGGTTGGCTGACTGGAAATACCCTCACGATCGGGCTGAAATGCATCGGGCTTATGAGCGTTATGTCATTAGCGAGGCGATTCCTTTTATTAAGCATAAAACGGGCTGGTTTGATCCAATGATGACGACAGGTTGCAGTATGGGGGCCTATCATGCGCTCAACTTCTTCTTACAGCATCCAGATGTTTTCCGCGGGGTGATTGCCTTGAGTGGGGTCTATGATGCACGTTTCTTTGTAGGGGAATATGGCGATGACGTGGCAATTTATTCTAATTCGCCAAGTGATTATGTCTTCAATCAACACGATCCTTGGTTCCTGGATCAATATCGTCAATCCAATATTATTGTCTGTACCGGGCATGGGCCTTGGGAACACGATGGTCTGCCATCCTTCTATAAGGTAAAGGAAGCCCTAGAAATGAAGGGAGTGCCTGCTTGGTTTGACGAGTGGGGCGGCGATGTAGCCCATGACTGGCCATGGTGGCGCGTGCAGATGCCATATTTCTTGAGTCGTTTAGGTTTATAAGATAAATGAGGTTAGGAGTCTTTCCTAGCCTTTTTAGTTTGCCTCTTTATTCTTAAAATAGGGTAGTTAATCGGCTGATTTGGAAAAGGAAGATAAAAACAGCTAGAATAACGGATGTAAATCAATGAAAAATAGATGGAGATTTCATGTAAATGCCATGGCTACAATATCTAAAAATGGAGCTGTCAGAAAAATAGGCATGAAAATAATTTTCTTCATAAAAACACTTGAAAAATATTTTCTTTGGTGTATAATGAAAGCGTAATCAGTTGAAAGACAGAAAGAGAGGTGACAAATTGGATGAATTACTTGTGCTTTGATATTGGCGGGACCTTCATTAAATATGGTCTCTTCAATGAAAAGGGGGAAGCGCTAGGCCAGACTCAGAAGGTCAAAACTAGCGTTGACCAGTATTCTAACCAGATATTGCAACAAGTTCTTTCGATTACCAAGCAGGTTCAATCCCAGGAAAGCCTATCGGGCGTGGCGATTTCAACTGCTGGAGTGGTTGATTCTCGTGACGGGTCTATACGATTTGCAGGGCCCACTATCCCAGGTTATACGGGGACGCCATTCAAGGTTGAAGTGGAAGCACTCACTGGTCTGCCTTGCTATGTGGTAAACGATGTGAACGCAGCTTGTTTGGGTGAATACTGGCAAGCCAGTCGAACAGGCCAGCCACCTAAGTCCATGATATGTTTTACGATTGGTACAGGTGTAGGGGGAGCCGTTGTTTTAGATGGACAACTGCTAACCGGTGTGAGCGACATGGCCGGAGAGGTTGGCTACTTACCAATTGGCAAAGCAGCCTTTCAGGAATTAGCCTCAACAACCGCTTTGTTGGAACAGGCGGCTCAAGCGACAGGCGAAAATCTCAGTGGAGAAGCCTTCTTTGACCGCTTGGAAGCAACAGGAGATCCAGTCTTAAGCCAAGTACTCGACCAATTTCTAAATCATTTAGCCACCGGACTTTTATCAGCGATTTATCTGCTGAATCCAGAAGTCCTTGTCCTAGGGGGAGGAATTCTAGCGCGTGCTGATCTCATTATGCCACGTCTAATGGCAATCTTGGAGCAACGTGTGATTGATCCTCGCTTCCTCACAACAGAGATTCGACCAGCCCAGTCAGGTAATGATGCTGGAATGTTAGGTGCGCTATCTCAACTCATTAAGCTAACTCAATAAGGATGTGATCCCATGGGAGTATTAGAGCGAATTGAAGCCAACTTCGTTCATCTATCACCAAAGGAACAGCTCCTTGCAACCTATATTATGCAAGAAAGTCCCTATTTTACTAACATTACCATTAGCGAGATGGCCAAAGAAACGGGTGTTTCAGCCGCAACGATTACGCGCTTTTGTCGTAAAGTAGGGTGTGAGAGCTTTGTCGATTTGAAAATTCAACTGCAAGCCAGTGAAGGGGAGTCGGCAAGTAATCACCAGAAACATGATATGTTCGATACGGTTAGTGAATTCTATAACCGTATCATTCAACGAACGTCAGAATTACAATCAGAATATCAGCTCCGTCAGTTAATTCAAGTTCTCTCTCAGGCCAACCGAATCATGGTTTATGGGATGGGATCCTCGGGGTTAACGGCTCGGGAATTGGCTATTCGCCTTTCGCGTATGGGACTACCAGCCACGAGCGAGACGGACTCACATATGATGATTATCTCCAGTACGGTGACACGTTCCAGTGACGTGGTAATTGCCATTAGTAATTCTGGTGAAACAAAGGATGTGATTGATGCTTTAGGCAATGCCAAGCAAAATGGCGCTATTTTGGTGGCCATAACTAGCATGAAGGGAAGTAGTTTGGCTAAGCTAGCTGATGAGACCCTTCTGGTACATAATAGCCGGTTTGTCAATAGTGAGTTTTTTGTCAATACGCAACTACCAATTTTTTTCCTGATCGACATCATTACCCTGATGATGTTGGAAGAACCAGTCTTCAATCAGAATATGCAGAAGACGATTCAAGAAATTACTTCTATCAATCAAAAATTACAAATGGGGGAACCATCATGAAATTATCAAAAGTTTTTGCAGCTGCCTTATCTTGTGGGATTTTATTAAACACAGTTGTGACAGCGGTACCAGCCGATGTGCGTGCTGAAGAGACAGTAACCATCAAATACTGGAACTTCCCTAACTTTACCAGCGACTCAGAATTCAAGACTTCTGAAGAATACGATGCAGCCTTGATTAAAGCCTTTGAAGCTAAGAACCCAGGTATCAAAGTAGAATACCAAAAAATCGACTTCACAGACGGTCCAGCTAAAATTGAAACAGCAATCCAATCTAAGACCAACCCTGACGTAATCTATGATGCACCAGGTCGTGTCATCGACTGGGCAAGCAAGGGTTATTTGGCACCATTCAAAGACGTTGACACTTCAAAATTAAATGAATCAGCTGTTAAGGCTAGCTCCTTCGAAAACGAATTATATCTCTACCCTCAAGGGATTGCGCCATTCTTGATGGCAGTTAACACTAAGTTGACTGATAAGTTAGGCGTGACAAACCTCTTGCCATTCGAAAAAGAAGGACGTAACTGGACGCCTGAAGAATTCCAAAAATTCTTAGAAGCTGTTCATGAAAAAGACAAAGACTTAATTCCAACCGTTGTGTATGCTAAATCTGCAGCTGGTGACCAAGGTCCTCGTGCCTTTGTCTCTAACTTATACGGTTCTTGGATTACTAACGATGAAGTAAATAAATACACCATCAATGACGAAAACGGGGTAAAAGCCCTTCAATGGATTCGCGAACAAGCACCTAAAGGCATTATCGGTCAAGGGGCCGCTTTAGAAGCAAAAGATGCTTTGGAATACTTCAAGTCTGGTAAGTCTCCATTAAGTATCTTGGCAAGTCCAGGTCTTTACGCACAATGGAAATCAGTAGAAGACTTAAACGTTCGCTTCTTACCATTCCCTAATGCTAACAAATCGCCTAAGTATGAATACTTAGTAGCTGGTCCTGCAGTCTTCGATAACGGTGATGACAAGAAGATTGAAGCCGCTCAAAAATTTGTAGACTTCATGATCAACGATCCAGAATGGGGTACTCGTACCTTGAAGGCAACTGGTAACTTCTCTGCTCAAAAAGGCGTGAAAGGCCTCTATGACAACGAAGAGTTGAAGTTTGCTGAAGGCTTATCAGATCACTTCGGTGCTTACTACAACACCATTCCAGGTTACGCTAAAATGCGTCCACTTTGGTTCCCAATGCTCCAAGGGGTATTGTCTGGCCAAGGTGATGTAAAAGAACTAGTGGACAGCTATGTAGAACAAGCGCAAGCTACCTACGAAGAAGCAAAATAAGCCACACTATAATCTGAATTCAGAGAGTGCTCGATTTACTGGGACAAATCTAGCGCTACCCGGACCAGGTTCTCGCGTGCGACTAATATAAACATCCTACTCCCAAGCGCCCAATATTTTGGACTAGCGGGAGTTTGGGAGTAGTCGTTTATAGTGATCGCGACCTAGGGTAGCCGATTTGTCCCTTTTATTATGAATTATTCTCTCGAAAGGAGATCTCTATGTTAGCCAAATTAAGAAGAAAGTACGACTTTAGCGCCTATCTGTTCATTGCACCTGCTATGGCCTTCTTCCTGACTTTCGTACTCTATCCAATGTTACGCGGGATTTACATGTCCTTGCTCAAGTATAGAGGGCGGAGAGTTAGCTTTGTAGGCTTAGATAACTACACTAAGCTCTTAGGCGATCAGACTTTTATCAAGTCTTTAAGTAACACTATTTTTATCGTAGCAATTGCAGTACCAATTGTAGTAGTCTTATCCCTCTTCATCGCCATTAACATCTATAACAAATCAGCTCATGTACGGAGCTTCTTCCGTGGCGTTTTCTACTTGCCAGCTGTATCCTCAGTTGTTTCGATTACAGTGGTATGGTTGTGGATTTATAACCCAGACTTTGGGATTCTCAATTATATTCTCAAATCCATGAATGTCATTGAAGGTAATGTCCAATGGTTAGGAAACGCCTCTACTGCTATTTATGCAGTCATTGCCGTTCTAATTACGACCAGTATTGGTCAGCCGATTATTCTCTATATTGCAGCTTTAGGGAACGTTCCAGTGGAACTGCTCGAGTCTGCTAAGATTGACGGCGCCAACAACTGGACCATCTTCAAAAACATTATTTGGCCATTGATTATGCCAACGACCCTTTATATCGTGGTTACAACCACCATCAACAGTTTCCAAATCTTTGCCTTAATCCAATTGATGACTTCTGGTGGTCCTAACTATGCGACAAGCACTATCATGTACCAAGTCTACGAGATGGGGATTAAACAGCAATCCTTTGGCCAAGCCTCTGCATGGGGTGTTGTGCTAGCCTTGATTATTGCTTTAATCTCGGCTGTTCAATACAAATACTTCAACCGCGATATTGATTAGGAAGAGGTGACGATTTAACATGGAATTCAAAAAATTCGGTCTCTACAACATTATTTCCTTCACATTGTTGGCATTCTTGACCATTTTCTTCATCTTCCCATTCTATTGGATTGCAACAGGTGCCTTTAAGGTTCAAGACGTCGCCATTGCCATCCCGCCAGAATGGTTCCCGATGAGCCCAACTTTAGATAACTTCAAATCCCTCCTAGTGCCGTTGACTGCGCGTTGGTTCTTCAACTCTGTATTCGTTTCAGTGGTAACAACTATCTTGGTCTGCACGACGGCTTCCTTAGCGGGTTATGCCTTAGCTAAGAAACGGTTCCCAGGCGCTGGCTTACTCTTTGCCGTATTTATCGCGGCCATGGCCTTGCCAAAACAAGTTATCTTGATTCCTTTGCTTCAATTGATTACTGATCTCAAGCTTATGGATACCTACCGCGCCTTGATTTTGCCGGCTGTCGGTTGGCCATTCGGGATCTTCCTCATGAAGCAATTCTCCCACTCTGTACCTGATTCTCTCTTAGAATCTGCAGACATTGACGGATGTGGTGAAATCAAGAAATTCGTCAATATCGTCTTACCAATTGTTAAACCAGGTATTGGTGCCTTGGCTATCTTCACCTTCATTTCCTCTTGGAATGACTATTTCTCTCAATTGGTATTCACTAACTCAGAAACAATGAAGACTTTGCCTTTAGGTTTGGCGTCTATGGCTCAATCTGCTGAGTTCTCACTTAACTATGGGGTCCTCATGGCTGGCGCGCTCTTGGCTTCCTTGCCAATGATTATTGTCTTCCTGATGTTCCAAAGCTTCTTTGCCCAAGGTATTACGGTCGGGGCGGTGAAAGGATAGTGAGCACAATGCATCCAACGATTGAACGATTAAAAGGAAAACTAATTATTTCCTGTCAGGCTTTACCTGGCGAACCGCTCTACCGAGAAGAGGGTGGAGTCATGGTTCTCATGGCCAAAGCAGCTATTGAGGCTGGAGCTGTCGGTATCCGTGCCCAAGGGGTTACTGATATTGCCCAGATTAAGGAAGCCTTTGATGTGCCAGTGATTGGGATTATTAAGCGAGCTTATCCAGGCTATGGTTCCTACATTACCGCCACCATGAAAGAAGTGGATGAGTTAGTAGCAGTTGGTTCTGATATTATTGCCTTAGATGCTACTTTACGTGAGCGGGCAGGGGAGACCTTGGATGAGTTCATCGCTCAAATCAAGGCAAAATACCCGAATCAATTGCTGATGGCCGATATTTCCACTTTGGAAGAGGGACTGAATGCTGAACGCCTAGGTTTTGACTTGATTGGGACTACCATGAATGGTTATACGCCGTATACGGAAGGTCAAACAACCGGTCCTAACTTTGAGTTAATGAAAGCCTTAGTGGAACAAACCCATACTCCAATTGTGGCTGAAGGTAAGATTCATACACCAGAAGACCTAGCAACAGCTTTCGCCCAAGGGATTCACACAGCTGTTGTAGGTGGCGCTATTACGCGGCCACTGGAAATTGCTAAACGCTTCGTTAGCGTAGTAAACTAAAGAAATGCAAGAAAGAGAAAGGAGTGCCTGATATGACCCTGGAGCAACTGATTATTGGTTGGTTCTTCTATGGAATCTTCTTCATGGGCTTGTCGGTTTTGGCAACCTACCTGATTAACCGAGTAGCAAAGCGTTACTATACGGCGCCACTCATTATCAATGCGGTAGCCATTATTATTCTAATGGGGATGGTCGCCTTAAAACAGTTTACGGCAGACATGTTCCTACAGAATTACCTCTTTACCTATATGCCAATTGTGGCGGCTAGTGTCACCTATAATCTGGTACTCTTTCTCATTCGACGCGGGCGACCTCTGCATGATCCTCGCGAAGAAGCCTTAGATGCAGATAAATAAGCAATTGTCGGCAAAGAGGAGGTGAAAAGATGATTGTAGATCAATTACAAGGTCTTCAAGAATACAGCGACCGAATTCCCCATATTAAAGCAGCGCTCGAAACATTCAATAGCTTAGCTCAAAAAGCTATCGGGCGATATGATTTCGAGGGAGGATACTTCTTCATCCAAGATGGAGAGCTAGGTGCAGTTGATGCATCGCATTATGAAGCCCATCAGAAATGGTTAGATATCCATGTACCGCTTGAAGGCCATGAATATCTCATTGTGGCCCCTACATGTCAGCTGACAGAAGTCACCACCTATGATGCCGATAAGGACATTGCCTTTTTGGATGGTCCAATCCAGACCATTGTTAAACTCTATCCTGGACAAGCCTGTGTGGTTTTTCCAGAAGATGCTCATAAGCCGGCCCGTCATTTAGGTCAGGCCAGCACCTATAAAAAGTTAGTCATAAAATTACCGGTTGCATAACCAAAGGAGTCTTAAACGTGTCAAAATTCGATAAGTACAAAGGAATTATCCCAGCCTTCTATGCCTGCTATGACGATGAAGGCAATATCAGTCCAGAACGCACTCAAGCGCTTGCTAAACATTACTTGGAAGTAGGGGTCAAAGGCCTCTATGTTGGCGGTTCGTCTGGCGAGTGTATCTACCAAAATGTAGAAGAACGTAAACTAGTCTTAGAAAATGTCATGAAGGCAGTTGGTGGCAAGATGACCATCATTGCCCACGTCGCGGCTGCCTCCACACGTGATTCAGTTGAGTTAGCTAAGCATGCGGAAAGCCTAGGGGTAGATGCCTTAGCAGCCATCCCACCAATTTACTTCCGCCTACCAGAACATTCTATTAAGGACTACTGGAATGCCATGATTGATGCAACGGAACTTGACTTCATCATTTATAACATTCCACAGCTATCAGGCTATGCCTTGACCCCTAGCATGTTCAAGTCCATGTTGGAAAATCCTAAAGTGATTGGGGTTAAGAACTCTTCAATGCCAGTCCAAGACTTAATCACTTGGAAGTTGACAGCTGGTGACCGCGAAGTCGTTGTTTTCAACGGTCCAGATGAACAATTCATCGGTGGTCGTGTCATGGGAGCTGACGGGGGAATTGGTGGTACCTATGGGGTAATGCCAGAACTCTTCTTAGCAGCTAATGCAGCCTTAGAAGCAGGCGATTTAGCCCTAGCCTTCACGATCCAAGGTCGCATTGATGAAATCATCTTCACCTTGGTAAGTGGTAAAGCTAACCTTTATGCCGTACAGAAAGAAATCCTCAAGCGTGAAGGCCTCAACTGTGGTTCTGTTCGTCCACCATTAACAGGGGTTGGCCCAGAAGACCTAGCCGTTGTTGACAAGGCGCACGCCATGATCAAAGCCGCTCGGGCGGAATTTGTTAAATAATCACTCACACTATGCAAGACCTGACTACTAGGGAGCTAGTTTTATGCTAACTACCCTGGTAGCCAGATTTTGTCGTATCAGCAACCTAAAATCCCTATAAACAGGGGCAATTACCAGCTGCTGGGGAAGCAAGTAACTTCTTCTTTAGTGCGGCTGCCTTGAGCCTCTTAGCTGGTTTAGGGCTTGCAAACTACAAGCCAAAAGAAACTGAATAATCTTGATAGCTCGGGGGTAGGCTCACCCTTTGGAGCATAACGAATTAAAGACACGATCTTTTCTCCTTTGGTCGTGTCTTTTGTAATTTTGAAGCGCCAAGCTAGGGGGACTAAGTCATAATTTGATATAATAGGGTAAAAGGGGGAGTGAGATGATGAAGTGGGAACAGTCGCTGACAGACTATATGGCCTATCAAGATCAGCACTATCGTAATCCGGCTAAACTAGATAATCCAGTAGAAATTGAGGACATGGAATGCCTCAAAAGAAGTGGCCAGGCAGCTCGTCAGGCTTTTTCGAAATTGGCGACTGCTTTCGGGCAAGCTTTTCCAGATTGGACTCAGGGGCGAGTAAGTGCCTGGATGAATCAAGCTCAAGTGGCTCGACCTCATTTTTGGGTCTATTATTTTCCGCCAGAAAATCGGCCGGCTAGTCCAAGCTTTGCCTTGAGACTAGTATCGGATCAAGGGGTGCTCACCGTCTGCTTGGAGTTAAGTTTCATTGAACGAAGTCGCCAAGAGGAGACGCTAGCCCAACAGGCGCGAATCTTAGAAGTGCCAGCACAACAAGAGGCCTATTACTGGGTTCAGGATTCAGATAAGCAAACGCGACGCATGACCACAAGTGAAAGTCACCGGCAAGAGCTGGTAGAAGCCTATGAGGCGGGTCAGGTACGCAAGGTACTATTGCGTCAAGATATGCGGCCATTGGCGGACTATGGCGACTTAGAAGCTGTGGTTCAGGACTTAGTTAAGGCAGTAGCTGGCTTTTGGTCCCTTTATCAAGTGACCCAAAGCTAGGAAAGGAGACATGAGAATGGGGTACGAGTATATAAAGGGCCCTGACTACGACTACTACACGGTGCCTGCCTTGCTTGAAGCGGGCTTGGAGCATCGTTTTATTGGCAAGCCGCTTAATTTTAAACCTGATTTTAAGGAGGCATCCGTAGACGTTGTCAATCGAACTTTTCTAAAAGCCGATATGCCTCTAGTTGAGGTGCACCAGGTTCACGGAGCTGACATTTGCCAAGTAAGGGCCGGACAATTAGGGACAGGATGGGGCTTACGCTCTCTAGGCGACTACGATGGCTTGGTAACAGAGGCAAGCGATTTGGCATTAATGGTCAAGATTGCGGACTGTATTCCAATTATTCTCTTTGACCCGGTTAAAAAGGTGTTTGCCCTAGTTCATTCTGGCTGGCCGGGTACACTCCAAGCGATTGGCCAAAAAGCCTTAGAAGTTATGATGAGCCAATATGATGTGAGGCCATCTGACCTGCTGATTGCCTACGGACCCGCCCTTAGCATGGAAGATTTTCAGGTACAGGAAGATGTTTATAGTCGTTTCCAACCTTTTGAAGCAATTCATCCCCAGGCCTTTAGGCAGGAGGATGAGCATCATTGGCTTATAGATACCAAAGGGATTAATAAGGAGCGTTTCCTAGCCATGGGGGTTCCTTTGGAACAACAATATGATGTGGCCGTGTCGACAAAACAAGCCCTAGGCTGTCATTCTTACCGACGTGATGGGCGGGAAGGCTATGGCCTCAATGCAGTTGTCGCCTATCTAAAATCCTAAGAGGAGGGAATAGAGTATGGTCAAAGATAATTTAAAGATTTGCGATGCTATCATGCAAGCGCCAGAAAACCAGGTTTACAGCAAGGCGGGGATTGAGCCACTTTTTACGGCGCCAAAAACTGCACGATTAGTAATTGTTGGGCAAGCCCCGGGCTTAGCTACCCAAGAAGCCGGTCGCCCTTGGGATGATCGCTCTGGCGATCGCTTGCGGGAATGGTTGGGGATGGATCGTTCGACTTTCTATGATTCGGATCTTTTGGCAATTCTCCCCATGGATTTCTATTATCCTGGCAAGGGTAAATCAGGCGATTTGCCACCACGCAAGGGATTTGCAGCTAAGTGGCATCCTCAGATCCTAGCTCAATTACCAGAGGTTAGATTGACTCTATTAGTCGGACGTTATGCCCAGGACTATTATTTAGCTAAGAGCAAAAGAAGCAATTTGACAGAAACAGTCGCCCATTATCAGGACTATTTGCCGGACTATTTTCCCTTAGTTCACCCCTCGCCACTCAACCAACGGTGGCTGAAACAGCATCCCTGGTTTGAGCAAGAAGTAATACCAGATTTACAAAAGTTGATTCACACAATCCTCAAGTAAAAAAGGACTGGAGATTCTCCAGTCCTTATTTTGGTAAAACTAAATCTTCTTCTTGGCTTGAATTAGCGCTAGTTGATTGACTAGTGTCAGTGCGGCCACCGGTTGAACGTTCGCCATGAATCTCGATAATGAGTCCGTGGGGCAAGCAAATGGAAACCTGACCTGGTCGGCCCACCCAACTGGTTTTAACCGCAATTTGATCAGGGCTGTTATCTTCGCGCACGCGAATTCGTTTGCCATCACGCTCAATAATGTTATACTGTCCCGGATGTGGGTAGTAGGTTTTCTCTTCATGAGGAGCGTCTTCCGAGAGGTCGAAACGGTCCACTTCCTTGCCGTCTATTTTGATAAGGGCATAGGTGGAGGAAGATGCGGGAGTGGCCTTAGTGCTAGACGCTTCAGTAACTTGGCCGACTTCCTCCGAATTATTCAAACCTTGGTAATGGTAGAAGGTCAGGATATTGGGCAAGAAAGATAAGGCAATGACCCCTAAAATAATCAGGTAATCAAAAGGTTTTAATAAGCTAAATAACCGTTTCATTGAGGAATCACCACCTTGTCTGAGCACAAAACTAGTACTATTGTATAAAAAAAGGGCAGAATAAGCTAGCAATTTGTGCCGTTTTTTGGTAAGATACCATTATGCCAATAAAAAGCGCTAGCCGCTTTATAAAAAAATGCAAGCAAAAGGAGTTTTAAATACCATGTCATTAAAAGCAGAATTACGCGAAAAAGTGGGCTCTGGCTCAGCTAAAAAAGTACGTGAAGCTGGGTTAGTTCCAGCAACTTTATACGGGAAAGGTTCAGAAGCTGTTTCTTTAACAGTTAACCGTCGTGAACTCGATGTTGTCTTGAAAACTCAAGGTTTGAGCCAAGCTTTTGAATTAGAATTCGACGGCAAAAAAGAAAATGTTGTCGTTAAAGCTGTTAACAAGGCTGCTTTGGCAGACGAAATCTACAGCGTAGACTTCAAACTCGCTTAATTTTAAATGATAAGTCCCGCTAGTCAGTTCTTGGCAGCGGGATTTTTTGTGGGACCCTCTGCAGGCGACCACTAAGAAGGAGAGCCTATGAAAAATCATATTGCCTTATATCAACCGCTAATGCCGGCTAACACGGGAAATATTTCTAGAACTTGTGCGGCCACCAATACCCCGCTTCATCTAATCAAGCCCTTGGGTTTTTCGACCGATGATAAGATGCTCAAGCGTGCGGGTCTAGATTACTGGGAGCATGTGGAAGTTCACTACCATGAAAGTCTGGAGGATTTCTTAGCTTATGTGGGTGAGCGACCACTCTACTTGATTACCAAGTTTGCGCCCCGCATTTATTGTCAGGCGGACCTAGCTCAAAATAGTGCCGGCGAGCAATTCTTCCTTTTCGGTAAGGAAACAACCGGCTTGCCCGCTGACTTGATGGAGGAACGCAAGGCGGACTGCTTGCGCATTCCGATGAATGACCAGCATGTTCGGAGTTTGAATTTGTCCAATACAGCTAATATCGTCATTTATGAAGCTTTAAGACAACAAGCTTTTGAGGGATTGGATGTCACCCATCACTATTGTGACACGGACAAGGCTCGTGATCTCAACTGGTAGACTTGCGCCCGTTACGGATTCGTGATAGTATAGAAGCAGATAAATGATGCGACGGTTTTGACTAGTACAGGATAGGACGTCTTCAGAGAGATGATGGCTGGTGTGAATCATCACGGACTAGCCCTGGAATCCACCAGAACCCTGCAGCCTATGACTCAAGTAGTGCCGGTTGCCCCCGTTACAGGCCTTAAGTGCAGGAATAATGTCCTGAAATCGGGTGGTACCGCGAAACCAAGAAGAGCCTTTCGTCCCAATAAGACGAAGGCTCTTTTTGTTATTTGGCCAAAAGGAGGAAATTAAATGTTAGATCGTAAATTATTGCGTGAACAATTTGAATGGGTGGTAGAGAAATTAGCCACTCGTGGTGTAGACCGGGAGGTATTAGAGAATTATCGCCGCCTAGATAGCGAGCGCCGTGAACTTTTGATCGACGTTGAAGGGGCTAAACAATACCGTAACCAAGTGTCTGGAGAAATCGCCCAACTCAAACGCAACAAGGAAAATGCGGATGATAAGATTGCTGAAATGAAAGAAATCGGTGATCGCATTAAGCGTGACGACGAGCGTTTGGCTCAAATCGAAGCAGATCTAGAGGCCATCGAGCATCGTTTGCCGAACCTTCCAGCTGAAGGGGTACCAGTGGGGACCGATGAAGAGGATAACGTGGAAGTACGTCGTTGGGGCACGCCGCGCAACTTCGACTTTACGCCACTTAATCACTGGGAAATCGCTGAAAAATTAGATATTATCGACTTTGAACGTGGTGCCAAGGTTTCTGGTAGTCGCTTTGTCTTCTACAAGGGCTTGGGGGCGCGTTTGGAGCGGGCAATCTATAACTTTATGTTGGATACTCATACCCAACACAATGGCTACCAAGAAATTATCCCGCCATACATGGTGAATGACCAATCTATGTTCGGGACAGGTCAATATCCTAAATTCGTGGAAGACACCTTCCGGGTTAATGACGAACGCGGTTTGACCCTGATTCCAACAGCTGAAGTCCCATTGACCAACTATTATGCTAACGAAATCTTACCACTTGAGAACTTGCCAATTAAATTCACTGCCTTGAGTCCTTCTTTCCGTTCTGAAGCGGGGAGTGCGGGTCGTGATACACGTGGTCTTATTCGTTTGCATCAATTTAATAAGGTGGAAATGGTTAAATATGCGCATCCAGATCATTCTTTCGAGGAATTAGAGAGCATGACCCAAAATGCTGAAGGTATTTTACAAGCCTTAGGGTTGCCATACCGTGTTATTACTTTATGTACTGGCGACATGGGATTCTCAGCAACTAAGACCTATGACTTAGAAGTCTGGATTCCAGGCCAAGATACTTATCGTGAAATTTCATCTTGCTCAAACTGTGGCGACTTCCAAGCTCGTCGTGCTAAGATTCGCTTCCGCAATGCTGATGACAAGGTGGAATATGTTCACACCTTGAATGGCTCAGGTTTGGCGGTAGGGCGGACCTTCGTGGCCATCCTAGAAAACTACCAACAAGCGGACGGCTCTGTTAAGATTCCTGAAGCCTTGGTACCTTACATGAACGGTATTACCGAAATTCCAGCTAAAAAATAAATAGTAAGAGGCTAAAACAAAAGTTTTAGCCTCTTTTCTGATGATCAACAAATCAAAAAAGAGCTAGAGATTATCCCTAGCTCCTAATAGCTTGCGCTTATTTTAAGATTAATTTACCAATTTCTTGGCCACGGCTTACTTGACCTGAAGCAGTGAGTTCGAAGCTTTCTACTAAATCATTACCGTTAGTGAAAATCACGATCATGGCATTATCTTTGCCTTCGGCTGCTAATTGGTCTAAGTCAACGCTTGATACTAAGGTATTAGCATCAACCTGTTGAGCGTCAGAAACCTTGGTGTCGAATGGACCACCGTTAAGTGCTACAGTATCAATCCCCATGTGGAGCAATACTTCTAAGGCACCAGACTTGAAGCCAACAGCGTGTTTAGTAGGGAAGACATTGACCACTTCACCTGCAACAGGCGCAGAAATTTCACCATTAGAAGGGACGATTGCGAAGCCATCACCCATCATTTTTTGCGCGAAGACGATGTCGTTTACTTCTTCGATGTTAATCAATTGACCATCAGCGACAGCGTAGAGTGTTACTTCTTTTGAAACGGGAGCCGCTTCTTCTTTTTTCTTTTTGAAAAATCCAAACATGATCCTATCTCCTTTGTGTTTGAAATTTATTTCTTGTCCTTATCATACCACATTCTTTGCGAGAAGTTCAATGCATTTAATGCCAAGATGGTGTATAATGGGTGATAGCTTATAGAGAAAGGACTTAAAATATGAATGGAATTATAGAATTAGTGAAGGTAATCATCCTTGGGATTGTTGAGGGGATTACCGAATGGCTACCGATTTCTTCGACTGGCCATATGCGTTTAGTGGATGCTTTTATGCCACTACAACTGGAAAAGGCCTTTACGGATATGTTCTTTGTGGTCATTCAGCTGGGGGCTATCTTGGCAGTAATGGTGGTCTTCTTCCACAAACTTAATCCGCTGTCGCCAAGCAAGTCAGCAGCAGAAAAGAAAAATACCTGGCTTTTATGGTCTAAGGTGATTGTGGCGACTATGCCAGCCTTTGTTCTGGGTTTCCTCTTAGATGACTTAATGGACCAATACTTCGACCAGCCATGGGTCTATGCTATTACTTTTACCGTCTACGGTTTAGCCTTTATCTGGGTGGAATCCGGCAAGCGTAAAGCTAAAGCAAGCCGTATCAATAGCTTAGAAGCCATTAGCTATAAAGATGCTGCCCTCATGGGGCTATGGCAGTGCTTGGCCTTGGTGCCAGGGACTTCTCGTTCTGGGGCTACTATTATCGGGGCGCTCTTAATGGGAACCAAACGCTATGTAGCGACTGAATTCTCCTTCTTCATGAGTATCCCAGTCATGTTTGGGGCAAGTTTCCTCAAGTTAGTGAAGTTTGGCTTCCACTATACAGCAGCTGAAGCGACTTATCTAATCTTAGGGATGTTGATTGCCTTCGGGGTATCACTCTTAGTCATCAACTTCCTTTTGGGTTATATCAAGAAACACGACTTCAAAGTCTTCGGTTACTACCGTGTAGCCTTGGGGATTTTAGTAGCAGTGCTCTACTTCTTAGGTGTATTTAAAGGTAAATAAAAAATGTCTGGGACCTATTGAGGGTTCCAGACATTTTTTATTATCATCATTAGATAGGATAGATACAGACACATTCAGGCGCCTGGGTCTCTGCCTCGATGAAGGTGACAAGGCCACTGTCAGCATCGCGACTGAAGACAGCGATATGGTCACTGTCTTGGTGGGGCACAAGGAGGTAAGTCTGGTCTTGGCTTAGGACAAAGTCCCGTGGAATCTGTCCGCCACTGGCAATTTCTTGAATCTTAAGAGGCTGCTGAGGGTCGGCCAGAGAAAAGACGCAGATGACATCATGGAAGCGGCTGGAAGTATAGAGAAAACGACCGTCCTGGCTGATGCGAATGGCAGCACTAGCGGCAGATTCTAAAAATTCAGGATCTAGCAGGGCTTGCTCATGGACCAAGCTAAGTTGACCGCTTGAATCAAGGGCTAGGGTTAGAAGGCTATTGGCTAGCTCGCCAATGATATATACTAGATTTTGACTTGGATGAAAGACTAGGTGACGAGGACCAGTTCCTGGTGGACAGGTAAAGGTCTGAATCAAGCTGAGGGCACCAGAGCTAGGGGTTACGTCATAGACATAAATTTTGTCACTGCCCAAATCGCAGACATAGAGCAGGTCGCCCTCAGGATTTAAGCCCACAAAATGGATATGGGCACTGGCCTGATTAGGGTGGACGCTACAGCCCACATGTTCGTGGCGTTCGAAAGGGCTTAAGACAGCCTGGTCATAATGGTAACTATCAATGGAGCCTTCATGGTAATTAGCGACATAGACGGTCTGACTGGCTTCATAGACGGCTAGATGGCAGCCAGGGATTTTGGTATTGAGTAGGCGGCTGACTTCCTGCCAGTCCTTACCCTGGTGTCTAAAGGCTACCAAGCCACTTTCTTCCTGACCGCGGTGAAGGGCGAAAAGGGTGCCACTTTCCTTGGCATAGGCTAGAAAAGTAGGTTGATTGAGTTTAGCAATCAGCTGTGGCTCGCTTAAATGGCCAGTAACAGGGTCAAAGTCAAGGCTTGAAATTCCTTGGTTGCGCCCCTTAGTGTAGCCACCTAGGATATAGGTTTCCGTCATAAAATCAGGTCCTTTCGCAAATGATTTGAGTTTTATAGCCTTGGCCGTGTATAAATCTAAGACAAGGCACCTATCCTTATGGTAGAATAAGATGACAGAAATTTCAAGGAGGGAGTTCTATGCAAGAACACACACCAAAACGCCAGTCGTCTTGGTTTACCCGTCAATTCCTAAATAGCCAGATGGTAGTCAGTCTTCTGATTTTGCTCTTGGTTTTATTAATTATTTGGGTCTTTACTAGAATTACACACGTTTTCGCGCCAATCGGGGTGGTCATTGATGTGGCGGCTTTCCCTATCATTACCTCAGGTGTCCTCTATTATCTGCTTTATCCACTAGTAGATCGATTGCAAGCGCGGGGAATGAATCGCCAGTGGGCCATTTGGGCTATTTTTATTGGCTTAATTCTATTGTCAGCTTGGGGAATTGCCTCCCTTATTCCGACCCTACAGACTCAGATTCTGAGCTTTGCTCGTAGTCTGCCCAAGTACTATGATGAAATCTACCATATGTTGTATCAGTCACCTTTTCTGACTGAGAATAAGGAAGTCACCCAACGACTACAGTCCTTCCTAGATGGTTTTGATTTCCGCAGTATGGCGGAGCAGCTGAGTCGTTTCGCTTCTTCGACCTTCGGTAGTTTAGGATCCGTGGTAGGGGCAGTGACCTCCGTCATTATGGGGCTCTTGACCGTGCCAATTATTCTCTATTATCTCTTGGCAGATGGTCAGCATTTGGGCGATTATATTCTGAAATTCGTGCCGACTAAGCACCGTGCCATGGCATCTCGTATGATGTATCAAGGACACTATCAAGTGGCTCAATATATTCGGGGCCAAATCATTGTGGCAATCTGCGTTGCCATTATGTTCTCTATTGGTTACAGTATTGTCGGGCTAGACTATGCTATTGCCCTTGGGGTCGTGTCTGGTTTCCTCAATATCATTCCCTTCCTAGGATCCTTCATCGCAGTGATTCCGGCCTTTATCATTGCCTTGATTACCAGTCCTGTTATGGTCCTGAAGGTGGCCATTGTCATGATGGTCGAGCAAACCATCGAAGGACGTTTTATTGCCCCACAAGTTCTGGGGAATAACCTCAAGATTCATCCGGTGACCATTCTGATTGTTCTCTTATCAGCGGGTAAGGCCTTCGGTTTAGTCGGGGTCATCCTAGGGGTGCCAGGTTACGCCGTTATCAAGGTAATTGTGGGTGAGTTTTATGAATTATATCGTGAGCGTTCTGGGGCATATGGTCCCAAAGAAGCTATCCAAGCTTCATCAGATCAAACTAGTCAAACTCCTGCTAGCAATGAAAGAAAGTAGTGATAGAATGTCAGTAAAACAAGTATTCAAACGTATGACCCTCTTGGGTCTAGCCCTAGTGACTGGCTTGAGCCAAGGAGCACTCTTAGTCAGTGCTCAGACTGAGTCATCTTCCAGTGGCCAGGTCAAGATGGTAGACCCAGCCGAGTCTAGCTCTTCCTACCAAGAGGCGGATACCTCGGTTAGTCGTGAGGCCTACAATCAATTAGAAGAATTGCTCAAGCAAAATAGTCAGGTAAAAATTAATCCCCAAGCCTTCTACCAAACAGATGATGATTTTAAGGCAGACCAACAGAACTTTGCCGTGACAGTGGATATGCTGCGACTCTACACAGTCAATAGTTTTGAAAAAGAGCTAGAGAATGAGTTCAACTTTGAAGAAGGTGGCGGGGGCCTAGTGGTCATGCACGTCTCTATCACCAACAAAACCAAAGAAACCGTACATTATCCGGTTGAGGAACTCAAGTTATCCTATAACGAGGCTAGCTTAGAAGTATCGCCAAGTTACCAACTCTACCCTGCAGAGGATGGCAACCTAGCTCAAACCTTATCTGACAATAAAGGGACCATTGATGGCGGTCAAACAGTGTCTGGCTACCTGGTCTTTGGTTTAAGTGCTAGTTCAGTCAAACGTGTTCAGGAAGATGGCTACTTCTATATCAAGGTAGTTTCTCCTAAGCGTAGCGAATCTGATATTACCGGGATTAGTGTTAATAGTTTGGGTGACGAGCAATTGCTGTATTTGCCGGCTAAGGATGAAGCGGCTAAATCGCTCAAAGAATCTGCCACTCATGTACCAGACCGTCTAACTACAGAATATTGGGGGACTAAGAGAGTCTTGGCTGACGATAAGCCTAAGCTTAAGGAAAGTGATGAAGGTATCGATGTGACGATTACGCGTTTGGAAGTCAGTGATTTTCAACCAAATAGCTACAACGAAGAATCCTTCCGTAACTTTAAATATGGGGCCGTGATTGTTTCCGTCGAATATGATGTGACTAACAAGTCACAGAAGACACTCTTGCCAGTTGATGGCAATACAGTCTTAACCATTAATGGGGATCCGATTAATAGTGACTATGTCTTAACCAACCAAGTTTATGGTAAGGAATTGGCACCGGGTCAAACCTACCATGTTATCAAGACTTTCGCCTTGGACAAGAGTCGCTACCAGGAACATTGGCAAGGTCATGACTATAGCCTAACCATTTCCGTTCCTGAAAAGAAACCAGTAGTAGATTCTGCAAGCTCCAGCCAAGAGGGGCAAGAAGGTCAAGCCGACCCAGAAACTCAAGGAGCTCAAGTGCAAGGCCAAACTGCCAACCCAGCGCCTGAAGTGACCACTTATAGTGTTACCTTCAATTTGGTGCCTAAGCTGATTCAGACGCTTAGCGAAGACCTGAAGCTTCAACCTTCTAATAGCACAAGCAATAGTCAAAACCCATAGTAGGGAAGGGCTGGGATCTAGGTCTCAGCCTTTTTTTTATGGTTAGGGGGGCCTGTTCTTTTTTTGTTTTTGCGTCAACCTCACCCTGTCGATAGGTTGACATTAAGGAGCGAATTGCCTATACTCATAACATAGCTATTATTCTAGGGGCCTAGCCCCAAACAAAGGAGTTTTTACTAATGTTCAATGATTTTAAAGATGTGCGTGTCTTAACCCGCATGGCCTTAGGCTTGGCAGTCCTAATCGTCTGCTCCTATTTGTCCTTCCCCTTGTGGGGCTTCCCAGCACCCATTACCATGCAGACTTTTGCCCTCTGCTTGATTGGTTTGGTCTATAAACCTAAACAAACCTTAGCGATTATCTTACTCTACTTATTACTTGGGGCTGTGGGCTTACCAGTATTTGCTGGTGGCCGCGGTGGATTTGCCTCTTTTGTAGGGCCATCAGGGGGTTACCTCTTCTCCTTCCCAATTGCCTATACCTTGTTGTCTATCTTCAAGGGTAAAAAGCCAAGCTTTGTCTCTTATGCTTTGCGAACCCTCATCATCACCGTTCCAATTGTAACGGTCATGGGGATTTGGGGCTTCGTGCAATTCGCGCATATGGATTTAACTAAAGCAGTGACGACTGCCTTGATCTTTGTACCAGGTGACATCCTCAAAGCGGTTGTATCAGGCTTCTTAGCAGATCGCCTGCAGGTAGTAACACGTCATTTTAACTAAGCATCTTCCTGCCCGGGAAACAAGTGATTGAACTTGGTTCTCGGGCTTTTTTTGGTTATAATAAATGAGAATGTGAGTAGGAAGGAAGCTATATATGACTAATTCTAGAAGTAGCTGGCCTCAAGCTATGGCAGCTTGGGATCAGACCCGTGTCCAGGCCTTTCGGAAAGACCTCCTAGCCTGGTACGATAAAAATAAGCGTGATTTGCCCTGGCGTAAGAGTCAGGATCCCTATGCCATCTGGGTCAGCGAGATTATGTTGCAACAAACCCAGGTGGCTACTGTTATTCCCTATTATCAACGTTTTATGGCGGCCTTGCCCACAGTGGCCGACTTAGCTCAAGCACCAGAAGAGACCCTGCTCAATCTCTGGCAGGGGCTGGGCTACTATAGCCGAGTCCGCAATATGCAGGCGGCTGCCCAACAAGTTATGGCTGACTTTGGCGGTCGGATGCCTAACCAAGTTGACAGCCTCTTAAGTCTCAAAGGCATTGGCCCCTATACGGCGGCTGCCATCGCCTCCATGGCCTTTGGTCGGGTGGCGCCGGCCCTGGACGGCAACCTCTTCCGGATTGTAGCCCGTCTCTTCCGCCTTAAAGACGACATTGCTCTGCCTAAAAGTCGTAAGGTCTTTATGGAAATTCTAGATATTTTGATTGACCCAGACCGGCCGGGAGATTTTAATCAGGCCATGATGGATTTGGGTGCCTGTGTCATGACACCAAGCAATCCCCGGCCAGACAATCATCCCTTGGCGGCATATGATGCTTCCTATCAAGTTGGGGATTCTGACCAATATCCGGTCAAGAGCAAAAAAGTCAAACAAACCCGGCATGATTTGACCGCCTACTTTCTTGTGGATAGCCAAGGCAATTGGCTCCTGCGCCGACATGGGGAGAATGAACTCCTGACAGGACTTTGGCACTTCCCAATGCTGGAACAAAGTATGGTCTATGAAGAAGTGACGGCGGCCGAATTGACTGAGCCACTCTTAGATTGGCTAAGGGAAGAAGCTCTAGTAGAGGGGGATAGTCCCCTAAGTAACCAAGTATTGAGTACAGGCCTAGGCCAAGTCAAGCATGTCTTCAGCCACCGCATTTGGCAGGTACAGTTGGTAGGTTTGCGGCTGGATACGACTAGTTCCCTCCAAGAAGGCTGGTGCTGGGTGGCGCCAGAGGCTGTTGGCCAGCTACCCTTGTCTACCTTGCAAGAGAAACTTATGCAGGTCCTAGTTCATGAAAAGGAGGCCATCCGATGAAATCCTTATGGTCTTTTTTTAAGGGCTACCGTGGGGTGGCCCTTTTGGGGCCCTTGCTTAAGTTGGCGGAAGCCCTACTTGAATTAGCGGTACCCTTAGTAGTGGCCCAAATTATTGACCGCATCTTGACGGGTGATGGTGCCATTTGGGGCTCCATTGCCTTGCTATTGGGCTTGGCTCTGTCGGGTGTCTTCATGGCCATTACGGCCCAGTATTTTTCGGCCAAGGCGGCCATTGGCTATACCCGGCAATTGACCCGGGCCCTCTATCAAAAGATTAGTCGCCTGTCCGAGTCCCAGCGTCAGACTATAGGGGAATCCAGCTTGATTACGCGAGTGACCAATGACACCTATCAAGTGCAGACGGGGCTTAATATCTTCTTCCGTCTCTTCTTGCGGTCACCTTTTATTGTCTTCGGGGCGGCCTATATGGCCTGGCAACTCAATGCCCAGTTGGCCAGCTATCTCTTAGTCATGATTCTGGTTCTATATCTTATTTTGGCAGTCTTAATGGGGCTGACAGCGCCTGGATATGCCAAGATTCGCCAAGCTACTGACCGAGTAGTCCAAGTCACGCAAGAAGGCATGGCGGGTTATCGGGTCATCCGGAGTTTTAATCAGGTAGATGGCTATCTGACTACTTATGACCAGGTTAATCAAAACTTGCTTGGCCATCAATTAAAGACCGGCTTTCTGGCAGCTCTAACTAATCCGCTGACTTACCTAGTCGTTAATGTCACCACGGTCTTAGTCCTCTGGCAAGGGGATTGGGCTCTGGATCAAGGGCTCTTAGCCAAAGGGGCGCTAGTGGCTCTAGTCAACTATCTGACCTTGATTTTGGGTGAGTTGATTAAAACAACCATTGTCCTAGGTAACCTCAACAAGGCCTGGATTAGTGCTCAGAGAATTCAAGCAGTCCTGGCTATGCCAGAAGAGGACCCAGGCCAGAAAACAAGTAGCCAAGTGACGCGAGACACTTCCGCTTCGACCTGGCAGGCGCAGTATCTGTCCTACACCTATCCAGGTAGTCCCATGCCGACCATTAAGCAGGTTAGCTTGCAACTTCAAGAAGGTCAATGGCTGGGCCTGACCGGGGTAACCGGGGCAGGTAAGACTAGTCTAATCAAACTCCTACTGGGCATCTTACTGGTTGACCAGGGTAGCCTAGCGGGGCCAGACGCTGAAGATTTAGCCTGGGTGCCTCAACAAGCCCAACTTTTTAAGGGGACCATTCGCTCTAATCTGCTCTTGGCTCAAGACCGGGCCAGTGACCAGGACTTATGGCAGGCCTTGGCTTTGGCTCAAGCAGAAGACTTTGTTGCCGAAAAGGGCGGACTGGATGCCCAAGTCACGGCCTTTGGTCGTAATTTCTCAGGTGGCCAACGGCAAAGACTGACCTTGGCCCGAGCCTTGCTTAAGGCCAAAAAAGGCCTGATCCTTGATGATGCGACCTCAGCCCTGGACTATGCCACCGAAAGTCGCCTCCTGTCTGGCCTAAAGGCAGCGCGACCTGGCCTCATGGTCATCATGGTTTCGCAGCGTTTGAATGCCTTGCGTTTTGCTGACCAAATTTTGGTCTTAGAAGATGGCCAGACCACGGGTTATGGCCCAGCCCAAGACTTGGCCCAATCCAATCCATACTACCGGACCCTAGTCCAGACCCAAAGCCAGAGAGGTGACCGCCAATGACACAAGGTCAAGTAATGAAACGTCTACTTAAAGGCTTGGCTAGTCGACCATGGCTCATGAGCCTAGCCTTGCTGTCTACCTTAATCCAGGCGGGTCTCGTTCTCTATCTACCCGTCCTGATTGGTCGGGCCATTGACTGGATTGGGACAGGGCAAGCGCAAGTCCTGCAAGGTTTGCTGGTCCAAATGTTAGTGCTTATTGCCATAACCATTGCCTTCCAGTGGCTCAATCCATGGCTCTACAATCAACTAGTCTATGGCCATATGGCCGAGCTAAGACAGAAGGTCATGGCCCAGCTTCAAGTTAGTCCGGTGCCTGCCCTTGATGGCTTTGGCCTGGGAGACTTGGTCAGCCGTCTGACCAACGATTTGGAGCAATTAACGGATGGCCTTATGATGCTCTTCACTCAACTCATGAGTGGTCTCTTCACTATTGGCGTGACCTTCTATCTCATGGCAGGTATGGACCTGGTTCTCTTTGGCTTGGTAGTCATTCTGACCCCAGTCTCCCTCTTCATTGCCCGTTTTATCGCCAAACAAAGCTATCACCGCTATCGGGATCAAGCCCAGACCCGGAGTGACCAGGCTCAGCGGGTAGAAGAGACCATTCGCCAAATGACCTTGCTGCAGCAACTAGATGCCCAGGAATTCCTAGCTGATGAGTTCCAAACCTTGAACCAGGCCTATAGCCAGGCAAGCTTGGGGGCTACCTTCTATTCTTCAACGGTCAATCCTATGACCCGCTTCGTCAATGCCTTGATTTATGCCCTCTTAATTGGAGTGGGGGCTAGTCGGGTAGTGGGTGGCCAGTTTACGGTAGGGGAATTGGTGACTTTTCTGGCCTATGCCACCCAGTACACCAAACCCTTCAATGATATCTCCTCCGTCTTATCGGAACTTCAGGGGGCCATTGCCTGTGCCGAACGTCTCTACCAAATTCTGGATTTACCAAGCTTGGTCGAAAATGCCACGCTTGACCTATCAGGAGACCAGGTTCAAGGCGCTGTTGACTTTGTCGACATGGCCTTCTCCTATGACCCATCCCAACCCCTGATCCAAGACTTCAATTTGCATGTGCCGCCGGGCAGTATGGTAGCCGTCGTGGGGCCAACTGGTGCCGGTAAATCTACCATGATTAACCTGCTCATGCGCTATTATGAGCCAAGCTCTGGGGGCATTGAGCTAGATGGCCAAGCTATTGCGACCTATCGACGACAATCTTGGCGGGACCAACTTGGCTTGGTGCCCCAGGAAACCTGGCTCTTCACGGGGACGGTCCATGACAATATTGCCTTTGGCCGACCAGATGCTAGTCGCCAGGAGGTAGTCGCTGCAGCTAAGGCGGCTAAGGCCCATCACTTTATTGAACTCCTGCCCCAGGGCTATGACACTATCCTGTCAGGACAGGGTGGGGGACTGTCGCAAGGTCAGGCCCAATTGCTGGCCTTGGCTCGAATTTTCATTAAGCCACCTAAGGTCTTATTGCTGGATGAGGCGACCTCGTCCATCGATGCTTATACCGAGCTCAAGGTCCAAGAGGCCTTCAACCAGCTTATGGCAGGCCGGACTAGCTTTGTCATTGCCCACCGCTTGGCTACTATTCGTAGCGCGGACCTGATTATTGTCATGAAGCATGGGGCCATTGTGGAGCAAGGGACTCACGACCAACTCATGGCCAAGCGCCAACTTTACTACCAAATGCAAGGAGAAGTCTAAGACTTTTCAGAAAAATTTGTTAAGTCCGCATAAAGCCTTAGCATAATAGGTGAAATTGTGCTATAATATCGGAGTATTGGTTAACGGTCGAAGTACCGGTTCAATTTGGAACGGAAAGTAGGTTCAGTGATGAAACAACCCAAGGAAGGCGAGTTCATCACGATTAAAAGTTATAAGCATGATGGGTCTTTGCATCGGACCTGGCGCGATACTATGGTATTGAAGACCAGCGATCAATCCATCATTGGGTGTAACGATCATACTTTAGTAACGGAATCGGACGGTCGTCGCTGGGTAACCCGGGAAGCAGCCTTGCTCTATTATCACCAGCATTTCTGGTTTAATATTGTAGCCATGATTCGCAAACGCGGCGTTACTTATTACTGTAACTTGGCTTCTCCTTATCTGATTGATAATGAGGCGCTCAAGTATATCGACTATGATTTAGATATTAAGGTATTTCCTGATGGGGAAAAGCGGCTGCTGGACTTGGACGAGTACGAGCTCCACAGCAAGCGATACCGCTATCCGGAAGAAATCGATCGTATCCTCAAATATAATATCCAAGAACTGGTCCGCTGGATCGAAGAGAAGAAAGGTCCTTTCGCACCAGAATTCGTGGATATCTGGTATGAGCGGTATTGTCAACTGACTCATCGACGTAAATCTAAGCATAACTGATTAATCGTGATGCCAATTGATTAAAGAAGAGGCTGGGAAACTCCCAGCCTCTTCTTTTCTTAGGTCTTCGGCCCCAAATCTTTCAGATTTGGGGGCGGGCCTTTGCTTGTGCTAGGCCCTAGTCTGACTAGCCTTGCCTATTTATAGGTTACACCTATAAATAGGGTTTGAGCACGACTTTTTTACGGGGTAATTTGGCTGAATTTCACATAGTCGGGCTAATTTCACAAGAACGTTCGTGTTTTTAGCCGAAAAGGCTGATTTAAAGGGATTTTGCTCGGGCCATTTATGAAAATGCCCTTATATAACAAATGTATATTTGCCTATAAATTTTGCCAGTTTCAGCTTTTAAGTGCGCTCAAGCCCGGTCTAATCAGGAGTTGAGAATTTTTGACATTACAAATACTTTATAGTAAAGTATAAGGAGCTTTTAGAAAATTCAAAGTTAAGGAGGATAGTGGTAGATTAATGGATAGCGCCAGCCCTTCACATGAGAAGGGGACGAGGAGCGGGTTTATCGAATTTTCGGCGGATGACCCGGGGCCGTGCAGTCCACAAGAGAGAGCATAAAACTGGGGATGCAAATCCCAGGACAGAGGCTCTGTCTAAGCACCTAAAAGCAACTTAATTTATGATAATAAAGGAGTTGTTACCCCCATGTGTGGAGTAGTAGGAATGATCGGCGCGGGCAAGGTTCAAGAAACCTTGATTACCGGCCTAGAAAAGTTAGAGTATCGTGGTTATGATTCAGCAGGTATCTTTGTGCGCAACAATGAGACCGTGGGCTTCTTCAAGGAAGTAGGGCGCATTGCTCAACTCAAGGAAATTGTGGATTTCGATTTACCTGCCACTGTTGGGATTGGCCACACCCGTTGGGCTACCCACGGGCCAGCTACCCAATACAATGCCCACCCACATTTATCCGCTAGCGGCCGTTTTGCCTTAGTGCACAATGGTGTGATTGAGAACTTTGCTGACCTTAAGGCTAACTATCTGCAAGACGTCGACTTCAAGTCTGATACGGACACAGAAGTCGTAGTTCAATTGATTGAGCACTTTGCCTTAAAAGATGGCTTGTCTGGTAAGGAAGCCTTCAAGAAGGCCCTGAGCTTGATTCATGGTTCTTACGCCTTCGGTTTAATCGATAGCGAGACCCCAGATACGCTCTATGCAGCTAAGAATAAATCACCACTCTTAGTAGGCTTAGGCCAAGGCTATAACCTGATTGCGTCAGATGCCATGGCAACCATTCATTTAACTGCTGACTACCTTGAAATCAAGGACAAAGAATTCGTGACCTTGACCCCATCTGCTGTAACCATCGAAACCTACTCAGGTCAAGTGGTAGAGCGTGCTGCTTTCAAAGCAGAATTAGACGCGGCAGATTTAGAGAAGGGCGCTTACCCTTACTACATGATCAAAGAAATCGACGAGCAACCAACCGTTATGCGTCGTCTGATTCAAGAATACCAAGGCGACAAGGACCACTTCCATGTATCTGAAGACCTTTTGGCTGCCTTAACAGAAGCAGACCGCCTCTATGTGGTAGCCTGCGGGACCAGCTACCATGCAGGTTGGGTCGGCAAGAACTTGATTGAGAAAATGGCTGGCAAACCAGTCGATGTCCTCTTAGCCAGTGAATTTGCCTATGACCTGCCAATCTTTAGCAGCAAACCACTCTTTATCTTCTTGACCCAGTCTGGGGAAACGGCAGACAGCCGTCAGGCCTTGGTTCGTGTCAATGAGTTGGGTTACCCATCCTTGACCATTACCAACGTTAAGGGCTCTACCTTATCTCGTGAAGCAAGCCATACCCTCTTGCTACACGCAGGGCCAGAAATCGCAGTAGCCTCTACCAAGGCTTATACTGCTCAAATCGCGGTCATGGCCATCTTGGCAGACTGCCTAGCCCGCCACTTAGGTAAGGAAACAGACTTCGACATGGCCCATGAGCTGAGCTTAGTGGCTAGCGCCATGGAATCTATCTTGGCAGAGAAAGACCAGCTTGAAGCATGGTGTAACGCCAACTTGATGGAACCACGCAATGCCTTCTATATCGGCCGTCTCTTGGACTACTATGTGTCCATGGAAGCTGCCCTCAAGCTCAAGGAAATTACCTATATTCAGACCGAAGCCTTTGCAGCGGGTGAATTGAAGCACGGGACCATTGCCTTGATTGAGGAAGGGACTCCTGTCTTGGCCTTAATCAGCGACCCTAGCGTAGCCGCTCATACCCGCGGTAACGTGGAAGAAGTTAAGGCACGTGGCGCCCAAGCCGTTGTGATTGCAAGCCAAGAAGTAGCCAAGGAAGATGACTTCTTCGTGGTACCAAATGTCACCAAATTATTGAGCCCACTGGCTATGGTTGTCGTGACTCAATTGATTGCTTACTATACTGCCCTAGGCCGTGGCCTAGACGTGGACAAACCACGTAACTTGGCTAAGTCTGTGACAGTTGAATAAGAAAAGAGGAGGTTGAGACACAAGTCTCAACCTCCTTTTACTTTTAGAGCGAACAATCAACTTACTAAATGATAAGTTTATACAAAAACACTATAGTTTTTCATTGATTCGAAAAGTGTTATGGTGTATAATATGATTGTAGAAAGGAGGGGGATAATTTGGATATCAAGGAGCGGATTGCTCAGATGATGTTTCAGTACCGTAAACAAAAGCAATGGACTCAAAAAGAGTTGGCGACTGGTATTTGTACACAGACAGTTATCAGTAAGATTGAAAAAGGGGAATCTCTACCGTCAGTTGATCTTTTCTTTAAGTTGGCTAAGAAGCTAGAAATGCCAATGGAAGAGATCTTGGCGCTATTCGATCTCGAAACACAGGTCACTAACCAACTGTCACAAGACCAGATTCAGACCCTTTTGTATCGGCAAGATTATCAGACGTTGGCCTTTCTCTTGGATAAGATGAATTTAGAAACGGCATCTTACGATGATGTCCTAACCTATAAGTGGGTCCATGCCATCCTAGCATTTCATCTTGAAAAAGATGCCCCCCGTGCACTAGAAGAATTAGATGAGTTGATTGCCAAAGAGAAACAGTCTCAGCGTATATATTATCTAGCACTCAATTCCAAGGCTATTGTCCAAATGGAAATTAAAGACTACCAAGCTGCCAAAGTTACCCTAGAAGAGCTGGAACAGCATTATTATGAATTTTTGGGGCCGGAGTTTGTAGCCAAGGTTCTAATCAATTTAGCGCGATTATATTTGTACCTCGATAATAATGAAATGTGCTTAGATTATGCCACGAAAACAGTTGATTTATTAGTGAAGAGCCAAAAATTATTCTTGTTAGGTGAAGCTTATTTTTATCAGGCATATGCATGGAATGAATTAGAGTTACTTGATAGCGCCTTACTATCTTGTCAACGTTCTGTCATGCTATTCGAAATTGAAGAGAAAAAATTGGCTTTAAATGCAGCAAAATCCTTGTTGAGAGAAATTGAGGAGGAATTATAGTGAAGCGTATAAGGTCTATAGTATTATTAACACTTTGTTTTGGATTGTTGGTAGGTTTTAAAACACATGGAAGTGAAAGTCGCTATAACGGAAAAGGGGATGTTGTCCCGCCAATTCACGTTAAAGGTTAATCAATTATAATGCTAAAAGGTGGTGATTTATTGCGAAGGATTGCGGGTAGTGTATTGGTTTCGTGTCTCAAATTTTATGAACCGCATATTATGGAGGTGTTTATTAATGAAAAAGAAAAAGATTTTACTGATGTCACTAGCAGCTCTCACATCAGTTGGATTAGGTAGTTCATTTATTTCAAGTGTTGTTGCACAAGAGTCTTCAAATCAAGTAGCTGTCTACCCTCAAGCAATTTCAAAATATCTCTATCAAACTCGATTTTATAGTTACTCAGAGTACAATATGAATATTAATAGTCATTTCTTCCGAAGATTTCCTAACTCAATTTACTTTAACGATGGCATGTACCACGGTACTCTATATATTGATAGTTGGGAGACAGGGCCATACGGATACACGGTAACATACGGTGGTTATGTAAGTACCCTCGCTCCATTTGTTCCGCTAAAGGAGGTTGTTGAAAAATGAAAATACTAAGAACATTATTTACGTTTATGTTATTATTGTTTTGCATTAACGGTAATGTATATGCTGCTAATGAGACATTTAGTAGCTCAGAAACGGTCAACTTAGCTCCAACTAGAATTTGGTGGGAAATTGTCGTTGAGGACGATCATCCGCCGTATTATAGATATGCTCAAAGATATGAGGTTGGACAAATTTATGTTGGATATTTGGCTATAATTAGAAGAATTTATCCAAGCACTGTTATTTATGGAGGATACTTATACCCAGCGGGTAAACCTTTACCAATCCCTGCCAAGCAAGGAAATATAACAGAGTAATATATTGAATTTGCGAGGTGATTCTTATGAAAGCAATTAAACAATTTCTCATTCCTTTTCTAGCTATTTTACTTAGCTTGGTCACTTGGACCTCGGTGGCAGCTAGTCCGCGCCAAGTGGTCTTCCGCAATGATAGGGCCGACAGCAGTCTAGTAGCCATTGAAATCAAGGACACGACGGTCCGCCTCTACCTGCCAGAGACCTATCGCTTTAACCGCGACAGTCAGACCGACCAAGTGCTCGATGATTTTTACCAGCTGACCCAGAATCCCCAAGGGGCTTCCTTGGCAGATCCAAGCAAAAAGCAGGAGGCCAGCCAGGCAAGTCTGGACTATGTCGAGCATAGTGACCATGACCAAGACATCACACCACGGTACTTTGAGTTTAAGAATGTGGAAATAGTAGAGGAGCCATCTTCTATTAAGGTCCTATATAATAAGACCACAGTCACGCGTTTAGTGGCTCAAATTCTGACCGGCAAGGCCCTGGATTTACAGGGTAATCAATTTTCTATTCAAGAAGTTAAGCCATAAGACCATAGCCGACTACTAGCAATCACTTGCCAAAGTAGTCGGCTTTTTCATTGCTATTTCATAAGGCTATGCTATAATAAGGTTATGGAAACGCTTAACAAGGAGGTTCTCATATGGAAAAAGTTGTGTACACGAACTATTGGGTAGACCGCTATACAGATGCCCGCAAGGAGCATGGTTCCTACCCGACAGAGGAAGAAGCCCTCAATGCTATTTACACCTGGTGGCGCATCCACAAGGAACACCATCGGGACGTCAAGGAGACGCGGACTAATACCGGGGCCTTGGAAATCACCTATGATGATGACCGTTACGTCTACCGGATTGAAAAACGCAAATTCCAAGGCAATTTGCCAAGTCGTAGCTATCAACTCTGGACTCAAGGACAAATTGAGGCCCAACGTCAACAACTGCAACTGTCTGATGATGAGTTCCTCTTCGACGAGTTGGCTGAGCCTTACCGCGACCGTCTCATTGAAGTGATGGCTGATGCCAGCAAGGTACGCAACTTCTGCTATACCCAAGATGGCCGCCTGGTGGTGAAACTGTCTGACCTTAAGGCAGCCCGGCAACGTTAAACACAATAAAATAAGCCCCTGAAGCCATTTGGAATCCTGGCTTCAGGGGTCTTTTCTTGATAGCATAACTTAATAGCCTTCAGGCGCAAAGAGGGCACTGCCTACACGCAGGAAGCTAGCCCCTTCCTCGGTGGCGATGGTATAGTCTTGGCTCATGCCCATGCTGAGCTCAGTGCAAGGAGCGTGAGAATAGCCGGCTTCTTGGACTAGGAGTTGGAGATGTTTGAGCGTCTTGAAGAAGAAGTGGAGCTCGCCTTCTAGAGCGTCGGCTGGCGCCATGGTCATGAGCCCCACGATTTCAATCTTATCGTAAGGGGCCAGTTGCTCGATGGCCGCAAAGACTTGCTCGGGCTCATAGCCTGTCTTGCTCTCTTCGCCCGATACATTGACCTGGAGGAAGCACTTAATGGGGTGGTCGGCCCGTTTTTGAATTTCCTTGGCTAAGTCAAAGCGGTCCAGGGCATGGAGATAGTCAATTTGATTGATAAACTCCTTGACCTGGCGGGTTTGGACCCGGCCGATGAAGTGCCAGACAATGTCTGGAGCAGTTTGGGCTAGGGCGGCCTGCTTTTCTAAGAGGGCAGGGTAGCGGTTCTCACCAAAATGTCGTTGGCCTAAATCATAGAGGGCTTGAATTTGGTCGGCGCCCACGGTTTTGCTGACGGCAACTAACTGTGGCTGCTTGCCTTCTGGGCTATGTTTTTGGATACGGTCTAAGACCGCCTGATAGCGATCCTGGATCAACTTCTGAGTCATGGAATATTCCTCCTACTTAATGGCTGTAGTATAGCACGCTAGCTAACTTTTTGCAAAAGTCCCGCGTTCCCAAGTGGCGCGGGACATGCTATACTAAGAAGGTAGAATACGTCTTGAGGAGGATCTAAGATGCCAGCAGATTTTGGAGGCTTCTATCAAAAAGAAATCAGCCAGCGCCGGGCCATTTTGGCGACTTATTTGGAAGAGGAAGGGCAAGGCCAAGCCCTAGAAACAGCCCTGGCCTTGCCAGAGTCAGTGGCCAACCAGTTGATTGAGAACTATGTGGGCAATTATAGTCTGCCTTTTGGTCTGGCTCCAACCTTCAAAATTAATGGTCGGGACTATGTGGTGCCCATGGCCATTGAAGAGCCTAGTGTGGTGGCTGCCGCTAGCAACGGGGGCAAACGCCTGGGCAATATCCAGTCTCAGGTCTTAAGTCGCCAATTAATCGGTCAGATTGTGCTAACCGATATTGAAGACCTGGCTAGCGGGCTTGAGCAAGTTTTGGCGCAAAAAGACCACTGGCTAGCCCTAGCACGGGCAGCCTGTCCTAGCATGGTAGCCCGTGGTGGTGGCCCTTGCGATTTATGGGCCGATAGCTACGGGGATGACCAGGGCGATTTTCTCTGTGTCTATTTAAGTCTGGATCCCTGTGACGCCATGGGCGCAAATGTCATGAATACCGTCCTAGAGGCCCTAGCGCCTGAAGTAGAGGCCAGCCTGGGTGGTCAAGCCCTTCTGCGGATTCTTTCCAACCATGGCGATAAGCTCCTAGTTAAAGCTCAAGTGAGTCTGTCTGTTTCCCAGCTTCACGCCAATCCAGAGCAGGCCTTGACTTTGGCCAAACGTTTGAGTCAGGCCAGTCGCGTGGCCCAGTTGGATCCACGTCGGGCGGTGACCCATAATAAGGGCATTATGAATGGGGTAGACGCGGTCTTGCTTGCCACCGGTAATGACTGGCGAGCGGTGGAAGCTGGCGTCCACGCCCACGCGGCTTGGGATGGTCAATATCGGGGCCTCAGTCAATGGACCCTTTCCGCTGACCAAGCCAGACTAGAAGGGGAATTAACCCTGCCCTTATCCCTTGCGACCGTTGGCGGGACTCTAGCAGTCCATCCAACTGCCCAATTGGCCCTAGCTATCTTAGGTAAGCCCAATGCTCGTGAACTTGCCCAAATCATTGCGGCAGTCGGCCTAGCCCAGAACTTTGCTGCCTTGAGAGCCCTAGTGACGGACGGCATTCAAAAGGGCCATATGGCCTTGCAAGCCCGGTCCTTGGCCCTTCAAGTCGGTGCCAGCCTAGAGGAAGTGCCTGCCCTAGTTAAGGCCTTGCGTCAGGCCCCTGCCATGAACCGTACTTTAGCAGAGCAAGTCTTGGCCCAGTTACGTAGCCAAGAGGGAAGTTAAAAAATTTATTAAGTTAGCGCGCCTTTAAGTTAAAGGCGCCTTTTTCGTGGTACAATAAGCTTGACAAATTAGGAATATAGGTGATAAAAGATGACCGTAACTGTCGGTATAGACAAAATCGGGCTCTATGTGCCCCAATACTATATTGAAATGACCGAATTAGCTCAGGCTCGCGGCGTTGAGCCAAGTAAATACACGATTGGTATTGGCCAAGACAAGATGGCCGTGCCACCCCTAGACCAAGATGTGGTCGCGATGGCGGCCAATGCGGCAGCTAGCATCTTAGATGAGCATGACCGTTTAGCTATTGATCAAGTTATTGTAGGGACTGAATCGGCTTTTGACTATTCCAAGTCAGTAGCTAGCTACTTACACGAATTATTGGCTTTACAACCCTATTGTAAGGCCTATGAAATCAAGCAAGCCTGCTACGGGGCGACAGCAGGCCTCCAGTCGGCCTGTGACTACGTGCGCCTACGTCCAGACCGTAAGGTCCTGGTGGTGGCTACCGACATCGCCCGCTATGGCCTAGGCACGCCAGGTGAGCCTACGCAAGGAGCTGGGGCAGTAGCTCTCCTTATCTCTGCTAATCCGCGGATTTTGGCCTTGGATAGCCAGTCTATTTCTTATACTGATAATCAATTCGATTTCTGGCGCCCATCTTATTCTGACGTGGCACTAGTAGATGGCAAATTCTCGACTGAACTCTACCAAGATTGCTTCTGTCAGGTCATGGCGTCAGCCAAACAAGCAGGTTTATCGCCTGAGCACTGGCGCAATGTGGTCTTCCACTTGCCATTTACCAAGATGGGTAAGAAGGCCCTAGATGCCTTAGCGCAAAAAGGAAGCCTGGATGCCAGTCTAATTGAGCGTTGGCAGGCAGCCTATGAGCCGGCTACGCGTTTGGGGCGTCAGGTGGGTAATATTTACACTGGCTCCCTCTATCTCAGCCTCCTGTCCTATTTGACGCAAGTAGAGGATTTAGTAGCAGGGGACAGTCTGGGACTCTTCTCCTATGGTTCAGGCGCAGTTGCGGAACTCTTTTCTGGGACGCTACAAGAAGGCTTTAGACAGGCCTTGGATCTGGAAGCTTTGAAGGCCCACCTGGAGCGCCGACAAGCCCTAGCAGTCCAAGACTACGAGCGGATTTTTTCTCAGCGCTTGCCACAAGAAGCGGACTATCAGGTAGCTCGCCAAAGCCAGGAAGCAGGCTTTGTCTTAGATAAAATTGACGGCCACCGCCGTTACTATCGCCAATACTAAAAAAACTGGGACCTAAGTCCCAGTTTCTTTCTAATATAGGAAGTCAGCTTAAAGGCTGTCCAAGCTAAAATGGAGGCTACCGTCTGGATTAAGCAAGACAGGGACACCCACTCTTGCGCCATCTTTAACAGCTTGAAACTCTGGTCGGCTATCACGTAAGTGGAGAAAGGCCTTGAGTTCCCGCATGGAATTCGTAATATTGACTGCATCATAGCGGATACCACGAGCTTCAAGTCCTGCTACAAAAGGTTGGGTATCGGGGCACTTGTCACTAAAAAATAGGGTAGGTTGGCTCATAAATTAATCCTCCTCTAATAAATGATCTTTAGGGTTATTGTAAGCCCTCTAATCCTAGGAAACAAGGGATTTGCTTGTAAGGTTTGAAACCAGTTCTAATGACTGATATTCTGATACCGAGAACATCAGGCAAAGGCATTGCACTTGCATACCGTTTGCGTATAATTAGAGTTGTCAAAAAAGAAAATATGCAAAGGAGGTTTGGGTATGCAACGTACGAGTGGCGTACTCCTTCATATATCATCTCTCCCATCTAAGTTTGGGATTGGGTCTTTCGGGCAATCAGCCTATGATTTTGTCGATTTCCTGGCAAAAACAGGCCAACAATACTGGCAAATTTTGCCTCTAGGGACCACGTCTTATGGAGACTCCCCTTATCAATCATTCTCTGCCTTTGCCGGCAACACTCACTTCATCGACTTGGATCTCCTAGTTGAAGCGGGCTGGCTGACAGAAGCTGATTATGCTGGGGTAGACTTCGGTGACCATCCAGAATATGTGGACTATGCCAAGGTCTATACAGAACGTCGTCCAATCTTGGAGAAGGCAGTCGCTAACTTCTTGGCTAAAGCTGACAAGAAGGACTACCAACAATTCTTGGCGGACAACTATGAATGGTTGGAGCCTTACTGCGAATACATGGCAATCAAGGAGCACTATGATCTTAAGCCATGGTTCCAATGGGATCCAAAAGCTACCTTGCGCGATGAAGCGACCATCGTTCATTTGCGTCAACAATTAGCGGATGTGTTGACCTACCACCGGGTAGTGCAATACTTCTTCAACATCCAATGGCAAGCACTTAAGAAATATGCCAATGCTCAACACATTGAGATTATTGGGGACATGCCAATCTATGTTGCAGCGGATAGTGTTGAAATGTGGATGACCCCACATTACTTCAAGACATCTAAAGATCACCAACCAAGCGTTGTTGCTGGTTGCCCACCAGATGCCTTTACCGCTGACGGCCAACTCTGGGGTAACCCAATCTATAACTGGGAGGCTATGAAGGCTGACGGTTATGCTTGGTGGATTACTCGTCTTAAGGAAAGCTTTAAGCTCTATGATGTGGTTCGGATTGACCACTTCCGTGGCTTCGAGTCCTACTGGGAAATTCCATTTGGCGACACCACTGCTATCAATGGTGAATGGGTCAAAGGTCCAGGTAGCGACCTCTTCCGTGCTATTCGCAAGGAACTAGGCGACGTGAAGATTATTGCTGAAGATTTAGGCTTCATGACTCAGGAAGTAATTGATATGCGGGATGAAACCGGCTTCCCAGGTATGAAAATCATGCAATTTGGTTTTGGCGGAGGGGATTCAGTTGATTTGCCTCACAATTACGTCTATAATTCTGTATGTTATGTGGGAACCCACGATAACGAAACAGGCTTAGGCTGGTTCCAAGACTCAGCTGATGAGGCATCACGTGAATTCTTCAATGCCTACATGAGACGTGGGGAAAATGAAACAGTTTCTCATGCCCTCAACCGCGGGATTGCCGCTGCTGTCAGCAAGATGGCAATCTACACCATGCAAGACTTGTTGAACTTGGGTAACGAAGCGCGTATGAACGTGCCATCTACCTTAGGTAACAACTGGAAATGGCGTATGAAGTCAGATGCTTTGACTGACCAATTAGCGGAAGAATTATTGGAGTTGACAACTACCTACTGCCGTTTGAATCCTGCCTTCAAGGCAGCAAGTGAAGAGGCTGAAGTAGCGGAAGAGACTAAGTCAACTAAGACTACTGAAGTTAAAAAGGCCAAAAAGCCTACAACTAAGTAATACCAAGCAAGACCCGTAAATAAATGTGGCCGGTGTTAGGAGATTTCTTCTAACACCTCTTGCTTGCCTACCTGTTAAATCAGAAAGATCATTGAGGCTTACGGCCTAATCAAAATAAGGAGTTAAACATGACTATTTTAGAAAACTATACTAACAAGCTTTTCAATAAATCAATTGATGCTTGTAACGATGCAGAACTTTACAAAGCCCTTTTAGATATTACGCGTGACAAATCTCGCGAATTACCAACTCACGATGACAAGAAAAAACTCTACTACTTCTCTGCAGAGTTCTTAATCGGGAAGCTCTTGAGCAACAACCTCTTGAACTTAGGTATCTACGATGAAGTGAACGCTGAGTTACAAGCTCACGGCAAATCTATCATGGATATCGAACAAGCTGAAAATGAACCTTCATTAGGTAACGGGGGCTTGGGTCGTTTGGCTGCCTGCTTCGTTGACTCTATCACCAAATTAGGGATTAACGGGGACGGGGTTGGTTTGAACTACCACTTCGGTCTCTTCCGTCAAGTATTCAAAGACAACCAACAAACGACTATTCCAGATGCTTGGTTGACTGGCGATGACTGGACTATCAAAAGCAAGAAGGCTTATACTGTTCCTTTCCGCAAGTTCTCCTTGCATTCTACCCTTTATGATATCGACGTATTAGGTTACAAACAAACCAAGCGTAACCGTCTCCGTCTCTTCGACTTAGATAGTGTGACTTCTGACATTATTGAAGATGGCATTTCCTTCGACAAACACGACATCGAGAAGAACTTGACCCTCTTCCTCTACCCAGATGACTCTGATCACGCAGGTGAAGTATTACGTATTTACCAACAATACTTCATGGTATCTAACGGGGCTCAATTGATCTTGGAAGAAGCAGTCGCTAAGGGCAGCAACTTACACGACTTGGCAGACTACGCAGTTATCCAAATCAACGACACTCACCCAGCCTTAGTTATCCCAGAAATGATTCGTCTCTTGGGCGAACGCGGGATTGAGTTCGATGAAGCGGTAGAAATCGTTCGTTCCATGACTGCCTTCACTAACCACACAATCTTGGCTGAAGCCTTAGAAAAATGGCCTGTATCTTTCTTGGAAGAAGTAATTCCTAATGTGATGGCGATTATTCGTAACTTGGATGCTCGTATTAAAGCACAATTCCCAGATAACGACGCAGTACAAATCATCGACCAATTTGACCGCGTTCACATGGCTCACTTGTCAATCCACTACGGCTTCTCTGTAAACGGGGTTGCAGCTCTGCATACAGACATCTTGAAGAAGTCAGAATTACATGCCTTCTACGAAATCTACCCAGAGAAATTCAACAACAAGACCAACGGGATTACCTTCCGTCGTTGGATCATGGACGCTAACAAGGAATTGTCTGACTACATTGACTCCTTGATTGGTCGTCAATGGCACCACACTGCTGAATTAGAAGGCTTACTCAACTATGTCAATGATCAAGCGGTCTTAGATAAGTTAGAGTCTATCAAGTTCAACAACAAGCTCCACCTCAAACACTACCTCAAGGAAGTGCAAGGTGTAGACATTAACGAGCACTCTATTTTTGACATCCAAATCAAGCGTATGCACGAGTACAAGCGTCAACAAATGAACGCTCTTTATGTGATTAACAAGTACTTAGATATTAAAGCCGGCAACATTCCAGCAACCCCATTGACTGTTTTCTTCGGTGGGAAGGCTGCACCAGCTTATACAATCGCGCAAGATGTCATTCACTTAATCTTGACCTTGTCTGAAGTAATTGCCAATGATCCAGAAGTAAGCCCACACTTACAATTGGTAATGATTGAGAACTATAACGTGGAACGTGCTCAATACTTGATTCCAGCATGTAACATTTCTGAGCAAATCTCCTTGGCTTCTAAGGAAGCAAGTGGTACTGGTAACATGAAGTTCATGTTGAACGGGGCCTTGACCTTAGGGACTGAAGATGGGGCTAACGTGGAAATCCACGAATTAGTTGGTGATGACAATATCTACATCTTCGGTAAGCACAGTGATGAAATCATCAAGCTCTACGAAACTCAAGGTTATGTAGCGCGTGACTACTACGAGCATGACGCGATTCGCCCATTAGTTGACTTCATCGTGAGCGATAAGATGTTAGCAGCAGGGAACGAAGAACGCCTCAGCCGTCTACATCATGAATTAATCAGCAAAGACTGGTTCATGACCTTAATCGACTTGGAAGAATACATCCAAGTTAAGGAAAAAATGTTGGCTGACTACGAAAACCGTACTGAATGGAACAAGAAAGCCTTGATTAACATTGCTAAAGCTGGCTTCTTCTCATCTGACCGGACCATCGCAGAATACAACCGCGATATCTGGCACTTGAAAGAAAACCGTGTAGAAATCGACTAATCGATTAATTAGAAAGCTGGGTTTATCTCAGCTTTCTTTTATATAACAAAATAGCCGGAGGACTTATGTCTTCCGGCTATTTATTAACTTTCTTGAGGGCACTGAGCAAGCTCATTGCCAATATTATTCAGTCGTTCGATTAGGGCCTCAATGGAAATCGCATTAATGTTGATAAATAATTTAGATTGTAATTGCGGAATAGGCACATTACTGAGGATGACATCATACTCAGTACGTATAATCTCGTGGACATTTTGATAGAGGACCTGGGGTGCATGAAATTCTAGTTGCTGGGAACAAGAACAAGTCAAGAGGTCTCGAATCATCAAGGAATGAGAGGAATTAATGCTGCTGAAGATACCCACTCTAATCTTCTTCTGACATGTCATAAGCTGAGGGATTAATTCTGACCAAGTTGAGAAGATGGTATAGATTAAGTATCGGATAATTTCAGGATTTGTATGCAGCTTATTTGCTTGTCTGTATTGAATAACAGCTTTCTCAATATAACCGTAAAAGTCTGGAAAATCATCATAGAGATGACTCATCCATGTAGCGCGGCGTCGGAAAATTTGTGATTTAGCGAATACCTCGTAACATTCGACGGAGGACGCGTTATGGAAGAGGATGGTGAGAACTTCTGGATTGCTAATTTTGAGATCGAAATGTTGACGGATATCCTCAATCATTTGTTGGGCCTGAATCAGCGAAGTGTGGATTGTGGCATATAAACGAGAGGCCACGAGCATATCTTCAAAATTATAGAAAAAATCTTCACGCAAGAATGGGTAGAGAAGGTTAGACAGCACGATATCTCCCAAAGGCTCTCCCACATAGTCCGATAAGGATCGAACGAATTCTTGGTCCGCTTTTTGCGCCAAGGCTTGGGCAAAACGACTTGAGAGATTAGTTTTGTGAAGGGGGAGGTCCCATTTGAAGTAGTGACGCTTGATGTTGATAATGGTTGCGCGCTTAATTAGATAGTAGAGGGAGAAATCTAATGGGCGGTTAAGAATCTTGATGAAGGTGGCCACGAATTTATCTACATGTGATTCTTTGATATCTTCAAAAGGCCAAGTAGTTGATGGATAGCGCTCTGCAAAGTACTGACCAAAGAAGAAGCGAATCTCATTCTCATTACCTGTGATGGCCAGCGGTTTGGTAGATACCTGAATATTATAGAGGCCATTAAACCAACGGTTAATACGGCGGATAGTACGGTAGAAGGTAGGGTAACTCATGAAAAAGTGCTCGAGGATCTCTTCCATTTCAGTATGGGGGTGGAAGAAGAGGTATTCTAAGACCTGGAAGTGGACAGAGTTAGCCAGGTAGAATTGGTAGGCAAGGTTGATGTCGACTGTGAAGCGATTGACCATTTTAGCGCCATCAGGATGGACTGAAATCTCATACTGTGGCAGATTACTGGCGATTTGCTGGAGGTCTTCCTTCAAAATACGGGTAGAACAGTCGAGGGTCTCAGCCAGTTGGTCTAATGGCAGGGCGTTATCGGAAGCGTGGAGGATATTTAATAACTGAAGTTGACGCTTGTGCGTCTTGGAAAGTAACTTTTCGATAATGATGGCCCCCTTAAAATTTGTACTGACGAATTCTTACTAATTATATCATAAAAATGTTTGCTTGCGGAAAAAAGATGACCCAAAATCACAAAAAAAACAGGCCAATTTGAAAGCTTCTAAGCATACAAAAACACCTCCCAAAAGGGAGGTGTGACTTGTCCTTATTCTTTGACAAAGGCAGCAGATTGCTCACCAGCTTGACGGCCGAAGATAATGATGTCGGCAACGGCGTTACCACCGATACGGTTAGCACCGTGAACCCCACCAGTTACTTCACCAGAAGCGTACAAACCTTTGATTGGTTGGTTTTCCTTGTTGAGGACTTGCGCGTTAGTGTTAATCTTGAGACCACCCATGGTGTGGTGAATCCCTGGTGCGATTTTAATCGCATAGTATGGTGCTTGTGACAAGTCGTTGTCCATCCCGGTAGTCCGGCCAAATTCTTCGTACTTCTTATCAGCAACAGCCTTGTTCCAAGTTTCCAGGCTAGCTTTTAAGTTAGCTGGGTCAACACCAATTTCTTTAGCTAGGTCTTCAATGGTGTCACCCTTGACCACTAAGCCTTTAGATTCGTATTGGTTGATAGCTTTAACGCGACCCTTAAGGGCTTCGTCGAAGACAACGTAAGCTGACTTGCCTTCTTGGCCGATAATGGCAGCAGAAACCTTGTCACGGGTTTCTAATTCGTTGAAGAAACGTTTACCTTCTTGGTTGATTAAGATAGCACCTTCACCACGAACGGCTTCAGTGATTAAGTAAGAAGTCTTTTGTTCAACAGAAGGGTGGATTTGGATTTGATCCATGTCAACGGTTTGTGCGCCCAATTTTTCGGCCATCTTGATACCGTCCCCTTGGGAACCTTCTTGGTTAGTTGTAACAAAGCCTTTGAGTTCTGGCTTAAGTTGGCTGACCATGTCTAAGTTAGCCCCGAAACCACCTGTTGCTAAGACAACGGCCTTAGATTTGATGGTTTTTTCTTGGCCTTCAACCGTTACTTTGACACCAGAAACAGCGCCGTTTTCTTCAGTGATTTCAGTTACGTCAGAGTTAACGAAGGTTGGAATCTTACGCTCAGTGACGTTAGCATAGAGGCCTTCTACTAAGTAGCCCCCAATTGCAGAACCATCTGATGGACGGTGTGTACGCTTAACGCTCATCCCACCGGTAGTGGTCAAGTTATCCAACTTAATGTTCATAGAGTCTAACCAATCAATGGCGCTAGCAGAGTGGTCTACTAAGAAGCGAAGCAATTCTGGATCGTTCTTTTCTTTCCCGCCTTTGAAGGTCTCTTCGTAAAACTTGTCGTTAGAGTCTTCAATACCAGCTTCCTTTTGGAATTTGGTTTCGCTGGCGTTCATCCCAGCAGAAGACTTGCTAGTGTTCCCACCTACGATTGGCATTTTTTCGAAAATTACAACGTTGGCTCCAGCGTCATGGGCTGCGATTGCTGCGGCCAAACCGCCACCACCGGAACCGACAACGACTACGTCGTAGCTTTCCTTAAGTTCAGCTGGGTCCGTATATTTTTTCTTGGACGCTCCTGAAGTTGTATCGGGCTTGGAAGATTCTTGGGCTAAGACAGACAGGGTGTGACCGAGGCTAGCAAAGACCAAGAACAAAGCTGCGAAAAGGATAGATAATTTTTTACGCATGTGAACTGACATCTCCTTTTGTGATTTAATTATCTTATTACATTATACAGAATTTTGGTTTAAATTTCAATCTTTTACCGGAAAAAGACAGAAAAAAACACCTTTTCCAGTAAACAGGGCAAAATGAAAAACTTTGTGAAAGCAAGGTGGATAAGAGTCCTGTTAAATCAGGGATGTAAACGCTCAAAAAACTTGCTTTAAAGAGCTTAAAAGGCTACCTTTTTTGCTGTTTATGTGGTATTATATATCTGTTGCTAAGCAATATCTTAAGGAGGAAGAAAAAATATGAAAGTAGTAGTAGTTGGCTGTACTCATGCAGGAACAGCATCTGTTAAAACTATTTTAAATGATCACCCAGAAGCGGAAGTTGTTGTTTACGAACGTAACGATAACGTATCCTTCTTGTCATGTGGGATTGCCTTATACGTTGGTGGGGTTGTGAAAGATCCTCAAGGGCTCTTCTACTCAAGCCCAGAAGAATTAGCTTCTTTAGGCGCTAAAGTCAACATGGAACACGATGTTTTAGAGGCTGACTTGAAGGCTAAGACCTTACGCGTTAAGAACCTCAAAACTGGTGAAGAATTCGATGAAACTTTTGACAAGTTAGTGGTAACGACTGGTTCTTGGCCAATCATCCCACCATTAGAAGGTTTAGACTTAGAAAACGTTCAACTCTGCAAGAACTACAACCAAGCTAAAGAAATCTTCGCTAAGAAGACTGACAAGCAAAAAGTGGTAGTAATCGGTGGGGGCTACATCGGGATTGAACTCGTTGAAGCCTTCAACTTAGAAGGTAAAGACGTTACCTTGCTTGACGGTTTAGACCGTATCTTGAACAAATACTTAGACCCAGAATTCACGGATGTCTTAGAAGAAGACTTGCGTAACCGTGGCGTTGAAGTACGCCTTAACGAAATGGTTCAAGGTTTCAAAGGCGAAAACGGCGTCGTGAAGAAAGTGGTAACCACTGGTGGCGAATACGAAGCTGACATGGTAATCCTCTGTGTAGGTTTCCGTCCAAACACTGACTTAGTTAAAGACCAAGTTGAAACCATGCCTAACGGTGCTATCATCGTTGACGACTACATGAAGACTAGCCATCCAGATGTTTTTGCAGCGGGTGACTCTTGTGCGGTTAACTACAACCCTAATGGCGGTCATGCTTACATTCCATTAGCAACTAACGCTGTGCGTATGGGTGCTTTGGTTGGTAAGAACATCGCAGGTGACAAAGTTCGTTACCGCGGGACTCAATCAACTTCAGGTCTCCACCTCTTCGGTTGGAACATCGGTTCAACTGGGGTGAACGAAGGCTCTGCTAAGCACTTCGGTTTAGATACTCGTTCAGTATACGTGGTGGACAACTACCGTCCAGAATTCATGCCAACAAACGAGAAAATCTACATGAAGTTAGTTTACGAAGTAGGGACTAACCGCATCGTAGGTGGGCAAGTAATGTCTAAATACGATTGTACCGCTTCTGCTAACACCTTGTCCTTGGCTATCCAAAACAAGATGACCATTGAAGACTTGGCTTATGTTGACTTCTTCTTCCAACCTGTCTTTGACCGTCCTTGGAACTACCTCAACATCTTAGCTCAAGCTGCAGTTGAACAAGAACGCAAACTTAACGCTTAATAGCAAATGGGACTGGCCTTGCCAGTCTCTTTTTTTATGGGCACTCGGGGTAAATTAAAAATCCCATTATATCATATATGATATAATGGGATTTTTTTGTCTGCCTATAAATCAGATTTGAGCAGGCTATAGTGGGCGGAATCCACAATGCCCTGGTTGTTATGCATGGCTTGGCGTAGGATGCCTTCGAATTGGAAGCCGGCCTTTTGCATGACGCGACCAGATCCAGGATTGGCAGTGTCATGGGTGGCAATAAGTCGATTGAGATCTGCTTCTTGCAAGAGGAAACGGCTGACCGCAATGAGGGCTTGGGTCATGTAGCCTTTGCCCCAGTAATTTCGTCCTAGTACATAGCCTATGGTCATGGAATTGGTGCCAGGCACATAGTCGAGGGCACTAATATCGCCAATGACTTGGTCAGGCTGGGATTTGAGAGTGATGGCCCATATAAAGGTACCGCCGTCTTGATAGGCCGCTACCCAACGCTCTAGGATGGCTTGAGTGACGTCTAAGTCGGCATGAGCCGGCCAGATCAGGTAGGTGACATTGTCGGGACGACCCGCCCAGTTGTTGAACATGGCAGGCGCATCTGATAGTTCAAATCGTCGTAAAACAAGGTCTTCTGTGATGAGAGTTTGGGTTCCGATGGCTTTCATAAGCAAGCCTCCTTTCTTTGACCTTGATTATACGCCCAAGAAAGAAAAAAGCCAAGACAGAGGTGCTGTCTTGGCTAGTTTGTGGGATGGAGGGGACAAGAAAAATTCCCATTATATCATATATGATATAATGGGAATTTTGTCTGCCTATAAATCAGATTTGAGCAGGCTATAGTGGGCGGAGTCCACAATGCCCTGGTTGTTATGTCCGGCTTGGCGTAGGATGCCTTCGAAGTGGAAGCCAGCCTTTTGCATGACGCGTCCAGAACCCGGGTTGGCAGTGTCGTGGGTGGCACTAAGTCGATTGATATCTGCTTCTTGCAAGAAGAAACGACTGACCGCAATGAGGGCCTGGGTCATGTAGCCTTTGCCCCAGTAATCTCGTCCTAGGACATAGCCAATGGTTATGGAATTGGTGGCAGGCTCATAGCCGACGCCACTAATATCGCCAATGACTTGATCAGGTTGGGATTTGAGGGTGATGGCCCATTTAAAGCTGTCGCCGTCTTGATAGGCCGCTACCCAGCGCGCCATGGTGGCTTGAGTGACGCTTAAGTCAGCGTGAGCTGGCCAGGTCAGGTAGGTGACATTGTCGGGACGGCCCGCCCAGTTGCTGAACATGGCAGGCGCATCTGACAGTTCAAATCGTCGTAAAATAAGATCTTCTGTGATGAGAGTTTGGGTTCCAATGGCTTTCATGGGCAAGCCTCCTTTCTTTGACCTTGATTATACGCCCAAGAAAGAAAAAAGCCAAGACAGATGGACTGTCTTGGCTAGTTTTATTGCTTGCGCAAAAGGCTAGGAAATTGAATCTGTTCAATCAGTCGTTTGACTGGCTCGTTATTGAAGAGGTAATAGAGGACGACTGAATTGACCACTAGGGAAGCCATATTTTTGTAGAAACGTACTGGCAAGATAGCCATGATAGCTTTTTTCTGAACCATCATGGTCCAGAGGGTATTAAGTCCCAAGTTACAGATGAGGGTGACAGCCAAGACGGTCAGGAAGATTCGAAGAGGGGTCTTAGTTTGGCGGTGAAGGCCAAGCCCATAAATCAATCCGCCGACAATGGCCGTTAGGGTGTAACCGGGGAAGTAGACACCTTTAGCACCACCCAAGGCGAATTTGAGAATATCGTGGGCAGCGCCAAGAATCATGGCAGGGATTGGTCCGGCAATTGCGCCAGTCAAGGCAGCCCCCACAAAGCCAAAACCCATTTTGGTAACGCCTAAATCGATTTCTGGTAGGTAATCCAAGGCGAAGCGAATAGCCAACAAGATGGCCAGGGTAGTTAACTGTAGGGTGGTGACGGCGCCTTTACGGCGGTATACTTGATTTTCCATTTTAATAGCATCTCCTTAATTTAGCGAGTTGCTTCATTTAACTGACAGAACCAATTAAATGCAGCGAATGCAGAAAAGAAACCGCAAAATGTCCAGCATTTTTTCGTATAGGAGCAACATTCCATCTCGCTATCACTTAACGCTTCTTTTCTTACTCTGGTGTTAGTTGGTGTCAGCGCCCTCCTTGCCTAAACCTCCTTCTTCTAGATTAGGGTTCTAACCTCCTAAGCATAGGGATAAAAGGGTCCTTTGTCAAGCCTTGCAGACTGAGAATTCCGGTGCTATAATAAGCTTGTTCCGGAGACGTACCGAAGAGGCCGTAACGGGAATGACTCGAAATCATTTTGTCGGGCAACCGGCACGTGGGTTCGAATCCCACCGTCTCCGTTATATCAGATAAAAAAGCCATCCCACGTAAGGATGGCTTTTGATATTTTAATCTCTAAAATAATGAGGTAGGCTAGCGAAGACGCGTTTGTCGGCCCAACCAATCCAAGCGCCTTGGCAGAGCAGGGCGGCGATGGTGCCTAGATTAACGGCATAGAGATGGCCGGAGAGGGCAAACATAATAATCAGCATAGCAATTGGGATGCAAAAGGTTAGGAGTTGCGCATGTACCGGGTTGCCATTGCAGAACTTGAAGCGGATGGTGTTAGTCAATTCATCTAAAGGATGAATAATCCAATTGACCCGTTGATAGATGGAAATGGCAATAGCAATCAAGAAAATGCCGGCCACATTCAAGACTAGGCGTAACCAAACCGGCAGCCCAGGCAAGCCCAGCCAGCCCATACCTTGCACAAAATATTGGACCAAGACACTAAAAGGGAAGATGAAGACAAAATTTCCTATAATTAGAGGAATATCTATTTTCTTATCGATGACAATATTCAAGATAATTCCTAACAAGGCATTGCAGAGCAAGACGGTACCCAGTTGAATAGGAAAATAGTTAGAAATATTGACTGAAGCAGCGGTCCACATGGAAGAGCCCATATTCATGGAAATGGTCAGAGCATTGCCAAAGGTGTTGAGCAAGATTGAGATAGATAGGTAATAGATTTTTTCTTGGAGAGTGAGTGGGCGGGGTTGAGACATTATTTAAAGTTCCTTTCTTGATTTCACAACCCTATTATTCTAGCATAATTCCCCCAATTTGCCTATCAAGAAATCCTCAAGCAGACGGGTTGAAGTTAAGGCGCAAAATACCTATAATAGTAACTAGCAATGACCCGTACTTTATAGGAAGAAAAATTTCCTCGCTCCCTAAAAAAGGGACTGACAAACGGATTTCTGGCTGAAGAAAGATAGAAAGAAGGAATACTATGGCACAAGTAGAAAGTTTTACCCTAGATCATAATGCCGTTAAGGCGCCTTATGTCCGCCTAGCTGGCACGGAGCGCCACGAATCTGGAGCCCTCTTGCAAAAATATGACATGCGTTTCTTGCAACCTAACCAAGATGCAATCCCTACAGGAGCGCTTCATACCCTAGAGCACTATTTGGCCATTAACTTACGCGATGAGTTGGATGGGGTCGTAGATATCTCCCCAATGGGCTGCCGGACTGGCTATTACATGGTGATTTGGAATGAGCACACGCCAGCAGAAGTGGCCCAAGCGCTAGCCAATGTTTTGAAGAAGGTTCAAGGTTTTACTGATATTCCGGCAGCCACTGCTAAGGAATGCGGTAACTACAAGGATCATTCACTCTGGGGCGCCAAAGAATATGCCCGTTTGGTCTTAGAACAAGGTATTAGCACGGATCCTTTTGTCCGTGATCAGGTAATCCGTTAATTTATATAAAAAGGACAGGCACCGACCTGTCCTTTTTGTCTACTCCAAGATAGGAATCAAAAAAATGTTGTCGACAGGAAAGGTAGGGTAAGGACTAGGTCCTAGTATGAGAGAGTAGGGCGTTAGCCTGCCATCCTGACTTCCTTATAGGACATAAAAGGCGATGATAGCGTAATTTTCATGAAAGCACTTCCTGTTTATTGGCCGTTTTCCGACCAACCAAAACTAGATGAAAATTTAGTGAGAAATAAAACTGTATGCGGTTTAAGATTTGCATTATAGGAATAAGAATGGTATCATAAAAGAGGTTAGAGAAGGAGCAATTCTTCTTAAGACGGGAGTCTGAGAAGCTTTGCATGGTCAATCTTTGACCAAAGGAGGCAGATGATGCGAGATATGTTTTCTTTGATTGAGAAAGTCGTCCCGCAAGTCGGCCAAGAATTAGTACAGCGATTGCGCATAATGAAGACCTTGGCCCAACATCCTGAGCGGATTGGTCGTAAGACCCTAGCAGAGGAAGTGGCCCTATCAGAGCGTAGCTTGCGGACCTTGATGGATAGCTTGCGATCTCAGGGCTTGGTGGATGTCAAGCAGTCGGGGATTCGGCTAACGCCTATTGGCTTAGATGTTTTGGAAGCCATGGAGCAAGCCTTAGACGATCACCATGAGTTCTTCGAGCTGGCTCAAGGAGTCAAGGAGAAGCTAGGACTGCAAGAAGTCTGGATTGTCAAAGGTGATGCCGATGTCGATCCTAAGGTTGGGAGCCGGCTAGGACGCAAGGTAGCAGAGTTTCTGGCCTTGAACCTAGAATCAGGACGTCAAGTGCTAGCCATGACCGGGGGAACTACCCTGGCTCAAGTAGCCCAAGAATTCACACCTCAATTGGGAGAAGGTAGAGACCTAGTCTTTGTACCTGCTCGTGGCGGGGTTGGTGGCTCCTATGATATTCAAGCCAACAATATTGGGGGCTTGATGGCTAAACAGACGGATGGTCAGTTTGTGCCACTCTTTATCCCTGAGAATATCGGGGAGCAAGTTTCGCAAGTACTACTCAACAATCCTTCTATACGTCATGCTGTTGAATTAAGCAAGACAGCCAATGTGCTCTTGTTATCGGTCGGCAATGCCAATGTGATGGCAGAACGACATGATTTAACGGCGGATCAGAAGCGATTATTGAAGGACCAAGATGCGGTTGGAGAAGCCTTCGGGGTGTTTTTCAATCAAAGCGGCCAGGAGGTCTTACGGTTACCGAGATTTGGGATTCAATTCCAGTCTTTGCGTGAGGTGCCTCTCTTGATTACTGTAGTAGGCGGCGCTAGCAAGGCCCGCGCTGTAGAGGCTTACTACAAACTTATCCAACATCATGGGGTTCTAATCTGTGATGAAGGAATCGCAAACATGGTTTTAAGTGGGGCTAATACCCCGTTAAAATAAATTTTTCCTTAAGGAGGAAGTCAAATATGACAGTAAAAGTAGGTATTAACGGTTTTGGACGTATCGGTCGTTTAGCATTCCGTCGTATCCAAGAAGTAGAAGGTTTGGAAGTTGTCGCAATCAACGACTTAACTGATGCTAAACAATTAGCACACTTATTAAAATATGACTCAACTCAAGGTCGTTTCAACGGTGAAGTTGAAGTATTAGACGGCGCTTTCCGTGTGAACGGCAAAGAAGTTAAAGTTTTAGCTAACCGTAATCCTGAAGAATTACCTTGGGGTGAATTAGGTGTAGATATCGTGCTTGAATGTACTGGTTTCTTCACTTCAAAAGAAAAAGCTGAATTACACTTAAAAGCTGGTGCTAAACGTGTAGTTATCTCAGCTCCTGGTGGTAACGACGTACCAACAGTTGTTTACAACGTAAACCACAACATCTTAACTGGGGATGAAACAGTAATCTCTGGTGCTTCATGTACTACTAACTGCTTGGCTCCAATGGCTAAAGCTTTACAAGACAACTTCGGCGTTGTAGAAGGTTTAATGACTACTATCCACGCTTACACTGGTGACCAAAACACCTTGGACGCTCCACACCCTAAAGGTGACTTGCGTCGTGCTCGCGCAGCAGCTGCTAACATCGTTCCTAACACAACTGGTGCTGCTAAAGCTATCGGCTTAGTAATCCCAGAATTGAACGGTAAATTAGACGGGGCTGCACAACGCGTTCCTGTACCAACTGGTTCTTTAACTGAATTAGTAACTGTTTTAGAAAAACCTGTAACTGCTGAAGAAGTTAACGCAGCAATGAAAGCAGCAGCTAACGAATCTTACGGTTACACTGAAGATCCACTCGTATCTTCTGACATCGTAGGGATCACTTACGGTTCATTATTTGACGCAACTCAAACCAAAGTAATGACTGTAGGCGACAAACAATTAGTTAAGACTGTATCTTGGTATGACAACGAAATGTCATACACTGCTCAATTAATTCGTACCTTAGCTTACTTCGCAAGCTTATAATCATAAGTTTCATATACGAATGTCGAGCTTAGTCGCATGACACTCTAGGCGGGGAAGTGACAAGCTTCCTCGCCTTTTGTTTTTATATCACCGCTTTGGTGTTGAGGTCAGTTGCATCAGCAGGTTGACCCATCGCCAGGAAGAGTCACTGCTGTCAATTGATAACAGCACCAAATCGCATGCCCAAGGAGGTTTTTATATGGCAAAAAAAATCGTAACTGATTTAGATGTAGCAGGTAAAAAGGTATTAGTTCGGGTGGACTTTAACGTTCCAATGAAAGACGGCGTCATTACTGACGACAACCGGATTGTTCAAGCTTTGCCAACTATCCAATACTTAATCGATAACAAAGCAAAACTCATCCTCTTCTCTCACTTAGGTAAAGTTAAAACTGAAGAAGACAAAGCTTCTAAGTCTTTAGCTCCAGTTGCAAAACGTTTAGGTGAATTATTAGGTAAGGAAGTAACTTTCGTGCCAGAAACCCGTGGGGCAGCTTTAGAAGCAGCTATCGATGGTTTAGCTGAAGGCGATGTCTTAGTATTCGAAAACACTCGTTTTGAAGACATCGATGGTAAAAAAGAATCTAAAAATGACCCTGAATTGGGTAAATACTGGGCAAGCTTGGGTGACCTCTTTGTCAACGATGCTTTCGGGACAGCTCACCGTTCCCACGCATCTAACGTTGGTGTGGCAAGCCACTTGGAAACTGCCGCTGGTTTCTTGATGGATAAGGAAATCAAGTTCATTGGTGGCGCGGTTGACAATCCAAAACGTCCATTCGTTGCTATCTTAGGTGGGGCTAAGGTCTCCGATAAGATTGGGGTTATTGAAAACCTCCTCGATAAGGCTGACAAAGTCTTAATCGGTGGTGGGATGGCTTACACCTTCTTCAAAGCAAAAGGCTACGAAGTAGGGCTTTCGCTCTTAGAAGCTGATCGCGTAGAATTAGCTAAAGAAATCATGGCCAAGGCTGGCGACAAATTAGTATTGCCAATTGACAACAAGGTGGCACCAGAATTTAGCAATGATGCACCAATTACAGTGGTGCCTTCAGATGCTATTCCAGCAGATCAAGAAGGTTTAGACATCGGTCCAGCGACTGTTAAACTCTTCTCTGACTACTTACAAGATGCTAAGACCGTTGTATGGAACGGGCCAATGGGTGTCTTCGAGTTCTCTAACTTTGCTGGCGGGACCATTGGGGTCTGCGAAGCAATTGCGCACCTTGAAGGGGCAACCACTATTATCGGTGGGGGGGACTCTGCAGCTGCTGCAGCTCAATTAGGCTATGCTGACAAGTTCACTCACATCTCAACTGGTGGGGGCGCATCCTTAGAATACCTCGAAGGTAAGGAATTACCAGGGGTTGCTTCTATCTCAGACAAATAAGAATTCAATCAATCTGTGAAGGCCAGGGCTTTTTCTAAGCCCTGGGACCTTCCGTAATCCTTAGGAGGATACTAATGAGAAAACCAATTATTGCAGGTAACTGGAAAATGAACAAAACCAACGAAGAAGCTAAAGCCTTCGTTGAGGCGGTTAAAGGCAAATTACCTTCCGCAGATCTTGTTGAAGCAGTTGTAGGCGTTCCAGCTTTAGTGGCTTCTGACGTTAAAGCAAGCTTAGCTGGTTCAGACTTAGGTTTGGCAGTACAAAACTGCTACTTCGAAGATGCAGGTGCCTTTACAGGTGAAACTAGCCCAGCATCACTCAAAGCATTAGGTGTTGACTATGTTATCATTGGTCACTCAGAGCGTCGTGAATACTTCCATGAGACAGACCAAGACGTTAACAAGAAGGGCTTAGCAATCTTCCGCAACGGTATGGTGCCAATTATCTGCTGTGGTGAAACCTTAGAACAATACGAAGCAGGTCAAGCAGAAGAAGTTGTTGAAAAACAAGTAACAGCTGCTTTGGCAGGCTTCTCAGAAGATCAAGTGAAAGCTTCTGTTATCGCTTATGAACCAATTTGGGCGATTGGGACTGGTAAGTCTGCAACCCAGGAAGACGCACAAAAAATGTGTGCAGCGGTTCGTTCAGTCGTAGCTAAGAACTTTGGTCAAGCAGCAGCAGACGCTGTACGTGTGCAATATGGTGGCTCAGTTAAACCAGAGAACGTGGCAGAATACATGTCATGTCCAGATGTTGACGGTGCCTTAGTCGGCGGTGCTTCTTTAGTACCAGAATCATTCTTAGCGTTATTAGAAGGTGTGAAATAATGTCAAAAGCTCCTGTAGCCTTAATCATCTTGGACGGCTTCGCTATTCGCGACGAAGTGTTCGGGAATGCCGTTAAAGCAGCCAAGAAACCAAACTTTGACCGTTACTGGGAAACTTACCCTCACAACCAACTCAAAGCCAGCGGTGAAGACGTGGGCTTGCCAGATGGCCAAATGGGTAACTCCGAAGTAGGCCACTTAAACATTGGGGCAGGGCGTATTGTTTATCAATCCCTAACCCGTATTAACATTTCCATTCGTGAAGGCCAATTCTACGAAATTCCTGAATTGGTTGAAGCGGTGAAAGCAGCCAAAGAATCAGGTAAAGCTCTTCACTTGATGGGCTTAATCTCTGACGGTGGGGTTCACTCTCACTACGAGCACCTCTTTGCGCTCTTACGTTTAGCTAAGCAATATGGCCTTGAAAAAGTCTATGTTCATGGCTTCTTAGATGGTCGTGACGTGGCGCCATCTTCAGGTTTAGACTTCGTTAAGAAGACTGAAGAAGTCTTCGGTGAAGTCGGCGTAGGTCGTTTCGCAACCATTTCTGGTCGTTACTATGCTATGGACCGTGACAAGCGTTGGGAACGGGTGCAACTGGCTTATGACGCTATGGTTCACGGCAAAGGTGCCCAATTTGACTCTGCTGTGGCAGGGATTGAAGCTTCCTATAAGGAAGAAGTTTACGATGAATTTGTCGTACCATTTGTGGTCACTGAAGGTGGACAACCAGTAGCTGAGATTGAATCTGGCGATTCTGTTGTCTTCTTCAACTTCCGTCCAGACCGGGCTATCCAATTAGGGACTGCCTTGTCTAACCCAGCTTTCGAAGGTTTCGACCGTGGCGACTATCCAAAAGACCTCAAATTCGTGACCTTCACTGTATACAGTGATGATGTCTTAGCTGAGATTGCCTTCAAGAAGGAAGACCTCAAAAACACTATCGGTGAAGTTCTGGCCAATAATGGCAAACAACAATTACGGATTGCAGAAACTGAGAAATATCCTCACGTTACCTTCTTCATGAGTGGTGGCCGTCATGAGGAATTCCAAGGTGAAGATCGGATCTTAATCCCATCTCCTAAGGTTGCAACCTATGACCTCAAGCCAGAAATGTCTGCTTATGAAGTCAAGGATGCCTTAGTAGCTGCCATCAATGAAGATAAGTTGGATGCCATCATCCTTAACTTCGCTAACCCTGACATGGTAGGTCACTCTGGTATGTTAGAACCAACTGTCAAAGCCATTGAAGCGGTTGACGAGTGCTTAGGCGAAGTCGTGGACTTAATCTTAGCCAAAGGCGGTTCTGCCATCATTACAGCCGACCACGGGAACTCTGACGAAGTGGTGACTTTAGACGGTCAACCAATGACTGCCCACACAACTAATCCAGTGCCAGTTATTGTAACCAAGCCAGGAGTAGAACTTCGTTCAGGTGGCCGTTTGGCTGACTTGGCCCCAACCATGTTGGATTTATTAGGGGTTGCGCAACCGGTAGAAATGACCGGGGAATCCCTCATTAAGAAATAGGTTAAAAAGCAAGAAAATCTTTGCATTTTGCCACGAAAATCACTAAAATAGATAGTGGCAATACTCTTAAGCAATTAAGAGGCTAATCAACTTTAAAGGAGAGAACAATATGCCATACATTACAGACGTTTATGCTCGTGAAGTCCTCGACTCTCGCGGTAACCCAACCATCGAAGTAGAAGTTTACACTGAAAGTGGTGCCTTCGGTCGTGGGATGGTTCCATCAGGTGCGTCAACTGGTGAATATGAAGCAGTTGAATTGCGTGATGGCGACAAATCACGTTACTTAGGTAAAGGGGTTTCTAAAGCAGTTGACAACGTGAACAACGTCATCGCTGACGCTTTGTTAGGCTACGATGTTTTAGAACAAAACGCCATCGACAAATTGATGATTGAATTAGACGGGACTCCTAACAAAGGGAAACTCGGTGCTAACGCAATCTTAGGTGTATCGATTGCTGTTGCTCGCGCTGCTGCTGACTACTTAAACGTTCCACTTTACAAATACTTAGGTGGCTTCAATACGAAAGTATTACCAACACCAATGATGAACATTGTCAATGGTGGTTCTCACTCTGACGCGCCAATCGCTTTCCAAGAATTCATGATCTTGCCAGTAGGCGCACCAAGCTTCAAAGAAGCACTTCGTTGGGGGGCTGAAATCTTCCACGAATTGAAATCTATCTTACACAAACGTGGTTTAGTAACTGCAGTTGGTGACGAAGGTGGTTTCGCTCCTAACTTTGAAGGGACTGAAGATGGCGTAGAAACTATCTTAGAAGCTATCAAGAACGTTGGCTTGGAACCAGGTAAAGATGTATTCTTAGGTTTCGACTGCGCAGCTTCTGAATTCTACGAAGATGGCGTATACGACTACACCAAGTTCGAAGGTGACAAAGGTGCAAAACGTACTTCTGCTGAACAAGTAGACTACTTGGAAGAATTAGTTAACAAATACCCAATCATCACCATTGAAGACGGTATGGACGAAAACGACTGGGATGGTTGGAAATTATTGACTGACCGTTTAGGTTCTAAAGTTCAATTAGTAGGTGACGACTTGTTCGTAACTAACACTGCTAAATTGTCTGAAGGGATCGAAAAAGGGATTGGTAACTCAATCTTAATCAAGGTTAACCAAATCGGTACCTTGACTGAAACTTTCGATGCAATCGAAATGGCTCAAAAAGCTGGTTACACTGCGGTAGTATCTCACCGTTCTGGTGAAACTGAAGACTCAACCATCTCTGACATCGCTGTAGCAACTAACGCTGGCCAAATCAAGACTGGTTCATTGTCACGTACTGACCGTATCGCTAAGTACAACCAATTACTCCGTATCGAAGACGAATTAGGCGAAGTAGCTCGCTACGACGGCTTGAAGTCTTTCTACAACTTAGGTAAATAATCCTTAAGTAAGTTTGAGGCTAGGACATATGTCCTAGTCTCTTTTTATATTGTCTAGACTAGCCTGCAAAATGTTGACTTGCTTGTTAGCTGAACATATTTTCTTATGTGAAATTGAAGAGGGGAGTAGTCGCTAATAAGAGAAATTAAAAACTTAAGATAAGCTAGAACTTGTATGGAATAGAACTTAGTTAGAAGTAGCAAAAAGAAGTCGCTTCACTATTCAAAGTGCCTTGTTTTTGTGTAAAATAGAAGTGATGAGAAGTGATGAGGTCAGAGGAGCGCGTATGAGTGTGAGTGGAATAGGAGTACTATATTTTCTGATTATTGTAGTTGCTAATGCGGTAGGTAGTGTGTCTGGTATGGGCGGTGGTGTCATTATCAAGCCGGTCTTGGATTTTGTAGGGCATGATTCGGTAGTGGCCATCTCTTTTTATTCGACGGTGGCAGTCTTTACCATGTCTTTGGTATCGACCATACGTCAAGTTCAAGCTGGGCGTAAGATTCAGTGGCAGCAAGTAGCCTATCTAGCTCTAGGATCAGTTTTGGGTGGGTTCCTGGGTAATCAAACCTTCGAATTTTTGCTTCAAAGGGCAGAACAGGCCGGTCAAGTCACTCTGGTTCAAATTGTTGTAACTGTAGCACTTTTAGTATTTGCCATGATTTATACGCGCTACGAAAATTTCCATTGGTCCAAGCAAGGAGCGCTTTGGTATAGTGCTATTGGCTTAAGTTTGGGATTTTTTGCTAGTCTATTAGGAATTGGCGGGGGACCGATTAATGTCTCCTTGCTTATGCTTGTTTTCGCTATGCCAATCAAGGAAGCAACCGTCTATTCTATTGCTACCATTTTTTGTTCCCAGTTAACCAAGTTGGTGACCATTGCCTGGGGGACAGGCTTTGCCCGCTATGACCTGTCGATTTTGGTATATATCGTACCAGCGGCTATCGTGGGTGGCTTACTAGGAGCACGGATGTCACGACTTCTATCCGACCAAGCTGTTCGCCGGGTCTTTCAATGGGTGGTCTTGCTAGTCATTGGGATTAATCTCTATAATGCCTTTCAATTATGGCATTAGGAGTTGTTAGCTTGCCTAATATGTGGTATTATAAGGGGTAGAGATTTTCGAAAAAGGAGGAAGTACCTTGTCAGAAGTATTGACTGTTGCCTTAGTCATCGTATCAATTATTCTAATTATGTTGGTCATCATGCAACCATCTAAAAGTAATGCAGCAAGCTCATTGTCAGGTGGTAGTGCCGAGAACCAAATGAGTAAGACCAAGGCCCGTGGTTTTGAAGCTTTTCTCATTCGCTCAACCGTGGTGTTTGGCGTCTTATTCTTTGTGTTAGCCTTAGCACTTGCTTATTTCTCTTCTAAATAAGTTGCTTAAGTTTTAGATCTCTGACCTTAGACTCAGAGGTCTTTTTTCTTGAAAAGGAGGAATGATTATGCCCCTCTCTAAGGGTGCCTATTATTTAGAAGTTCCGGGAGCACGGCTTGGTATCATTCTCTGCCACGCCTACACTGGTAGCACAGCTGACGTAAGACCCCAAGCTGGATTACTGAATCGCCAAGGCTACGGAGTACTCTGTCCCTTATTTACAGGCCATGGAACGACAGATATCCAAGATATCTTGAATGCTGGACCTGAAATCTGGTGGCAAGACTTGCAAGAGGCTCTAGCCTTTATGAAAAAACGCTACGAAATAGTTCTGGTCTTCGGTCTATCGATGGGTGGAGTTATGGCCATGCGCGCCCTATGTGAGGCGGATAGTCAACTTCTTGGTGGGGGCGTCTTTAATTCGCCAGTGATTAGTCGCGATGGCCTACAGCTAGAAAATCGCTTCATGTCTTTTGCCCGCTACTTGGCAGAAAAGCGAGGCGATTTGCCTGCCTATTTGCAGACAGAAGAAGCCGTGCGGACTGCCCACCGGCAACAGGTAGCGGACATTCAAGCTTTCGCTCGTGGTTTTGAAGACCAACTCGCTTCGATTGAACTACCTGTTTACATTGTTCAATCGGCCCAAGATGAATTAGTGGATCCAGAAGCGGTCTATGATTTGCTAGAGGCTCTGGAATCTGCCAAAATCAGCTTTCACTGGTGTGAAGAGAACACCCATGTTATTACCACTAACCGCAATCGGTCAGACTTCGAAGCTAGCCTATTGCAATTTATCCAAGCATTTGATAACTAAAGAAATTTAATTTAAAACAAAGGAGGTGCATGAGACGCTATGAGTGCACTCACAAGCATTGAAAAAAGAATTTTGTCCTATTTGAAGGACCAAGAAGCGGGGGCGACTGTGACGAGCCAATCCTTGGCCAAAGCCCTTAATTACGGTGGCACCAAGATGTATAAGAAATTGGTGCGCGCTATTAATTATTTAGAAAATATCGGAGAGTTAGAGCAGACCAAACGAGGTCATTATCGACTTAGTGGCAAGGTCTCGAAGACAGTAGTGGGGACCTATCGAGCTAATGCCCAAGGCTTTGGTTTTGTCACCTATGCCGAAGGCCAGCCTGATTTCTTCGTTCCTCGAGGCCGCGCTTTGAATGCCATGCAAGGGGACACGGTTGAGGTTGAAGTCCTGAAATTGGCCAACCCTCAGACGGGTAAAGGCTCTGAAGTCCAAGTCTTGCGCGTAATTGAACGCGCAGTGAACCAGTTGGTAGGGGAATTCGTCGCTTACCCAAGTGAAGTTCGTCAGGAACGTCAGGCTCTGGGCTATGTCTTACCACAAGGTGATTACAGCGACGCCGTCCGGGTTGAAATCGATCCAGCTGGGATTCAGCCAGCAGACCATTCTATTTGTATTGTTAAGATTAGTCAGTATCCGACAGAAGAGGCCCCTCACCTCTTGCGAGGCTTAGTAGCCAAGGAAATTGGTCACCGCGATGAGCCCGGTGTAGATATCTTGTCCGTTCTCTATCAATTTGGAATTCCGCATGAGTTCCCAGAAGTAGTTAAAGAAGCCGCTGAGGCAGTGCCTCAGACCTTATCAGCTCAGGACCTTGCCAATCGGGAAGATTTACGACAAGAGGTCATCCTGACGATTGATGGGGCAGATGCCAAGGACTTGGATGATGCTATCTCGCTTGAACGCCTAGATAATGGCGACTATGTCCTAGGTGTTCATATTGCTGACGTATCCTATTATGTAGAAGAAGGTTCTGCCTTAGATTTGGAAGCTTACCAGCGTGGAACTTCTGTCTATTTAACTGACCGAGTCGTGCCAATGTTACCGCAACGCTTGTCTAATGGGATTTGTTCCTTACATCCGCATGAAGATCGCTTGACCTTATCTTGCCAAATGGTTATAGATAGCCAAGGGCAGGTTAAATCCCACCGTATCTTCCGCTCAGTCATCCATTCTTCTTACCGCATGACCTATGATGATGTCAATGCGATTCTAGAAGGAGATGAGGGGCTAGGTCAAAAATATGCGCCAATCGTGGACCTTTTAGAAGATATGAGCAAGCTCCACCATCTGCTAGAAGCCAAACGGATTAAGCGAGGGGCGTTAGATTTTGATGCGCCAGAAGCCAAGGTCTTAGTTGATGGCCAAGGTCATCCCTTAGATATTCAATTGCGGGAACGAGGCGTGGCTGAACGCCTGATTGAGTCCTTTATGTTGGCGGCTAATGAGACGGTGGCTAAGCACTATATGACACGTGACTATCCTATGCTCTATCGGGTCCATGAACAACCTGATTCAGAACGTATGCAGCGATTCGCTGAGTTCATTACAGCTTTTGGCATTGTCCTCAGAGGTAAGGTAGAAACCATTGCACCTAAGCAACTTCAGCAAGCCCTTAAGCAAGTAGATGGGCAAGACTTTGAACAGGCTGTTTCCACTATGATGTTGCGTTCTATGAAGCAAGCCCGTTATAGTGAAGAAGCCCTTGGTCACTATGGGTTAGCAACGGCTGAGTATACCCACTTTACTTCGCCTATTCGGCGCTATCCGGATCTGATTGTTCATCGCCTTATTCATCGTTATCTGGATAAGAAACCAAGTCATCAGGATAAGGCTCGTATTTTTGACCAGTTGCCAGGCATTGCTGACCAAAGTTCTAAAATGGAGCGTCGGGCCATTGACGCCGAGCGTGATGTGACTGCCATGAAAAAAGCCGAATACATGCTAGATAAAATCGGGCAAGTATTTGAAGGCGTCATCTCTTCGGTGACCTCCTTTGGTATCTTTGTTGCCTTGCCTAACACAGTAGAAGGCTTGATTAGTCTTAAGGACTTGACGGGCGACTATTATGAGTTCGATCAGGCCCATCTCTTGCTAGTAGGGCAAAGAACAGGGCGAATCTTCCGCATTGGTCAGAAGGTTAAAGTACGTTTAGAAGCTGTGAATGTTGGCGAACGCGAAATTGACTTTGGCTTGCTTGAGGCTGAACCAGTGACTGGCTTAGATGTAGACTTAGTCCTACAGCGTAGTAAACAAGCCAAGGCTGCTAATAAGTCGGCCAAAGGCAAGACTCAAGACAGACAGCGCAAAGACAAGTCAGCTAGAGCTTCCGTTAAGAGGAAGCGTGTGACTAAAGAAGGCAAGGCCTCTGGTACTAAGGATGGAGCAAGCAAGTCCAAGAGCTCAAAAGCCAATAAAGGCCGTCAAGAGGACAAGAGCAAAGCCAAATCTAAGTCTGCGAGCAAGCGTCATCGCAAGGAGCTGTCTGAGCATCAAAGCAAGGACAGCCGTCAGGCCAAGAAGCAGTCTTTTACTGGTGATAAGGCTAGCAAAAAGTCAGCTAAGTCTACGGAAAGCAAGTTCAAGCAATTTAAGATTAAACGCAAGCAACCTCAGGCTAACCGCCTAGGTTAGCTCCTGCGGAAAAGAGGTGACTGATGTCGCAAGATAAGCCCTTAGCTCAGAATCGCAAGGCGCGTCATGATTATGAGATTCTTGAAACCTATGAAGCGGGTATGGTCTTAACCGGGACAGAGATTAAGTCCATTCGCAAGGGCAAGATGAACCTTAAGGATGGCTTTATCTCCATTCGTGATGGGGAGGCTTGGCTTAAGCAGGTCCATATCAGCCCCTACGACCATGGTAATATTTTTAACCATGATCCGGAGCGTGACCGTAAGCTCTTGCTTCATAAGAAAGAGATTCAGACTCTACACCGCGAAGTTCAACAAAACCGGATGACCTTGGTACCACTGAAGGTTTATCTGGTAAGAGGACGGGCCAAATTACTCTTTGGCCTTGCGCGTGGTAAGAACAAGTATGATAAGCGTCATGCCCTCAAGGACCAACAGGCCAAACGGGATATTGACCGCGCCCTTAAAATCAGATAAGCAACTGGGACCATGGGTCCCAGTTTTTTTGGGTCCATTGTCTTGTAAAGAGCTAGGTCGATAAGCTTTTATGTAAAAAAATGGTTACCATACTTTCCTATTAAGAGGGGATTGTGGTAGAATAAGATTGATAGAGTCTGCCTCGCTCAGGAGGCAACTAGATAGAGAAAGGAAGTTATTAATCAATGATTTTTAAAGTAACATATCAACCCAATACCCAACAAGTTCCTACTCGGGAAAATACCCAGACCCTTTATGTAGAAGCTGCTAGCAAAGGGGAAGCACGGGAATTGATTGCTAAGTATACACCATACAATGTGGAGTTCGTCCAAGAATTATCACCTGCTCATTTAGCTTATGAGCAAGAGTCCAACCCGGACTTCGAAGTGTCGGTGTTCTAGTATGGCAGTTAATTTAAAAAATAACGAAACCGGCGTCTTCGCCCTAGGGGGCTTAGGCGAAATCGGGAAGAACATGTATGGTGTACAGTTCCAAGACGAAATCATCTTACTAGATTGTGGGGTTATGTTCCCGGAAGATGATTTGTTAGGGATTGATTACGTAATTCCTGATTTTTCTTACATTATGCAAAACCAGAGTAAGGTCAAAGCCCTGATTATTAGTCACGGTCACGAAGACCACATCGGGGGCATTCCCTTCCTCTTGCAGCAAATCAATGTGCCTATCTATGCCGGTAAACTAGCGGCTTCGCTGATTCGCAATAAGTTGCAAGAACGTGGCCTTCTGCGTCAAGCTGAAATTCACGAAATTGATGAAGATGCGGTCATCCGTTTCCGCAAGACAACGGTAAGTTTCTATTTAACAACCCACAGTATTCCTGAAGCCTACGGGGTGGTCGTTAAGACACCTCCAGGAAATATCGTCTTTACAGGTGACTATAAGTTCGACTTCACTCCTGTAGGTAAGCCAGCAGACTTACACCGCATGGCTAAAATCGGGGAAGAGGGCGTCTTAGTCCTTTTAGGAGACTCTACCAACTCAGAAATTCCAACCTTTACCAAGTCGGAACAAGTGGTGGGACAATCTATTAAAAACATTATTCAGAAGGTAGAAGGCCGGGTGATCTTTGCAACCTTCGCTTCTAACGTTTCGCGTCTCCAACAGGTGGTTGAAACGGCTCAAGAAACAGGACGTAAGATTGCTGTCTTCGGGCGCAGTATGGAATCGGCTATTAAGACAGGGCGAGAATTAGGTTATATTAAAGATGACGACGAACTCTTTGTTGAGCAACGTGACCTTAACCGGGTACCAGCTGAGCAACTCATTATTCTCTGTACGGGTTCGCAAGGGGAACCGATGGCGGCCCTAAGTCGTATCGCCAACGGGACTCACCGTCAAATTCAAGTTCAACCTAACGATACAGTCATCTTCTCAAGTTCACCAATTCCTGGTAACACTATGAGTGTTAACCGTGTAATCAACCAACTCTGCGAAGTTGGGGCCCATGTTATTCATGGTAAGGTTAACAACATCCACACATCTGGTCACGGTGGTCAGCAAGAGCAATTGCTGATGATGCGCCTCATGAAGCCTAAGTACTTCATGCCAGTCCACGGGGAATTCCGTATGCAAAGTATTCAAGCTGGCCTAGCCCAACAAACAGGGATTCCTAAGGAAAACTGCTTTGTCATGGAGAATGGCCAGATGCTAGCGGTAACCGCTGATAGTGCTCGAATTGCGGGTAAGTTTACGGCGAATAGTATCTATGTGGATGGGAGTGGCATTGGCGATATTGGCCATGTCGTGATTCGCGACCGTCGTAGCCTATCAGAAGATGGTTTAGTGGTGATTTCTGCCACCTTAGACTATGAGAACAAGCAGTTGGTTAGCGGACCTGACATTATGTCGCGTGGTTTTATCTACATGCGAGAGTCTAGCGACTTAATTCACTCCTTACAGTCTAGTCTCAAGTCAGCCATTAACCGTGGCCTTAACGAAAATGGCAATAACGTGAGCGAACGCCTGATTCGCGAAATGATTATGGACACTATCGTGCCTCTAATTTATGAGCGGACCGAACGTTCTCCAATGATTATGCCAGTCTTGTTGGACATCAATAAGGGTGTCCGCCGTCGCAAACAACGAACCGAACAAGACTAAGAAAATCTAGACAGATAAGCTTATTAGAAAAGAGGAATGTTTATGTCACGCATTGAAAAAGTAAGAGCTCAGCTCGCTGCGCAAGGCTTAGATGCCTTGGTAGTGACTAACTTAAAAAATATTCGCTACTTAGCTAATTTTACAGGGACGACGGCGGCCTTGATTATTACGTCAGATCAAGCCATTTTCGTAACTGATTTCCGTTATGTGCAGCAAGCAAGTAAGCAAGCACCAGATTTTACCTTGTTACAAAACAAGAAGGAAATCTTCGCTGAAATTAATGACTTCTTAGTTGCTCATAAGGTTCAGAAAGTCGGGATTGAAGCGGACGAAATGACCGTTTCTACTTATCTTCGCATTAAGGATTTCTTTGGTCCAGAAGTGGTACCAACTCAGGGCTTAATTGAGAAAATCCGCGAAATTAAGGACGCAGACGAATTGGCAACCATGAAGAAGGCCTGCGAAATTACCGACCAAGCTTTCAGTCATATTCTGACCTTCATTAAGCCAGGTGTCACTGAAATTGAGGTGGCTAACGAATTAGAACGTTACCTCAAAACCTTAGGAGCTAGTGCCATGTCCTTTGATACCATTGTAGCCAGCGGCTTACGTTCTGCTATGCCTCACGGGGTGGCTTCCGATAAGGTCATTGAAGAAGGCGATGTAGTAACCTTAGACTTCGGTTGCTACTATCAAGGCTATTCTTCCGACATGACTCGTACCATAGCGGTTGGTTCAATCGATCCAAAACTGGAAGAAATTTACCATATTGTGTTGGAGGCCCATAACTTGGTTAACCAAAAGGCTAAAGCCGGTATGACCGGGGCTGAATTGGATGCTATCGCACGTGATTATATTAGTGAAAAAGGTTATGGCCAATACTTCGGCCATAGTTTGGGTCACGGTGTTGGTTTGGACATTCATGAAGCGCCAGGCGTTAATGCCAAGAATGACCAACCAGTGGAAGTTGGTATGGTCATTACCAATGAGCCTGGTATTTATATCGAAGGCTTAGGTGGTGTACGGATTGAAGACGACTTAGTAGTTCATCCAGACCATGTAGAATTGCTTAACCGCAGTCCAAAAGAATTGATTATTTTAGAAGTTTAAACCTTAAAAGGAGGAAGCCCAGATGACCCAAGAAAACAGTCATTTTGAACCACAAACAGTGGCACCCTTAGGGGAAATCAACATCACAACGGGTGTTCTTGAAGCCATTGCAGCTAAGGCTGTAAGCGAAGTAGAAGGAGTCTACCAACTCCACAAGTCCTTCCAAACAGAAGTAGGTGGATTCTTTGGTATGAATCCTGATCGGGTAGGTGCCCGTGTTCGCCGCGATGATTCAGAAATTGCCATTGATGTTAAAATCGACCTTAAATACGGTTATTCTGTACCTGAAGTAGCCATGAAGGTTCAACAAAAAGTTAAAGAACAAATCTTCTTCATGACAGACTTAGTTGTTCAAGAAGTCAATGTCCATGTTGCTAGCATCCAAACAGAAGCTAGTCAGGCAGTGGATTATCTCCATTTAGATGAAACTGATGGTGAGTAGTGTGACCAAGATGAGCAATCGACACCAAGTTCGGGAGAAGGCTGTTCAGACCATCTTCCAACTCATACGACCTCAAGTACCTGTCAGCCTAGACCAAGCTTGTGCCTTCGCTCTTGAAGCAGGTAACGACCCTGAAGCTGGATTTGAAGGCTCTGATGCCTACTTGGACCGCCTTGTTCAGGGTGTCAATCAAACAGCTGAAGAGTTAGACCAACGTATTAGTCATTATCTAGCTGAAGACTGGACCTTGGAACGCTTGGCGCGGATTGACCTAGCCATTCTACGTGTCGCTTTCTACGAATTGCTCTATGTGAGTGAGGACGAAGTGCCAAGCAAGGTAGCGGTCAATGAAGCGGTAGAACTAGCTAAGACCTTTAGCGATGACAAATCCAAGCAATTCATTAATGGTGTACTAGCAGGTTTACTTAAAGACCTAAAAAAATAAAAGCAAAAGACCACCAAACTATGTTTTGGTGGTCTTTTTATGCTGTTTCAGGGCTTGGTAGAGGTCGCTAATGAGCTTGTCCACCTCATCCATTGGAAGGCCAGAAAAACTCAGGAAGATTTGCTGGTCGAAGCCAGTCTGGGCATGGATAGAGAAGTCAGCAAGCGTCTTAAGGCGAATGCCCTCTTGAGCCAGTTGGGCCTGAAAAGGCTGGCTATGGAAAGCAAAACTCGGTTGAATTAATAGGTGGAGACCTGCATCAAGGCCAATTAGTTGGGCTTGGGGATCTTGCGCTTCAATGGCGTTAATCAGCCTATCACGCTTACGTTTGTAGAAGCTTCGGGCACGATTGAGATGGCGTTCTAAGTGACCTTGCTGGATAAAATCGTGAATAGCATACTGAGAGATGGTATTGAGGTTGACTGCGAATTGCTTTTCCTTCTCATAGAAAAGAGATAGAAGGCTGGCTGGTAATACCATATAGCTGATGCGGAGGCCAGGACTGAGAATGCGGGACAGGCTACCCATATAGATTACTTGATTTCCTTGGTCTAATTGTGCCAGAGAGGGGATAGGTCGGCCAGTGTATTTAAATTGGCTATCGTAGTCATCTTCAATAATCCAACGATTAGGGCTCTGTCTAGCCCAGTCTAAGATGGCTTGGCGGCGAGTGAGGGGCATAACAGATCCGGTCGGAAATTGATGGGTAGGGGTGACGCTGAGGATATCTAGCTGATCCAGTGGTATCTCTTCAATAGATAAGCCTAGTTGATCAAGCGGGCAGGCTTGGACCTGCCAGCCCATTTCTTTCAAAAATGGAAGCTGAGCGTGGTAGCCAGGATCTTCAATCCCAATCCGACGATTAGGAGGAAGGAGCTGGACTAAAATCTGAAAAAGGGCCTGAGAATTAGGACCTAGTATCAGCTGGTCCGGCTGACATGGAACACCACGTTCATTGGCTAGATAGCTTGCCAAACTGCTTCTAAGTGGCGCTAAGCCTTGAACCGAACTAGGCCCAAGCAGGTCAGGGGACTGGGAATCAAAACGCTGGGTATAAAGTTTGCGGAAAATTTCATAGGGAAAGAGGCTAGGGTCGGTTTCGGCCTTGGTTAAGTCATAGCGCCAACTAGGGTTAGGACTAGTAGTTAGGTTGGCTTGTTCCGAGGTCAGTTGGACTTGGAAACGCACATCGGCCACGAAGTAGCCTTGGCGTGGTTTGGTTTCTAGGTAGCCTTCGAGGCTTAATTGGTCGTAGGCGTTAATGACGGTATTGAGGCTGATGCCTAAATCCTTGGCCAATTGGCGTTTGCTTGGGAGCTTTTGATGGGCAGCTAAGTGGCCGGAATGGATTTGGTCTTTAATGGCTTGGTAAAGTTGACTATAGAGCGCTTCTTTCTTGTTTGGGTCGAGATGAATAATCATAGAGTCCTCCAACTGGTACTGTTCATTTGTATGAAACTGGCACTATTAATGGTACCAGAAATGGGGTATGATAACAAGCAGAGGGAGGGAATTGAATGGCAAGTATTTTGGTAGTGAATGATATTCCTGGCACAGGCCAGGTGGCTGGTTTAACGAATTTGGCTGTATTGAATGCAGCTGGTTACGAGGTGACCCTCCTGCCTACAGTTTACTTAACCCACCATACCGGACGTTGGCCAGTCTACCGCGAGAGTTTGGACGCAGCCTTTTCGGCCTCTTTAATGGCTTGGCGGCAGGTCAAGTTCCAGGCTATCGTGACCGGATATTTTGGCAATGCCAGCCAGATTCACCAATTTGTTAACTGGTATAAACATTACCAATCCGATACCTTTTTGGTGGTGGACCCTATCATGGGAGATCGTGGTCAGCTTTATACCGGATTGGATCAGGATTATGTTACAGCTATGCAAGAACTGGTTGCCTTAGCCGACTATGCCCTGCCGAATTTGACGGAGGCCTATCTCTTAGCTGGCCTAGATGCCGAGTTAGTTAAAACTCAGGAAGATAAGAAAGCTCTTGAGACTTTGGCTAATCTTGAATCTGCACAAAATTCTTGGGTCATCACGGGGATTGAAGTGGATAGCCAGATTGGGGTGGCTTTTGGCTCTAGTCAAGAGGCTTGGACTCAGCGCCAAAATTGCCATTTGTTTGGCACAGGGGACTTCTTCACTTCCTGTTTCCTGGCCTGCCAGGTAGGTGGCTTATCTCTAGAAGCGACATGCCAATGGTGTGTTGACCTGGTTGGTCGTGCAGTAGAAAATCAGGGGTTAAACCAAGCTATAGCTCGCCAGGAGCTTTATTATCAGCCTTATTTACCTTTTATCAGCAAAACCTTAAGAAAAGAGGACTCATTATGAATCAAACAAAAACAGCCTTTCACCGTCGCTTAGTAGGCTATATCGAAATTGGCTTATTCGCAGCACTTATCGTTCTTGCGATTACTTATTTAAAAATCCATATGCCGGGTAAAACCATGGTTCATGTCGGCAATGCCTTAGTTGTTTTATCCGTCTTACTACTAGGCTTCAAGCGTGGTTCTATTGCTTCCTTTTTAGGTCTTTTCATCTTCGATGTGTTCAATGGCTTTGCTGCTTCTGTCGCCTTTACGCTTTTGGAAGCAGGTCTGGTTCTTGTCACGGTTAATGCAGTCTACACCTATGTATTTAAAAAACGTGACACGCGCTTTAACCTTGTTGCGGTTTCCGTTGTGGCTGGTTTAGTCAAAATTGTCAGTCGGCCAGTATCCATTGTGGCGCAACAATTGGTTTTAGGATCTAGCTGGAATGCAGCCATGGCAAAAGTAGTTGAGAAGATGCCCGCCACCTTCTTCACTGCTATCGTAACGGCCATTTTAGTTGGGATTCTCTACTATCCAATGAAGCGCGTGATTGAACGTTTCCATCCAATTGGCGAATAGTGATTATGCTGAAGCTGGTTTAACCAGCTTCTTTTTTTTTGTTTAAAAAAATGCACAAAAATCTCAAAAGAAAGCGCATGAATTGCGTCTCGAGGCAAATAACGGTAGAATAAAGGAGACTATAAGGAAGGAATAGGTGACGAAATGCCAGTATTAGAAATCAAGGATTTGCATGTGGCCATTGAAGGTAAGGAAATCCTTAAAGGGGTTAACTTGACCCTCAAAACAGGAGAAATTCATGCGGTTATGGGACCAAACGGGACTGGGAAGTCCACCCTAGCGGCGGCCATTATGGGTAACCCTGCCTATCAAGTAACTCAAGGTGAGATTCTCTTAGATGGTGAAGATGTCTTGGAGATGGAAGTAGATGAGCGTGCCCGTGCTGGTCTTTTCTTGGCGGTGCAATATCCAAGTGAGATTCCAGGTGTTACCAACGCTGAGTTTATGCGCGCAGCTATTAACTCTCGGCGGGATGACAATAACAAGATGGGCGTCCGCGAATTCATCAAGAAATTGGATGAGAAGATGGCTCTCTTAGATATGTCAGAAGAAATGGCAGAACGCTATCTCAACGAAGGCTTTTCAGGTGGGGAGAAGAAACGTAATGAAATCCTACAATGCCTCATGATTGAGCCTAGCTTTGCCATTCTGGACGAAATCGACTCTGGGCTCGATATTGATGCTCTTAAGGTGGTATCCAAGGGCGTCAACGCCATGCGGGGTGAAGGTTTTGGTTCCCTGATTATCACTCACTATCAAAGATTACTCAATTACATCACGCCTGATGTGGTCCACATTATGATGGAAGGGCGCGTGGTAATGACAGGTGATGCTGAATTAGCTAAGCGCTTGGAGGCAGAAGGTTATAAGGGTATTAGTGAAGAGTTAGGCCTTCACTATGACGAGAAAGCCTAGGTGATAGCATGACTAGCAAACATTATTTAGACCAGATGCAGGCTTTGGCTACTTTTGCCACCCTGCCTGACTGGTTCCGCGCTATTCAAAATCAAGCCCATTCAGTCTGGCAGGATTTGCAGTTACCAGTGATTGAGCGGGTTAAGTATCATCGTTGGCCCCTCCTATCCCAAGAAGTAGTAGCGCCACAAACCTTAGAGGAACCGCTACTCTATGGTCTAGATGCAGCTTTGGCTGAGCAAGACCACCTGAGTGGGCAGATTGTGCATGTGGGTAATCATACTCTAGTGGAAAGTTTGGATCAAGACCTAGTTGATCAAGGGGTAATCGTGACGGATTTGTTCCAAGCCCTGGCTGACTATCCTGACTTGGTTAAGGAACATCTCTTTTCGGTGATTGGCGCCCATGAAGACCAAATTGAAGCCTATCATACGGCCTTCATAAATGGGGGACTCTTCATCTATGTGCCAAGAAATGTAGCTGTGACTTTGCCGCTTGAAGCTCTCTTGGTTCAAGACAGTCGCTATGATCAAGCCTTCAACAAGCATGTCCTGATTGTGCTTGAACAGGGGGCAAGTTTAGATTATGTGGAGCGCATAGAAACTTATGGTGATAAGCCAAACTCTGCCACCTATTTCGTTGAAGTGGTAGTTAAGGCTGGCGCACAGATTAAGTATTCAGCAGTCGATACCCTAGGGGCCAAAAGCCATGCCTACATTAAGCGTTATGCCCAAACAGCACGCGATGCCAAAATTGATTGGGCCATCGGTGAACTTAATGACGGTAATGTCATCTTAGACTTAGATACCTACCTCAACGGTGATGGTTCTGAATCACAAGTGCAGATTGTCGGTATTTCAACTGGCAAGCAAATCCAAGGTATTGATTCTAAGGTGGTCAACCGCGGTAATCATTCTGTCGGGAATATTCTCCAACATGGGGTTATCTTGGACCGGGCAACCTTGACCTTCAACGGGATTGGGCTGATTGAAAAATACGCCAAGGGCGCCGATGCTCAGCAGGAAAGCCGAGTACTCATGTTATCTGAGAAGGCTCGAGGCGATGCCAACCCTATCCTTTTAATCGAAGAATTTGAAGTGACCGCAGGGCACGCAGCTTCTGTAGGTCAAGTAGATGAAGAACAACTTTATTATCTGATGAGCCGAGGCTTAAGCCGTGAAGATGCTGAGTACTTAGTAGTACGTGGTTTCTTAGGCCCAGTTATTGTGCAAATGCCTTCGGCAGAAATCAGACGACAGTTAGTAGAAATTATAGACCGTAAATTAAGTGGTTTAGAAGGTAGCCAGGAAGATTAAGACTATTAAACGCGAAAGGAGACAGTATGATGCCAGAAAAGATTACTAGCCCATCACCATGGGCTAAGGACTTTCCCATACTCAAGCAAAAGGTCCATGGCCAAGACTTGATTTATTTTGATAATGCGGCGACTAGTCAGAAGCCACAGCTTGTCTTGGATCGCTTGGCTGATTACTATCTCCAAGACAATGCCAATATCCATCGTGGGGTTCATAGTCTGGCCAACCGAGCCACTCAAGACTATGAAGCAGCCCGCCAGAGAGTAGCTGACTTCATGGGTGCCAAGCCGCAAGAAATTATTTTTACCAGTGGGACTACTGCGGGTTTGAATTTTCTGGCAGACCGTTGGATAGGACCTAGTTTACAGCCAGGAGACCAAATTGGGGTGACCTACCTAGAACATCATTCCAATCTAGTGCCTTGGCAAGCTCTAGTCCAAGAGAAGGGCGCAACACTCCGCTATCTACCATTGACGGAGGATCATCACTTGGATTTAGAGGCTCTGGAAGCGAGTGACTGGTCCAAGCTCAAGGTCATTACCATTCATCATGTCTCCAATGTCTTGGGTATTTCTCAGGATATAGTTGCTTTAACAGCCTGGGCTAAACCACGAGGCATTAAGGTTATTGTGGATGGTGCTCAGGCGGTCGCCCATATGCCAGTAGATGCAGGAAGCCTAGGAGTCGATGCCTACTGTTGGAGTGGTCATAAGCTCTACGGCCCGACTGGAATTGGCATTTGCTACCTCAAGCAAGAATATCATGACACTTGCCAGCCATTTTTCTATGGCGGTGAAATGGTCCATCAAGTAGGAGATTACCGAACAGACTACGCGGTCGCTCCACAGAAATTCGAAGGGGGAACGCCGCCTATTGCTCAAGCTATTGGTTTGGCAGCTGCCATTGAATGGTTGTCTACTATCGGATGGCGGGATATTGAGACCCATGAGAGTCATCTGACGCTAGAACTAGTAAGAGGCTTACAAGCTATTCCCGGTGTGGAAGTCTATGGACATGGCCACGGTATTGTGACCTTCAATATTGCGGATGTCCATCCCCATGATGCGGCGACGGCCTATGATTTAGAAGGTATTGCCCTGCGAGCAGGCCACCATTGTGCCCAACCTTTGATGCGGCGATTAGGTCAGGCAGCGACTCTGCGGGCCAGTATGGCGCTCTATAATGATACGCAAGAGGTCGCACGTTTTATTGAGGTTACCAAAGCAGTGAAGGAGTTTTTCTGTCCATGAGTTTAAATCAATTAAATCAACTCTATCGCCAAGTCATTTTGGATCATGGGCAACATCCCCGTCATTTTGGTAAGTTGGACCATGCCGATCAGGAAGTGGAGCTATTCAATCCTACTTGTGGTGATGCGATTGTCTTGTACCTGAAAATTGAAGATGACCGCATCCTTGAGTTGGCCTTTAGTGGCCAGGGTTGTACCATTAGTATGGCTTCTGCCAGTATGATGTGCGAGGCTTTGTTGGGCAAGCCAAAGGATCAAGCTCTAGCCATGATTGCGACTTTTCAGGCCTTGGTTGGTGGACCAGGACAAGTGGACGAGTCTTGGGAGCAAGAGCTAGGTGATGCGGCCCTCTTAGAAGGCGTTAAGGCCTTTCCTGCCCGTTATAAGTGTGCCATCCTGGCCTGGAAAGCCCTAGGACTGGGATTAGATCAAGATACAAGCTTGGATGAGGGCTTAAGCCGCCATAACCAAGCACAAGAAAGTGAGTGAAGATAATGAGTGACGTACCTGTTGTTAACGACTATGCCTATGGCTTCCACGATGATGCCGAAATTATCTTTTCTACGGGTAAGGGTCTGAGTGAAGAGGTTATTCGGACTATTTCCAAGGAAAAAGGGGAGCCTGAATGGATGTTAGACTACCGTCTGCGTTCACTTAAGGTCTTCCGTGATAGTAAGTTGCCTGACTGGGGGCCTGACCTATCAGCACTAGATTTTGATGATATTATTTATTACCAGAAGGCCATGGATCGTCCGGCCCGTTCCTGGGATGATGTGCCTGATGAAATTAAGGAGACCTTTGAGCGGATTGGGATTCCTCAGGCTGAACGCGAGTATCTAGCGGGTGCCGCGGTTCAATATGAATCGGAAGCAGTTTACCACAATATGAAGGCAGAGTTTGAAAAATTAGGCATTGTCTTTACTGATACGGACTCTGGCTTACGAGAATATCCTGAGCTCTTCAAGGAACATTTTGGGACAGTGGTGCCACCAACCGATAACTTTGAGGCCGCGCTCAATAGTGCCGCTTGGAGTGGGGGGACCTTTATCTATGTTCCAAAAGGTGTCAAATGTGACATTCCACTGCAAACCTATTTCCGCATTAATAATGAGGGGACAGGGCAGTTTGAGCGGACCCTGATTATTGTGGACGAGGGCGCTAGCATCCACTATGTGGAAGGCTGTACGGCACCAACTTACTCGACCGCGTCGCTCCATGCCGCCATTGTGGAAATTATTGTCAAAAAAGACGCCTATTGTCGTTACACTACCATTCAAAACTGGTCTAACAACGTCTATAACTTAGTGACTAAGCGGGCCCATGCCCATGCAGGGGCGACCATGGAATGGATTGATGGCAACTTAGGAGCTCATACAACCATGAAGTATCCAAGTGTCTATCTTCAAGGAGAAGGAGCGCGGGGCACCATGCTTTCCATTGCCTTTGCCGGTAAGAATCAAAAGCAAGACACGGGTGCTAAGATGATTCATAATGCCCCGAACACCTCTAGTTCCATTGTGTCTAAATCCATCGCCAAGGATGGGGGAGAGGTTAACTATCGTGGGCAAGTGACCTTCGCTAAGAATTCCAAGCGTTCAATTTCTCATATCGAGTGTGATACCATTATTATGGACCAGGCCTCTAAGTCTGATACCATTCCGTTCAATGAGATTCATAATGGCCAAGTCTCCTTGGAACACGAAGCCAAAGTCTCCAAGATTTCAGAGGAACAACTTTTCTACTTGATGAGTCGAGGGCTGTCTGAATCCGAAGCGACGGAAATGATTATTATGGGCTTTGTCGAGCCTTTTACCAAGGAATTACCGATGGAATATGCGGTTGAGCTCAACCGCCTCATTAGTTATGAAATGGAAGGGTCTGTCGGCTAGACCGGGGCTATCAATATAAGTTAAAAACACCTCGTGACTTGGGCACTAGCCTGAGTCACGAGGTGTTTTATAAATAAATCCTCATTGGCTGTGTCGCGCTAGCCAATGAGGATTTTTGAGTAAATTATTTTGGTGTCCAGTTTTTAAGAATTTCCTCTAAGGCATCCATGTCTTGAGGTGCCCCTTCGACAGCTAAGTAGTAGACTGAATCAGGATCGGACTCTGTGGTGAAGTAAACGAGACGTAAGGATTTCTCTTGAAATTGTACTTCAACTCCGACAGCGTCCTTATAGCTAGATGGGTAATTCTTAGCAGCGCTTAAGGTGAGCTTTTCATGGGATGGGATGGTGGCAAAGGTAGCCATGTGATCGGTCGCATAAGGATATGGTTTAGGTAGTTTACTGAAGACTGGATGATTTTCGATGCCTTGATAAGCTGGCAACTTATTTAATGTGACTACTGTAAAGGCATCTTTAGAAGACCACTGGAGCTGGGTGGGTGAGTGTTCTCCAAGTTCAGTAAATTTGACAAAGTCTGAAGGAATCATGACATAGCCTAGTGAGTCGCTTCCGACTTTCTGACTTAAATCAAGTTTAGTAGTAGTTTGGCTACTTGAGGATTCTTCGGCCAAAATGGTCTGGGGTGCAAGCACGACTAGGCTAGCCAAAAGGCATAAAAAGGTTAAAAATCGTTTCATTGTATGGCTCCTCCTTCTTAAGGTTTCTTACTTGACCAGGTTTTAGCAATGTCACCAAATGAAGAAAGACTATCTGCATTAGGGCCGTCCATACCAATTAGGTAGACATAGTTGCTATCATTTTTATCGGTGAAATAGACACTGCCAATAGCACTGGAATCCTTATAGCTAACTAGGTAGTAGCCATCAGGTAGGTTGTCGAAGCCTGCAGGTCCAGATTGAAAGGTAAGTTCTTTATCAGGTAAGCGATAAACAACTTCTTTCATGATAATCCAAGCTGGAAGAGTTAGCTTAGCCAAGGACTGAGGCTTACTTTGAATATAATCTGTCGCATTCAGTCTCATTAAGCTAATCGATGTGTTGGTGGATTTATTGACGAATGACAGACCGCCAGTGTTTTGGTCACCAGTTTCGTTCGCTTCGTAGCCCTCGGGAAGGGTTAAGTAGCCAACCGTATCGTTGCCGACAACTTGTGTGCCAGCCGTTGCTGTGCTTGAAGTTTGACTAGATGTGCTAGTGTTAGACTCAGCGAGAATGGCGACAGGCTGCCAGAGGGTAGTGGCTAGCAGTCCTAAGGCTACAAGCCGACTGAGTTTTTTATTCATGAAAATCATCCTTTCATTGTCAGAGGGAGAGCCTCTTAACTTAGGGGCATTCTGTAGAGATGCCACTTATACTGATAGTATAGCACTTATACTAGGGGCATTCAAGAAAGGCTAGTTTCAGAAAAAATACTTAAGATAGGGATTTGATGATAGTTAAGGGCGGAGACAGAGGACGGTTTTAAGCATTTTTTGTTTCTTCTAGGACCGAATGATTTGTGAATGTTTAAGGCTAAATGTTAAGAAACCTTGAAATTTGAAAGACAAATATGGTAATTCTACGTACTATGACAAGCAGTGTGTTACAATATACTTAGACCAAATTCTCTAGATTTAGGAGTGAGGAAACTATGAAGAAATCAACTAAATGGCTCGTTGCCTTAATGGCAGCTCTTGCTGTGGCACCTAACGTGGCCTATTTAAGCCAACCGACATCAGAACTAGTTTCTGCGGTAGAACAAGCTCAACAACAAAAACTATTGTCTCTGGGGGCATCGTTGAACCCTCAACAACAAGAACAAACCAAGAGCCTCTTGGGTGCTAAGGACTTTAGCGCAGCCAATACGCTCATGGTAGACGGTAATACCATCAACCAATATCTACATGATGGCTCTAACGCAAGTACTACTGTTTATTCCAGTGCTTATATTGAACAACAAGCGGCTGGTTATGGGGTACAAGTTCAAATTGTGACACCACAAAACATCACTTTAGTCAGCGCTACGACTTATCAGAATGCAGCCATTACTTCTGGTGCCAAGGATGTCCTGATTCGTATTGCCACCGTTAGCCCTGTAACGGGTGAGGGCGCATTGGCAGGGGTCTATGCCTTGCTTGCTAAGTCAGGTGTTAAAGTAGATGAGAAAGCTGTTAAGGTAGCTGAGAAAGAAATCAAGGTAGTCGAAGTTGTCAAGAAAGAAGATAAATTAGACGATACCAAGGCTAACCAAATCATCTCTGAAATCAAAAAAGAAGTCACCAACCAACAAGCCAACCAAGGGGTAAACGTGGATACCCAAGTGGCACAAACCATTGTTAACCAAGTAATCAACAACACCACTGTTAACAACAATACGACAATCAATAACAACACCACTAACAATAACACGACCGTTAACATTTCTGACTCAACTAAGGAAGAGTTAGTAAAATTAGCGGAAGAATATGCTAAGACAGAGGCAGCTAAGTCTAAAGATACCATCCAACAATTAGAGAAATCGGTAGACAACAGCCTCAATGCGCCTTGGAAGGAAGTCCTCAACAGCTTAGATGAAACTAGCGCACCAAGCAAGGAAGATATCTTAAATGCCGAACGCAAGGATTACTCTGACCAGGCTGTCTACAACCCAATTCTGCCTGCAATGTTCAAGAAATTCTATGAACGTGTGCAAAATGGCGAGCCAGTTTATGATATTTACTCTCATACCTTCATTCTGGAAAAATTCTTACCAGATATGAAACCTGAGGAGAAACAAGCTCTCAACCAATTACGTGTTTACCTCTATCAATACACCAACACTTTGGATAAGGATCGTAAGGAAGCTTTGGGTAACGACTACACCAGTGTTAAACAACGTTGGACCGCTCAACTTAATGCGGCTGAAGCAGTGGGTAACCAAGCAGATATCAAGAGCCTAACAGATAAGTTTGCCCTAGCAACGGGTTATGCTAATGAAGTATATGCTTACGAATTTGTTCAAGATGGTAGCAAGATTACTGCCTTGCCTCGGGTGGACTTAGTGACCCATGTGTCAACAGCTGATCACCTCTTCTATGATACTGCGACTGGTCAAGTCAGCGTGGGGATTGAGCCAAATGTGACACCTGTAGCCAATGGACTCTTTAGTTTCCAAAACGCCTATGGTGTGGATGTTAAACCAAGTGTAGACTTAACCATTAACTTACCACAAGACTTCAAGATTCCAGGCTATAGTGGTGACAATCAACCTAATAGTTCTAATAATCAAGAGTCTCAAGCTCCAAATCAAAATTCAGGTGATGCTTCAACGCCTCCTGCTAGTCAAGATCAAAACCAACCTGCCCCAACTCAACCGGGAACTGAGTCAGGTGAAGCAAGCCAACCTGCTAATAATAGCCAAAATCCGCAATAGGGTAATAGCTAACCCTCGGCACGCCTCATGGCATGCCGAGGGTCTTTTGATTTGTTAGATATTTCAATTGTTACATTTAATGCTCAAATCTAACTTTTTGCTTTATAATCCCCACCATTAGTGGTATAATCGAAAATGATTATTTAGGCTTTTTTCTAGTTAAGGCCTAAAAATAGACATAAGGAGGAGCGAACACATTGCAATTTACAGGTATATTACTATTAATCATTTTGGTTTGTGTGCTTGGTTACTTTGCCTACCACTTCTACCGATCTAGAAATACGCAAAGCATCCGAGAACTTGAAGCAAGAAAAGAGGAGATGATGGCGATACCGATTGCCAATCAACTCTTCCTCCTTAAGAATATGAGCCTATCGGGTCAAACAAAACGCAAGTATGAGAGCTTGGTTAACCAGTGGCAATCCATTACTAACTTCCAGTTTGTAGAGATTGAATCTGCCCTAGTTGGGGCCCAACAATATGCAGATCAACTGAATTTTGTGCGGACTGGCCGAACTATTGCTCAAGCACGTCAGTTGATTGATGAAACCATGCTTAAGGTGCAAGACCTCCATCAAGACTTGTCTGATCTTCTGCAGGTAGAAGTTGACAACAATGAGTTGAATGCTGCTTTACATGAGCGTTATAATTCAGCACGCAAGAATGTCATGAACCACAGCTTTGATTACGGTCCTGCCATTGAGACCTTGGAGAAAAACCTTCAGTATTTGGAACTCAACTTCACTAAGTACAATGAGTACACTGAAAATGGGGATCATCTAGAAGCGCGTGATATGCTCAAGACCATTGATGCAGACATGACCAGCCTAGAAGACATCTTGGAACGTATCCCGTCGATGTACGACAAGATTAAGAATGAATACGAAGACTCCCTAGATGACTTGCGTGAAGGCTACCAGAAGATGGTAGACAGTCGCTTTGACTTTGATGGCGTAGCCATTCTAGAGAAAGTGGACGAAATTCAAGAAAAATTGAACGATGCCAAGAATGAAATCAAGAATGCCGACTTATCAGAAGCTAAGACTCTGATGGATAAGGCAGAACGTGATATCAAGTCGCTATATGATTTGATGGAAACTGAAATTGAAGCCAAAGACTATGTCAACAAGAACATCCAAAGTCTTCGTCGCAAAATTGATGAAGTGGCTGAAAATGGGCGTTATGCTGGCATTGAAGTAGACCGTATCGCGCAAAGCTATATTCTCCATGAGAATGAAGTGGATCAAATTGCTGATTTAAGCGATCAAATCCGCCATGAATATAACCGATTCAAAGACTTGGTGGCTGAGACTGAAGGGTCTGCAGTGGTTTATACTCAAGCTGAAGGTCGCATTAAGAAAATTCGCAAGCGTATCGAAGAAATTGATGAGCAAGTATTGGCAATTACCAACAAAATTGCTCAACTCAACACGCGTGAGAAGGATGCCAAGACTAACTTGGATGACTATGAATTAGCTCTACGCAATATTAAGCGTCGGATCGAGAAAAGTCATCTGCCTGGTCTCAGTGATTCCTTCTACGATCAGTTCTATCGTGTAACAGATCAAGTGGAGCACTTGGCTAAGCAACTCAACCGAGTTCGTATTGATATGGATGAAATTGAAAGCTTAGAAGATGAGTTAGAGCGTCACCTTGCTGCTTTAGAAGAAATGACAGAGTCAGTGGTAGACAGTGCTATGTTGACCGAATACATGATTCAACAGAGCAATCGATTCCGCTATGACTATCCTGAAGTGGATGCAGCAATCAAAGAGGCTCAATACCTCTTCCATCGGGAGTTTAAGTATCAAGAAGCCTTAGCGATTATTGAGAAAACCCTTAGACGAGTTGACCCAGATGCGCCGACTCAAGTACGTCGCATGTACCACCAAGAAAAGCGGAGCACTCAATTTTAGGATTGTTAAGTGCTAGATAGTTTAGAAACAAAAGGCCCAAGACACGTGTTGTCGGGCCTTTTTGCAAGAGGAGGAAAGTGATGATTTATCTGGATAACGCCGCAACTACCCGGATTCATCCCCAAGTCTTGGCTACCTATAGCCAGGTGGCTCAAGAATTTTTTGCTAATCCGTCGAGTGCTCATGGCCTAGGACGTAAGAGTCGACAACTTTTGGAACAGGCTCGTGCCCAAGTTGGTCAACTATTAGGTTATCATCCACAGGAAATCTACTTTACTAGTTCAGGCACTGAGGCCAATAACTGGGTCTTCCAACGGATTGTAAGCCAGGCCCACAAACGTCGGCCCGAGGCTAATTTGGTTCTAGTCAGTCCTTTTGAGCATCCTGCAGTTTTAAGCCAAAGAGACTATATCGAAAGTCAAGGTCTGACCTGGGCCACTTTGCCAGTGACTGACCAAGGGCAAGTAGATTTGGAAGCTATCCAGGCTAAGTTAGGACCAGAAGTTTTGCTGGTTTCCACCATGGCTGTCAATAATGAGATGGGGGCTTGCCAGCCTTTGGACCAGATGGCGCAAATCTTAGCAGACTATCCAAATATTGTCTGGCACGTCGATGGGGTTCAGGTAGTTACAACTGAATTGTCTCGGATTCAGCAGGCCAGAATTGATTGTTTGAGTTTGTCTAGCCACAAATTTCACGCGCCACGCGGGGTGGGGATTTTGGCCTGCCGCCAACGCGTAGATTTGGTTCCCCTTATGACGGGGGGAGGCCAGGAGCAGGGGCAAAGATCTGGGACTGAGAACCTAGCCGCCATTGTGGCTACTGCCAAGGCCCTACGTCTAGCCCATGGAGAACAAGGTCAGACACGTTCGCGACTTAAGGCCTATGGCCAGCAATTAGCTCAAGCCTTAAGCGCGCAAGGTTGGGTTATCTTTGCCCAAGAAACGGCAGCGCCTCATATTTTGTGCGCAGCTCTTCCAGGAATTCCTGGCGAGGTCCTGCTCAATGCCTTCGAGACCCAAGGTATCTATGTGTCAACTACCAGTGCTTGTTCCAGTCGAGTAAAATCTGACCATCACAGTTTGGCGGCAATGGGCGTACCCCAAAACTTAGCACAATCCGCCTTGCGCTTTAGCCTAGCAGCGGATACCAGTGACCAGGATATTGAAAAATGTCTAGTAGCCATTCCAAAAATTAGCCAACAATTTGAGAAAACACGAGGAAAATCATGAGTCAAAAACAAATTCTCATTCATTATGGCGAACTCTCAACTAAGGGTCGCAATAAAAAAATGTTTATTAATAAATTAGCTGAGCATATCCGTTACCGTACCCAGGATTTAGAGCGAATTAAGATTGTGCCTGAATACGACTTTATGCATTTGATATGGCAAGAAACGCCTTACCAAACAGTGATTGAACGGCTTGAGACAGTACCAGGTATTTCGCGCTTCGAGCCAGTCTATCGCGTGGACAAGGATCTGGACGCAATCAAAGCTCAAGCGCTGGCCTTGTTTGAAGAAGTGAAGCCAGCTGCTGGCAGTTCTTTTAGAGTCTTAGCCAAACGTTCTGATAAAACCTTTGCCTACGACACCATGGACTTACAGAGAGAAGTGGGAACTTGCCTAGGTTTAGCTTATCCAGATTTGGAAGTAGACTTCAAGACCCCAGATTACAAATTAACGATCAGTATCCAAAAGGCTGGCGCCTACCTAAGCCTCTTGTCCTACAAAGGGGTAGGGGGATTACCTTATGGAGCTAGCGGTCGCGCCTTACTCATGCTGTCTGGGGGGATTGACTCTCCTGTGGCAGGCTATCAGATGATGAAGCGTGGTTTGGAAATTGAAGCAGTTCATTTTGCCAGCCCGCCTTATACGAGCCCGCAAGCTCTGGAAAAGACCAAAAAATTAACGGCTCAATTGGCTCAATATGGTCGAAGCTTGACTTATCATTGCGTGCCTTTTACTGAAATTCAAGAAGAAATTAAGGATAAGGTTCACGATGATTTTTCCATGACCATTATGCGTCGTATGATGCTTCGGGTCATGGAGGCGCTAGTGAATCGTCAACAAGCTGATGCTATTGTGACGGGAGAATCCTTAGGGCAAGTGGCCTCTCAGACACTGAAGAGCATGCGGGCTATCAACCAAGTGACTTCCGTGCCGATTTTGCGGCCTTTAATTGCAATAGACAAGAACGATATTATTGCGCAGGCGGAAGCGATTGGGACCTATGAAATCTCCAATGAGCCATTTGAAGACTGCTGTACAGTTTTTGCTCCTAAATCACCACGTACCAAGCCCAAATTGACGTCCGTAATGGAGTTAGAAGCTCTCCTGGATGTGGAAGGATTAGTTGAGCGAGCGGTTGCAGGTACCCAAACTGAAGTTGTTGGCGCGGATTACGGCAAGGTAAGTAGCCCAGATTTTAGTCACTTACTATAGATTGTTTGATTGCAGCCTGGAGGTCTTGGACTTTCAGGCTGTGATTTTTATCTCTATGACACAAAGTGGGAATGTAAAGAGAAAGAAAACTTGTCCGTCTAGCTTTCAGTGACCCCAAAATACCCTTATGAAATGGGTCAGAATCATGACAAATTAAAGATAAGGAGATTAACTATTTCTTTTTCCATAGAACTTATGTTATCATAGTCTTGGACTTGAAGGAGTGATAGACATGCAGACGAGTGTATATGGTATGGCAGTACTATGTCTTCGTCTTATCATCCTAGGGATGAGTCTCCTCATTTTCCGGGGTGTGAACTGGAATCAGCTCATGCGCCAGAATGCTAAGCAAGGAGCCTACGCAGTTTATGTCATGGTTAGCCTTGCAGTGGGGCACTTAGTCGGGTCGTTTATGATTGAAATGACGGAATCCTTACAGAACTTATTGTTAGGTTTCCTTAAATAAGAGAGTGTATCCCTATTTGTTCGCTCCAAAACGAATAGGCGTAAGAATAGGAGAATTTTTGATGGAAGAGATTATTGTTCAAGGTGGTAATCGATTAGAAGGTGTAGTCAAAGTTGAAGGAGCTAAAAATGCGGTCTTGCCAATCTTGGCTGCGGCTATTTTAGCAGAAACAGGCAAGGTTAATTTGTCTAATGTGCCTGTCTTATCAGATGTCTTTACCCTTAACAACTTACTGACTGCAATTAACGTAAGTAATGAATTTGATCAAGAAAATAATGAAATGACTTTAGACGCAACCGGTCCTGTGTCAACCACAGCTGATTATGACTTTGTCAGCAAGATGCGGGCATCGATCGTTGTGATGGGGCCACTCTTGGCTCGCTTTGGTCATGCACGAGTGGCGATGCCAGGTGGCTGTGCCATCGGGACTCGTCCTATTGACCTCCATCTCAAGGGCTTTGAAGCTCTGGGGGCAAAAATTACACGCGCAGCAGGCTATGTCGAAGCACAGGCTGATAAGTTAGTGGGTGCGCGTATCTACTTGGACTTCCCAAGTGTGGGCGCGACTGAAAATATTATGATGGCAGCTGTCTTGGCAGAAGGTACTACCATCTTAGAGAACGTAGCGCGTGAGCCAGAAATTGTGGATTTAGCTAACTTCTTAAACCGAATGGGAGCCGATATTGTCGGCGCTGGGACGGAAACAATTAAGATTCATGGGGTCAAAGCCCTACATGGGACCTCCCATGATGTGATTCCAGACCGAATTGAAGCAGGTACCTTTATGGTGGCAGCCGCTGTGACCCAAGGCGATGTCTTAGTTGAAGGAGCTGTGTCAGAACACAACATGCCATTGATTAGCAAATTGCGTGAAATGGGTGTTGTATTCCATGAGTATCAAAATGGTCTTCGGGTCATTGGACCTAAGACTTTGCATCCAACAGATGTTAAGACCTTGCCGTATCCTGGCTTCCCAACCGATATGCAAGCACAAATGTCGATCGCCCAACTCTTAGCTGAAGGTTCAAGCTCCTTGACCGAAACAGTCTTCGAGAATCGCTTTATGCACTTTGAAGAGTTGCGCCGGATGAATGCCCACTTTACCATTGATCGCCAAAATGTGGTCATGGAAGGTCCTACCCAATTCTATGGTGCTAGCGTTAAGGCCACCGATTTACGCGCAGCTGCAGCCTTAATTATTGCAGGTTTAACAGCTGAAGGGGTGACCCGCGTTTCTGAATTGAAGTATCTAGATCGTGGCTACTTCCGATTCCATGAGAAACTCAAAGCCTTAGGTGCTAATATTGACCGGGTTAATAGTGCTCAAGTAGCAACGCCACAAAAGACTACGACTCTTGCATAGAGGGGGGTCTTAAATGGCTAAAAACGTCGGAATAGACTTAGGAACAACAAATGTTTTAGTGAATTTATACGGTAAAGGGATTATCCTGAATGAGCCTTCTGTCGTAGCCATTGATACACGCAGCCAAGAAGTCATTGCTATTGGCCATGAAGCCTATGAAATGATGGGCCGGACACCTGAATCCATTCAGGTTATTCAACCGCTAAAGGGTGGCGTCATTGCTGATTTTGATATTGCAGAAGCCATGCTTATGCTCTTTATGCAACGTTTGAATCTAACCTCTTGGTTTGCTAAACCCAATGTTTTAATTTGTGCCCCATCAAAGGTAAGCGAGATTGAACGCCTAGCCTTAATTGAAACTGTCGAACGTGCAGGTGGAGGGCGTATCTACTTAGAGGAAGAACCAAAGGTAGCCGGTGTAGGTGCCGGTATTGACCCGCTGAGCTCATCGGGTAGTATGGTCATTGATATTGGTGGTGGTACGAGTGACTTTGCAGTCATCTCTGCGGGTGAAGTAATTGCCAGTGAATCCATTAAATTGGCTGGCGATGACTTAGATCTAGCCATCATTCAATATCTCAAAGACAATTTCCACATTCTGGTTGGTGAACGTTCAGCCGAAAGCCTGAAGAAGGCGGTCGCGTCTGCTGTTCTCTTACCGGAGGAAGAAGTAGAAACCTATGATGTAAAGGGACGCGACCTCTTGACCGGCTTGCCTAAGTCAGTTAACGTCGATTCTAATATGATTTGTCAGGCTATTCGACCAATCTTGATTGAGATTGCCCGAGTAGCTAAGCGAGTCTTAGAAACAATCCCGCCTGAGATGGCCGCAGATGTTATGGAGAAAGGCATCCTCTTAACTGGGGGAGGCGCCTTAATCTATCACATGGATACCTTCCTGACAGATTTCCTTAAGGTCAGCGTCCTTAAGGCAGAACAACCCATGAACTGTGTGGCGATTGGGTCAGGCTTGATGTTAGATTTGATTCTCTCAGGTAAATTAGAACGTACCAACCCGACATGGCGCCAACGATTGAAGCGTCGCTTACAACGTATCAAACGTCGTATTTTAGGGTAGAAAGGAGTCCTTATGGCAGAAAAACTTATGAAAAAATCCGTCTGGGCCATTGTTGGCAAGACTTTATTACGGGTCATTATGTACCTGCTCTTACTTTTCTTGTTTTTTGTCATCGGGCTAATTATTGGCTATGCCATAATTGGCAAGGGCAACTTCTGGGAAGTGCTAAGCCAAGATACTTGGCGTCATATTATTGATCTAGTCATGAAATAAGACAGTCGTCCACTCCTTGGGAGTGGACGTTTTTGTATAAGTAAGCAAAGTAGTATTTCCCCATAGATGCCTATGTAGGGGGATAGGCAAGGATAGTATTACATGCTATAATAAGGGGAATGAGGAGGTGAAGTTATGTATCCATTTGATTGGCGGGAATTATTATTATATCTATTGCCAGTTATTTATGTTTTTTTGTTTGATCGTTTTTTCCGTGAAGCAATGTCCTCCTTTTCTTTTTACAAGTTTTCACTTGCTGAAATGCTCCTCCCCATGTGGTGGGTATTGATACATGGCTTCAGTAGTTTTATTTTTGGATTCAGTCTAGGACTTTTAACTCTCTATCTGACCTTGATTATTCTAGTAGTCCACCTCTACGACTACATTCGACGAATTGACGTTTTCAGTTACCGCCGCTACCTTCACCAGGCTAGTCGAGTCGTCTTCCTATCCTTTTCTAGCATGCTATTAGGGCTCATGCTCCTTCGCATTGCTAGCTTGTGGATCCTTTAGGGAAAATCCCCCACCTTTTTACCACTCCTTCCCACCTGGTAAAACCTTGATATAATAAGCTTTTTAAGCGCCGCTAGTTTTCTAGCGGGCTTTTTTTTATGAAATTTGCAAGAAGGAGTGGTGAAAAGTGGTGGAATGTGGTAGAATATGGGTAAGCTATCATGGGAGGTGTATGCAATCGTGTTAATTGGAGAATTTCAACATAATATTGATGCCAAAGGGCGATTGACTATGCCTGCTAAATTTAGGCCTGAACTAGGTGGCCAATTCGTGGTGACCCGGGGCTTGGATGGCTGTTTGTTCGGATATCCTATGGAAAACTGGGCCGTGCAAGAAGAAAAATTAAAGAAACTCAACCTTATGAAAAAAGATGCTCGGCAATTCGCCCGCTTCTTCTACTCAGCTGCCACTGAAGTAGAAATTGACAAGCAAGGTCGGATTAACTTGCCACAGACGCTTCTTGACTACGCTAAGATTGATAAGGAATGCCGTGTCATTGGTGTTTCTGATCGCATCGAAATTTGGAGCAGCGAACGTTGGGATGAATTTGTCGGTGACGCCGAAGAAAATTATGAAGCAATTGCTGAAGGTATGATGGATTTTGACCTGTGACGGAGTGAAGACAATGGAATTTAAACATGAGACGGTGCTTTTGCATGAAACCGTTGATGGTTTGGATATCAAGCCAGACGGCGTCTATGTTGATTGCACCTTAGGGGGCGCTGGTCATGCCCAGTATTTACTGGACCAACTAGGACCTCAAGGGCATCTCTATGCCTTCGACCAGGATATGACGGCTATTAACAATGCCAAACTTAAATTGGCTGACTATGTTGAAAAAGGCCAAGTTACCTTTATTCACCAAAATTTCCGTCATTTGAAGCAGGCTTTAGAAGAGCTTGGTATTGACCAAGTGGACGGAATTTACTATGACCTAGGAGTGTCTTCGCCACAACTTGATGTGGCCGAGCGTGGCTTTAGTTATGGACAAGAAGCCCGTCTAGATATGCGGATGAACCAAGAGCAGGCTTTAAGTGCCTATGAGGTTGTCAATGACTGGCCTTATGAAGACTTGGTGCACATTCTCTATCGTTATGGAGAAGAGAAGTTTGCCAAGCGTATTGCACGTGCTATCGAAGAAAGACGTGCTCAGCGACCTATCGAGACAACGACTGAATTAGCAGAAATTGTCAAAATGGCCATTCCTGCTGCTACCCGTCGTACGGGTGGGCATCCAGCAAAACGTAGTTTCCAGGCCATTCGAATTGCTGTCAACGATGAGTTGGGGGCGGTCGAAGATTCACTGGAGCAGGCGCTGACTCTTTTGAAACCAGAGGGGCGTATTAGCGTCATCACCTTCCATTCCTTGGAAGATCGTTTGGTTAAGCAATTATTCAAAGAAGTAAGTCAAGGGCCAGAAGTGCCTCGGGGTTTACCAGTTTTGCCTGGCCAAATGCAGTCGCCTTTTTGCTTGGTCAATCGCAAACCGATTGTAGCCAGTCCAGAAGAATTAGAGGCCAACAATCGTTCGCGGAGTGCTAAGTTGCGCATTCTCCGCAAGAATTAATAGAAAAGCAAGAATTAGAAACAGAAAGAAGGGATACCATTGGCTGAAACAGTAACAAGCGAACAATATTTTAAGCGCAGTTCCCAGGCTCGTTACCGCCAAGTGGCAAACCCAGAGCCGCCTTTAGCGACCAGTGCGGCAATTGATGACAGCCCAGCGTTAGGTGCGCCTGATTTAGTCAGTCGTCCTAGAGTGGGTAGTCAAACTAAAAGCAGAGTGGGTTCTTTGAGACTCAGTCCTTATGAGGTTTTCTTGCTCATGCTTACTTTTTTGGTTGTGGTGGGTAGTGTCTTTGTTAATCTCATGATGCAGTCCAAGACTCAATCTATTCAACGTTCTAGCCAAGAGATGATGCAACAAACCTTAGAGTTACAGAAACAGACAGATGTCATGCGTGATCAAATGACGGAACAATATAAATACGATAACATTAAACAAGCGGCTGAAAAGCAAGGAATGAAGGTCCGCCAAGATAGTGTGAAGGATTTGACCAAGCCATGAGTCAACCAAATAATCAAATGATTCAACGTAATCTCAGATTCTTGGCAATCCTCCTTGCTGGATTAGCAAGTATCGCGATTTTCCGTTTCGCCCAAATTAGCCTTTTCAAAACAAGTAATGGGCAGGATTTAACTGCCTACCATGAAACAGGGACCAAGAGAAGTAGTATTACCGAGGCAAGGCGGGGGAGTATCTTTGACCAACAAGGGAACCCTATTGCGATGGATACTACTTCTTATTCTCTTTTTGCGGTGCTTCGCAGCGATTGGGGCGACACTAACCTTGTCAAAGACCCTGATGTGACGGCAAAAACTTTGGCTAAGCATTTGGGCTTAGATCGCGATATGATTTTAGCTCAACTGACTCAAAACAATGTCTACCAAGTAGAGTTTGGGAATGCTGGTCAACATTTGTCATCTGAAACTAAAAAGGCGATTGAGTCCGAAAATCTACCAGGCTTAGTTTTTGTCAGCGAAACGACACGTAAATATGTTAATGATGTCTATGCATCTCACCTGATTGGCTATGCGACGGCAGCGGCTAAGGAAGAAGACCAACCTTTAAGTGCTCAAGTCCTAGAGGGTAAACTGGGCTTAGAAGCTGCCTATAATGTCAGTCTTAGCGGTCAAGATGGCAACCAGTCGTCGACTCGCCAATTAATTGGCAAAGATTTACATCTAACCTTAGACTCACGTCTACAAAACAAATTGGAAGAATTAATGACCCAATACCAAATGACTTACCAACCGGAAGCTTTGCAAGCCTATTTAGTGGAAGCCAAAACTGGTAAGCTAGTAGCAGCTTCCCAACGACCAAGTTTTAATCTCAATACTCGAGAAGGCATTGAGGCAGAATGGAAAAACTTGATGGTGGAAGAAGCCTATGAACCAGGTTCAACTATTAAGATTCTAACCATGTCGGTAGCTTATGATCGCCAACTCTATAAACCAGGTGAACTCTATCAATCAGGCTCTATCCAAGTCTACGACCAAGTGGTTAAGGACTATAACAAAGTAGGTTGGGGGCAGATTAGTTTTGAAGAAGGCTTGGCACGTTCTAGTAACGTGGCCATGGTCAATCTAGTTAACCGCATGGGAGACCAAGAGTGGGTCAAGAAGTTAGGCGACTTTGGCTTCGGTAAGGGAACTGACTTCGGTCTTGAAAATGAAACAACCGGTAACTTCCAATTTGACAACCCGGTTTCACGAATTATGAGTGGCTTTGGCCAAGGTTTCTCTGCTACGCCTATCCAACTCTTACAAGCCTATAGTAGTATAGGGAATCAGGGGCAAATGCTGAAAGTTCAAGTGGTTCAAGGATTGGATTCAGCAGGTGAATTCCAATCCCGAGTCTTAGGTAAGCCAATTTCCAAGGAAGCAGCCAATCATGTTCTCCAACTTATGGTGGACACGGTTGAGAAGCCCTATGGGACCGCAGTCTCCTTCCGTAACCCATATGTAAAAGTTGCGGCTAAGACAGGGACCGCCCAAATCGCAGATCCTAATGGTTCAGGCTATCTAACGGGAGCAAATGACTACTATCACTCAGTGGTAACTTTCTTCCCGGCAGATAATCCTAAATACATGCTCTATATGGCCATGAAGCGGCCGCAACAAGATCACGGGCTTCTTGGATCGCAGATTTTAGGTAAACTTTTTAATGACTATATCGAATATATTATGGTGAAACCATAAGAAGAAAGAAGGACATAGGATGCAAGTAGAAGACTTACTAAGAGCAGTTCCTAGTGGTCAATTGTATGGCCCAGAAATCAAAGGGGAAATCACGCAACTAGTTAACGATACACGTAACTTAGTGTCTGGTTGTGCCTTTGTTGCCATTAAGGGCCTACAATTTGACGGCCACACTGCTGTGGAACAAGTAGCAGCGGCTGGGGCTAAACTTATGGTGGTAGAAGTCCTGCCTGAAAATTGGCAAGACTACCCATTAAGCTTTTTCTTGGTTCCTTCAACTTTCCGAGCACAAGCCTTGTTAGCTAATCAGTTTTTTGGTCGGCCTACCGAGCATCTTAATGTGGTGGCAGTCACCGGGACTAATGGTAAAACAACCATTTCTAGTCTTATCAGTGATTTGCTCATGCAATTAGGGCATAAGACAGGGCTCATTGGGACCTTACATTATAAGGTGGATCAGACTTATTATCCATCCATCAACACGACGCCCAATGCCTTAGCTCTTCAGCAGTTATTTGCTGAAATGGTATCGGTAGGTTGTCAGGATGCTCTAATTGAAGCTTCTTCTCATGCCTTAGCCTTGGGGCGTCTTTGGGCAACAGATATTGACTGTGCCATCTTCACAAACTTAACTCGGGAGCACTTGGATTTCCATAAAACCATGGAAGGCTATGCCTATGCTAAGTCCTTGCTTTTTGCCCAACTAGGACAAAAGTTTGCGGGAGAGGGGCCAAGACTGGCTATTATCAATGCAGATGACCCTTATGCTTCCATTATGATGCAAGCAACTTCAGCGGATGTTTTGACTTATAGTCTTCAGGATTCTAAAGCCAGTGCCTATGCTGACCAACTAGCGGTTAAGGATGGTAACCAAACCTTCAGACTGCATTATCGCAATCAGACCTATCAAGTTGTTAGCCCTATGCTTGGCGCATACAACGTGGCTAACTTTATGGCGGCCTTTCTTTGCTTGGTAGACTATTACCATGTCCAACCTCAAACAGTAGTTGATTTAATGCTTAGCTTTGGTGGGGTTGAGGGCCGGATGCAAAGACTAGATTTAGGACAAGAATTCCAAGTGGTAGTCGACTTTGCCCACACACCAGATGCCATTGAACGTGTGCTTCAAGAGTTAAAGGCTCAGGAGCCTAAACGCCTAGTTACCATTATTGGACACAGTGGCGGTAATCGCGATAGTGGAGCGCGCCCGGAAATTGGGGACAAGGTCTTTGAATATTCGGATTGGATCATATTCACAGCTGATAATCCAAGGCATGAACCTGTGGCGAAAATTTGTGCTGAGTTAATTGGAAGTCACAATGAAGTGCCTTATAAGGTCATTGAAGATCGCAAGGAAGCCATTGACTATGTCATTTCTCAGGCGCAAGCAGGGGATTTATTGGTCTTTGCCGGCAAGGGTAGCGAGCCCTACCAGATTATTGGTGATGACAAGTTACCTTATGATGAAGTAACAGAAATTGAAGCGGCTGTTACCCGCCACTTTGGCTAGGAAGGCCGAAGAAATAATAAGCAGAGAGGAAGAGAGAGATGGAATTACTATTGCCAATGGCCGTGAGTTTTGCAATCACGGTAATCATTATGCCGTTCTTTATCGGCTACTTTAACTACCGAAAGATTGGGCAGACAACCCGTGAAGAAGGCCCTAAGTGGCATGAAGTCAAGACAGGGACACCTACCATGGGTGGGACGGTCTTTATCATGGCCATTTTAGTAACACTTCTAGGAGCTGCCACACTCTTGCGACTCTTAGACGGTGGTGTCTGGATGCTCTTGTTGACCTTCTTGTTATTCGGTGGGATTGGCTTTATCGATGACTTTATTAGTATCTTCCGCCATCAAAATGAAGGTTTGACGCCACGTCAAAAATTCTTAACCCAATTGATTTTTTCTGGTATTATCGTTTTAATTGGTCTCTTGAATAAGGTAGAATTAGCCTTCAACCTAGGACCTTTCCTTATCAGTAATGCCCTTGTGATTGGTATTTTCGCCTTTATCTGGATTACAGGTTTCTCCAACGCAGTCAACTTAACAGATGGTTTGGATGGTTTAGCAACAGGCTTAAATATTTTTGCTTATGGTGTTTATGGGGCCATGGCACTTAAGAGCAAGCAAACCTCCTTAGCCTTGATTTGTTTGGTGGTGGTAGGTGCATTAATTGGCTTTTTGTATTATAATAAAAAGCCGGCCAAGATTTTCATGGGGGACGTCGGTTCCTTGGCATTAGGCGCTGGTTTAGCAGTGATTTCGCTCCTAGTTAACAATCCTTGGAGCTTACTCTTAGTCGGGATTGTCTTTGTAGTAGAAACTGCCAGCGTCATGTTACAAGTAGCGTCCTTCAAGCTAACTGGTAAACGAATTTTCAAGATGAGCCCGATTCACCATCACTTTGAAATGAGTGGTTGGAGTGAACAAAAAGTTGTGACCGTATTTTGGCTCGTTGGCCTCTTAGCAGGGTTAGGCTATTATTTCATATTCTAATCAGATAAGGTGTGGAGTTTAATGGGACAAATGGGTCAAGATTTAAAAAATAAAAAAGTGCTAGTAATGGGTTATGCTATGACGGGACGCTCTGTCGTTGAATATCTCTTAACTCAAGGGGCACAAGTAACCTTAAATGACCGGGGAAATCTTCTAGAAGATTCGTCGGTCCATTTGCTTATGGACAGAGGTGTTAAGGTGGTAGATGGCGGGCACCCGCTAGAACTCTTAGATCAGGATTTTGATTTTATGGTCAAGAACCCTGGGATACCTTATCATGTACCTTTAATTGAGGAAGCCCAAAAACGAGGCTTGCCTATCTATACAGATATTGAGCTAGCTTCTTGGATTGCGCCATGTCCTATTGTGGCGGTGACAGGAAGTAATGGCAAGACCACCACGACGAGTTGGATTCATCAAATGCTAGCACACCGGCCACAAGGTCAGGCTCGTTTAGCAGGCAATATCGGGGTACCGTCACTTGTAACAGCTAACCAAGCAAGCCCTGAAGATGTAATCGTAATGGAAGTATCTAGCTTCCAATTGATGGGGACCGAGAAGTTCCGACCAAGCATTGCAGTTATGACCAACCTAACTTCAGCCCATCTGGATTATCATGGTAATCAGGAAGGTTACGAAGCTGCTAAATTCAAATTAGTGGCTAACCAAACAACTGCCGATTTCTGGGTCTATAATGTGACGGATTCAACCCTTCGTGCGCATGCTAATCAGGTTAAAGCCCAGCAGGTGCCGTTTAGTCATTTGCCAGCCAGCCCAGAGGTGCAGGCCCAGGGTGCCTACCGCCAAGGGGATGCTCTATATTTCCGCGGTGAGGAAGTAGCCAAAGTGTCACAAATTGGCGTGCCTGGTGACCATAACGTCCAAAACGCCCTGGCAGCAATTGCAGTGGCCAAGTTACTAGGCGTCTCCAACCAAGCTATTCAAGCGGAGTTGAGTGCCTATGCTGGCATGCCTCATCGTTTGCAACCTATTGCTAAATCAGCGGGTCGTATCTTCTACAATGACTCTAAGTCAACCAATATGGTAGCAGCTACTACTGCTCTTAAGAGTTTTACCCAACCAATCCGTTATATTGGTGGTGGTCTAGATCGAGGCAATGAATTTGATGATTTAATCCCTCACTTGGAGTATGTTGTAGAGGCCTTTCTCTATGGGGAAAGTAAAGAAAAAATGGCTAAGGCTTTCCGACAAGCTGGAGTGTCAGCCGTACATCTTTTTGAGAACCTAGATCAAGCAAGTCTAGCTGCATATGAAGCTGCTCAAGCGGGAGAAGTAGTCTTGTTCTCACCTTCATGCGCAAGCTGGGATCAATTCGCTAACTTTGAGGTACGAGGTCAGCATTTTGTGGACTTAATCCAGTCTTATCTGGCCGAAAAACCTTATAAGGACTAAAAGGGAGGTAGTCATGCATGGCTGAAATTAAACGTATTGTACTTTCAGGTGGCGGAACGGGTGGTCATATTTACCCAGCTCTCGCCCTCTATCAAGTCATTAAAGCTAAATATCCAGAAGTAGAGTGCCTCTATGTAGGTAGTCAAAAGGGCTTGGAGGCAGATATCGTCGCTAAAGAAGGTCTCGCCTTTCAATCAGTTGAGATTCAGGGTTTAAAACGATCTTTATCTCTGGAAAATCTTAAGACAGCTTGGCTCATGTTAACCAGTGTCCACAAGGCCAAAAAAATCTTACGAGACTTTAAGCCAGATGTGGTGATTGGGACAGGAGGTTATGTCTGTGCACCAGTCCTGTATGCAGCTAGCCGTCTAGGCATTCCAAGCTTAATTCACGAACAAAATAGTGTAGCAGGTGTTACCAATAAATTCCTTAGCCGTTTCGTCAATCGGATTGCGACTTGCTTTGAAGAAGTGAAAAGTGACTTTAAGGGGCAAGAAAGCAAGATTATTTTAACTGGGAATCCGCGTGGCCAAGAAGTAGTGGCTACACCTAAAATGGACACCATCCTTTCTGAGCAATTCCAGTTGGATGATCAAGTGCCAACCGTCTTGGTGTTTGGAGGTAGTCGTGGTGCGCCAGCCATTAACCAGGCGGCCATTGAAGCTATTCCATCCTTTGCTGGACAAGACTACCAAGTTATTGTGGCAACAGGTCGAGTGCATTATGATGAACTACGCCAAAGCCTCAAGCAAGAGCTGCCAGCTAACGTCCGTCTAGTGCCTTATATCGACAATATGCCAAGTCTCTTGCGCCAAATTAAGCTAGTGGTCGGTAGAAGTGGGGCAACTAGCTTAACGGAATTAACGGCATTAGGCTTGCCAAGTATTCTGGTGCCGAGTCCTTATGTTACCAACAATCACCAGGAGCATAATGCTATGGCCCTTGTGGACCATGGCGCCGCTCGCATGATTAAACAAGCAGATTTGACTGCGACTAGCCTAGTGGAGACCATCCAGGAACTGATGGCTGACCCAAAAAACCTAGAAAAAATGGCGCAATCAGCCTATGAATTAGGGATTCGTGACGCCTCTGATCGCTTGGTCAAAGTTTTAGAAGAAATCTGCAAGTAAGAAAAATAGAATCTAGAGAAAGGAGGGAAGTAATGGCTAATTATCGTCTGGATCAGCGTAGTCGCTATCAAGAAGATTACCAAGAGAACCGTCAAACGCTCAACCAACGCCGCCAACCTAGTCGGCAAAGAAGTCAAGGCAATCACCGCTTAGATGCGAATGGACAACCTGTTATGCGACCTAATCAGGATCGTCAGCGTCCTCGTACTTATCAGGAAGCGCCCTATGACTATGAAGAAGCGCAAGGAGTTCCTAATCAGCCTGGCTTTTCAGGCAGACGCCAAGGCAATCATCGGATTAGGTCCCACGCTGATCAACCAAGTCCAGCCTGGACCGATTATGAAGAGGACTATGAGACACGCGTCGTAACCAAGTCACGAGCGGGTAACTATCGCCAAACACCTCATCACACTTCCCTCCCTGATCAAGAAAAATCAAGTAAGGATTCTGGACAAGCAAGTTGGCCCAAGGGCAAGATGAAGCTCTTTTCCGTCTTTGTTGTCTTAGTTTTAAGTCTGGCAGTAGTGGGTTATCAACTCTTGCCGACACACTATGTCAATGCTGTTCAGATTGTGGGTAATCAGCGAGTGGATGGAGAAGCCATTGTGTCCGCCTCAGGCATTCGCGATTTTGACCGTGTTAAAGACATCATGGCTAAGCGCAAGTCGATTGAACAAGCCATTATGAAGGAGAATCCACTTGTCAGCAAGGTGACCTTACGTCGTCCTAATATGCAGAGTCTCCAATTAGAGATAGAAGAACATGCCATTGTAGCCAAGATTAAATCAGGAAACCAATGGATTGCAGTCTTAGATAATGGAACTTGGGGTGATTTTAGTGCCAGTGTGGCAGCTAAAGAAGCTGTCAACCTAGACCAATTGCCAGAACTCTTGGTTCATGCCCCATCAGGTCGAGTAACAGAGTTGACAACAATGTTGAAACAAACTCCGCCCGATATTCTCAGTCAAATTGAAAGTCTCAAGCTAGGTCAAGAGGCCAGCAAGAATAGTGCCTTTGAAGCTAAGATGCGGGACGGCAACCTGGTCAAGGCAGTACTACCAACCTTCAATCATAAGATGACCTTCTACAATCAAATGCTTAAAGAATTAGGTGATAAGAAGGGAACACTTAATCTGGAAGTGGGTGCCTACTTTACGCCATTTACAGGCCAACAACGGCCAGTAAGAGTCCAGTCTGGACAACAACCTTAATAGATAAACAAAAGCGAGGACTAAGTCCTCGCTTTTACTATATGCCCGTCTTCATAGTGTCCCGAGAGCTAGTTTGGGAAGGCTTTACTATGTGAATAAGAACTAACAGAGACAAATAAGGAAAAAATCTATATTAATTCTTTGTGACAGGCATTATTTCGCTTCATATCAAGGCCAGTATGTGATAGAATTATAGGGAGAGATTATATCTCATCCAGGGAGATCAAGCTTCCCTGTGAGAGGACAAAGGAGGGCTAACGCTTGTGAGAACCCCAGAAATTTTTGTTAGTTTAGATATTGGGACTACCTCAATTAAAGTGGTTGTAGCTGAGCACATGAATGGCCAAGTCAATATTATTGGCGTAGGTAACGCGAAGTCACGTGGCTTAAGCCGTGGCGTAATCGTTGATATCGATGAGACGGTCTATTCCATTCAACAGGCCATTGCGCAAGCAGAGCAAAAAGCACAAGTTAAAATAAATGATGTCATTGTCGGCGTACCAAGTAACAAGCTGATGATTGATAACTGTCACGGTATGATTGCTGTTTCCAGTGATACCCGTGAGATTACCGAAAAAGATGTTAATAATGTCATTATGGCTGCTAAGGTGCGGTCTGTTCCACCTGAACGGGAAATTATTTCCATCATTCCAGAAGAATTTATTGTGGACGGTTTTACCGGTATCCGCGATCCTCAAGGTATGATTGGGGTCCGGCTAGAACTCTATGCGCGCCTGATTACAGGTCCTAAGACCATCATCCACAATATTCGTCGTTGTGTGGAGAAGGCTGGACTCAACATTACGGAATTGGTGGTACAACCTCAAGCTATTGCAGAAGTAGCCCTAACTCCTGATGAACGTGAATTTGGGACCATCATTGTAGATATGGGTGGGGGACAAACCAGTGCCTCAATTATTTATGACAACCAATTGAAGTATTCCTTCGTTGACCAAGAAGGTGGCGACTTCGTCACCAAGGATATTTCCTTAATCCTTAATACTTCCTTAGAGAATGCAGAACGGATTAAACGTGAGTTTGGTTATGCGGTCTCTCGTCAGACTTCTGAAGAAGAATACTTCCCAGTGGAGACAGTTGGACGTAAGGAACCTGTTCGCGTAGATGAACGCTATTTATCGGAAATTATTGAAGCTCGTTTAGCGCAAATCTTTGAGACAGTTCGAGATGACTTGGAAGGGGTCGATGCCCTCGACTTACCAGGCGGTTTTGTTTTGACTGGTGGAGCGGCTTCCTTGCCAGGTGTCTTAGAATTAGCCCAAGAGTATTTTGGTCCTAAGGTTCGCCTCTATATCCCAGAGCAAATGGGTATGCGGAACCCAGTCTTTACGACAGCTATTGGCATGGTAGAATATGCTGCAGGCTTAGATGTTGTTCATCGCATTGCGCAAGGAACTTATCAAGCAGCAAGTGCACCACGTCAGGATCGTGGATATGAACGATCTTATCAAGAGCCTGTATCACAGGATGTAACGAATCAGCCAATGATGCCACCGCGTCAACAAGCACCTCGGCGTCCGGCAAGACCAGAGCGTCAACGACCGGTAGCAGAACCTGTGTCAGACTACGATGCATACTCCAATCTGGGAGGCTATGCTGCAGAAGAGCCAAACTATGTTCCAGATCCAGAGGCTGGGGTTAATTATGATAACCAAGTCCCTGTGGTAGGTAATGGGATTATCAGTAAAATTCAAGCATTTTTCAGAACATTTTTCGATTAAGATTCAGGAGGAACGATTTATGGAATTAGCATTTGATTCAATTAACGGCCGTGACGGCGCCGTTATCAAAGTCATCGGGGTCGGCGGGGCCGGCGGTAATGCCGTTAACCGTATGATCGCAGAAGGCGTCCAAGGGGTAGAGTTCATCGTAGCAAATACAGATACTCAAGCTCTCAAAGGCTCACAAGCAGAAACTAAGATTCAATTAGGCCCTAAGGTAACCAAGGGCTTGGGGGCAGGTTCAGTCCCTGAAGTCGGTCTTAAGGCTGCTGAAGAAAGTGAAGAACAAATCCGTACAGTACTTGAAGGCGCAGACTTAGTCTTCGTAACAGCTGGTATGGGTGGGGGGACCGGTACGGGTGCTGCTCCAATCGTAGCTCGCATTGCCAAAGAATTAGGCGCCTTAACAGTGGGTGTTGTGACGCGTCCATTCACCTTTGAAGGGCCTAAACGTGGCCGTTACGCCGCTGAAGGTCTTAAGAACTTGAAGGAAAACGTGGATACCTTGGTGACCATCTCTAACAACCGTCTCTTAGAAATCGTTGACCGTAAGACGCCGATGTTAGAAGCTTTTTCTGAAGCTGACAACGTTTTACGTCAAGGGGTACAAGGGATTTCTGACTTGATTACTGCGCCAGGTTACGTAAACTTGGACTTCGCTGACGTGAAGACAGTCATGAAAGATCAAGGGACTGCTCTCATGGGGATTGGGGTTGCTTCTGGTGAAAACCGTACAGCTGAGGCAACTAAGAAGGCTATTTCTTCTCCACTCTTGGAAGTTTCAATCGATGGGGCAGAACAAATCCTCTTGAACATTACCGGTGGTTCTGACTTAACCCTCTTTGAAGCTCAAGATGCTAGCGAAATCGTGGCCAACGCTTCAACTAGCGATGTTAACATCATCTTCGGTACATCTATCAATGAAAATCTTGGCGATGAGGTAGTAGTTACTGTTATCGCAACTGGGATTGATACTGAGAAGAATGCACCTAGCAAGATGGCTCAACGCCCAGCGCGCAACAATTATAATGCAGCGCCTGCAAGCAATGCGCCTGAATCAAGCCAACCAGCGGTGTCTGCAAGTAACGACATCGAATTGGTACCACGCGGTCGCGAGAGCGAACGTGACTTATTCAGTGACTGGGATATCCGTCGTGAACAAAACACTCGTGAATCTGCTCATGAGATGCCACAGCGGACTTTCCAACGTTCAAGTGACGTTAGCCGTAACCGTCAAGTTGATACAACGGAAGATAACGAACTTGATACACCACCGTTCTTCCGCAAACGCCACCGTGGCTAAGCTAAGTAACTAGTCGCAAGCATCATGGGCACGTAAGGCTACGCTTCTAGCAGCTAGCCAGCGTGCCCATAACTGTTATGGAAGAAAAAATGAGCGAAGAGGTAGAGCTATTATGCTGATACAATTTATTTCTTGGGCCTTTACTACTTACGAGACCCTCATTATTATTTGGGCCATCATGTCTTGGTTTCCTGATGCCCGTTACAGTGACTTAGGACGTTGGGTAGGTAGCCTAGTCGAGCCTTATGTTGAGCTTTTTGATCGCTTTATCCCGCCTGTAGGGGGCTTGAGTTTTTCAGTTATGGCGGCGCTGATGGTTCTCTACCTGGTTCAAAATTTCCTTATGCGATTGTTAGTTGGAGTGTAGTCCCATGAAAGAGGGTATATATCAACATTATCGTAAAGAGGAGCAGGCCTTTATTGACTATGTACTAGAACAGATGGCCTATGCGGCTAGTCGCTATTGTCCGGTAACTAGTTACTTTGTGACTCCGCGCGAAGCCCTGATTGCCCAGCAACTGGCTAATGGACAAGATGAAGTTCAATTAGCCTGCCAAGGCGGTTTGCCAGGCGCTGAACGTCAAAGACTGGTTTTTTATCCTCAGTATTATGATTTAGAAACTAGCGACTTCCAGATTCAAGCCTTGAAGATTCACTTTCCGCAGAAATTTGCTAATATTCGACATGGTTCTATCCTAGGTTCCCTCCTGGGGGCTGGCTTAGAACGCAACCGAATCGGGGACATCATTACCGATGGACAGGACTGGCAGGTACTAGTGGATGCCAAGATTGCGCCTTATGTTTGTCAAAATGTGACTAAAATGGGAAATGTCGGGGTAAGGCTTGAATATATCGAGCCTGATCAGGTTCTGTCGCCACAAGTCCTCTGGGAAGACCAGACGGTCATTACCACGTCATTAAGGCTTGACACTATGCTGAGTAAAGTCTATAATTTTTCTAGACAGCGTGCAAAAGAAGCCGTCTTAGGGGGCTTGGTCAAGGTCAATTATTTAGAAATTAATCGACCAGATTTTGAGCTAGAGGCAGGCGACTTTGTCTCGCTTAGGAAGTTTGGGCGTTTTCAAATCGATGCCGAGGAAGGGCTAACCCGCAAGGACAATATTCGTCTTAAGGTTAAAGTTCTAGTCGTCTAAGGAAGAAAGCAAGAGCAAAGGAGTGTGTGACATGCCAATTACACCAAACGATATTTTAACCAAAGAATTTAATCGCGAATTTAGAGGCTATGCGAAAGAAGAAGTCAATGAATTTCTAGATGAAGTGGTTGTTGACTATGAACGGTCTTTAGACCAAGTGGCTGGCCTTAAACGTAAGTTGGCGGAAGCTGAAGAGAAAATCAAGAACTTCGAGAAATTACAAGAATCCTTGAATAGCTCAATCTTGATTGCTAACGAAGCGGCTGAACGCCTCAAACAAAATGCGCGCAAGGAAGCAGAACTCATTATTTATGAGGCAGAACGTGAGTCTGATCGCATCATTGCTAATGCACATGATACCGTCAACCACTTGGCTAATGAAGTAGAACTCTTACGTCATAATGGACGCAACCTCCAATTCGAAATGCAACGCATGTTGACTCAACAATTGGATTTAATTAAGTCTCAAACTTTTGAACAGGAAATTGCTTTTGCAACACCTGCGACAGAAGATAGTCAAGCTGAAGAACGTAGTTCTGAGCGCGTGGCTGCCTTAGAACAAGAAGTGGAGACACAGGTTACATCTGACGTTGAAGAATTCGTCCATGAAACTCAAGGTGATGTAGAAGCTAAGGCAGCACCTGACAAGGATGACCAAGCTTCTGTTGAAAGTATCTTGGGCCAAACCATCAAAATTGAATTACCAGAAATGATGTAAGACCACTATCTTTTCTACACATCCCCAGCGATCTAGGAAGGGTGCAAGCCTAGAGTTCCCTGTAGAGTTGATAATCAGCTTACTTATAATGCCCGGTGAACTTTAAGTAGCCGGTGCCGCTTAAAGAGCGTTATCATGTAAGAGAATTTGTATGACTACAAATAAAATTGGGTGGTACCACGTTGCGACGTCCCGTTCTGGGGCGTCTTTTTATATTTTTTTTGTAGTTAATACTGTCAAGAAAGGAATATTGTCAATATGAAACTAAAAGAGACCCTCAACCTTGGTCAAACCGATTTCGCCATGCGGGCGAATTTGCCAACAAAAGAAGTTATCCTACAAAAAGAGTGGGAAGATGCGAATATCTATCAACAAATCCAAGCTAAGAATGCTGACAAGCCAACCTATATTCTCCACGATGGGCCTCCCTATGCTAACGGTGAAATCCACATGGGTCACGCCCTCAACAAGATTAGTAAGGATATCATCATTCGCTCTAAGTCTATGTCTGGATTCCGGTCGCCTTATGTACCGGGTTGGGACACACATGGTCTGCCAATCGAATCTGCCCTGACTAAGCAAGAAGGGGTTGACCGCAAGTCCATGTCTGTGGTCGAATTCCGCAAGCTCTGTCAAGAATATGCCCTACGCCAAGTAGAAGGTCAAAAAGCTGACTTCAAACGCTTAGGTGTGACAGGTGAGTGGGACAATCCTTACTTGACGCTAGCCCCTGAATACGAAGCGGCACAAATTCGCATTTTCGGCCAAATGGCAGCAAAAGGCTACATCTACAAGGGATTGAAGCCAATCTATTGGTCACCATCGAGTGAATCCTCCTTAGCAGAAGCCGAAGTGGAGTATGCAGATGTAACCTCTCCTTCTATCTATGTGGCCTTCAAGGTCAAAGACGGCAAAGGCATTGTGCCTGAAAATGCTGAGTTCGTAATCTGGACTACCACGCCTTGGACCTTGCCAGCTAGCTTAGGGATTTCAGTGAGTCCTGTGGCTAGCTATGTTCAAGTCAAAGTGGGAGACCGTCATTTCATCGTAGCCCAAGACTTGCTCGAGTCACTGGCTAAAACCCTCAACTGGGAAGATTACCAAGTAGAGGCTCACTATCAAGGTCAAGATCTTGATCGCCTCACTGCTTGGCATCCTTTCTATGAACGGGAGTCCCTACTCATGGTGGGAGATCACGTAACCCTAGATGCAGGGACTGGTTTGGTACATACCGCTCCTGGTCACGGGGAAGACGACTACCATATTGGTAAAGCCTATGGTTTAGATATTCTGTCCCCACTGGATAACCAAGGTCACTATACTCATGAAGCTCCTGGCTTCGAAGGTATCTTCTATGCCAAAGGGAACAAACTAGTAGTGGAATTACTCAAGGAAAAGGGTGCCCTGCTGTCTTACTCTGAATTTGTCCACAGCTACCCGCATGACTGGCGGACTAAAAAACCTGTTATTTATCGCGCGACACCTCAATGGTTTGCTTCTATTGATAAATTCCGTGAAGAATTGCTTAATGCGGTTGAAACACAAGTTAAATGGTACCATCCATCAGGTCAGCCACGTATCTACAACATGATTCGCGACCGGGGTGACTGGGTCATCTCCCGTCAACGGGCATGGGGTGTACCACTTCCTATCTTCTATGCTGAAAATGGGGAAGCGATCCTAACAGATGAAACCATTGAACATGTGGCAACCTTATTTGAAACACATGGTTCTAATGTCTGGTTCGAACGTGAGGCTAAGGACCTCTTGCCTGAAGGCTTCACGCATCCAGCTAGTCCAAATGGTAAATTCACCAAGGAAACTGACATCATGGACGTATGGTTCGACTCTGGGACCTCTTATGCAGGGGTTTTAGAAGCCAGAGATTATCTGACTTTCCCAGCAGACCTCTACTTGGAAGGGTCTGACCAATACCGTGGTTGGTTCAACTCAAGCTTTACCACTTCGGTTGCAGCTAAGGGCGTGCCACCCTATAAGGCGGTGCTGTCTCAAGGCTTCGTCTTAGACGGTAAAGGTAAGAACAAGATGAGTAAGTCATTAGGTAACGTTATTGTGCCGGCAGAAGTCATGAATGAACTTGGGGCTGATATTATCCGCCTATGGGTTCTCAGTGTTGACTCAGAATCAGATGTACGGATGTCTAAGGATATCCTCAAGCAAATTGCTGAGGCTTACCGTAAAATCCGGAATACCATCCGCTTTATGTTAAGCCATGTGTCAGACTTCGACCCAAGCAAGGATAGTGTGGCATTTGAAGACTTACGTCCAGTTGATCAATATATGACGGCTAAGTTCAAGCTTTTTGTTAACGATCTTTTAAATGCTTACGATAAGTTTGAATTTGCTAGCATCTATAAGAAGGTCATCAACTTCATGACGGTTGACTTATCTGCCTTCTACCTAGATTTTGCTAAGGACGTACTCTACATCGAAGCGCCAGATAGCTTGCCGCGTCGTCAAATGCAAACTGTTATCTACGGCATCTTACGTGACCTCTTGCCACTCTTAACTCCAGTCCTCTTACATACCATGGAAGAAGCTTGGAAGGAGTTACCAGGTGTTGAAGGTTTTGTTCAGTTAGCAGAATTCCCTCAAGCAGTTGATGGAACAGCTTACCAAGCCCTTGTGGATCAATGGAAACTCTTCTTCCACATCCAACAAGGGGTGCAAAAGGCCTTAGAGGAAGCGAAAAATGCTGAGCAAGATCCAATCAAGAAATCTTTTGAAGCAGCTGTAACCCTCTATGTCAATGAAGAACAAGCCAAGGCTTTGAAGGTCTTGAGTCAAGATTTAGATCAATTACTCATTGTCTCTCATCTAGACTTAGTGACCACGCCGGCACCAGATCACGCCTTAGTCTTAGACGATTATGCAGTTTCTGTTAGCCGCGCTCAAGGGCATGTCTGTGAACGCTGCCGGGCAGTTCGTCCGGAAGTGGGTACCATTGCGGAAGCACCAACCCTTTGCCACCGTTGCCACCAGATTGTCAAAACGCATTATCCTGCTTACTTTGAAGCAGAATAATAAAATAGTAAGTAAGAGCAACATTCCTTTCGGATGTTGCTTTTGCTTGAAATGGAGTATGATAAATGAGCAAAAAGCTTCAGTCTAAAGATGCCCTATATTTGGGGTCCATGCTTTTCGGTATGTTATTTGGGGCTGGGAACTTGATTTTCCCGGTTCACCTAGGACAAGAAAGTGGTGCTCAGGTAGGCCTAGCCGTGGTGGGGCTCTTGATTTCAGCCATTGGTCTGCCTTTCCTGACCATTCTCACTATGGGGATGTCTAAGAGTAAGAGTGTAACCGAACTAGCCAGTCGTGTCGGCAAAAAGTTCAGTGTGATTTTTACGGTCTTGCTCTATCTGGTAATTGGCCCTTTATTTGCGGTGCCACGCTTGGCAAGTACATCTTATACTATTGGGGTAGCCCCCTTTATCGAGTCGAGTCACCAGGGACATGGTCTTCTAATTTATTCCCTCATCTTCTTCCTAGTAGCGGGCTTTCTGTCCTTGAATCCGGGCAAGATTCTAGATTATATTGGCAAAATTCTTAACCCTGCCTTTTTACTGGTTTTAGGGCTACTCTTGACCCTGACAATCCTCAATCCAATGGGGCAAGCTGGGCAAATGATGGCCCAGGGGCGCTATGCTCAACAAGCAATGGCGACAGGCTTTCTGGAGGGGTATCAGACCCTGGATGTGCTAGCGGCCTTGGCTTTTGGGATTGTCATGATTCAAGCTATGAATCGTTTAGGGATTCAGGAGCCGGGCGAACTGGCTAGCGGCATGGTCAAATCCGGAGCCATTAGTATCCTCTTAATGGGCCTAATTTATGGGCTCTTGGCCTATGCTGGGGCGACTTCCTTGGGGCACTTCTCCTTGAGTGCTAATGGTGGGATTGCACTAGCTCAGATTGCTAATCACTATCTCGGTTCAGCAGGCAGTATCCTCTTGGCCTTAATTGTAATTCTAGCTTGCCTTAAGACAGGCGTAGGGCTCCTGACGGCTTTTTCGGAGGCAATGGTGGACCTATTCCCTAGTCTGGATTACAAGCATTACTTACTAGCGGTTAGCCTCTTGGCTACCCTTATCGCTAATGCCGGTTTGACTCAGATTATTGCTTGGGCCGTTCCGGTGCTCATGTTTCTCTATCCTCTGGCGATTGTCCTAGTTATGGTCACCTTACTGTGCCGAGGTCGGGCAATCGACAGCCTTTACTACCAATGGGCTATGGCACTGACAGGGATAGTGGCGCTAATCGATGGAATTCAAGCCATGCCAGAGCTAGCTTGGCTACTACCATTGAAAGCATTAGCTTCCACATTGGCTACTTATTTGCCCCTGAGTGGCCAGAGTCTAGGTTGGATTGTACCTAGCTTCTTGGGTTTGGCTATTGCACACTGGCAAGTGAGACGGAAAGTATCATAAAAAAATAAGTGAAAGAGTTTGGGCAAGCCCCAAGCTCTTTTTCTATATAAAAAAGAGGGCAGGAACCTAGTTCCTACCCAAATCCGTTAGTGCCGTTTGGTCATATAGATGTTTTGAACCCGCAATCTAAGCAGGTGGGCACCTAACGCCTAACCGCTGACTACCAAGTGAAAAGGCCTGTCATAAGTCAGCCGAGTTGGTTCCCTATATCTAAAGAAAAATGTTCGGTCAACACAGTGTATATGTCACGTACACCACAGATTTTCTATACTTTTATTATAGCACGACTTGCTAAATTTGCAAGTAAGCGCTCTTATTTTTTGAGGATTTCTTTAACTTTTTGGTAGTAGTGAGCCAAGGCTTCTTCATACTTACCGCTAGGGTCTGGCTGGAAGAATTGGCTGTGGGCTAATTCCTTAGGCAAATATTCTTGAGCTACGATATGACCAGGATAGTCGTGGGGATAGCGGTAGTCAAGTCCTCGACCCAACTTGTCTGCGCCTTGGTAGTGACTGTCTCGCAAATGGTCTGGGACTGGGGCGACTTGTCCTTGGTCAACTGCAGCCATGGCAGACTTGATAGCGCGATAGCTGGTGTTGGATTTTGGACTCAGAGCTAGGTCGATAACTGCAAAACCTAAGGGAATACTAGCTTCTGGAAGACCTAGCTTTTCAGCAGCTTGAATGGCAGCGACCGTTCGTTGCGTGGCAGCTGGGTGGCCTAGACCAATATCCTCATAGGCAATCACTAGCAGGCGACGGCAGGCCACCATCAGCTCGCCGGCAGTCAGTAATATGGCTAGGTAATAAAGGGCAGCGTCGACATCACTGCCGCGGATGGATTTTTGTAGGGCGGAGATGACGTCGTAGTGGGCGTCACCATTCTTATCTTGTTGAAGTCGGCGACGTCGCAAGCAATCACTGGCCACTGCCATGTCGATGATAATTTGCCCATTTTGGTCCGGTTGAGTTGAGAGGACTGCCAGCTCTAAGGCATTAAGGCTGGTCCGAATATCACCGCCCGAAACTTGGGCAAAATGTTCCAGAACACCATCCTGTACTTGTACAGGATACTTACCGAGCCCACGTTCTTGATCGGCTAAGGCCCGAGTCAAACCAAGGCAAACCTGCTCAGGACTGAGGGGCTTGAGTTCAAAAATTTGCACCCGGCTTCTAATAGCGGGATTGATGGCGATATAGGGGTTCTCGGTGGTCGCCCCAATCAGAATAATCCGACCGCTCTCCAGATGTGGTAGTAGGAAATCCTGTTTGGTGGTGTTTAAGCGGTGAATTTCATCCAAGAGTAAGATAAGGGTGCCAGAAAATTTGGCTTCTTCTACTACTTGTTCCAGTTCTTTCTTACCATCGGTGGCCGCATTCAGAGTTCGGAAGGCATAACGAGTCGAACCTGCAATAGCGCTGGCAATGGAAGTTTTGCCGATACCGGGCGGACCGTAGAGAATCATGGAAGTCAGGCGCTTGGCTTGCACCATGCGTTGGATAATCTTACCAGGGCCAACGAGATGTTCCTGACCTAGAATATCTTCCAGTTGACGTGGGCGCATGCGATAGGCGAGTGGTTGAAGCATGACAGGCCTCCTTTCAATCAATTATCTGCCTATTCATCATACCGCAAAAGGCCTGAGGAGACAAATCTTCTGACTAAACTTATGGATAGGCGAAAGGCTAGGAGTGTGCTATAATAAGAAGGAAAGTCTAGTCTGAGAGGAGGAGGCCAAGATGGCTATTTATCTTGATTATGCAGCGACAACACCTGTTCGTCCGGAAGTTGTCGAAGCCATCACAAGCTCCTTATCCCAACTTTATGGGAATCCCTCTAGCACTTATCAATTGGGCAAGTCTGCCAAGTATGCTCTCAATCAGGCTCGCGAGGCCATTGCCAAAGATTTGGACCTAGCCTCAGCTTCTTGCCTCTACTTCACGTCAGGGGCGACGGAAGCCAATAACTGGGCTATCTGGTCTCAGGCTCAAAGTGCTCTAGCAGTTGGTAAAGCTCGCCACTTGGTGGCTTTGGCTGTAGAACATCCTTCAGTGGATTTAGCGCTCAAGCGATTAGAAGAACAGGGCTGGACCATTTCCTGGATTCAACCCCAAGATGGGGAGAGTGACCAAGGCCTGATTGACCAATTTCTAGCGGCTAGTCAGGAAGATACTAGTGGCTGGGTAGCCATGGCGGTCAACAATGAAGTAGGCGCCATTTACCCTATTCCTGGCTTGGCACAAGAAGCTCGTCAGCGCGGTTATTTTTTCCATGTTGACTTGGTTCAAGGGATTACCAAACTGCCTTGGCAACTAGACCAGATAGCCACTTCTTGGAGCCTATCGGGCCATAAGCTGGGTGGGCCTAAAGGAATCGGCTTACTCTACTTCCAAGCATGGCAGGATCAACCAGGGCTGCAACCTTACTTGATAGGTGGCGGGCAAGAAGTTGGTATGCGAGCTGGAACTGAGAATCTAGCCTATATTCAGGGCTTGGCTCAAGCTATCCATCTATCTCTAGCAGAAGCGGAGCAGCGACAAGCGCATTTGGCAAACTTGGAAGCTTACTTCTTGGAGGAGCTAACTCGAGCAGGAATTGATTATCAAGTCAACCGTCCTCAGGCGCATCATTTGCCAGGCTTCCTTAATCTCTGGCTCAAAGGCCTCAAGGCTAGTCAGGTCTTAATCCATTTGGATTTGGCTCAGATCTATGTTTCGGCTGGCTCAGCCTGTTCGGCAGGTAGTCTAGAACCTAGTCGAGTCCTTAAAGGTTACTATCCTGACCAGGAAGACCGGCAGCGTGAAAGTATTCGTCTGACCATGGGTTTGGACGTGACGCAAGCGGACTTAGACCAAGTGGTCAAACAACTTGGCCTCTTAAAAGCAAGACAACAAAAGTAAACAAGAAAGGCGATGAATTATGGCATTCACCAAACAAGCAACCTTAAAAGGTTTTAACCGTACCTTCGAAATCAATCCAGCCTGCAAACCTTATACTTTGCGGGACAATGGCTTTACCGAGTCAACTGGCGGTAACTTTCAATACAAACGTCCTCTAGATAGCCACCATCGTGATGGCTTGGTGCTCAAGGTCTTGGTGAACAAGGACTTGAAGACCCTCAAAATCTCAACCGTTAATAACAAGGGTTTAACTGCTGTCGATGTGACCAAGTTAGCTCATAATGAAATGGTTGTGGAGAAGATTAACTTTATCTTTGACGGTTTTGTTGAGCGTAACGTTTTAACTGAAGTCTAGCCTAAGTGGGGAGAACGAGAGAGTGCTTTCGTTCTCTTCTTCTGTTATCAATTAAGCACATATGTCAGGATGCTCTGCCTTCCACGGAGTTATCCATAGAGAGAAAGAAAGGAAAAGAACAATGTCAACAAATGGAAAACGTGTCGTTTTGGGGATGAGCGGAGGCGTAGATTCTTCTGTTGCTGCCTTGCTGCTCAAGGAGCAGGGCTATGAAGTTATCGGCCTCTTCATGAAAAACTGGGATGATACTGACGAAAATGGCCACTGTACAGCGACTGAAGACTACCAAGACGTAGTCAAAGTCGCGGAGAAAATTGGAATTCCCTATTATTCTGTTAACTTCGAGAAAGAATATTGGGATCGGGTCTTTGAATATTTCTTACGCGAATATCGGGCGGGGCGTACGCCTAACCCGGATGTAATGTGTAACAAGGAAGTTAAGTTTAAGGCCTTCTTGGATTATGCTATGGAATTAGGGGCAGACTATATTGCCATGGGGCACTATGCTCGTTCGGAGCGAGATGAAAATGGGGTAGTCCACCTCTTGCGTGGCCTGGATAATAATAAGGACCAAACCTATTTCCTTAGCCAACTATCCCAAGCCCAACTCCAGAAAGCCCTCTTCCCGTTGGGCCATTTGCAGAAGTCTGAAGTCCGTGCCTTAGCAGAAAAGGCAGGCTTGGCGACTGCCAAGAAGAAGGATTCAACCGGTGTCTGCTTCATTGGAGAACGGAATTTCAATGAATTTCTTTCCAACTACCTACCCAATAAACCGGGCAAAATGGTGACCCTAGATGGTCAGGTCAAGGGCGAGCACATGGGGCTTATGTACTATACCATTGGCCAACGCCAAGGCTTAGGGATTGGTGGCGGTGGCACTAGCAATGAACCTTGGTTTGTCATTGGTAAGGATCAGACGACGCAAACTCTCTATGTAGGTCAGGGCTTCCATCATCCAAATCTCTATTCAGACTATCTGACGGCCAGTGAAGTGTCCTTTACAGCGCCTAATTTGTCGGATGTGCCAGAAGAATTCCGATGCACGGCTAAGTTCCGCTACCGTCAACAAGATATTGGAGTGACGGTTAAACTTAGCCAAGATAAGACTCAGGCGACTGTTATTTTTGATGAACCAGTCCGGGCCATTACACCGGGGCAGGCAGTGGTCTTCTATGATGGCCAAGAGTGTCTAGGTGGCGGGCTGATTGACGCGGCCTACAAAGAGGGGGTGCAACGTCAGTATGTCTAAGGCACAACTTCGTTGGACTGAAACGATTCCGCCTGTCCAAGACTATCTTGATTTGCGGATTGCCACAGGCTTGGGGGCTAAGCCCCCTCAAGAAGTGGCTGAACGTGCGCTAGCTAATTCCCTCTATATGATTTGTGCCTACCAGGGTCAGCGGCTCGTTTGTTTTGCCCGGATTGCTGGGGACGGTGCCTTATCTTATATCATCAATTCGGTCATGGTGGCACCTGAATTCCAAGGTCAAGGTCTGGGTAAGGCCCTGATGCAAGCTGTCTCGGATTGGCTCATAGCGAATGCGGATGCGTCTGCTTATGTCTGTTTGATGGCTAAGGAACCAGCCGACCGACTCTATCAGCAGTTTGGTTTTCAAGCTATTCCAGGCAATATTGGGATGCGCTGGTTGAAGCCCTAAGTCTCATTAACTAGAGTTAAGAAAGGAGGCCGCTTATGGCTGAGCAAATATGTTTGATTGGCGAAGTTGAATCGGTCTTCTTCGAAAACCCACAGAACCTTTATAAGGTGTTGCGGGTAAAGGTGTTAGAGTCGGACAGCGACCTAATAAGCGAGGACTATGTTACTTGTACGGGTCAATTTGCAGCCTTGCATTTAGATACAGCCTATGAATTCTTTGGCCAAGTGACCGTGCATCCGCGTTATGGCGAGCAATTTGCGGTTAGTCGCTACCAACAAGTAGCGCCAACCTCTGAGGCTGGCCTAGTAGAATTTCTTTCTAGTGCCCGCTTCACTGGGATTGGTAAAACTCTAGCCCAAAGGATTGTGGATCAGCTGGGATTGGAAGCCATTGATTTAATCTTGCAAGATCCTGACTGCCTCAAATCGGTCAAAGGCCTAACACCAGATAAACGCCAAGTGCTAGCCGAAACTCTGCGCCAACACCAAGGGACTGAACGCATCTTCTTGCAGTTAACAGAGTGGGGTTTTGGACCTAAGTTGGCGGATAAAATTTATCAGACCTTTAAAGATCAAACGCTGGCCACGATTGAGAACAATCCCTACGCCTTGGTAGCCAAGGTAGAAGGTGTTGGCTTCAATAAGGCTGATGCCTTGGCTGAGCAACTAGGTATTGAGGCTGACGCTGTCACACGTTTGGTGGCTGGTCTCTATACGGCCGTATCTGAAGTTTGCTTGCGGGCAGGGGACACCTATGTCCAGCGGCCACGCTTGCTGGCGCTTGCTACCAAGATTCTAGAACGTAGTCGGTCTTATCTGATTGAGGAAGAGCGCCTAGTAGAAGCTTTGGACTTGGCCATCTTGGAAGGGATGCTCTATTCCTTGGATCAAGGCATTATGTTGCCAAGTCTTTATCATGCCGAGATGGGAATTGTAGGTCGCATCAGCGACTTCTTCCAGTATGAAGAAGTGGAGACTTTCAGCAAGACAGAAATTGAAGACAAGCTGGATCAAGTAGCTCGTGAGACGGGAATCGACTATGATGAAACCCAACGCCAGGCCATGATCCTAGCCTTGCAATCGCCACTTTCAGTGATTACGGGTGGTCCAGGTACGGGGAAGACGACCTTGATACGTGGAATTTTGACGCTCCACCGCCTCTTGCATGGCTATCATCAGGGCGATGTTACCAATCCTTATCAGACTGGCCCCGTCTTGTTAGCCGCACCAACGGGGCGTGCAGCCAAGCGTATGCAGGAAATGACGGATATACCGGCTTCCACCATCCACCGGCTGATTGGTTTCAATCGTGAGACCACAGTGGAGGGCTTTGATCCGACGCCACTGGAAGGTCAGCTATTGGTAGTGGATGAAATGTCCATGGTGGATACCTGGTTGATGAATTGGCTCTGGATGGCCATTGGCTACCGAATTCAAGTTATTCTGGTAGGGGATAAGCATCAATTGCCTTCGGTCGGGCCAGGTAAAGTCTTTTCAGACTTGATTGAGTCTGGGGTAATTCCCACCATCAGTCTGACTAAAATCTATCGCCAAGCCCAAGATAGTTCCATCATTCAACTTGCCCATCAGATTCGCCAGGGGCGCCTACCGCAGAACCTAATGGAGAGACAGCCTGACCGTTCCTTTATTCCATGTAAAACCCAGCAAGTAGCTCAAGTGGTGGAACAGGTGGTGGGTCATGCCTTGACTAGGGGCTTTGATGCCAATACCTTGCAAGTTCTGGCGCCAATGTATAAGGGGCCTGCTGGTATTACAGCCCTAAACCAACTCTTGCAAGGACTCTTCAATCCGCCTAGCCGCAAGAAACCTCAACTAGAGTATTTTGACCAAATTTTTCGTCTGGGAGACAAGGTACTTCAGTTGGTCAACAATGCAGAGGAAGGCGTCTATAATGGGGACATCGGGAAAATCGTCGGTGTCTTCTCAGCGCAGGCGTCTAACAGCGGGAGCGAAGAGCTCGTGGTGGCCTTTGATGATGATAAGGAACTGACCTATCGACGGTCAGATTTTGACCAGTTGACTCTGGCCTACTGCTGTTCGGTCCACAAATCCCAGGGGAGTGAGTATCCGCTAGTTATTCTGCCTCTGGTCGATGCCTACTATCGCATGTTGCGTCAGGACTTGCTTTATACAGCGGTCACCCGAGCACAGGCAAGTTTGGTTTTGGTGGGGGACCCGGACGCTTATGTCCAAGCGGTTAGTCAGAATCGTGATCCACGCCGTACCAACCTGAAGGACCTGCTAGAAATTAAATTAGCTGGGCTGACGCAGGGAGAGAAGGTAGAGCAAGAGCTATCGTCAGGAGAGAGCCAAGTTTTAGGCCTAGATGCTGAAAAAGTTGAAGTTAGTGCAACAGACCAGGCCTCGCCTCAAGCTAGTCCTGCGACAAGTGTTTCGGTTGCGGTTCAATCAAGAGACTTGGCACCTAAGCAGCAAGAGTCCTTCCGCTTAAGTCAGGATTTGATCGACCAAATTGATCCCATGATTGGCATGGAGGGAATCAGCCCTTACGACTTTGAGAGTCAGCCTTGCTAAAGTCCTTTATTCTTAGCGAATAAGGGGCTTTTTTCATGCTTTGAGTTTGTGAAATAAACGCTACCAAGTGCAAAATAATTGTCTATTCTACTGAGCATGATATAATCTAGATATACTATATCCGAGGAGGAATGACCATGTCATTTACATTACCAGCCTTGCCATACGCCTATGATGCGCTTGAACCAGCTTTTGACGCGCGCACCATGGAAATTCACCACACCAAACACCACCAAACCTACGTTAACAACTTGAATGCAGCTTTAGAAGGCCATGCTGACTTGGCTGCTAAGTCTATCGAAGACTTAGTCGCTAACCTTAAGGATTTGCCTGAAAGCATCCAAACAGCGGTCCGCAACAATGGTGGGGGTCACTTCAACCACAGCTTTTTCTGGGAAAGCCTACAAGCACCAAGTGCAGAAGCAGCTATTCCTGCTGGTCTCAAGTCTCGCTTAGAAGCAGACTTTGGTTCTGTTGAAGCCTTCAAAGAAGCCTTTGCTAAGGCAGCAGCGACTCGCTTTGGTTCTGGTTGGGCTTGGCTCGTAGACCGTGACGGTCACTTAGAAGTCTTATCTACTGCTAACCAAGACACACCTTTAGAATTAGGGCTTAAGCCACTTTTAGGTTTAGATGTGTGGGAACATGCTTACTACCTCCACTATCAAAACCGTCGTCCAGACTATATCCAAGCCTTCTTCTCAGTAGTCAACTGGGATAAGGTAGCATCACGTTTGGGCTAATATTCGACTAGCGCATAGACAAGCTGAGACTTAGGTCTCAGCTTTTTTGTATTTAAGTTGAAAGTAGCGAAAAGTATGTCTAACTAGCTAGCAAACAAGTTGAGGGGAGTTTTAATATGATACATTTGTAGGTCAGTCAAACTCTTTAGCACATTCCAACATTAAGTGTTTGCTTTTCAAACATTTTAGGTTTATAATAAACATCTAAGGAGAAAGGAGTGCCCCATGAATAAGCAAGAACGTATGTTGGAAATTGTTCGTTTAGTCAATCTATCTGGGACAGTAATGGTCAATGATTTGATTGAAATCTTACAGGTATCAGATATGACAATTCGTAGAGACTTAGCTAGTCTAGAGCAAGAAGGTCAATTAACTCGGATTCATGGAGGCGCCAAAAGTAATAGCCGACTGTCTTTTAATGAACTGTCTCATGAAGAGAAACATCATCAAAATATGCAGGCCAAGCGCTTAGTAGCTCAGAAAGCTCTGCAACTCATTGAAGAAGGGGATAGTATTTTCTTAGGCCCTGGGACCTCTGTTGAAGTCTTAGCGGAGGAGATACACTGTCGGCGCCTACAAGTAGTAACCAATTGTTTGCCTATCTTCCATCTGCTATTTAAAAAACGGACGGATACCTTTAAAGTGATTCTCTTAGGCGGGGAGATGCGTGAACGAACCCAGGCCTTTGTTGGTGAGATGACCAATCATATGCTAGGAGAAATATACTTTAATAAGATGTTTTTCAGCGGCAATGGTGTAAAAAATGGTCGTGTACTGACTTCGGACTTCAATGAAGCACAAACACAACGTTTGGCGCTTGGACGTTCTAATGCCACTTATTTATTGATAGATGATTCCAAGTTGGGTAGGGAGGATTTTACTTCTATCTGTAATTTAAATAGTTTAACGAGTGTCATCACGGACTTGGATTCTGATAAGGTTCAGCAAGAAATCAAACCTTATACATCCGTTATTGTTTGATCAAATCTTTAGGTAGTCTCTGGCTACCTCTTTTTTTTGCATAAAAATGTTTGAAACGAACAAAATATGTGTTGACATCAAACTCATAAAGGTGTATATTATGTTTGTAGAGAACAATATCTGATCTCGACAAGGTTTGCAAACAAGAATTCGCTAGAGTGTAAAGGAGTAGATGAGAGATGGCAGTTGTACTAGGTGCTGACTTAGCTGGCACTGAGTTAAAAGATGTGGTAAAAGACTATCTAGTCGCTCAATCATTTGAGGTAATCGATGTTAGTCAAGAAGGACAAGACTTCGTTGATGTGACTTTAGCAGTGGTTGCAGAGGTCAACAAAGCAGAGGATAACTTAGGTATTGTGATTGATGCATACGGCGCAGGTCCATTCATGGTTGCCACTAAGGTCAAGGGAATGATTGCCGCCCAAGTATCGGATGAACGATCAGCCTACATGACACGTGGTCATAATAATTCACGGATTATCACGATGGGTGCAGAAATTGTAGGGCCTGAAGTGGCTAAGAACATTGCAAAGGGATTTGTTAACGGTCATTATGATGGTGGTCGTCATCAGATTCGAGTAGACATGCTGAATAAGATGTGCTAGAGAGGAGTATGGAACATGAAAATTGCGATTGGTTGCGATCACATCGTCACTGATATTAAGATAGCTGTCTCAGACTATCTTAAGTCTAAGGGTCATGAGGTTTTAGACTTTGGGACTTACGACTTCACTCGGACACACTATCCTATCTACGGTAAACGTGTTGGTGAGGCGGTTGTCAGTGGTCAAGCAGATTTAGGCGTCTGCATTTGCGGGACAGGTGTTGGGATTAATAACGCTGTTAATAAAGTTCCAGGTGTACGGAGTGCTTTGGTGCGGGACATGACAACAGCCTTATATGCCAAGGAAGAACTCAACGCAAATGTCATTGGTTTTGGGGGCAAGATTATTGGTGAGTTATTGATGTGTGACATCATTGATGCCTTTATCGCGGCAGAGTATCATGAAACACCAGAAAATAAGAAACTCATCGCCAAGATAGCAGCAGTTGAGTCAGCCAATAAAGATTATGCTGACCCTGATTTCTTCAAAGAATTCTTAGAAAAATGGGATCGCGGCGAATACCACGATTAATCTTAGTTAAGTAAAACAGACATAAAGAAAGGTGAATTTCAATGGTATTATCTGCAAATAAACAAGCTTTTATGGAGAAGTTAAGTGACCAAGAAGGCATTATTTCAGCCTTAGCTTTTGACCAACGTGGGGCTTTAAAACGCCTTATGGCCAAATTTCAGGAAGCTGAGCCTAGTGTTGAGCAGCTAGAAGAATTAAAAGTCCTAGTTGCCCAAGAGCTAACACCTTATGCTTCTTCTATGCTCTTAGATCCTGAGTATGGGCTAAAGGCTATTCCATCCTTGGCTAGTGGCACAGGCTTATTATTAGCTTATGAGAAGACAGGCTATGATACAACCTCAACCAAACGCCTCCCTGATTGCCTAGATGACTGGTCAGCTAAGAGCCTCAAGGAAGAGGGAGCAGATGCAGTCAAATTCTTACTCTATTACGATGTGGATGGGGATCCTGAAGTTAATCGCCAAAAGCAAGCTTATATTGAACGGATTGGCTCCGAGTGTCTAGGTGAAGATATTCCTTTCTTCTTAGAAATTCTAGCCTATGATGAAAAAATCACAGATGCGCAAAGCCCTGAATACGCTAAAGTGAAACCTCGCAAGGTCATTGAAGCAATGAAGGTATTTTCTGATGAGCGCTTCGCCATTGATGTTTTAAAGGTTGAAGTGCCAGTCAACATGGCTTATGTTGAAGGATTTGGTGACGGTCCAGTGCTATATTCCAAAGAAGAAGCAGCAGGTTATTTCTTGGAACAAGACCAAGCGACCAACTTACCTTATATCTTCCTCAGTGCCGGTGTCTCAGCGCAACTCTTTGTCGAAACTTTACGTTTTGCTAAAGCTTCAGGTTCTCGCTTTAACGGTGTTCTCTGTGGCCGAGCTACTTGGGCAGGCAGTGTTCAACCTTATATTGAAAATGGACCTGAAGCGGCTCGTGAGTGGCTAAGAAAAGAGGGTCATCGTAATATTGTTGAGCTTAATGAGGTGCTTAAAGAGACAGCCACCTCTTGGAAAAATCGCTAAATATATCTAAAGTTTGCTTGCCTCAAACTATTGGGGCAAGTGAACAAAGATAAACATAATTTGTCTGAATATTGCAAACCCTTACAATTAGTGTTACCATTAAAGAAAATATAGGATGTCTTTAGGAGGTATTATAATGAACAGAGAAGAAATTACCATGTTGGGTTTCGAAATTGTCGCATACGCTGGTGATGCACGTTCGAAATTGCTAGAGTCCCTAAATGCTGCACGGAGTGGAGATTTTGCCCGTGCTGAAAGCCTTATTGAAGAAGCCAATGAGTGTATTGTTGAGGCCCACCATGCCCAGACTAGCCTACTGGCCAAGGAAGCTGCTGGTGAAGATCTGGCCTTTAGTGTTACCCTAATGCATGGTCAAGACCACCTCATGACGACCCTGTTGTTGAAGGATATGATGCAACATATGCTAGAGCTCTATAAGAGAGGAGTATGATCGAATGAATGCGATTATTAATCAAATTGAAAAATGTAAACCCTTTTTTACCAAGTTATCACGCAACATTTATCTCCGCGCCATTCGTGATGGTTTCATAGCTGGGATGCCAGTTATCTTGTTCTCCAGTATTTTTATCTTAATTGCCTATGTACCGAATGCTTTTGGTTTCTTTTGGCCAAAAGAGATTGAAGATTTCTTAATGAAGCCTTATAACTTCTCCATGGGGATTTTGGCGATGCTAGTAGCCGGTACGACGGCTAAATCATTAACGGATTCCGTCAACCGCGATATGGAACGGACCAACCAAATTAACTATATGTCGACCCTCTTGGCTTCGATTATTGGATTACTCTTATTGGCAGCTGATCCACTTGAGAAGGGCTTTGGGAAAGGTTTCTTAGGCACTCAAGGCTTGCTAGCAGCTTTCCTTGCTGCCTTTGTAACAGTAGCCATCTACAAGGTCTGCGTGAAAAACAATGTTACCATTCGAATGCCTGAAGAGGTGCCACCTAACATTTCTCAAGTCTTCAAAGACGTTATTCCATTTACCTTGTCTGTAGTAACTCTCTATGCATTAGATATTGTAGTGCGCCATTTTAGTGGAATGAACGTAGCTGCGTCAATCGGTGCTTTATTCGCTCCACTATTTTCAGCAGCAGAAGGTTATGTTGGGATTACCATTATCTTTGGTGCCTACGCCTTCTTCTGGTTTGTTGGGATTCACGGCCCATCTATCGTTGAACCTGCTATTGCTGCCATTCTCTACGCTAATATCGATACTAACCTACAGTTGATGCAAGCAGGGCAGCATGCTGATAAAATCTTGACTTCTGGGACACAGATGTTCATCGTGACCTTCGGGGGAACTGGGGCAACTTTCATCGTGCCATTTATGTTCATGTGGCTCTGTAAGTCTAAACGCAACCGTGCTATTGGACGCGCTTCTGTTGTGCCAACCTTCTTTGGGGTTAATGAACCCATCTTATTTGGTGCTCCATTAGTCTTGAACCCTGTCTTCTTTGTTCCATTTATCTTAGCTCCAATCGTTAACGTATGGCTCTTCAAATTCTTCGTGGATACCTTAGGCATGAACAGTTTCTCTGCTACCTTGCCATGGACTACGCCAGGGCCTCTAGGGATTGTGCTTGGTACCAACCTACAAGTCTTAGCTTTCGTCTTAGCCTTTGTCTTGATTGTGGTGGACGGCCTTATCTACTACCCATTCCTCAAGGTCTATGACGAGCAGATTCTGGCCGAAGAAGCATCGGGTCAATCTTCTAATGACGATCTCAAGAGCAAAGTAGCAGCTAACTTTAATACTGCTAAGGCAGACGCAATTCTTGAAAAAGCTGGCGTTGACGCCAAGTCAGAAGTAACTATTACGGAACAAACCAATGTCTTGGTTCTCTGTGCCGGCGGTGGGACAAGTGGTCTTCTAGCCAATGCTTTGACCAAGGCAGCCAAAGAATATGGTGTACCTGTAACGGCGGCTGCTGGTAGCTATGGCGCTCACCGTGAGATCTTACCTGAGTACCAATTAGTTATCTTAGCACCTCAAGTGGCTTCTAACTATGAAGACATGAAAGCCGAAACTGATCGTCTTGGCATTAAGTTAGCTAAGACGGAAGGGGCACAATATATTAAATTAACGCGTGATGGGCAAGGAGCTCTAGATTTCGTAAAACAACAGTTTGAATCCTAGGAGGCGTTCTCTATGACCAAGACATTACCCAAAGACTTTATTTTCGGAGGAGCCACTGCCGCCTATCAGGCGGAGGGGGCTACCCATACTGATGGCAAGGGGCCAGTAGCATGGGATAAATACTTAGCAGACAATTATTGGTATACAGCTGAACCGGCAAGTGACTTCTACCATCAATACCCAGTTGACTTGAAACTGGCTGAGGAGTTTGGTGTCAATGGTATCAGAATTTCAATCGCCTGGTCACGTATTTTTCCAGAAGGTTATGGAAAGGTAAATCAAAAAGGGGTCGATTTCTATCATCGCCTCTTCCAAGAGTGCCATAAGCGACACGTTGAGCCTTTTGTAACTCTGCATCACTTTGATACCCCAGAAGCATTACACTCAAAAGGGGACTTCCTTAACCGAGAGACCATTCAGCACTTTGTTGATTATGCGGCATTTTGCTTTAAGGAATTCTCAGAGGTTCGTTATTGGACAACCTTTAATGAGATTGGGCCAATCGGTGATGGTCAGTACTTGGTGGGTAAATTCCCTCCGGGTATTCAATATGACTTCGAGAAGGTCTTCCAATCACATCACAATATGATGGTGGCTCACGCCAAGGCAGTTAGCCTCTACAAGCAGTTAGGCTACCCCGGTGAGATTGGTGTGGTACACGCCTTGCCAACGAAGTATCCTTATAATCCTGAAAATCCTGGGGATGTTCGAGCTGCTGAGCTTGAGGATATCATCCATAATAAATTTATCTTGGATGCTACTTACTTAGGGCATTATTCGGAAGCAACTATGAATGGCGTTCACCACATTCTAGCCGTCAATGGTGGTCAGTTGGATCTCAGGGAAGAAGATTTCGAGTGTCTGGAGGCAGCAAAAGACCTCAACGATTTCCTGGGCATTAACTATTACATGAGTGACTGGATGCGTGAATTTGAGGGAGAAACTGAGATTACCCACAACTCTAAGGGCGATAAAGGTGGCTCTAAATACCAAATTAAGGGTGTCGGCCGTCGTGAGTTTGATGTCGATGTTCCGCGAACCGATTGGGATTGGATGATTTATCCAAAAGGCCTCTACGATCAAATCATGCGAGTTGTAAAAGATTATCCTAACTATAAGAAAATCTATATTACCGAGAATGGTTTAGGCTATAAAGATGAATTCGTGGATGAGACGGTCTATGATGATGCGCGTATTGACTATGTCAAACAGCATCTGTCAGTCTTAGCTGATGCCATTCAAGATGGGGCCAATGTCAAGGGCTACTTCATTTGGTCTTTAATGGATGTCTTCTCCTGGTCTAATGGTTATGAGAAACGCTATGGCCTATTCTATGTAGATTTCGAAACGCAGAAACGCTATCCTAAGAAGAGTGCTTACTGGTATCGCGACCTGGCACAGACTTTAGAAATTAAATAGAGAATTTAAATAATTCTTGTTGAGCACGCACCAGACATTTCATGGATGTCTGGTGCGTGCTCTTTAATTGAGAATGAAAACGTGGTGATTCAACTTTTTTCAAAAGGACCTCACCACTTGAAAACACGAACAAATTTTCGTATACTAGAGGAGAAGTATGACAGGGGAGAGGAGGGGCATCATGCGCTATGGGATTTTAGAGTTTAAGGATCCGGTGCCGGACACATCACGTAAGATACTGCATGTGGATATGGATGCCTTCTATGCCAATGTCGAGGCGCGGGATAATCCAGCAATTGCTCACAAACCTATTGTGATTGCCAAGCATCCTAAGTTAACCGGTGGTCGGGGCATCGTCTCTACTTGCAACTATAAGGCGCGCGAATATGGTATTCATTCGGCCATGACGGCGGCTGAAGCCTTCAAACGCTGTCCCCATGCGGTCTTTATCGCGGGAGATTGGTCCCACTATCAGGAAGTGTCTCAGCAGATTCGGGCAATTTTTGCCCAGTACACGGATTTGATTGAACCCATGTCCCTGGATGAGGCCTACTTGGATGTGACTCATAATAAGCTAGGCATTCAAAGTGCGACCTACTTAGCCCAGCGTATTCAGGCCCAGATTAAGGCAGAACTCAACCTAACCTGTTCGATTGGGGTGTCCTATAACAAGTTCCTGGCCAAAATCGCCTCTGACTACCGTAAGCCCTTTGGCATTACGGTGGTGACACCTGATCAAGCCTTGGAATTTTTAGATGACCTACCCATTGATAAGTTCTATGGGGTGGGGCGACAGTCGGTGCCTTATTTTCACCAGAGGGGGATTATGACAGGGGCGGATTTGCGAGCAATTGAATTAGAAGACCTGATTGAACATTTTGGTAAAATGGGCAAATCTCTCTACTACAAGGTGCGGGGGGTCCATGATGCGCCGGTCCAGCCCCATCGTGAGCGCAAGTCCATTGGTAAAGAAACTACCTTCATTCAGTTTCTAGCGGAAGAAGAGGGGGTTCTAGATGCCTTAACCCAGCTGACTAAGCGGGTGGTGGCAATCTTAAAGGCCAAGAATTTCCACGCCCAGACCGTAACGCTTAAGATTCGCTATGATGATTTCGAGACCTTAACGCGTCAACTATCCTTGGGCTCTCCTAGCCAAGATGTGGAGGTGATTAGCCAAGCGGTGCAGGAACTCTGGGAGCTGCACGGTCATTTGCATAAGACTGTCCGCCTACTAGGTGTCTCAACGGCTGGGCTAATCCAGCTCGATAAGGTCAATACACAATTATCTTTTGAAAAAATGTAAAACAGGTCTGTTACTTTTTAAAATAACTGTTATAATATGAAGTATAACAGTTATTTTTGTGTCTAAAGAGAAGGTGACGATATGGCAACCAAACATGATCTGATTATCCAATACATTGAATCCCTCCCCATCGGGGATAAAATCTCGGTTCGAGGGATTGCCAAGCATCTCAAGATGAGTGAAGGGACGGCCTACCGGGCTATTAAGGACGCCGAAGTACTAGGGATTGTCTCGACCATTGAGCGGGTTGGGACTATCCGCATTGAGAAGAAGCAAAAGTATTCGCCGGAAATGTTAACCTTTGGTGAAGTGGTGCAGATTATTGAAGGGGAGGTCCAAGGTGGCAGCCAAGGACTGACCCAACACCTGTCTAAATTCATCATTGGGGCCATGACCAAGGACGCCATGGAGCGTTACTTTACCGATGATTCCCTGATTATTGTGGGGAACCGGGAAGATGTCCAACTCTTTGCCCTGGAAAAGGGCGTGGCGGTGCTCATTACCGGGGGCTTTAAGGCCAGTGACCAGGTCATTAGTTTGGCCAATGAACGTAATTTGCCAGTGATTTCCACCACCTTCGACACCTTTACGGTAGCGACCATCATCAACCGGTCCATGGCGGATCAGATGATTAAGAAGGAAATCATGACCATTCGGGATATCTACACACCGCTATCCCAGGTGCCACTTCTAGCGCCAAGTGATTCGGTAGCTGACTTCAATCGCTTGATGGAAGAAACGGGCCAGAAACGTTTCCCTGTCTGCTATAACCAACGTTTGATTGGGGTGGTGGCCGCTAAGGATGTCCAAGGTAAGCAAGAGTCCATTCAGTTGGAGCGGGTCATGACCAAGAATCCGGTGACTGTTAAGACGCATATGTCGGTGGCCAGTGTCTCGCATAAGATGATTTGGCAGGATATCGAGATGATTCCGGTGGTAGAAGATAATCTTCAACTGCTTGGGGTGGTGACGCGTGAGGAAGTCTCCAAGGCCATTCAAGTGGTCCAACAGCAACCGCAAATGGTGCATACCTTTGAAGAAGACATTACGGCCCAGTTAGAAGAGGCCAGTGAAGTCACGGACTATGATTTCCAAGCCTTCGTACAACCTCAGATGATTGGCAACTTTGGGACGATTTCCTATGGGGTTCTGACTGAACTGATTGCCCAAGTGACGGATCGCAAGGTCTTTGAGTTGACACATCTCAACAGTGTTATCGAGAAGATTGACCTTCATTATTTCAACCTCATCCAAATCGGCAATGAAATTCAATTTAAGGGTCATGTCTTCAACCACAACCGTCGGGCGGCCCTAACCCAGGTGGATGTTTTCCACGAGAATAGTCTGGTGGCCAAGGCCATTATTACCAGCCAAATGATTGAACGTAACTAAGTTTAGCGAGTAAGGAAGTAGGAAACTACTATGTATATTGAACATCACGAGGCACAAGCCCTCATCCAATTAATTCAAGCAGCCCAAACCATTATCATTCACCGCCATGTGAGGCCTGATCCGGATGCCATCGGCTCCCAATTAGGACTCAAGTCGCTGATTGAATCGACTTTCCCTGACAAACGCGTTTTAGCAGCCGGCACGACGACTCAAGGGCTCAAGTGGATTGGCTCCATGGACAAGGTGACAGCCGCCGACTACCAAGACGCTTTGGTTATTGTCTGTGATACTGCCAACCAACCCCGGATTGACGGAGATCATTATGACAAGGGTGCGACTTTAGTCAAAATTGACCACCATCCTCCGGTTGATGACTACGGGCAACTTCAAATTGTCCACCCCATTGCCAGTTCTACCTGCGAAATCATTGCTGAAATCAGTCGCCACCTAGGTGACCAGCTACCTATGCATGATCAGGCCGCGCGCCTACTCTATACTGGTATGGTGTCTGATACGGCTCGCTTCCTCTATGAGTCAACCACCTCACGGACCTTGGAAGTCGCCGCTTGGCTTAAACAATATGACTTCTCATCCTTTGAGATTAGTGACCGTTTTATGCGATTGAGTTTTGAAGAAGCCAAATTCCAAGGACATATCTATGAGACCATGTCCATTAATGAAGCAGGTATCGCCTGGGTGACTATTAGCCAAGAAGACATTAAGGCTTTTGGTATTAGTGAAGAACAAACTCAGATTGCGGTGACCTTGCCGGGTCGTATCGAAGGCGTCATGTCTTGGGTCATTTTCGTTCAACAAGAAGGCAATGGCGACCACTATCGTTGCCGTATTCGTTCCAAAGGGCCTGTCATCAACGGGATTGCAGCCAATCACGATGGCGGTGGCCATCCCATGGCTAGTGGCGCTAATGCCCACAGTTTAGCTGAGCGACAAGCCATTGTGGAAGAGTTAACGCAAGCTGTTCTAGCATATCGCCAAGAGATTGAGCAAGAAGTTTAACATGATGAAGAAAACCCATTATATCATATATGATATAATGGGTTATTTGTGTCTGAAAATGGAGCCAGTGGTCCACTCGACGGAGTGGACCACTGGCGCGTCAAGAAAGTAGCCGATTGCCTCAAAAACGCCACAAAACCCCAGAGCCAGTGGACCACTTTTCAGAGTAGACCACTGGCTCAAAGACAGCAAAAAAGAGTTTAGGCTCAAGTCCTAAACTCTTTTTCTATCTTATTTAAGGAGCCATTCAAAGCCGTCGCGGGCTAAGAGGTCATCGGCTTCTTGAGGGCCATGACTGCCAGCTGGATACTGGGCTAGTGGTGTCTCAGTATCGGCAGTCCAATAGGCTTGAATATTATCCAAGAATTTCCAGGCAGCAGCTACTTCACACCATTGAGTAAAGTGTTCGCGATCACCTTGACTAGCTTCGAAAATTAAGCGGGCGTAGTCATCTGGACTTTCTGCCAATTCTTCTGAATTGTAGCGGAAGCTAAGTGGCACGCGATGGCTATCCTGGCTGTAGCCAATGGCTTTGGTGTTGAGCCAGAGGGTATAGCCCAGGTCAGGAGCGATTTCAATGCGGAGATGGTCGCCTTCCAAGCCGTCTTGAGTCGGACGATAAAGGACATCCACCATGGTCGCCTTCTGATTGAGGCGCTTGCCGGTCCTTAGATAGAAAGGAACACCTTCCCATTCTGGTAAGTCGAGCGTCACTTTGGCTGCAAAATAAGTCTCCGTACGGGAAGCAGAATCGACGCCGTCTTCTTCTAGATAGCCCTTGAGGTCGCCTTGAGCGCTGTATTGGCCACGAACTACACAAGCTTGGCATTCTTGAGCGTCAGCGTAGTGATGTAGGTTGGCTAGGCTACGATATTTAGCTGCCTGAATATCTGCTGTTTGGTTGGAGGCAGGTTCTGCCATGGTCAGCAGGGCGAGTAGTTGGAGCATGTGGTTTTGAACCATATCGCGGCTAGCGCCAGAATGATCATAGTAGCCCGCTCGTTCTTCAACCCCTACCATTTCAGGCAGGGAAATTTGGATGCTGGCAATATGATCCTTATTCCACGTATGACGGAAAAGTTGGTTATGGAAACGCAAGTGGTAGAGGGCTTGAACCAGTTCTTTACCCAGATAGTGGTCAATACGGTAGATTTGCGATTCATCGAAGGCTACATTGAGTTTGTCTTGCAATTCTTGGGCAGAAGCTAAGTCGTGCCCGAATGGTTTTTCGATAATGAGGCGGTTAAAGCCTGATGCCAAAAGACCTTGCGATTTAATATGCTCAGCAATAATAGGGAAGAAGGTGGGGGACATGGACAGGTAGAAGAGGCGATTACCTTGGGTTTGGTAAGTAGCATCGAGCCGGTCCGCCAATTGCTTGAGCTGGTCATAGTGTTCGGTATTTTGAACATCATGGGATAGGTAATAGAAGTGGGAGGCGAATTCCTGAACGTGGTCAGGGCTAAGCGCCTGAGCGCCTACACTGTCTATAATGACTTGACGGAAATGCTCATCAGACCATGGACGACGGGCAGTCCCAATCAGAGCAAAATTCTGAGATAGACGGCCACTGCGATAGAGTTGGTAAATAGCAGGGTAGAGCTTGCGGAAAGCCAAGTCACCCGTTGCCCCAAAGAGGGTTAAAAGGATAGGTTGTTCTTTCATGGGATACCTCCAATTCATTCACTTGTATTATAACCTATCAGTCCTAGATTAGACAATGTAGGTGCTTGGAACAAGCAACTTTTTTGTGGCAAAGTTCCTCTTGCGAGAAAAGGGTGGACTGGGTATAATAAAGGAACACATGGCACAGAGACCTGTGACATTATATGATTAGCAAAATCATGTTATAAGGAGGCCTTTCGCCTATGAAAGATTTTTTGACAACTACTCAGTCTGCGCCACCTGCCATTTCCTTTGGCTGGTTCTTGGTCATTGTCGGACTTTTGGTCGTGCTCGGTTGGACTAGCTTACGAAAATATGGCGATCCTGCCTATGTTAAGACCTTCCGAATTATGCAAATTATCCAGTTGACTGTTCTCTATACTTGGTATGTGGTTTATTCCCTGCCTATATCAAATAGTTTGCCACTTTATCATTGTCGTCTAGCAATGTTTGCCCTGGTTCTATGGCCAGGCAAATCGCGTTTCAAGCAATACTTCGCCTTGCTAGGGGCTAGTGGTGCCTTCTTCGCCTTGGTCTATCCGGTTTTCGATCCCTATGATTTCCCGCATGTTACCAGTTTTTCTTTCTTAGTGGGACACTACGCCTTGTGGGTCAATGCCCTTATCTACCTCTTCAAAAATTATCAACCTAATCTACTCAAGCGCTGGCAATTGGCAGTTATCACTTTGGCGATTAATGCCGGTTTAGTGCTGGTTAATATACTGACAGGTGGCAATTATGGCTTGCTCAGTGAACCACCTTTTATAACGGGTAGCCCACTCTGGGTGATTTATTTAGCAGTCAGCTTGGTCTTAATTGTGGCCCTACTTGTAGCAGACTTCCTAGTGGCCAACTGGAAGGCCAAGCAAGCCTTAAGACCTCAGGAAATTTATCTTGAAAACTAAGTTTCAAGCACCTAGTTCGCTAGGTGCTTTTTATATGGCTTTAGAAGTGGTTGATTGGCTTACTTATAAAATATGTATAAAGCCTTAAACCTTAAGCAATCCTACTAGCCTAAGGCTTTAGGGATAGGCTATAATAAAAGAAGTGAAAAAGGCCTGCAAAAAAAATGCGACAGCTAGGCTTTTGGTCTATATATATAAGGAGGGGTATGATGAGGGCAGAACTTATTTCAGTTGGAACAGAACTTTTAATGGGTTATGTGGTCAACAGTAATGCGAGTGATATTGCTAAGCAATTATTAGCTATTGGTATTGGTACCTATTATCAGCAGACAGTAGGAGACAACTGGGAACGTATGACCCAGGCCTTAGCGCTAGCGCATTCGCGTTCAGATCTAGTCATTTTAACTGGTGGTTTGGGTCCCACTCATGACGATATTACCAAGCAAGTGGTGGCGGCCTTTGTTGGGACAACCTTGGAAGAGGATCCGCGCCAACTGGCTAAGTTAAACCAGCATTTAGCTCATGAGGGGCGGGAATGTGTGCCAATTGACTTGCTGCAGGTTCTTACTTTGAAAGGGGGCAAGGCCCTGTGGAATGCCTATGGCTTAGCATGTGGTTCTGTCTACCAACATGAAGGGGTGACCTACATTCTCTTGCCTGGTCCTCCTTATGAGATGAATCAAATGCTCAAGCAAGAAGTCCTACCGGATTTAGCTAAACAGTTAGGTAAGCAAGAGGCCATGGAGTCACTCTATCTTAATTTCTTTGGTATTGGGGAATCCAAACTAGCCCAAATTTTGGCCCAACCAATTGCAGAGCAAAGCAATCCTACCCTAGGTCTCTATGCCAAGCCACGTCATATCGCGGTGCGTTTGACAGCCAATGCTGCGACCTCTCAAGAAGCTCATGCTCTTAACCAGGCCTTGGCTCAGGAGCTTATTACCCTGGCTGGCGATTATTATATGGGGCAGGGAGAAGACTTTGATTTCGCGGGTTATGTTTTAGGTAAAATGGCAGAAGGAGGTCAGCGATTAGTAAGTTTAGAGGGCTTTACCTATGGTCAACTAGCTAGCCGTTTACGTCAACAAGATCCTGAGGCGTCGGTTTATCAGCGAGGCTTTATTCAAGAAGTGACAGAAGCAAACTTAGAAGCGAGTTTAGCCTCTCTTGGCCAGGGCATCGAACAAGGCACTTTCTGCTTGGTCAACTATTCGTTAGATCAAGATCAGGCAATGCTGCTTTTAGTTACACCGTCAGGCCAACGCCTAGAGCGACCGGTTTACCTAGGCCAGCGACCTTACGAGGTTCAGGCTAGCATTGTCGTCTATGAAGCTTTAAGCCTTTTACATAAGCATTTAAGCTAAAATAAAAGAATCAGAACAAATGTTCTTGTTTTGCTTGCTTTTTGTCGAGATTTTAGGTAAACTATAGAAGAGTTCAGAAAGAGGAGATGTTAAAGAATGAATGAAGACCGCAAAAAAGCCCTAGATAAGGCCCTAAAAGATATTGAAAAAAGCTTTGGTAAGGGCTCCATCATGCGTCTGGGTGAAAAAGTCGACACCAAAATTTCGACCATTCCGTCAGGTTCCCTGGCTTTAGATATTGCTTTAGGGGTAGGTGGCTATCCACGAGGCCGAATTATTGAATGTTATGGTCCAGAGTCTTCTGGTAAGACTACTGTGGCCCTCCATGCAATTGCCGAAGTACAAAAACAAGGAGGCTTGGCTGCCTTCATTGATGCTGAGCATGCCTTGGACCCAGATTATGCTGCCGCTTTAGGGGTTAACATTGATGAGTTACTCTTGTCCCAACCAGATACAGGTGAACAAGGCTTGGCTATCGCCGATGCCTTGGTAACATCAGGGGCGGTTGACATCATCGTCATTGACTCGGTTGCAGCCTTGGTACCACGCGCTGAAATCGATGGGGAGATGGGGGATGCCCATGTTGGCTTACAAGCCCGTCTCATGTCCCAAGCGCTTCGTAAATTATCCGGTAACGTTAATAAGACCAAAACCATCTGCTTCTTCATCAACCAATTGCGTGAAAAAGTAGGGATTATGTTTGGGAACCCTGAGACGACACCAGGTGGTCGTGCCCTCAAATTCTACTCAACTGTTCGTTTAGAAGTGCGTAAGGCTGAGTTGATTAAGAACGGTAGCGAAGTGATTGGTAGCCGTGCAAAAATTAAGGTTGTTAAGAACAAGGTGGCGCCACCATTTAAGGAAGCCCTAGTGGACATTGTCTACGGTAAAGGGATTTCTAAGGTGGGTGAGCTAGTTGATATGGCAGCTGATTTAGATATTGTCAACAAGGCAGGCTCTTGGTACTCCTACGGCGAGGCTCGTATTGGGCAAGGTCGTGAAGCTGCTAAACAATACCTCTTGGACAACCCAGAAGTACAAGCAGAAATCGAAGCACGTGTTCGGGCTCACTATAAGATTGGCGAAGCACCTGAGACTAATGAAGAAGCTCAAGTGGCTTTAGGTGGACTTTTCCAAGAATAAGATAAAAAGGATGTGGCCGGAAGTCTTCTAGCCACATTTTTTCAAAGGCAAATAAAAAGTCCGCCAGATGGCGGACTTTTTAAATAGTTAGACGCTAGCAACTTCCAATGGTTTGCGATACTTTTTAAGCCAAGTCTGGTCTAAGACGAAGGCAGCAATACCTAAGAGACTGACAGCTAAGCCGATCCACACAGGCATTGGGAAGTAGTGAAGGGTAATGGTGTGGTCGCCCTTCTTAATTGGAATAGCCAGTAGGGTGTCATTCAAGACTGAGATGCCTTGGACAGGTTGGCCATTATCTGTAATGCGCCAGTGCTTGTCGTAAGGGATGGTGAAGAGCAGATAGCCTTCTTCTTGTTCTGTATTAATGGTACCCGTAATCTTATTGTGTTTGAAGCTCGTTACTTTAAAGAGATGGTCCTTCTTGCTAGCAATCATAGCATCATAGCGTGCCTTATCAAACTCGTAGAGTTTTGGTAGGTTAGCTTTCAATTCTGGTTTTTCAAGACGAACCTTGAGTTCTTGATTATCCTGAATTTTCTTGTAGGACGCGTTAGTGATTTGGCGATAGGAGAAGGTCCCATAGAAGTGGTAGGCCTCACTGTTAAGATCCAGCTTGGTCTTCTCGCCATCATATTGGCTAGGTAGAGTGAAGTAGTAAGGATTTTCGCTAGTTGTATTGAAGCGGAAACTGAAGTAGTGAGATGACTTAGATTTTGTCAGATCACTGTTGCTAGATTCGCTATTACGTGAGTAGGTTAAGTAGTCACCATCGCCACGGTTAGTAATGGTCACATTGACGGGCGCTTCTTCCTCGAGTTCGTGCTCGGTAAAGTAAGGTTGGCCCGCTCCCTTATAGTCAACTAGACTAAGTAAGTATTCTTGGTTTTGAATAGGTTGGTGATTCACCAAGGGGTTACTTTCAGAAGTTAATTGATTAGAGACTTCAATCCCCAAACCTAAACGTTCCGTGTTTTCGTGGACAACATAGCGAGGTTGACTATCAATGGTCGGATAAGCCTGAATATCCAGATCAGTTGCCACTTGGTAAAGTTTATATTGATCAGGATTGGTATTGGCTGCTGTATCCTTGGAAGGATCCAAGAGGTAACGGATATTGAAAAGGTCGTCGGTGAAGAGAGTCCCGTTAGTATATTCTACGACCCCAGATGTTTGAGGAAGACCTAAATAGCCAAAGAGCTTAGGTGCGTTGGCATCTATGGTGGAGCCAAAGTGGTTCATGCCATTGAAATGGGTATACATAGCTTCGTTCTTAGAACGCTGATAGGTGGTATGAATTCGGTAGAAGTCATCAGACGGGTTTCGGAGGCCGGTAAGTGACTTATCTAAAATCGCCACATAGTCGTTAAACTTAGAAAGTTGAACATAGCTTAATTCTTGGAGAATCAAGGCGCCATTAGTGAAAATCTCGCAGGCTACAACCGCAAGTAGGGCTACCTGCATGAGCTTAGGATGGAGAAATTCGAAGTGAAGGACCAAAATAATCATGAGAGCGAAGATTAAACTTAAGAGTAGATTAGCTTCAATCTTGGTTGCACCCAGGTTACTAAGATCAAGGTTGAGGGCATTCAACTTAAGGAATTTATAGTCTGACATCCGTCCGTAGTAATAATAGGTGTAGACCGTGACACTCACAATCATCAGGATGCTCTGCCAGTAGGCCAAGGCCTGACGGCGATTTTGGAAGGCTTTGAGGGCCAGAATGATGAAGAAGAAGGTGGTCAAGAAGGAGAAGCGGAAGTGGTACCAGATTGGGAACTGGCCACCGTGCCACAAGCGGTCAAAGATCTTGAAGTGGAAACCTAAATAGAAAGGAATCAAGACCACGATGGCCGCGATTTTTTCTTGCCAACGAATCTTGCGGATGAAGAAGTAGTAGACTACGAAGAGACTGACTAAGATAGAAGAGTAGAGGTTTGGCGAACCTTTCTTAATCTCGTCGAAAACGAAGGAGCCAAGAAAAAGTTTGGAACCAATCGCCTCTAGATTATGAGCCACATCCCAATTCCAGTCGGTCTTGGTGTGGGTTGCTTTACTGCTGAGCAAGGCCATGAAAGTGGGGATCAACATCATGGCACTAATGGCAGCTCCCATCAGGGACTGGATGACGAAGTCACTATAGTGTTGGATAAAGGATTTAATCGTCACCTTAGGGAACTTCTCGAAGATGACATAACCGGCATAGAAGGCTAGGAAGATACACATCATAAAGCCAATGTAGTAGTTTGAAATCAGGCTGACGGCCAACATAATGACATAGAGCTTGCTGCGACGTTGAGTCATGATGCGGTCTAGACCTAGCGCAATCAGTGGCAGGAAGACTAAGACGTCAAACCACATGATGTTGAGCATATAGGTAAAGGTATAGCTCATTAAGGCATAGGCATTGGCAAAGAGGCTGCCCATAACCGTATTGGTATGATATTTTTTGCGAGCAAAATAGAAGAAGGTCAGGCTGGCTCCTGCCAATTTGAGATAAGTTAAGAGGGTAACTGCTGCAGCCAGATGTTGTTCGTCGAAAAGCAGTAAAATCAGGTTGAAGGGACTCATAAGATAATAGGCCCAAACTCCAATCATCTCTCCGCCGTAGCCTTTTTGGAAGCTGTAGAGGAATTGTTCCGGCGTTTGAGTCAGGGTCTGGCGAAAGAGACTGAAAAAGTCAATATATTGTTGGCCCAGATCGATGGTTAGCATGGAATTGGAGCCAAAAGGGGTAAATCCTTTGAAGATGGCTAAGCCCATTAAAATAAGTGTGGTTAGGCCAAGGTTAAGTAGATAGGGTTTATAGCGGGCCAAGCGAGGCATGGCATGCTGGTTCACGTGCTGGCTCATAAATACCTCCAAATTTTCTAGCATTCTTATCTATTCTACCAAATTTTGACTTTAATAGCACCTTTTAATGAGGCGGCTTTTTAGCTTTTTTTATGGATTTATGATGAACTATTATCTTTTAATGAATTCTTTTGGTATAATAGAGAAGCTTAGAATATTATGAAGGGAATGGAGTGCTGAAATGCCACGTTATAAGTTAAAGAAACCAAAGAATAAATCCCATATTCCCTTTCGTTTGAACCTTCTATTAATGATTTCCTTTTTATGTTTTGCGGCCCTTTTCGTACGCTTGGGCTATATCCAACTCTATAATGGGCAAATGTTCAAACGAATGGTTGAACGGACCGAGTCCACTACTTCGACAGGTTCTGTGCCACGAGGGATGATTTACGATAGCAATGGGAAAATCCTAGTCGGCAACCAGCCAGAACGTGCAATCCTTTATACGCGGGATAGTGATTCTAAAGTCCAAGCCAAGGATATTATTGCGGTGGCTCGACGTTTAGCCTCTTTAGTTGATGTTCCAACGCAAGAAGTAACCGAGCGGGACCGGAAAGATTATTTCGTTGTGACTAACCCTGATACCGTCAATGGCCGTTTAACAGCTGAACAACGCAAATTAGCTGGTTCAGAAGCCTATGAGGCTCAACTAGCAGCAGTAACTGAAGATGATATTCAATATTCAGAGTCCGAACTTAAGATAATTGCCCTTTTCAAACGTATGAATAGTGCTTTCTCGCTTTCAACAGTTACCGTCAAAAATAAGAATGTAACGCCTGATGAAATTGCTCGGGTCAGTGAACATTTAAGTGAATTGCCAGGTATTCAGATTGGGACGGATTGGCAACGGGTCTACCCACAAGGGGAAATGATGCGTTCTATCTTGGGTCAAGTATCTTCAGAACAACGCGGTCTCCCAAGTGAATTAGCCTCAATGTACCTAGCTCGTGGCTATGCCATGAATGACCGGGTAGGGATCAGTTATCTAGAAAAACAATACGAAGACGTTTTACATGGTGCAAAGTCGGTATCTAAGATTGTAACCGACTCTTCCGATGATGTCTTGGCTAAACAAGTCGTCTACGAAGGCTCCAAGGGTGACAACTTAGTCATGACCATGGACATCGATTTCCAGAAGAAATTAGAAGAGATTGCCGAAAGCTCGCTTAAGAAAATTGAAAACCGTGGTTTGAACGATCGGGTTTACATTGCAGTGCTTAACCCCAATAATGGGGATGTTTTAGCTCTGGTTGGTAAACGATTCAAATACAACCAAGCGACCGACTCTTATGATTATGATACTATCGAAGATGACACCTTGGGGACTCTCAACACCTCCTATGGTATGGGGTCTTCGGTTAAGCCTGCCATGGTGGCTATGGGTTACATGTCGGGCGCGCTCAGCCTAAATAATAATACCATCTTGGATGAACCAATGAAGTTCCAGGGCTCTGCTGAAAAGAGTTCCGTCTTCAACCGTACGGGTCAAGTCAATATTAATGATATTGAAGCCTTGCAAAAGTCTTCCAACATCTACATGATTAAGACCGCCATGAGAATGGGTGGACAGAACGAATATACTAAGGACGGTAAGTTGGATATCGATCCTAAGACTTTGGATACCATGCGTGAGTACTTTGCCGAGTTTGGTTTAGGAACTAAAACTGGGATTGATATTCCGAGTGAGTCTGTTGGTTACTTACCTGAGTCAAAACAATTGGTTAATATCTTGTTCTTGTCTTTCGGACAGTTCGACTTGTATACGCCACTACAACTAGTTCAATATGCCAGTGTCCTTGCCAACGGTGGAGTTCGTTATGCACCACGTTTGGTTAAGGAAATCCGCAATACAGATGCCAATGGACATCTAGGTGGAGTAGAAACGACAATTGAACCTAAGGTCATGAACGTAGTGCCAGTTGAAAAAACTGTTATGGATCGCATTCACGAAGGGATGTATCAAGTTTCCCATACAATGGACGGGTCAGCTCATTACCTCTTCATGAATTACCCTATCAAGGTTGGGTCTAAGACAGGGACGGACGAAGCCTTCTATGCTGGCCCAATCCAGTATGCCGCCAATAATCCAGTGACTAATGCCACCTATATCGGTTATGCGCCTTATGATAAGCCTGAAATTGCGGTCAGCGTGGTCTTACCTTATCTACCAGCTGACGCAACCGGTCGTGATTCTACCCGAATTGCCCGGGATGTCATGAATGCTTATTTCGAAACGAGAGAAGCAACGCGCTCAACAATTGAAAGTTACAAACCAAACCAACCATAAGCTGGAGGGGCTGGAACCTAAGTTCCAGTCCCTTTTTTGGACTTTAGCTACTATTAGTTTACTCGTAAGAGACCAAAATTAGGTGTCTACTTGTTAACTATTTATGTAAGCTCTATAAAAAATGAGTGCCGGCGTATATTTTTGTGCCTAACTTTGTTATAATAAAAGAGTAGTATTGAGATGAAGGAGGCGGGTTAGTTGCCACAAGCATTAATTATTTATGCAAGCTTGACCGGAAACACTGAAGCCTGTGCAGATATTCTGGCAGAAGCCCTAGAAGGACACGGGGTTGAGGTCACCCTGCATGATGTCATGCAAGCCGAGGCAGCAGACTTTGAAGACTATGACTGCTGTATCGCGGGAGCCTATACCTATGGTGTGGACGGTGTCTTGCCTGATGAAATGTTAGACTTTTCTGAAGACTTAGGGCAATTAGATTTATCAGGTAAGGTCTTTGGGGTCTTTGGTTCTGGGGACGAGTTCTATGAAGTCTTCTGTGGGGCAGTTGATACCCTGGAAGAACAATTCAAGAAAGCAGGAGCTCGCCAAGCTGGCGCTAGCGTCAAGGTTAACCTCTACCCGGAAGATGAGGCCGTGACCGAATTAGAACGTCTGGCTCAAGATTTAGCCGACGCTTTAGCTGACAATTAATAATAAGATAGATACAAGGAGGAACTTATGACTTTAGCGAATTTTGATGAATTATTAGCCAAATATGCCCATCTCTTAATCAAGAAGGGCTTGAACGTGGGGACGGGGGATTATGTCCACATCAATACCGATGTGAACCAAATTCAATTGACTCACCTCTTGGTCAAGCAGGCCTATGAAGCAGGGGCAGCCAATGTTGCGGTTGATTTTTCTGATGATACCTTAACCCGTCTCAAATACGAATACGAAAGCACAGAAACCTTGTGCGAGGTACCTGACTATGCTGTAGCCAAAGCAGAGTACTTCTTGGAAAAACGTGCTAAGCGCCTGGCCTTACGCTCAACTGACCCTAACAACCTATCTGGCTTAGACGCTCAGAAAATTAGTGCGTCACAACGTGCCTTGCGTTCGGCTATTGCCCATGTGTCAACCGCCATCCAAGCCAATGAAGTGAGTTGGTTAGTAGCGGCAGGGGCTGCACCAGCTTGGGCGGCAGTCGTCTTTCCTGACTTAGGCTCAAGTCAAGAGCAAGTAGATGCATTATGGGAAGCTATCTTCAAGGCCAACCGTATCTATGCTGATGATCCAATCGCGGCTTGGGATCAACATGTTGCAACCTTAGATCAGAAAGCCAAGTTCTTGAACGATACACAATTTGATGCCCTTCACTATACTGGGCCGGGGACTGACTTAGTCTTGGGCTTACCTAAGAACCATGTCTGGGAAAGTGCGGGCTCCCTTAACCGTAAAGGTGAGATCTTCATTGCTAACATGCCAACTGAAGAAGTCTTCACAGCACCTGATTTCCGTCGAGCTGAAGGCTATGTTTCGAGCTCTAAGCCATTGGCTTACGGTGGGACAGTCATCGAAGGCATGAAGTTTACCTTCAAGGACGGCCAAATTGTGGAAGTATCAGCTGAAAAGGGGGAAGAAACGCTCAAACGCCTGGTAGAAGAAAATGAAGGGGCTCGTGGCCTGGGGGAAGTTGCCCTAGTTGCCCATAAAACACCTATTTCTCAATCAGGTATCACCTTCTTCAATACCCTCTTCGACGAAAATGCCTCCAACCACTTAGCAATTGGGCAAGCCTATGCGACTTCGGTTCAAGGCGGGACTGACATGAGCCAAGAAGAGTTGGCGCAAGCCGGTCTCAACCGTTCGATTGTCCATGTTGACTTCATGATTGGGAATGAACATATGGATATTGACGGAATCAAGGCGGACGGGACACGTGTTCCTATCTTCCGCAAGGGCGAATGGGCCTACTAAGCTAGAGAGGATGTAGAAGATGCCGACACACGATGCAAGCCAAGACCTTAGCCGTAAGATTAATCGGCGCCTGACCCGTAGTGGTTGGGTCTATATGCTAGGCCTAGTGGCTTTCCTCTTTGTAGCCATCTACGCCTTCAATCAACTCTTTCAATTGCCGATGAAGAAGAAGACGGCCGAAATTGAAAGTCTCAATAGTCGTATAGAAGAAATGGAGTCACGTCTAGAACAAGTAGAGGCTAGCCTCTCCATTGAAGTACCTTCGGAATAGGCCTTAAGCCATCAAACTTCATGAAAAGGAGCAAGGGAAATGGTAAAAGTTAAGAAAGCAGTCATTCCTGCTGCAGGTTATGGGACGCGCTTCCTACCGGCCACCAAGGCTATGGCTAAGGAAATGTTACCTATTGTGGATAAACCAACCATTCAATTTATTGTGGAAGAAGCCATTGAAGCAGGGATTGAAGATATCCTAATCGTCACTGGTAAGAGCAAACGTCCCATTGAAGACCACTTTGACTCTAACATTGAATTGGAAGAACACCTACGTAAGCAAGGTAAGGATGATTTGCTGGAATTGGTTAAGCCAACCAATGTCAACCTTTTCTTCGTTCGTCAGTCCTATCCTAAGGGCTTGGGGCATGCCATTCTGCAAGCCAAAGCCTTTGTGGGCAATGAGCCCTTTGTGGTCATGCTAGGGGATGACATTATGCAGGGTCAGGAGCCTCTGACTAAGCAATTGATAGATGTCTATGAGAAGACACATGCCTCTAACATTGCAGTCATGGAAGTACCTCATGAAGAGACGTCTAAGTATGGGATTATCGCACCTGAGCGTGAGCTAGAAGATGGCATCTACAATGTTGAATATTTTGTAGAAAAGCCTAAACCAGAAGATGCCCCAAGTGACCTAGCCATTATTGGGCGCTACTTGTTGACGCCTGAGGTTTTTGACATCTTAGAAAATCAAGCGCCGGGTGCAGGTGGTGAAATCCAGTTGACCGATGCCATTGATACCCTCAACAAGACCCAAAGAGTCTTTGCTAAACGCTTTGATGGCAAACGTTATGATATCGGTAATAAGTTAGGTTTCTTGGAAATGAGTATTGAGTATGGGCTCAAGCATCCAGAAATCAAAGAAGGTCTCCGTGACTATCTCTTAAACATTGCTGAAAATTTAGAATAATTAGATTAAGAGGTTGAAAGCTTGCTTTCAGCCTCTTTTCTTATGTCGGCTTTGGAGTAAGGAGGAAGCTAAGGGTGAGGTGTAAATAAATATCGTAATAATTGTCGCAACATTTTGAAGTCGCTCATAAACCCTTTCGTAGCTTGAAAGATAAGGGCGTTACTATCTGGTAACTAAATCTAAAAAAACTATAAAATTCTGATTTAGGACTCTCTCTTGGCCTTAAAATGTGCTATAATGAGACTGTTCAATAAAAATATGTAATAGGGGTGTTCCTATGGCAATTCTCGTAACAGGTGGAGCAGGGTATATCGGTAGTCATACCGTCGTGGAATTATTAGCTGCTGGCCATGAAGTTGTAATTGTTGATAATTTTTCTAATTCAAAACCAGAAGTATTAAATCGTATTCGCCAAATCTCAGGTAAGGACTTTGCCTTTTATGAGGTGGATGTTTTAGACAAGGACGCTATGCGCCAAGTCTTCAAGGAGAATAAAATCCAAGCTGTTATTCATTTCTCAGGTTATAAAGCTGTTGGGGAATCAGTAGCAGAACCAATCAAGTACTACCACAATAACGTAGGTGGTGCCATCGCTCTAGTGGAAGTTATGAATGAATTTGGAGTAAAACATATTGTCTTCTCTAGTTCGGCAACCGTCTATGGGCTCAATAATCCGTCGCCTTTAACCGAAGATATGCCGACGCATACTGCTAACAGCCCTTATGGCTCAACCATGGTGATGAAAGAGCAGATTTTCCGCGACCTAGCAGCGTCAGATCCAGACTGGTCCATTACCATCCTGCGCTACTTTAACCCAATTGGGGCCCATGCCTCTGGCCGTATTGGTGAAGACCCACAAGGGATTCCTAATAACTTAATGCCTTATATTACCCAAGTGGCGGTTGGCAAATTACCTGCCCTCAGTGTCTTTGGGGATGACTACCCAACGCCTGATGGGACTGGGGTTCGGGACTACATCCACGTAGTGGACTTATCACTCGGTCACCTCAAGGCCTTAGACCGCAACTTGACAGTAAAAGGGGTCGAAACCTATAACCTAGGGACCGGCGAAGGCTATAGTGTCTTGGACTTAATCAAGGCCTTCGAAGAAGCCAATGGCATTAAGGTCAATTATAAGATTGTCGATCGCCGTCCTGGTGATGTGGCAACCTGCTATTCTGATGCTAGCCGGGCTAACCAACTCTTGGGCTGGTATGCTCAACGGAACTTGGTCGATATGTGCCGGGATTCTTGGAAATGGCAGAAAGAAAACCCACAAGGTTATGATGTTACCTCTCAAGCATAAGATGGAGGACTGTTTTGAAAGAAAGACGTACAAAACGGTCAATGCCTTCTTCCTATTATGAGTACGATAATCGTAACTATCGGCGTAGTCGCCTGTTAGTGCTGATTATCTTCTTCTTGATGATTATTGGAGTAGTTTGTTTCTTCTATGTAAGTTTTGTCATACGGAACATCAGCTCAGCCTATGAACCTTTAGTTGAAGTGGTAAGTAGCTCAGCTAATGCTGAATCGAGCTTGCCAGAGCGTATTCGAGAGCGTAAACCCCTGACCCTCTTGTGGCTAGGTGTGGATGATAATGAATCGGGACGCTTGGTCTCAGAGGAGACACGTTTGATTAGCCTCAGTCTGCTGGAAGTAGGGCAAGGAGAGAGCACCCGACTACAGATTCCGAGTGAATCCACGCTTAAGGAAGGGGCTAGTCTACCAGCTGGTAAATTAGGTCAAGTTTTCATGATGAAACCATTACAATCAATTGAAAAAGCAACACATGAGTTGCTTAATGTGCCGATTGATTATACAATAGAAGTTAGGTTTTCTAAGCTTCGTCCCCTAATTGATCGATTGGGTGGCGTCACCTTAGTGCCTAAGCAAGATTTTGTCTTGGAAAATCGTCTCCTGGCCAAGGGCCAAGAGGTGAAATTGACAGGGCGTGAAGTCTATGTTTATTTGGCTCGTCAGACGGATGAGACCTCTCTCAGTCAAGGCCAAAGACAAATGGATGTCATAGAAGGACTTATCAATCACCTAGCTAATTGGCAGAAAGTGCCAAGTTTAGACAAGGAAGTTGCGCTTCTGCAAGAAGCCATCCGGACAGATATGACTTTTGATGAATTTTTGGACTTGTTCCGGGCGGGTTACTTCAGTCAAATGACGGAAGCCCCTATGTCAATTGTCAACCTAGACGCTGATAGCCAGCATGTCTTGCTCCAACAGTTACAAGAGAAGTTGGAAAATAATTAAGGAATGTGATGGAATGACTAATAAAGTAAAACAATCGCGTAGCGAGCTGCACGGTTCTAAGAAGAAAAAATGGGGACTAGGTCGCTGGTTTCTCGTCTTCTTCTTCTTGGTACTCTTAGCAGGTGCTGCCTATGCGGCCAAAATGTTATGGGATATTAACCACCTTGCTAATCAAGTCAGTCAGAATTCGACTGAGATTGGGAAGAGTGGTACCGTAGAGGTTAAGAAGATACGGCCAAAAGAGGCTTCTATTGAAACCGGCGATCCGATTAATATTCTCTTACTAGGGACAGACGATGATGGTCGTGGACGTGACACTAGCAAGGGCTATGTAGGGCGTTCTGACTCCATGATTATCTTATCCCTCAATCCAAAGACTCACACCACAAAGATGCTCAGCATCCCGCGGGATGTCTATACCGATATTCAGGGTCATGGCCAAGATAAGATTAACCATGCCTTTGCCTTTGGTGGCGTCGACTTAACCATTGATACCGTGCAAAACTTCCTCAATGTGCCAATTGACTACTATGCCGTGGTCAATATGCAAGGTCTGGAACAGTTGATTGATGCGGTAGGTGGGATTGATGTCACTAGCCCAATTACCTTTACCTATCAAGAATCAAGCTTCGTAGCAGGCGAAACCAAGCATGTCGATGGTTGGAATGCTATGAACTTTGCTCGGATGCGCTATGACGACCCTGAAGGGGAGACAGGGCGCCAAAACCGGCAAAAACTGGTAATCAAGGCCTTGGTTGATAAGCTCTCCAATGTTGGGGCGATTGCCAACTACCCGCAATTGCTGGAAGTTGTGGCTAAGAATGTCCAGACTAACTTAGACCTCAAGCAGGCCCTTAATATCTATCAGAAATACTCGCCAGCTCTCCAAAATATCACCGCCATTCGCTTTGAAAATTTGGAAGATTTGATGTTGAATGAGATTTACTACTACTATGCACCTCTATCTTCCCGCCTTAAGGTAGCCAATGAGTTGCGTTTGAATTCAGGCTTAACACCAATTAGCGCCAGTCAACTTCATGATCCTCTTGGAGATACAGGAGGAACGACTACTGCGACGGTGTCCAAGACCTCTAAGTTGATTATCAATCAATATCCGACTGGTTTTACAGCAGAAGAACTGCAACAAGTATCCCAAACACAGGATAATGCGCAAAACTTTCGGCAGAATGAGTATTATAATCCAGTAGCACCAGCAACTGAGTATTATTATGAAGAGCCGGTTACACCACAACCAGTTCAGCCAGAACCTGTCCAACCGACAGTTCCGCCAGAAAATAGTGAGCAACCTAGTACGCCAGTTCAGCCAACACAACCAGTTCAACCGGTCACGCCTCCTGCTCAAGGTTCAGGTAACGGCCAAGGAACAGGTCAATAAAGTATTTTTATGCCTCGTCTATGACGAGGCTTTTTCTTATCCTTGTATACAAAAAAGACGACTCAGGAGTGAGACGTCTAAGAGAGTGTAGCTGCTTCGTCAGCCCCAAAACCATGGCAGTGGTTTGAGGTGGGGCAAGGGTTATTTTACACGGAGAATTTGCTGGCTATCCAAGAGGAAATCCAGGCCGGAGTCGCAGGCCATAAAACGGAAGTGGCCATTGCTTAAGAGGCCAGTGACATAGACACGGCGTTCGCCCAGTTGGATTTTGCCGGCCTTATCATAATATTCGTAGGTGAGCGTCAAGGCTTCTTGACTGACATAATGTTGGTGTAGACGCTCCAGAACATGGTCCATAGGCATAATAAAAGCTTGAACATTCGCCTCTGAAGTCGGAGCTTGGAAGAAGGGTTGTAACAATTGGCGCGTTGCCTTGGAAACATTGCTGAAGAGGGCGGGCATTGCTTTAGTATTTAATGAGAGTTCCATGGGGATCATCCTTTCTATGCGAAATAATGTTCTTGCGAACACCTGTTCTATATCTCTAGTATACGAACATACGTTCATAATGTCAAGCACTTTTTTTCAAGGTATGGAAGGAGGAATGATTTTGCTATAAAAAACGGGATTGTTTTGGTATAATAGTAGGCGTATCCGAGTTATAGGAGGTGCAATTAAGTGTGAATACAACCATGAAAGAAATGCAGGCTATCGAGCGTGAAGCTGAAGCCTTAAGACGTGACTATCAAGAACAAGTAACTGCCTTAGGTCAAGTAGGTGAGGAAGAGTTGGCAGAGGTAATCGCCCAATTCGACCAAGTGACCCAAGCCCTAGTGGCAGAAGAAGAAGCCCAGTTAGAAGCACGCTATCAAGTCGCTCAAGAAGAATTAGCTTCAATCCAAGAGGCAAGTCAAGCCTTGGTTGAGCAAGTCTTAGCTGGCCAGCGTGAACACTGGCTCCAACATATTTTGACAAAGGTGGTAGACAATTATGGCCGTTAGTCCAATGCAGAAGATTACCTTGGTGACAAGCAAGGCCCTTCTGCCGGAATTACTGACTGTCCTTCAAGAAGATGGCCAGGTCCATCTCAATAACCTCAAGGTATTGGACGATTGGCAAGACCTTGAAGCCAATGAGCGAGGGACGTCTAAGCGGGAAGATGAGGCAGAAGCCGTCAATCTACTTCCCCAGCTTCAGAAACGTCAGGAAAAGGTGCAAAAGGCGCTGACCCTCTATCAACAGCATTTGCCTAAGAAGGGTCTCGTAGCCTCTTTAACCGAGGGACTGCCAGAATTGACCTTCCAAGAATTGGAAGCCCAAGGACGTCAGTTCAATGAACAATTAGCTGTTAACCGAGCAAGTCAGCTCAATAAGCGACTCAAGGATTTAGAAAAAGAAGCTCAGACCTTGCAAGCGGACTTGGCCCTCTTGACCCAATGGCAAAAGCTAGATGTCTTACCTCAAGGAGGCCAAAACCATCAAGTGGTCAATGTGGCAATAGGGACTGTGCCGGCAGATAGTATTGACCGTTACTACAAGGCTTTGGCAGCTTTGCCTGACTTAGTGGTAAAACGAGTCTTCAGCAATCCTCAAGAAGTAGGGGTTGTGGTCTTTAGTCAGAAATTATCCAGTCAAGCAGACTTCTTGGATAGCTTGGCACCTGCTTCCTTCCAGGCATTAGAGTATCCTTTTGATCGCCTGCCTCAGGAGCAACTGCCATTGACCTCTGAACGGCTCAAGACAGTGCAAGAAACCATCCAAGCCATTCGCCAAGAGTTGACCCAGTCTCAAGAGACGGTTGACCAACTCAAAGTTCAATTAGATTACTTAGCCAACCACAGTTTGCGCGAGGCAGCGAGCCAAAACGCTGGCTTAACTGAACATTTAGCGGCGGTTGAAGGTTGGACGGAAACACGCGCGACAGCTCATTTACAAGAGATTCTTAAGCAAGCTTTCAAAGGCTTAGTCGTTATGAAAGTTGCTGATGCTAAGGATGAAGAGCTAGACCAAGTACCAATTAAATTACGCAACCATCCTCTCGTGGCACCTTTTGAATCGGTGACCCGGATGTATGCCTTGCCTAAGTATAATGAAGTCGACCCAACGCCTTTCTTGGCTCCATTCTATTGGACCTTCTTCGGGATGATGGTAGCCGACTTGGGCTATGGCTTGCTGGTTATGTTAGCAACCGCAATCGGTCTCTGGTTGATTAAGGGGCGTGAAAGCCTAAGAACGACCTGTAAGTTCTACTTCTCTCTAGGGCTATCTACTGCTATCTGGGGAGCTATTTATGGGTCAGCCTTTGGCTTTAACCTACCATTTAAATTGATTGATACCAATACAGATGTCACGACCATCTTGCTGCTTTCTGTTGGGTTAGGGTTCCTGCAAATCATGACTGGACTCTTCCTCAATACCTACCAGAAAGCTAAGCGGCGTGACTTCCATGAAGCCTATGCCAATGGCTTGGCTTGGATTTTCATCTTGCTAGGCTTAGTCGCTATGATTCTGGGACCAATGATTCCAGGCGCGGCTTGGTTAGGCACAGTGGGCCAAATCCTAGCTGCCGTCAATGCTATTGGGATTGTCCTCAGCTCCGTCATCAAGGCTAAGAGCCTAGGAGGACTGGGTTCAGGTCTCTATAATCTCTATGGGATTTCTGGTTACATTGGGGACTTTGTCTCTTATACACGTCTCATGGCCTTGGGTTTGTCAGGCGGGAGTATTGGGGCGGCCTTTAACACCATTGTGGCCTTTTTACCAGTATGGGCACGCTTTAGCATTGGGCTCTTGCTCTTTGTGCTCTTGCACGGCCTTAACATCTTCCTGTCCATGCTGTCAGGATATGTCCACGGCGCTCGTTTGATGTTCGTCGAATTCTTCGGTAAGTTCTACGAAGGCGGCGGTCAGCCATTCCAGCCCCTGGCACCAGTCAATCAAAACGTTCAAACAAAAGTAAAATCGGAGGAATAATTACATGGAACATTTAGCTGCTTACTTTACAGAATACGGGGGCGCCTTCTTTGCTGGCTTAGCCATCGCTATCGCTGTTATCTTTAGTGGGATGGGGTCTTCACGTGGGGTCGGGACTGCCGGTCAAGCCGCAGCCGCTTTATTGAAAGAAGAACCAGATAAATTCGCCCAAGCCTTAATCTTACAACTCTTGCCTGGTACCCAAGGCCTTTATGGTTTCGTTATCGGCTTCTTCATCCTCTTGCGTATGTCTGCTGGGGTTAGCCTAGCAACTGGTTTGGCCTATGTTTTCGTAGCCTTGCCAGTAGGGGTAGTGGGTTACTTCTCTGCTAAGTACCAAGGGAATGTGGCGACTGCTGGTCTTCAAATCTTAGCGAAACGTCCTGAACATGTCATGAAAGGGGTCATTTTAGCGGCCATGGTAGAAACCTACGCGATTTTGGCCTTCGTTGTATCCTTCATGCTCTTAACCAACGTTCAATAGACGCTGGGGAGGAGGTCCTAATATGAGTGAAATGGAATCCTTGCGTCAAGCTATCTTGGCGCAGGTGACAGAAGAAGGAGAGGCCTTGCTCAGACGGGCGCGTCATGAACACCATGACTTGCTAGAAAAGGCTGAAGCACAAGCAATGGCGGAACGTGATCGTCATCGCCAACAGGCCTTGAATCAGGTGCGTAGTCGCTACCAACAACAATTACAACAAGTAGACTATCAGAAACGTCAAGCTAAATTGACTGCCAAACAAAAAGTCTTAACAGAACTTTTCACTGAGGCTTTGGCTCGGATGGAAGCCTGGGATAGCCAGCAAATCTGGCAGTTCATGGAACCTGTCCTAAACCAATTTACTGGCCAAGCCTTTGAATTAGCGCTAGGTGAAGACACACAAGCTAAGTTCAGCCAAGACCAACTGGATCAACTGCAAGCGCGTTATCCAGATATGGCTCTGCGGGTGCCTTTGCGCCATGAAACAGGCTTTGTCATCACCCTAGGCCGGATTGAATACAACTATCTCTTCCGCGAATTGTTAACCGCTATCTATGAAGAGGAAGGCTATCAAATTGCCAATCAAATTTTTGCTGACTAAAAAGGAGGCTAGGACATGACGGTTCATGACTATTCTCAACTGAATACAGCCATTAGTGTCAAGGAACAAAGCTTCCTCAGTCGGGCTAACCTAGTCCAACTGCTGAATGCTGTCGATGATGAACAGCTAGCTCTTTATCTGGAAGGCACACCTTATAGTGTTCCTTTGGCCGAGATTCGGCAACACGATGTCTTAGACCAGACTATTATGAAGGCGCTGGCGGCGGACTATGATTTTGCTTACCAACAATGTCCAGACCCAAATCTGGTCAATGTTTTTGGGCTCAAGTATGTCTACCACAACCTTAAACTCTTTCTGAAAATGCGGGCTATTGGACGTGACTTGTCACATCTTTTGATTCCTATTGGCCCCTATCCCTTGGAGGCGCTCAAGCACTTGAGCCTGACCCTAGAGTCTGACCTATGCGATCCCTTGATTGTGGAAGAAGTCGCTCAGACTTGGTCAGAGTATAAGGACTATGAGAACACGGTCGCCATTGATATGGGGATGGATTCAGCCTATTTCCGTCATTTGCGGGTCATTGCTGATCAAAGCGACTTGCCGCTCCTGCAAGAATTAGTGGATGCCAAGATTGACTTTTTCAATGCCATTACGGCCTTGCGTGCCCTGGCTCAAGACAAGCCAAACAGTTTTGCCTATCAATTAATGTCTCGTAAGGGGACTAAGCGACCTAAGGAAATCTTGCATTTGGCTAAAGACGGCCAGTTAGCAAGTTGGTTTAATGCCTTTAATGCCTTGCCTTATACCAAGGTTTTTGATTCCTATGTCCAAGCGATGCAATCAGGCAAGATTCAAGCCAGTCAGATGGAACAACTTCAAGATCTCTACTTGACGCACTTAGTCAATAGTGCCTCCCTAGATGCCTTGTCTGGTGGACAGATTTTGCGTTATCTGAATGGGCGTGAGATGGAAGCAGTGAATCTGCGTTTGATTCTCCTTGGTCGAGCCAATGGTATCGCCAAAGAAGCCATCGAAGAAAGGATGCGACTGGGTTATCATGACAACTAAATCTTACAAAATTGCCGTAGTCGGCAACCATGATGCCATTCTGCCTTTTCAAATGATTGGGTTTGACATTTATCCTGTCCGCCAAGTAGAGGGACTGGGTCGCCTCTTGGCGCAGTTAGCTAAGGATAACTACGGCATTATTTACCTGACAGAAGATTATGCTCAAGAAATTCCAGAAGTTCTGGCACATTACCAAGGACTCGTAACACCGGCTGTTATCTTGATTCCAACCCATAAGGGGAGCCTAGGAATCGGTAAACAACAGATTCAAGACAATGTTGAAAAAGCAGTCGGCCAAAATATCTTGTAAAGGAGGGGTTTGCTTGAAAGAAGGAAAAATTATTAAAGTATCAGGCCCTTTAGTGGTCGCTGATGGAATGGAAGAAGCCAATATTCAAGACATTTGCCGCGTTGGGCATCTGGGCTTAATTGGTGAAATTATCGAGATGCGGGGCGACCAAGCCTCCATCCAAGTCTATGAAGAAACGTCGGGCTTAGGCCCAGGTGAGCCAGTGGCTTCAACTGGTTTACCCCTGTCTGTTGAGCTAGGTCCTGGTATGATGTCTCAGATGTTTGACGGGATTCAACGGCCCCTAGAACGTTTCCGTAGCCAAACAGAAAGTGACTATCTCATTCGTGGGGTAGCCCTCCCTGTCCTAGACCGTGAACGAAGCTGGCATTTTATCCCTCAAGTTCAAGTGGGGGAAGCTGTTAAGGCCGGTCAAATTCTAGGTTATGTTCAAGAAACAGATTTAATCCAGCACCGTATCATGGTGCCGAATGGCATTTCAGGGCGCTTGACGGCCATTGAAGAAGGCGACTATCGGGTGACGGACACCGTCTACCAAATTGAAGGTAAAGACGGCCAAGTCTTCCAAGGTACCTTGATGCAAAAGTGGCCAGTTCGTAAGGGACGTCCTTTTGCCCGTAAGTTGATTCCGGTCGAACCGATGATTACGGGTCAGCGGGTAATCGATACCTTCTTCCCTGTAACCAAAGGGGGAGCAGCGGCTGTTCCAGGACCATTCGGGGCCGGTAAAACAGTGGTGCAACACCAAATCGCTAAGTTTGCTAACGTGGACATCGTCGTTTATGTTGGTTGTGGTGAACGCGGGAATGAGATGACGGACGTCTTGAACGAATTCCCAGAATTGATTGACCCAGCCAGTGGTAAGTCCATCATGGAACGGACTATTCTGATTGCCAATACCTCCAACATGCCGGTGGCGGCGCGTGAGGCCTCTATTTATACGGGGATTACCATTGCCGAATACTTCCGTGACATGGGTTATTCGGTTGCCATTATGGCGGACTCAACCTCTCGTTGGGCTGAAGCCCTGCGGGAAATGTCCGGTCGTCTGGAGGAAATGCCAGGGGATGAAGGTTACCCAGCTTACCTAGGGAGCCGAATTGCGGAATACTATGAACGAGCAGGTCGTGTAGAGGTCTTAGGGTCTGGATTAGAAGGGACCATCACCGCTATTGGGGCCGTTTCGCCTCCAGGTGGGGATATTTCCGAGCCAGTTACCCAAAACACCTTACGTATTGTTAAAGTTTTCTGGGGCTTAGATGCTGGTTTGGCGCAACGTCGTCACTTCCCATCGATTAACTGGTTGAACTCTTACTCACTCTATAGTGATGAAGTGGGTCAATATATTGACCAAACGCAGCAAGTCGATTGGGCTGCTAAGGTCACCAAGGCTATGAACCTGCTCCAAGAAGAGAGTGAATTGGAAGAAATCGTGCGTTTAGTTGGGGTAGATTCCCTATCGCCAAAAGACCGCATGACCCTCAATACGGCGCGGATGATTCGGGAAGATTTCTTGCAACAGAATGCCTTTGATGAAGTCGATACTTATACATCTTTTGCTAAGCAATATGCTATGTTGACCAACATTCTGCGCTTCCACGAAGTGGCGCAAGAAGCCTTGGTTTTAGGTGCTTATTTCCATGAAATCATGTCTGGAACCGTGGACTTGCGGGACCGTATTGCCCGGAGCAAGTTCATTCCTGAAGCGGAGCTAGATCGTATTAAGGCTCTAGCCCAAGAAATTGACTCAAGTATCCATCAAATCTTAGCCCAAGGAGGTGAACTCGATGGCAGTCATTAAAGAATACCGCACGGTCAGTGAAGTAGTAGGCCCCTTAATGTTGGTTGAAGACGTCCAAGGAGTTCGCTTTAACGAACTGGTGGAAATCCGCCTACATAATGGTGAGTTCCGCCAAGGGCAAGTCTTGGAAGTCCAAGAAGACAAAGCCTTGGTCCAACTCTTTGAAGGTTCGGCTGGTATTAACCTAGCTAGCGCCAAGGTACGGTTTACTGGTAAACCCCTGCATTTGGGGGTTTCGGAAGACATGGTCGGCCGTGTCTTCAACGGCATGGGGGAAGCCATCGACGGTGGCCCAGACCTCATTCCTGAACAATACCTTGACATTGATGGTCAGGCTATTAACCCGGTTGCGCGGGATTATCCGGATGAATTCATTCAGACTGGGATTTCGGCCATTGACCACCTCAATACCTTGGTTCGGGGGCAGAAATTACCTGTCTTCTCAGGTTCAGGTCTGCCTCATAAGGAATTAGCCGCACAGATTGCCCGCCAAGCAACTGTACTTAACTCAGATGAAAACTTCGCCGTAGTCTTTGCTGCTATGGGGATTACCTTTGAAGAAGCAGAATTCTTTATGAATGACCTGCGTGAAACAGGTGCTATGGACCGTTCCGTCCTCTTCATTAACTTGGCCAATGACCCAGCTATCGAACGGATTGCAACTCCTCGGATTGCCCTGACGACAGCAGAATACTTGGCTTATGAGAAGGATATGCACGTTCTGGTTATTATGACCGACATGACCAACTACTGCGAAGCCTTGCGTGAAGTCTCGGCAGCACGTCGGGAAGTGCCAGGTCGTCGTGGTTATCCAGGTTATCTCTATACCAACCTGTCTACCCTCTACGAGCGTGCTGGGCGGATTATTGGTAAGAAGGGTTCTGTTACCCAAATTCCAATTTTGACCATGCCAGAAGATGACATTACCCATCCAATTCCTGACTTGACTGGTTATATCACCGAAGGTCAAATTATTCTGTCACGGGATCTCTATAATAGTGGTTACCGGCCACCAATTAATGTCCTACCATCCCTGTCCCGTCTTAAAGATAAGGGGTCAGGTGAAGGTAAGACCCGTTACGACCATGCGCCAACCATGAACCAGCTCTTTGCAGCTTATGCGACTGGTAAGCAGGCTAAGGAATTAGCTGTCGTTTTAGGGGAGTCGGCTCTGTCCGATGTGGACCGTAAATACATTGAGTTCACTAATCGTTTTGAAGAAGAGTATATCAACCAAGGTTTCTATACCAACCGTTCAATCCAAGAAACCTTAGACTTGGGTTGGGAATTGCTTTCTATCTTGCCACGGACAGAACTCAAGCGGATTAAGGATGATATGTTGGATACCTTCCTTAAACCAGCAGAATAGGGGGATGGAAGATGGCGCGCTTAGATGTCAAACCGACCCGGATGGAACTTAATAACCTCAAGGATCGTCTGAAAATCGCCAGTCGTGGCCACAAGCTCCTCAAGGATAAGCGGGATGAATTGATGAGACAGTTCATTGAATTAATCCGGCAGAACAACCAACTTCGTCAGAAGGTGGAAGGGAACTTAGTTGAAGGCATGCAAGACTTCGTATTGGCTAAGTCGGTAGAGAGTGATGCTATGGTGCAGGAACTATTTGCCGTACCATCCAAGGAAGTGGCCCTAGAAATTCGTCAGGACTCCATCATGAGTGTGGCGGTGCCTAAGCTCTTCGCAGATGTCAAGGAAGCAGCCAATGCTAGCGAAGTACCTTACTCCTATGTCGGGTCCAACAGCGAAATGGACCAGGCTATTGGCTCGATTACGGCCTCCCTAGACGATCTCTTGAAGTTAGCGGAAATCGAGAAGACTTGCCAACTCATGGCAGATGAGATTGAAAAAACGCGTCGCCGTGTTAATGGTTTAGAGTATCAGATTATTCCGCAGTTAGAAGAGACCATTTACTATATCGAAATGAAGCTTGAAGAAGCCGAACGGGCCAACCTGATTCGGATGATGAAAGTGAAGAATATGTAAGCCTAAGAGGCTGGGAACCATCCCAGCCTCTTTTGTCGTGTGTAGACTTAGACACATATTTTTAAAGATTTCCTTATCGCCAGAGGTCATCCATTTAGTTTGATGGGTATTTGTGATAGAATAGAAGTAAGCGTATTAGAAAGTCTAGTTAAGGAATGAATGTCATGAAAGATTTACCAATTGGCTTTATCGATTCAGGTTATGGGGGCCTGACAGTCGTCAAGCAGAGCCTCAAGCAACTGCCTAATGAATCCATTATTTACTTGGGGGACAATGCCCGTTGCCCATATGGACCACGGTCCATGGAAGAGGTTAAGGATTTTATTTGGCAGTTAACCCGTTTCCTGCTTAAAAAAGGCATTAAGATGCTAGTCATTGCCTGCAATACCGGGACAGCTGCAGCCTTGGAAGAGATTCGCCAGACCTTGGACATTCCAGTGGTCGGGGTCATTCATCCTGGTAGCCGGGCTGCCATTGAGCGGACAGAGAATAACCATATCGGCGTTATCGGGACCCAGGGGACCATTGCAAGTAACCTTTATGAACGGGTCATGAAGGATAAGGCAGACTATCTGCAGGTTACGAGTGTGGCCTGCCCAAGCTTTGTCCAATTAGTAGAAAATCACCAGCTTAATAGCCCTCTGGCCTGGCAACAGGTTAGAGAAAGCTTAAGTGCCTTTGACCAGACAGGGATTGACACTCTGGTCATGGGCTGCACCCATTATCCCCACCTCAAGCCGCTTATTCAGGCGGTCATGGGTCAAGGAGTGACCTTGATTGATTCAGGGGTAGAGACCTTGAATGAGGTCAGCATGCTCTTAGACTATTTTGGTTTGAGTCGCAGTGCCAAAGACGCGCAGATTCAGCCACCAAGCCAGCATTTCTATACGACAGGGGATGCAAAGCAATTTGCTCAGTTCGTGACTGCTTGGCTGGAACAAGCAGAGCCAAGCATCGGTCAGTGCCAAATTGAAGGAGATGAGATTCTTGAAGTTAGTCATCGCAACGCAGAATAAAGGCAAAGTAGCCGAATTTGAACGTCTTTTGGGGCCTAAGGGCATTGAAGTTGTCTCGCTCTTAGACTATCCTGATTTACCAGATGTTGAAGAGACGGGGGATAGTTTCGAAGCCAATGCCCGACTCAAGGCAGAAAGCATTGCTAAGCTTTTGAATTTACCAGTCTTAGCAGACGATTCGGGTCTAGTGGTACCTTATCTAAATGGTGCACCTGGCATCTATTCGGCTCGCTATGCCGGCCAACCTAAGTCTGACAAGGCCAATATTGACAAACTCTTGCGGGAAATGAGCCAAGCCAGTGGGGATCAACGCCAGGCCTACTTCGTCACTTGCTTAGTGCTAGCCTCGCCTGAACATGACAGTCATGTCGTAGAAGGACGGGCCTATGGGACTATTGCGCTGGAGCCAAGTGGAGAATCGGGTTTTGGCTACGATCCAGTATTCTATGTGGACCAAGAAGGGGCTACCTTTGCCCAAATCCCACTAAGTCGTAAGAACCAAATCAGCCATCGGGCCAATGCCATTAAGGCCCTCCTGGCTAGCCTACCTGAATGGCTTGAGGTGACAGCATGAAAATCTTATTAATGAGTGACAATCATGGCCGTTGGCCTAAAGTCCATGAATTAGTTGAGTATTACCGGCCACAAGTTGATCTTATTCTGCATTGTGGTGACTCAGAGTTTGCCCCTGATGATCCCGTCTGGGAAAAAGTAGATGCGGTGGTAACCGGTAATAATGACTATGACCCAGAATATCCGGATGAATTGATTATCAATACTCGCCAAGGGCGCATTTTCCTGACTCATGGCCATTTTCATAATGTCTACTTTAATAGCAAACGGATGGTCAAGGCAGCTCATGACAATCACTGCCAGTTTGCCTTCCACGGCCATACCCATGTGGCCTATGCCAAGATTGAGGATGGCGTCTTGCTCTGCAATCCGGGTAGCCTTAACTACTCACGGGGCTCCTTGCCTTATCGGACCTATGCCATCCTAACTTTTGAAGCTCAAACTATTAAAGTTGAGTTCTACGATGATGACAAACATCGCTTGGATCAGTTGACCCAAGTTTTTGATCGAAAATTACTTGAGGAGGCTGGATATGATACATCCCAAAATTGAAGCCTTAGTGGCTAGCAAGATGCTGGACTTCATGATTCCAGCGGATAATGTTGCCAATGTGATTGACCAACATACCCTAAGTACCGGGCTTTTAATCTTAACCCAGTCCAACTATACCATGATTCCGGTTTTGTCAGCCGAGTCTAAGTTGATGGGGGTCATCTCCATGTCCATGATCATCAAAGCCGTCATGACGGTAGATGCCATTGAAATGGAGCGCCTGGACGAGCTGAAGGTTCGTGATGTTATGCTGAGTCAACCGGTGCGTGTCCAAGCTAATTGTCATTTAGCGGATGTGCTCAACTACTTAATTGATCAGAACTTTGTTTGTGTGGTGGATGGGGATAACCGTTTCTTAGGCATTATTACTCGTAAGAACGTTATGCAGCGTCTAACCCACCTTCTGCATTTGACTTCCAATCCTGGAGAGGTGGCTCGCCTTATTAAACTTTTCGAGACTGCTGAGGCAGTGGTCTAGCAAAGGGGGCAGACAGAGACAGTGGATGTCTTTAACCAAATTAGTCATTTAGCCTGGCCGGAAATTCTCAACCGGCTCTGGCAATTCTTCCTAGTAACGGTCATCTTTTGGCTGGGGAGAGGCTTGGTCAATCGCTTTTTCGAATCTAGATTGCGCCACAAGGTCTTCCAGGTAGCACCTAAGACTTCACCTCAAAGACTCCAGACCATTTGGACCATTACTAAGAATGCTATTAACTATGCCTTTTATTTCTTCTATGTCTATGCTGTTCTAGGTATCCTAGGTTTTCCAGTTTCAACCTTAGTAGCCGGGGCCGGGATTGCCGGGGTAGCCGTCGGGTTAGGGATCAAGGACTTCATTACCGATGTGGTCAATGGCTTCTTCATTATTTTGGAGGGACAATACGAAGTAGGCGAAGAAGTCAAAATCGGGGACATTCGAGGCAAGGTCCAGACGGTGGGAATTCGGACGACCATTATCCAGGGAACCAGTGGCAATCGCTACTATATTCCAAATGGAGATATTAGTATTGTCAATAACCTTAGTCGGGAGAACCGCCAAATCGTCATTGATTTACCCATTACGGACCAGACCCAGCTGGAAGACTTGGCCCATCAGGTTCAAGTCATAACGGAGGGGCTGAGCCAGGACTATGCAGAGGATTTAACAGCTGAACCGGTTATTAGCGGTGTGGTCAAGGATACGACCACAGGGAAATTTTATTATCAGATTTCCTTCTATGTGACCAACGGTGCTCAGGGGCGGTTGACAGGGGCATTTTATTTCCGCTATTTGACTCAGCTTCAACAGGCTGGGATTCATCTCTTGGATTAAGTGCTTACCTTGTTCTCCTCTTAGAATCGTGGTATGATAAGAATAGTAAAGTTTAACGTGAAAGGATTTGAGGCAGAATGGAATGGACAAGCATTGCGGCCTTGATTGCGGCGCTAGCCTTTGCGCTATTAGTCCTCTTTCTGTGTTGGACCTTAATTGGTTTCAACAAAATCATGAAAGAAGTTAAGCAAACGGTGGTCGAGGTCAATGATTCCATCAAAATCATTACCAAAGATGTGGACCAACTCTCAATTGAAGTGGAAGGACTTCTTAATAAGTCCAATAGCTTGGTTGACGATCTGAATGGCAAGTTAGCACAAACTGACCCGCTCTTCAAGGCCGTAGGCGATTTGGGGACTTCAGTCAGTGGCGTACAGGCTTCTACTCGTAAGGTGACCCAATCCTTCAAGGCAGGCCACTTCTTAAAACGTGTGACACCTTTTGGCAACCGTAAGCAAGAAGCAGAAACTAAGGCGCCAGCAGCAGCGGGTGTCAAACCGACGACGCCTACAGCTGACAAGCCTAAGCCTAAGGCGACCGGATCACAGTTGGATTACTTAATCCAGAAGAAACCGTCACAAACGGCGGGCGAAATTACACTAAAGAAATGAGGTATGAAGCATGTCAAGAAAATCAGGATTTTTTGCAGGTTTAGTATGGGGGAGCCTTGTAGGGGCTGCCGTAGCCCTCTTGTATGCCCCAAAGGCAGGGAAAGAATTGCGGGAGGACTTGACTGAGCGTGCTCATGAATACAAGGACTTAGCAGGTGAACGTTTTGTTGAATATCGCGACCTCGCCTTAGAACGGGCAGGGGAGTACCGCGATTTAGCAGTCGAAAAAGGGGTTAACTTCTATGATGCGGCTAACAGCAAGACGGAAGAAATCCGGGTGAGCTTAGCTAAATCAGCCCAAGAACTCAAGGACCAATTAGTTCACGCTACCTTCCCTTCAAAACAAGAGGAAGTAGCGGAAGATGCTGAGACGGTTATTACGGAGTTCAAGGAAGCCTTAGAACAACAAGCTAACCAAGCAGAAGAAGCCTAAGAATTGATAACTGGAAACGGCGATATCGTTTCCAGTTTTTTGATGGGTAAAAATCCTGATAAGAAAGCGTTTTGAAATACAAAATGGCAATTGAAAGCCCCCCTGACATATGGTACACTTAGCAAAGGAATAATCCATCAGCACCAGACGGTGTGATTTTTCATTATAAAAAGGAGTTATGTAATATGTCATTAGGCGTACGTTTATTTGCAGAATTTTTAGCCACTGCCATGTTAATCGTCTTAGGTAACGGGGCTGTTGCCAACGTTGACTTAAAAGGCACCAAAGCGGGTAGCGGTGAAGGGGCTCACGGTTGGAACCTGATTGCGATCGGTTATGGTTTTGCGGTTATGATGCCAGCTATGATCTTCGGTCACGTCAGCGGTAACCACATCAACCCAGCTTTCACCCTCGGTTTGGCTATCAATGGTAACTTCCCATGGGCAGAAGTTGTGCCTTACATTGTGGCTCAATTCTTAGGGGCAATGTTCGGTCAACTCTTAGTAGTGGCAATGTACAAGCCTTACTATGATCAAACAACCAACCAAGCACACATCTTGGGGACTTTCTCAACGGCTAACGCTGCTAACAGCCATTTGAACGGTTTTGTGGGCGAATTTATTGGTTCTTTCATCCTCTTCTTCGCAGCAGTAGGGATTACCAAAGGGCAAATGTTCGCTAACAACCCAGGTTTGGCTCACTTAGCGCTTGGTTTCTTGGTATGGGCTTTGGTTATCGCAGTCGGTGGGCCAACCGGTCCAGCCCTCAACCCAGCGCGTGACTTAGGTCCACGTTTGGTTCACCAATTCTTACCACTTAAGAACAAAGGGGACTCTAACTGGTCTTACGCTTGGGTACCAGTACTTGCCCCAATTTGTGCAGGGATTTTAGCAGTCTTTGTATTCAACACTTTCTTCTTAGTAAAATAAAGACCATTCTAGAGGCTGGGATTATCCCAGCCTCTTTGCTTATCTAGAAATTGGTCGCCCTTAGTGGGTTGCTTACTTAAGCACTCTTTGCCTAGCTGGGAGTGACTCCCGTTAGGCTTCGTGGTATAATAAGAGCGGAGGTGTCTTATGAGTGAATTAAGCCGTTGGATTGAAGCCTGTGAGGAATGTCAATCCCTAGACCAAGTCAATAGTGTCTTAGAAGGGGCACTCCTAGAGGCACCAGATGATACCCAAACCTATCAAAGTTTGCTAGATTTATCGGATTACTTTGCTAAGCGGGGCTATCGGGACTGGCAAGTCTGGCTCTTAGACCAGCTCTATCAGCTGACTCATAAGAAAAAGGTTGCTTATTACCTGGCCAAGGCTTGCTTTCAGCTAGCAGACTACCCCAGTGCCTATGAATGGTTGAGCCGGGCTAAGACAGACCAAGCCGTCTTTCTCGTCCAATGGTTAGAGGCTCAGATTCTCTTTGAGCTGGGGCAAGTAAAGGCCTGCCAGAAGGTCTTACAGGACTTAATTCAGATCTATCCGACTCGCTTTGAGCCTTATCAACTGCTTGCGCAAGCCAAGATTGAAGAAGGGGACTATAGCAAGGCCAAGTACTACTATCAAGTTCTGCTAGACTACTTCTCAGATAAGGTGGACCGAGCCTTGATTCGGCAACGGCTTCTGGCTTTAGCCTTAGAAGATGAGATGATTCAGCTGGAATGGATTCAATCCCTAGCAAGTTGGGAAGACCTGCCGCTGGTTAGTGCGGAAGATTATTATCTCTTGGCCTTGGCCTACCAAAAGGCGGGGCATCTGGCTCTCGCTTATGAGGCTGCTCAACAAGCCCTTACCCTGGACTCAGATTCTGTGGACATCCACTACCTAGTGGCAGAGTTGGCTTTAGGCCTGGGACACCAAGCTGGCTTGAAGGAGAACCTTGACTGGCTCTTTCAAGTGACTCTGGCAGATGATGGCCGCATGGCGGATTATCTGGCCTTATGCCAGGCCATTGACTATCTGACGCCGGCCATTAAGGATAAGTTGCTGGATGCCTATCTGCTCCAGGAAGATGAAGATTTGACCTATGCCATTGCAACCTATCTGATTGCTTGGCTAGCTCAGCACGAGGGCGCCCAGGCAGCCTTAGAGGTCTTAGATACTCTGGCGCCAGACTTTCCAGATCCCGAATATTTGTCTTGTCTCTATGCACCGCTCTATGCTGAACTAGACCAGCGGGATCAGGCTCAAGTTGCCTATCAAGAGGCCTTGGACCTGATGGCAGGGGATCAGGATTTTTGGTTACAAGCCCGTCAGTATTTTGAGGCTTGGGGCTTAGACCAAGAACTTGCCACTTTAGACCGAATTTTGGCGGAAACAGACCAGTCTCAGAATATAGAAGAGTAAAGATAAGTCTAAGAAAGGAGGACACACTGTGATTAATAAGCATCAACGTAAACGTCAGTTTATCGCTTGGCTCTTGCAGCATTATCGGCATGCCAATCCAACGGTTAATTACTTGCTAGAGTTTTTAATGGTTCAGCCTGATTATATTCAATATGTTGAGTTTTCAGATCAAGTCGAATATGCCAGTCACGGTGTCTATATCTCCTATGTGGAACAGACGGCGGTGCCTTTCCGCTACTATAAGGAAGGCAAGTCCTACAGCTCCTGTGAGCAGGCTTTCCACGATTTGAGACTTAATACTCAGGGCGGGCAACCCGTTACTTTTTACATCGAACTTAATATTCCTGACTATATAGCGACCCTCTACCGCTATGATCTCTTTACTCAGCCGGATTATTTACCTGAAGACAGTGCCTTTTTGGATCAATTGGAAATGGGACTGACTCAGGTTACCCGCCAAGTCAGACGCAAGCAATTGAAGGAGCAGGTCGACCTAGCTTTAGATCAGGGAGCTTTTGATATCGTCAATCAACTATTAAATCAGCTGGAGGAACTAGAAGGGCATGACCAAGACTATTAATCTCAATAATCCCCTGTTTCAGACGGCCATGCCCCTCCTAGAAGCCATTGAGTCTCATGGTTATGAGGCTTATTTTGTTGGTGGCTGCGTGCGTGATGCCCTCTTAGGCAAGGAAATTCATGATATTGACATTGCAACCAGTGCGACACCGGATGAAATCCAGGGGATTTTTCCGGTCACTTTTGATGTGGGCAAGAAGCACGGGACCATTGTAGTGGTCTACAAGAAAGAAAACTATGAAATTACCACCTTCCGAACGGAGGGGACCTATAGTGATCGGCGCCGGCCTGACCAGGTGAACTTTGTTCGCAATTTACGCGAGGATACGCTGAGACGGGACTTCACCATTAATGCCTTGGCCTTGGACCGTTTGGGCAGGGTCTATGACTACCATGGTGGGGAGCAGGATCTACAAGCCGGCATTATACGTGCTGTTGGGACTGCCCTGGAACGTTTCGATGAAGATGCTCTGCGTATGATGCGGGCCCTGCGCTTTGCTAGCCAATTAGGCTTTGAGATTGAGTCCCAGACCTTTGAGGCTATTGGACAACTAGCCCCTAACTTATCCTATGTGTCCATTGAACGCATTCGGATTGAGCTCAGTAAGCTCATGCAAGGTGACTATCTAGGGACAAGCTATAAACCCTTGACTGAATCTGGTCTTTGCGCTTATTTATTGGGCATGGAGCAAGTAGATTCCTTAGCCGTCTGGCGGCAGGTCTATAAGACCCTGGCTGCTCAAATTGCTGCTGGCGTAGCGCGCGATGAACGCTTGGTTTGGTGGGCATTAGTTAAGGCCTTGGGCCTGGACTCTGCTCAGGCGCGAGTCTTTTTACGTGACTGGAAGCACAGCAATCCTTTCATTAAGGATGTCAGCGACTTATTGGACTTAGATCAAGCCTTTGCAGCAGGCCCACTGGATGCCTGGCAACTTTATCAGATGCCAGCCCATGTTTTGTCTATTTATGAGACCTATGCCTATCATCAAGCCTGGTTGAGCCAACCTCATCAACTGACCCAAGCTAAGGCCCAATTGCCGCTTGCCAGTCGGTCGGACTTGGCCATTAATGGGCAAAAGGTCATGGAGGCGCTAGGCTTAAGTCGAGGTAATGCCGGACTTGGTCGCCTACTTTTGGAGCTGGAGCGCCAGGTCGTCATGGGGGATTTGGCTAATGACCCAGCCGGCCTCTTGGCCCAAGCTCAAGCGTTAGGAGCTGATTATCTTGAAAGCTAAAGGACTAAGAATTGCGGTTGTCGATTTAGAGACAACGGGCTCTCACCTAGATCAAGGTGATCAAATTATCCAAATAGGGGCTGTCCTGATTGAAGATGGACAAGTCCTAGCCCAACACAGTATGTTACTCAATCCTGAACGAGACATTCCCACTCATATTACGGCCATCACAGGCATTCAACCAGACCAGGTTCAGGATGCGCCGACCTTTAGCCAGGTGGCAGGCCTCTGGTATGAGCGACTCAAAGATTGTTTCTTTGTGGCCCACAACCTGGGCTTTGACTTGACCTTTTTGCAGGCCAAGTTTGCTGAACAAGGCTTGGACTTTCAGCCACCTGCCTTGGACACTGTCCAGTTAGCTAAAATCTTCCTGCCACAGGCACCAGGTTTTAACTTGCAAGACTTGAGCCAGTTCTTTGGCTTGAACTTCCAAGACGCCCATGATGCCCTGGGGGATGCCCGGATGACGGCCCATTTGTTGGATGTTTTGGCTCATCAGGCAGCGGATTTAGACTATGGGACTAAACTGGCCTTGCAAGCAATTTTTAAGGCTTTGCCCTATCAAGCTAACCAATTTCTCAACCAAGCTAGCAGCTTTTATTGCCAGGTAAGTTGGCCAGAGGGGCAGGGCGTCAGTCAAGCTCAAGCTAGTCATGCCAGCCTCATTAGCGCCAAGCAAAGAACCGCAGTGGCCTATTGGCAAGAAGCCGGTCAGGATAAATCACCCTTAGTGCTAGAAGCTCACGCCCGTCAGGACCATCAAGGCTTGGCACTGGCGCTACTCCATGCTTGGCGCCAAGAAGGGGACAAGGCCCTGCTCGTTTTAGAAAATGAGGGTCAAATCAGCTATTGGCAAGCCCTGTGGCAAGAAGTCAGCAGTCAGGAGGCGGGCATTTACCGACCATCCTATCAGTTTGTCGATATGGCCTCAGTCTACCAATTCTGCCATGAATTTGATTTAAGCCGGGCCAACCAACAGGAGCTTACCGTTCTAGCGGCTGCCTTGGTTTGGTTGACGAGCAGCCAGTACGGCTGTTTGGATGAATTGAACTCTGAACTGGATATTAGTCAGATCATGCGGCGCTATGATTTTGTGGCTAAGACGGGTAAGAAGGTGGGCTATCACCGTTACCTGGAGGGGCTTAAAGCCAAAGACTTAGTTTTAATGAGCCAAAAAGATTGGCTGTCCTTAAAGCAAGTCGCTGACAGCCCACTGGCCTTTCTGGGTCAGGCTCGGGTTCTAGTCCTAGACCTAGAGGCCAGCTACCAAGGCCTGGTGGACCAAGAAGGCACTACTCTGGATGCCAGCCAGCTCTTTGTAGAGCTGAAGGCCTTACTAGATCAAGGCCAGGAGGAAGCTCAGTTAGAGTTTTGCCTAGCCACTAGCTATGACCTGCTGGAAAGTATGCGGGCAGAGTTTGAAGCCAGTGATTTAGGTAATGCTAGTAATGACTGGTGGACAGCCTGCCTAGTCAAGGGCAGCCCCCGTTATTTGACCGTCATGGCTCAATTGGCGACTTTAGGCCAGCAGCTAGAGGACTGGTTGAAAACCGCCAAACTAGCAGCCAAACAAAAACGGACCTACCGCCATCTGGCAACGACCTGTCGACTACTAGCCAAGCAGTCAGAGGGGAGCTATATCCGACTTCAAGGCCAGGTCAGCAATGGCCAAATCTACCAATTGGCCCTTAGCCGGGTGCCTTTAATCATGACAAACAAGCACCTGCCTCAGCTAAGCCAGTACCAGCAGATCGCCTTCTTGTCGGACGGCCAGTATGACCAGCCTTTAGGCTATGGCCTGGCACGTTTCTGGCAAGTGGGGGCCACTTATTTAAGCCTACCTGAGCAAAGTCAAGTCAGCAATCTGACCCTCCAGGTGCCATTGGCTTATGCCCAGTCAGGTCAGGGCTATGAAGAGGCCGAGCAATTGCTGGCCTTTATCAAGGATTATCTGGCCGAGAAGGGGGCTAGCCACGTCCTAATTCTTGCCAATAACAAAGCCCAAGCCCAGACATACTATCGTCTCCTATGGGAAAGTTCCCTCCTGGAAGAGGGCTACCTGATTTATAGTCAGGGACAAAATGGTAGCCTTAAGAAAATTAAGCGTCGCGCCGAAGGTGATGACAAGGCCATTGTCATTGTGCCCAGACGCCTCTTCCTAGAGGAGTCCTTCACTCTGTCAGTCGATCAGCTCTTAGTAGTCTTAGACCGTCTGCCATTTGACTCCTTGACCAATGAGCGGACCCTAGGCCAAGGCCAGGTGCTTGGCTTATCAGATAACCAGGCTTTTGATCAATTAACCCTACCGCAGATGATTTTCCGTCTTAAGAAATTGTTGGCTCAAGTCGCTAGCTCTAGTTGCAAGTCGGACTACTATCTCCTAGATGAACGCGTTTGGACTCGTTATTATAGCCCTAAGGTTGAGGAATACTTGTCGCCCGCCATTGACCTGGTTCCCATCTTGCCCAGTCACTAATCCAGCCTAGTCAGCTAGCCAAAAATTCATGCAATTTTGGAGAAATTATGGTATGATAGTACAGATAAGTGGCGACAGGAGGAGTCAAGTATGTTAAACCGTAAAGTGGTCTCAGGACTGACGCTCTTTTTCCTCATCATCTTTCTCATCTTTGCTTGGGTCTTCTATTCAAGCCAAGCCAAATCGCACCAAGCTCAACAAGAGGCCGTGCGACTGATTGAGACGGACTACACTGTCAAAGACGTCAAAAAGTTCTACTGGACGACCATTTCTGAGGCTTACTTTGCCTTGGATTTTGTGGATGACAGTGGCCAAGAACGTTATGCGATTGTGAAACGTGAGGGTGGGACCGTTAATTACTACACGCCAAATCAGATTATCTCAGAAGAAGATGCCAAGGCTATTGCCTTAGCAGACAATGAGAATTATAAGATTATGCAGGCGCGTTTGGGCATGATCAAAGACACGCCCGTCTGGGAAATCACCATCAAGAATGATAATAATACCTTGACCTATTACTACCTCAATGCGCAGGATGGGTCCTGGTTACAAAAAATCGAAAATATTTAAGACAAGACTATGGAGGCAGGCAGAATGCAGACAATTACCATGCGTCAAGCAGCAGATTATATTGATCAAACGGTCATCATCAAGGCATGGGTGACTAACAAACGGAGCAGTGGGAAGATTGCCTTCTTACAATTGCGTGATGGCTCCGCTTATTTCCAAGCCATTGTGGTCAAGGCCGATGTCAGCGAAGAAACCTTCGCTTTGGCTAAGGGGCTTAACCAAGAAACCAGTGTGAAGGTAGTCGGTAAGATTCAAGCAGACACTCGTTCAGCTTTAGGTTATGAGCTCTTGGTTCAAGACATTGAAGTGATTGGTGAAAGTCATGACTACCCAATTACACCAAAAGAACACGGGACTGACTTCTTGATGGACCACCGCCACCTCTGGCTTCGTTCATCTAAACAACATGCCATTATGCAAATCCGTAACGAAATTATCCGGGCAACCTACGAGTTCATGAACCAAGAAGGCTTGATTAAGGTAGACCCACCAATTTTGACGGGTTCTGCGCCAGAAGGGACTACTGAGCTCTTCCACACCAAGTACTTTGATGAAGATGCCTTCCTTTCACAGTCTGGTCAGCTCTATTTAGAAGCAGCGGCTATGGCTTTCGGTAAGGTCTTCTCCTTCGGGCCAACCTTCCGGGCTGAAAAATCTAAGACCCGTCGTCACTTAATTGAATTTTGGATGATGGAAGTTGAATTAGCCTTCGTTGAACACGAAGAAAACCTGCAATTCCAGGAACGTTATGTGGCTCACCTGGTTCGCAATGTGATTGATCACTGTGGTCTGGCACTTAAGACCTTGAACCGTGATGTGGCAGTCTTGGAACAATACACCAAATTGCCTTATCCACGTATTAGCTATACAGATGCCATCAAGCTCTTGAACGACAATGGCTTTGATGATATCCAATGGGGCGATGACTTTGGTTCACCACATGAAACCTTCATTGCCAGCCAATATGACCGTCCAATCTTCATCGTCAACTATCCTAAGGCCATTAAGCCATTCTACATGCGCATTAACGAAGAAGACCCACGCACTGTTCTATGTGCGGATATGATTGCACCAGAAGGTTATGGTGAAGTCATTGGGGGCTCTGAACGGATTGTGGACTTTGAGACCTTAGATGAAAATATTAAAGCTTACAACTTAGATCCATCTGCTTATGCTTGGTACCTTGATCTCCGTAAGTATGGCGCTGTGCCACACTCTGGTTTTGGTCTTGGCTTGGAGCGGGCAGTGGCTTGGTTATCAGGGATTGAACATATCCGTGAAACCTCACCATTCCCACGCTTGCTCAACCGTATTTACCCATAATAAAAATTCCCATTATATCATATATGATATAATGGGAATTTTTTTCTGCTTAGAAAAACCACCTAGCGCTACTTACTTGGCTAGGTGGTTGGAGGAAGATGAAAGCTTGAGAAGCTTAAGGGTTGAAGGAAACATGGACGTGGTCGTAGTGGTTGGCTGTATCTCCACCACGGTCTGGCATTAGGTTCCAGGTATTAGCTGGCCCATAGTAACTATCGTAGTTAGCGTAGAAACGTTGTTTCCAGATAACATAGTTGATGTCATTGCTTTCCATGTCGGACGTAGCGTAGTTGGCAATTTGGTCGCCCAGCTCGGTATTGTCGTTGACCACGAAGTCAACGGCCAAGCCCTTACCATGGTCATCGTTAGAGCCTGGACGGTAGAGGCTGAAGTTAGTGACGCCAAACTTGTCTGCTACTTCTTCCTTGTATTCAGCTACTTTTGGCTGCAAGCCTTGGTTGGCTGGGTTGGCAGCCGCCCGGGCAGCATAGTCAGTTGAAGCTGGCTGCTCTTGAGTCGTTTGGTCTTGAGATGCTTGCTCCTGACTAGTTTGTTCTTGAGCCGTTGGGTTTGCCTCAGCTTGCTGACTAGGACTTTGTGGGCTTTCTTGGCCATCTGTTGGAGCATTGCTTTGATTTACTTCTGTAGGATTGGCAGGCGCAGCGTCAGTTGCATCTTTTTCTGGCTGGTTAGCCTGAGTAGGCGCTTCAGCACGAGCTTCTTCTTGAACGGTCGGTAAGCCTGATTCCTTGACATCGTCGCCGATGACAGGGGCTTGATCAGTATTGGCCTGATTTTGAGGCTGAGCTGGACTTTCTGGCTTAGCAGGTGTTTGAGCTGTCACTGGTTTGTCGAGATTGGTTGGCTTGACTTGGTTATTTGGCGTTTGAGGGCTAGTAGCTGTCGGTTGAGCTGGCGTAACAGCCTCTGGCTGGCCAGGAACTTGGGTGACCGGAGACAAGTCTTGGCTGGCAGCTTCCTGATCTTGGACAGGGCTTTCCTCAACAAGAGCTTGTACTTGCGGGTTAGTTGGGGCAGTCGCCTGGTTTTGATTAAAGTCAACTTGGCTAGTTTGGCCATCAATGGTGATTGTATTTTGAGTCAAGTCAGCCCGAACACTAGGACTTTCTTGATTTTGGTCTGGGGTTTGAATTTCCAGACTAGTCACTTTGTGGTTACTATCTAAGGTAGCCGTTAAAACAGTACCTGGGAAAATTAAATCGGCGTCTGCAATTTCATTAATCGAAACCAAAACTTGAAGGTCGACTTCAAGGGCTTCTGCGATGGCTGAGAGGGTGTCGCCATATTGAACTGTATAGCTGAGCTTGTCAGCTTGTTTGGAAATATCTTCTTTAATTTGGCTGACCGTCCGAGGCGTCCATTGGGAGGCTTCTTGGGCTTGAGCTGGAGTCAAGGGGAGTGCGAGTAAAGCCGCTGCTGACGTTAAGAGCAGTGTTCTTTTAAGTGTTAATTTCATAATCACGCTTCCTTTGCTTGTTGATGAGACCATCATAGCATAGAAGTTAGGCTAAAAGGCCCATTTTATGGAGACTTAACCCAATCATAGGACAGCTGTAATCTCTTTTTTCACATGGGACTGTGCTAGGACTGAGCTGTAATATATGAAATAGCAAAGTAGCCATGCAAGCTAAGATAAGACCTTAAATTTTAGTCTATTTTCCTGGCTTAGGGCTTGATTTTTCCTAGCTTTTATCGTATATTTAGAGACGTGGTCGTTTGTTGCTTTATCGATGTTCGGCTACTTATAACACCCCGGCTCAGTTTAACGAATCACCAACGTTTTACTTAGCTTGTGGGATACTATATCGGAAAGAGGTGAAACTGAGATGGCATTATCAAAAGAGCGTAAAAATGAAATCATTAAAGCTTATGCTACTCACGAAGGGGACACTGGTTCTCCAGAAGTACAAGTTGCGGTTTTAACTGAAGATATCAATATCTTAACTGACCACATCCGTACTCATAAGAAAGACTATCATTCCTACCGCGGTTTGATGAAGAAAGTTGGGCGTCGTCGCCACTTGCTTTCTTACCTGCGTGAGAAAGATATTCAACGTTACCGTGAATTAATCCAACGTTTAGGTTTACGTCGTTAATTTTGGTAGCAGGGCGGCTACGGCCGCCTTCTTTTTTTAGAGCTTTACCATGGAATATGTGCTAACCAAATAAGAGCCGGGCAGGGCAGCTTGGCCAGTTCTTATTTGATTAGTCATGTTCCATATCAAGGGAGCAATCCCAATTTATAAGGAGGACATTCCATGTCAAACAAACATGTATTTTCTACAACTTTAGCGGGCCGTCCGCTATCTGTGGAAATTGGCGAATTAGCCAAACAAGCCAACGGCGCCGTATTAGTTCGCTACGGTGACACTGTGGTTTTATCTGCAGCCGTTGCATCTAAGAAAGCCGGGACCGGTGACTTCTTCCCGTTAACTGTCCACTACATCGAGAAGATGTATGCGGTCGGTAAAGTCCCAGGGGGCTTCATCAAGCGTGAAGGCCGTCCATCTGAAGCGGCAACCTTAACCAGCCGTTTGATCGACCGTCCATTACGTCCAATGTTCCCAGAAGGCGTTCGTAATGAAATCCAAATTACCAACACCGTTTTATCAGTTGACCAAGACTGCACCCCAGAAATGGCCGCTATGTTAGGGGCTTCCCTGGCCTTAGCTGTGTCAGACATTCCATTTGACGGGCCTGTTGCCGGTGTTAACGTAGGGCGCGTCAATGGGGAGATTGTCATCAACCCAACGGTTGCCCAAGCAGAGTTATCCGACATCGAATTAACGGTTGCCGGTACGGCGACTGCCATCAACATGGTGGAATCTTCTGCTAAAGAAGTATCAGAAGCCGATATGTTAGAAGCCTTACTCAAAGGTCATGCTGCTATCAAGGAATTGGTAGCCTTCCAAAATGAAATTGTTGCTCAAATCGGTAAAGAGAAATTCGAGTTTACCTTGGCAGAAGTGGCGCCAGAAGTGGCGGCTCAAGTAGGGGAACGCTACAAGTCTCGCATGATTCAAGCCATCCAAACCCAAGAAAAGAAAGCACGTGAAGCAGCTGTTGACGCCGTTATGGAAGAAGCAACTGAATTCTTTGCAGCAGTTTACGCTGACCGTGATGACTATGATCAGCTCATGAAGGACGTATCCACTGCCTTACACGACTTAGAGAAGGACGAAGTTCGTCGTCTCATCACTAAGGAACGTGTTCGTCCAGACGGTCGTCGCATCGATGAGATCCGTCCATTGAGCTCTTCTGTGGCCCTCTTGCCACGCGTTCATGGTTCAGGTCTCTTCACTCGAGGACAAACCCAAGTCTTGACTGCTGCTACCTTGGCACCGCTCGGTGAGCACCAAGTAATCGATGGTTTAGGCATTGAAGAAGGCAAACGTTTCATCCACCACTACAACTTCCCTAACTTCTCTGTCGGCGAAACAGGTCGTGTGGGTAGCCCAGGTCGTCGTGAAATTGGTCACGGTGCCTTAGGTGAACGCGCCCTCAAACAAGTTATTCCTGCGCCAGAAGATTTCCCATACACCATTCGGTTGGTATCTGAAGTCTTGGAATCTAACGGTTCTTCTTCGCAAGCAAGTATCTGTGCCGGCACTTTGGCCCTCATGGATGCCGGTGTGCCAATTAAGGCGCCAGTAGCAGGGATTGCCATGGGCTTGGTCATGGAAGGGGAAGACTACACCGTCTTAACCGATATTCAAGGTCTGGAAGACCACCTAGGCGATATGGACTTCAAGGTTGCCGGGACAGCTGCCGGGATTACAGCCTTGCAAATGGATATCAAGATTCAAGGGATTACCGAAGCCATCTTAACAGAAGCTTTGACGCAAGCTAAGAAGGCCCGTTTAGAAATCTTGGATGAATTGGTCTCTACCTTACCAGAAGCTCGTAAGGAATTGAGCCCATACGCACCTAAGATTGACATCATCCAAATCAACCCAGATAAGATTAAGGTGGTCATCGGTCGTGGTGGGGAAACCATTAACGGCATTATTGACGCAACTGGCGTTAAGATTGATATCGACCAAACGGGTAATGTCTCTATCGCGTCTAGCGACCAAGACATGATTAACAAGGCTCGTCAAATGATTGAAGACTTAGTTCGTGAAGTTGAAGTAGGCCAAGTCTACACTGGTAAAGTTAAGCGCATTGAGAAATTCGGTGCCTTCGTAGAAGTCTTGCCAGGTAAAGACGGTTTGGTTCATATTTCTGAATTGGAACACCGCCGTGTGGCACAAGTCGAAGACGTGCTCAAGATTGGCGATGTCGTAGAGGTCAAAGTCATCGAAATCGACAACCAAGGTCGAATCAACTTGTCTCGTAAGGTCCTCTTACCTAAAGACTAATTCACTATCATCACTCAGGCTAGGAAGATTCTCCTAGCCTTTTTTGTATGCTTACCTCTTTGCCGCAAGCAAACACGAACGTTAAGTTGACAAGTGGTAACAAAGTTCGAATATCCCTTTTATTTGCTAGCCAGGAATCCTATAATAAGGGTAGATAGGACTTAAGAAGCTTTGCTTAGAGAAAGGGTGTTAGTGTGGTAAAAGTAGCAGTCATTATGGGGTCCAAGTCAGATTACGCCACCATGGTCGAAACCTGTCAATTATTGGATCAATTCGGGATTCCTTATGATAAGAAGGTCGTAAGTGCCCATCGGACACCAGATTTGCTGGTTAGCTTTGCTAAAGGGGCAAGACAAGCCGGCTATTCATTGATTATCGCTGCGGCAGGAGGAGCTGCCCATTTACCGGGGATGGTTGCGTCTATGACAACCTTGCCGGTTATTGGTGTGCCCATTAAGTCTTCGACTCTAAGCGGCCTCGATTCCCTCTATTCCATCGTCCAAATGCCCTATGGCGTGCCTGTCAACACCATGGCCATTGGAGTGGCCGGGGCAAAAAATGCGGCCGTCAGTGCCTTGGCTATGTTGGGCATGACGGATCCAAGCTATGCCCAAGTTTATCAAGATTTTAAGTTAGAACAAGAACGCCTAGTATTGGAAGAGATGACACTATGAAGATAATTTTACCCGGCCAAACCATTGGCATTATTGGCGGCGGTCAGCTAGGTCGCATGCTGGCTATGAGCGCTAAGGAAATGGGCTATAAGATCGCCATCCTGGACCCAAGCAAAGAGGCTTGTGCCCGTCACTTTGCTGACACCTTCATCCATGCGGATTTTGATAACCGTAATGGATTAGAGCGCCTCTGCCATATCTCGGATGTCGTGACTTTTGAGTTTGAGAATATTGACAGTGACCTCCTGGCTGAACTAGAAAAAGACTACCATATTGTACAGAGCGCAAGCCTACTCAAGACCGCGCAACATCGCTTGCTAGAGAAGGAGTTTGCCCGTTCCTTGGGTATCGAAACAGTTGATTACCAGTATGTGGATGGAGACACGACTGGCGTCCAAGTAGACGGCACCTATCTCATGAAGACAGTGCGATTTGGTTATGATGGCAAGGGCCAAAGTCGGATTACAGAGGCTAGTCAGGTTCAACCCTACACCTTGCTAGAACGTCTGGTGCCACTGGATAAGGAAATCTCTGTGGTGGCCTACAAGGATCGGACGGGCATTGGTATCGTGGCAGTCGTTGAAAATGAGCATCGCCATAACATTCTCTACCGGTCCATTGTCCCGACGACAGCAAGTCCAGAACAGGAAGCACAAGCCATTGATTACACCCGTCGTATTCTAGAAGCGGCTGATTATTATGGCGTCTTAACAGTTGAATTCTTCATTTCCCAAGGTCGCGTCATCTTTAATGAAATGGCGCCACGGGTCCATAATTCGGGCCACATCACCATGCAGTCTGCCAATAAGTCCCAGTTTAGAGCCCATATTGAAGCTATTTGTGGACTAGAAGTTGGGCCCATTCACAACCAAGCGACTACCCTCTATAACATCCTAGGTCAAGACTTGAGCTACTTCCTCAAGCTAATTCAAGAGCGACCAGCCCACCTACATCTCTATGAGAAGGAGCCACGTCAGGACCGTAAGATTGGCCATATTAATTTCCCAGGACATATTAGATTGGAGGAACCCTTCATTGGATAAGCGAATTTTTGTTGAAAAGCGTGAGCAGTATAGACAGGAAGCTAGCCAACTCATGGATAAGTTGAATAGTGAGTACGGCTTGGGCTTAGAGGACTTACATGTCTATGTTATCTATGATATTTACGGCATCGACTCCGCCACTTATGAGCAAGCTAAGTCTTCCGTATTCTCCGAAGTCATGATTGACCAAGTCTATGAAGATTTGGACTTAGTGTCTGGCCACTATCTAGCTTATGAAGTCCTGCCAGCCCAATATGATCAACGGGCAGACTCTGCCATGCAAGCAATTGCCCTCCTTAATCAGGAAGCCAATGTCTTGGTTCGTAGTGGTAAACTGGTTACCTTTGACAAGGCCTTAAGCCCTCAAGCCTTAGCCCAAGTAGAGAAATATTTGGTTAACCCAATTGAAGCCCGCGTCAAGGATTTATCAGTATTGGAATTCTCGCTGGACTCTGAACCAAAGCCACTTAAAGATTTAAGCGGCTTTGGAAACTTTGGCGACCAAGAATTACTGGCACTTAAGGCTGACTTGTCTTTGGCCATGAACCTGGAGGATTTACGTTTCATTCAGGACTATTTTGTCAGCGAAAAACGGGATCCAACTGAGACGGAAATTTATGTCTTGGACTGTTATTGGAGCGACCACTGCCGTCATACCACCTTTGAGACAGTCTTAGATCAAGTCATCATTGATTCCGATAAGTTCCAAGTCCAAATGCAGAAAGCCTTTGATTACTATGTAAAAATTCGCGGCGAGCTAGGGATCACCAAGCCTATGACCCTAATGGATATGGCTAGCATCATGGGCAAGTACCATGTTCGGGTTCTTAAAGACCAAGCCATTGAAGTCAGTGAAGAAATCAATGCCTGTTCCTTCTTCGTAACCGTCAATAATAAAGGGCAGGAAGAAGAATGGCTAGTTCAATTTAAGAATGAAACCCACAATCATCCGTCTGAAATTGAGCCTTTCGGGGGCGCTTCAACTTGTATAGGGGGCGCTATCCGCGATCCGCTATCCGGTCGTTCCTATGTCTATCAAGCCATGCGGGTTTCCGGTAGTGGCAATATTTTGCAAAAAAGGGAAGAGACCCTAGAAGGTAAGCTGCCTCAGGTGACCATTTCGACCGGGACTGCCCACGGTAATTCCTCTTATGGTAACCAAATCGGCCTGGCTACTACCTTTGTCCGCGAGCTCTATGATGATTCCTATGTAGCCAAACATATGGAAGTAGGAGCTGTGGTCGGGGCGGTTAAGGTGGGTAACTACCAACGCCAAAGCCTAGTTCCTGGCGATATTGTGGTCATGATTGGAGGCCGTACAGGACGTGACGGCATCCAAGGGGCTAGTGGCTCTTCCGTTGAACATACCAGTGATTCCCTAGAGACCGCAGCCAGCCAAGTACAAAAAGGGAACGCTCCTGAAGAACGTAAGTTACAACGCCTCTTCCGTCGCCCAGAGTTAACCCGATTAATTAAGAAATGTAACGACTTTGGTGCTGGTGGGGTCTGTGTAGCCATTGGTGAATTAGCCGAAGGCATTGAAATTCATTTGGATAAGGTTCTGACTAAGTATCAAGGCTTGAATCCAACTGAACTAGCCATTAGCGAGTCCCAAGAACGTATGGCAGTAGCCATTGATCCAGTAGACTATCAAGCCTTTGTTGACATGTGCCGGGCCGAAAATATTGAGTATGCCCATGTTGCTAACATTACAGACCGTCGCCGCCTGGAAATGTTCTATGGTCAAGAGAAGGTCGTAGACATGGGAGCTGACTTCCTAGCAACGGCTGGGGTTCGCCAACATGCCAAGGCACGCCTAGTCGATAATGCGGGCGCCAATCCTTTCCTAGCTAAAAAAGTAAGCAAGGAAGCGGTCTTAGCTGAATTAGCTAGTTTGAATGTGACTTGCCAAAAGGGGCTAGCCCAACAATTTGATGCTTCAATTGGTAATAGCACCGTTTTGATGCCATTTGCGGGTAAGCACCAGCTAACGCCTGTTCAAGCCAGTGTCCAAGCATTGCCAACTCTACATTCAACTAGTGACACAGCCACCATCCTGACCTATGGTTTCATTCCTAAAATCTCTCATTACTCCCCATTCTTATCGGCTATCTATGCTGTACTAGAATCAGTTGCCAAGGTCTATGCCGTTGGCGGGACCAAGGAATCTCTCTACTTCTCCTTCCAGGAATACTTTGAAAAATTAGGCCAAGATCCGGCTAAGTGGGGCAAGGTGACGCAAGCCTTGCTAGGTTCTCTAGTAGCCCAAGAAGCGATCGGACGCCCAAGTATTGGGGGTAAGGACTCCATGTCGGGGACCTTCCATGACTTGAATGTTGTGGAAACCTTGATTTCCTTTGCCTGTGCGCCGGTCAAAATTGCCGACGTTATCACGCCAGAACTCAAGGCAGTGGGTAACAAACTTTATCATGTGCAAGTCCTTCGCGATGACCAGGGTTATCCAGACCTGGCAGCCACGATGGCAAACTATGAGAAAGTTCACGCCCTCATTCAAGAGGGAAGTGTCGTCTCTGCTTATGTCCAAGAAGAGGGCAGTCTGACAGCTTCGCTGGTAAAGATGGCCTTAGGAGCTGGTTTGGGCTTTGAGATTGAGTCTGCCAATGCACTCAACTTTGATGTGGCTTCCTTAGTCATTGAAAGTACGCGGGAGCTAGCAGACTTCACCTACCTAGGCCAAGTTCAAGCAGAGGGCCACTACCAAGTGAATGGGTTGACCTTCAGCCAGGATCAACTTTACCAAGCCTACACTCAAACCTTAGAAGCGATCTATCCTCTCTACCAAAACCAAGAGGCGGGCGCGACTGAAAACTTGGCGCAAGAGGCAGACCATGTCTATGCCTACCCAGAATATGTGGACCAGGTTCAAGTGGTCATTCCCGTCTTCCCAGGTACCAACTGTGAATACGATAGTGAGCGGGCCTTTATAGAAGTGGGGGCCAAAGCCCAGTCAGTGGTCATTCGTAACCAAAGACCTGGCGACATTGAAGCCTCTGTCAAAGACTTTGACGCAGCTGTCAAAGCTAGCCACATTATTTTCTTCCCAGGTGGTTTCTCAAGTGGGGATGAGCCGGATGGTTCAGCTAAATTTATCGTTAACTTCCTCAAACATCCAGAAGTAACAGCTGCCATCCATGCCCATCTGGCTGACAAGAAGTTAATCCTCGGTATCTGTAATGGATTCCAAGCCCTTATTAAGTCAGGCCTCTTGCCATATGGTCAAATCAAAGACCTAACACCTAGCGATTTGACCCTCTATCGCAACGATTCCTACCGTCATGTTTCAACTACAGCCGTGACCCGTGTGGCCTCTACTCGTTCGCCTTGGACCCAAGGCTTCCAAGTAGGCCAATTGCACGAAGTGGCCTTTAGTCATGGGGAAGGGAAACTGGTTGGCGAGTCCTTAGAAGCTTTCAAAGATTTGGCAGCCTTCCAATATTGTGACTATGACGGTCAAGCAACGCTAAATGGACGCTTTAACCCTAATGGTTCTCAGCTAGCTATCGAAGGCCTAGTCAGCCCTGATGGTCTGATTCTGGGTAAGATGGGGCACAGCGAACGTTATCATCAAGGACTTTATAAGACCAATACAATTCCAGGTCAGCAATCCATCTTTGCAAATGGGGTTGGCTACTTTAAGGGAGGAAAATAAACCATGAAACTCTTATATGAAGGTAAAGCTAAACAACTCTTTGATACCGGTAATCCTGAGGAAGTCTATGTTCACTATAAGAATAGTGCCACTGCCTTTAACGGGGTTAAGAAGGAAGAATTTGATGACAAGGGCAAACTCAACAATGCCATTACCAGCTTGATTTTTACCTATCTAGCAGAGCAAGGCATCCCAACTCATTTTATTAAGCAGGTCAATGAAACCGATCAAGTCTGCCGCCATGTAACCATTATTCCCTTAGAAGTGATTACCCGTAATATCGTGGCGGGCTCCATGGCCAAGAAATATGGGCTAGAAGAAGGTCGCCAATTAGCTAAGCCAGTCTTTGAATTGAGTTATAAGAATGATGCGCTAGGCGACCCCCTTATCAATGATGACCATGCAGTGGCTTTGGAACTAGTGACGGAAGCGGAACTAGCGCAAATCAAGGACTTAACCGCTCGTATTAACCGGGCCCTACAAGACTTGTTCCTAGCGGCCAACTTGATTTTGGTGGACTTCAAGATTGAGTTTGGTAAGACTAGCGACGGGCAGATTATACTAGCTGATGAAATTTCACCAGATACTTGTCGACTCTGGGACAAGGATACCCGAGATAAGTTAGATAAGGACCGCTTTAGACGCGATCTAGGGGATGTCATGGCAGCCTACAAGGAAGTATTAGGGAGATTAGAAAATGCGCGGAATTAATGAAGAATGTGGGGTGTTCGGGATTTGGAACCATCCTGAAGCTAGCCATGTGACCTATTTTGGTCTCCATAGTCTCCAACATCGTGGCCAGGAAGGGGCTGGGATTGTAGCCGGATCTAGCCAGGGCTTGGATAACCATCGCGGTCACGGTTTGGTGAGTGAGGTCTTTCGTGACGATAGTATTTTGGATCGTCTGTCAGGTGATCGGGCCATTGGCCATGTTCGTTATTCTACCTCTGGTACCAATCATATTGAAAATGTGCAACCCTTTCTCTTTCATTTCTATGATATGGATTTGGGAATTTGCCATAATGGGAATTTGGTCAATGCTCGTGCATTACGCAAGCGCCTTGAAGAGCGGGGGGCCATCTTCCATTCTTCCTCTGATACGGAAGTCTTGGTTCACCTCATTCGCCACAGCCAAGCGGAGACCTTCGAAGGTAAACTTCAAGAGGGGCTCAATCAACTGCGTGGCGGTTTTACCTATCTGATTGTCACCAAGGATGCCCTCTATGGAGCGGTAGACCAGCATGCCTTGCGCCCTCTAGTAATCGGAAAGATGAAAAATGGGGCCTATGTTGCCGCCAGTGAGACCTGCGCCATTGATGTGGTCGGAGCAGAATTCGTCTGCAATATTATGGCTGGTCAATATGTTGTCATCAACGATCAGGGCATTCGAATTGAAGCCTATGCGGCCCCTCAAGCGCCTGCGGTCACTGCCATGGAATATGTCTATTTTGCTCGCCCAGACTCAGTCATTGCCGGTCAGAATGTCCATGCCACCCGCAAACGTGCTGGCCGTCGCCTAGCTCAAGAAGCCCCTGCTCAGGCCGACATGGTAATTGGGGTACCTAATTCATCACTCTCAGCCGCTACCGGCTATGCTGAAGTATCCGGATTGCCCTATGAAATGGGCTTGATTAAGAACCAATACGTTGCCCGGACCTTTATTCAACCTACTCAAGAATTGCGGGAGCAAGGGGTTCGCATGAAACTTTCTGCCGTCAAATCCATTGTGGGTGGCAAGCGAGTCGTCATGGTAGATGACTCCATCGTGCGGGGGACCACCTCGCGTCGGATTGTCCAATTACTTAAGGAGGCCGGCGCCAAGGAAGTTCATGTGCGGATTGCGGCGCCACCTATTCTCTTCCCATCCTTCTACGGCATCGACATGTCGACTTCTGGGGAATTGATTTGTGCCAACCATAGTTTGGAGGAAGTTTGCCAACTTATTAATGCAGATAGCTTGGCCTTTCTCAGTGAAGAAGGGCTCAAAGACGCGATTGGCCTAGAGGCTGAAGGTCCTAACAAGGGCCTCTGCATGGACTGCTTCTCTGCCGACTATGTAGCCGGTCTACATGATTATGAGCAGCAATTTTATGACTCACTGACCCCTATCCAACAAGCCTATTTAGCCAAAAAGGAGGCCCAACATGAGTAAACACTATGCAGCCAGTGGCGTGAGCCTTGAAGCCGGTTATGAATCTGTCGAACGTATTAAGAAACATGTAGCCAGAACCGAGAATCTTGGCATGCTAGCCTCCATCGGAAGTTTTGGTGGCTGCTTTGATTTGAGCGCCTATCATTTCAAAAATCCCGTCTTAGTAAGTGGCACCGATGGGGTAGGGACCAAGCTCAAGCTGGCCTTTGAGCTTGATATCCACAACACCATTGGGATTGATGTGGTGGCTATGTGCGTTAACGATATCTTGGCCCAAGGTGCTAAGCCACTTTTCTTCCTAGATTATCTTGCGGTAGGTAAGAACTATCCGGAGCAAATCGAAGCCATTGTCAGTGGTGTGGCCGATGGCTGCGTCCAAGCTGGCTGTGCCATTGTAGGTGGTGAGACAGCTGAGATGGCGGGCTTCTATGAAGACGGCGAGTATGACATTGCGGGTTTCTGTGTAGGTGCCCAAGAGAAGGAACTCTTGCTTTCTCCTGAAAACACGCGAGCTGGCCAGGTTGTGGTTGGAGTCCCTTCAAGTGGTGTCCATTCAAATGGTTTTTCGCTGGTTCGTAAGATTATTAGCGACCATGATTTAGACCTCAAGTCAGCCTTTGGTAATTCGACCTTAGGTGAGACCCTCCTAACCCCTACGCGTATCTACGCCAAAGAAGTAGAAGCCGTCATGGCCCAAGTCAAAGTGGCCGGCATTGCCCATATTACAGGGGGTGGCTTCCATGAAAACCTACCTCGTTGCTTGGCATCCGGACTGGGTATGAGCCTTGATAGCAAGGCCTATCAAGTACCAGAAATCTTCCACTATTTGAGTCAAGTAGGACAGGTAGAATGGGAGGAAATGTATCATGTCTTCAATATGGGGGTTGGTCTAGCCTTTGTTCTAGAGTCTGAAGATGTTGAAACCGTCTTGGGCCTCCTGCCAGATGCCTTTGTTTTAGGCCAAGTAACTGACCAAGAAGGGATTGTTATCTCATGACCCAAGCCAAAAAACGCGTTGCGATTTTCGCCTCAGGGACCGGGTCTAATTTTCAAGCCCTAGCCGATGACGACCGACTGAAGGAAGTCATGACCATCAGCAAATTAGTCTGTGATAAGCCTGGCGCGCCGGTTGTGGCCAAGGCCCAAAGCCGTGGCATTGACTGTTTTGTCTTTAGTCCTAAGGAGTATGCTAGCAAGGATGAGTTTGAAGCAGCCATTCTAGAGGCCATTGAGCCAGTTGACCTGATTATCTTGGCTGGCTACATGCGGATTGTTTCTCCTTACCTATTAGAACATTACAAGGGGCCCATGATTAACTTGCATCCTTCCTTGTTGCCAAAATACAAGGGAGTCGATGCCATTGGTCAAGCCTACCGGGCAGGCGATAGTGAAATTGGCATTAGTGTCCACTATGTCAATGAAGAACTAGACAGTGGCCAGGTCATTGCCCAAGCCAGTCTCCAACATCCAAGAGAGGAATCCTTGGAGGATTTAACGCAACGCATTCACGACTTGGAGCATGAACTGTTGCCACAGGTCGTCTATCAATTACTAACCCAAGCATGAGAAGGAGGGCAATATGAGTAAAAAACGTGCCTTATTAAGTGTCAGCGACAAGACGGGCTTACTAGACTTCGCCAAGGGCCTAGTGGCGGCTGGCTATGAGTTAATTAGTACGGGTGGGACGGCCACCTTTCTGAAAGATGCAGGCCTAGAGGTTTTAGATGTAGCCTCTGTCACTGGTTTCCCCGAGATTTTGGAAGGCCGAGTTAAAACGCTGCATCCGGCTATCCATGGTGGACTCTTAGCCAAACGTGACTCTGATTTGCATCGTGAGCAAGTCAGTCAAAATCAAATTGATTATATTGACTTAGTCTGTGTCAACCTCTATCCTTTCGAAGAAACGGTCAAGAAAGCAGGCGTGACGGAAGCAGAAGTGATTGAAAATATCGATATTGGTGGGCCAAGCATGTTACGCTCAGCAGCCAAAAACCATCAAGATGTGACGGTCGTCTGTGATGTGGCAGACTACCCGGCTGTCTTAGCGGAATTAGCAGAGACTGGACAGGTGTCAGCAGCCACTCGCCGGCGCCTAGCCATCAAGGTTTACCATAGAACGGCGGCCTATGATGCGGCCATTGCGCGATACTTTGATCAAGTCGATCACTTAGTGCCAGATATTTTGACCTTGTCTTACAAGCTAGAGGATAGCTTACGCTATGGTGAGAACCCGCACCAAAAGGCTTGGCACTATGTCAGCGATCAAGCTGAAAGCTATACCCTGCAATCAGCCACTCAACTGCACGGCAAGCAAATGTCCTATAATAACCTTCAAGACGCTAGCGCTGCCCTGGATATCCTCAATGAGTTTCAAGACCAGACAGCCTGTGTGGTGGTGAAACATATGAATCCTTGTGGGGTAGCTCTAGGAAGCAGTGTTAAGGAAGCCTTTGATAAGGCTTATGAGGCGGATCCAGTCTCTATCTTTGGTGGGATAGTTGCCATTAATGGGGTGGTAGATTTGGCGACCGCAGAGCGATTACATGCCATTTTCCTAGAAATTATTCTAGCAGAAGGCTATGAGGAAGAAGCTTTAGACTTGCTTAAGAAAAAGAAAAATCTGCGTCTCTACCAAATTCCACAAGGTGGCAACTTGGCTCAGGCCCAAATTAAGAGTGTGCGTGGTGGTCTCTTGATTCAAGATGCCAACCAAGCCCTAGCAGAAGACTGGCGTCAAGTAACCCATCTTGCCCCAAGTGAGGACCAAAAAGCTGATTTAGAATTTGGTCTTAAAATTGTCAAGCATGTCAAGTCCAATGCCATTGTAGTGGCTAAGAATGGCCAGACACTAGGCATTGGTGCCGGGCAAATGAACCGGGTTGGGGCGGCTAAGCTAGCCCTCGAACAGGCTGGCGTCAAGGCTAAGGGAGCCGTACTGGCTTCAGATGCCTTCTTCCCAATGCCAGATAGCCTTGAAATTGCTGCTGACTATGGCATCAGCGCAGTTGTGCAACCTGGTGGATCCATCAAGGACCAAGCTTCCATTGATGTAGCCAATGAGAAAGGTGTGGCCATGGTCTTCTCGACCACACGCCACTTTAAACACTAAGATGGCTAAGGTACTCGTAGTAGGTGCCGGTGGGCGTGAGCATGCCATAGCTTACAAGTTCCACCAAGAAGGTCATCAAGTTTTTCTCCTGGGTGATAACCCAGCCGTGGCGGAGTTTGGGACTTGTCTATCGCTGACCGAACCCGAGCTAATTGCTTTTTGTCAGACGGAGCCCATTGATTTGGTCTTCATAGGGCCGGAAGTATATCTAGTCGACGGCCTAGTGGACCGCCTTCAAGCAGCCGGTATTCGGGCCTTTGGTCCTTCTGCTCAGGCGGCTCAGCTAGAAGGTAGCAAGGTCTTCTCCAAGCAGATGATGGCTAAATACCAGATTCCAACAGCCAAGCATGAGAGCTTTAGCGATTATGAGGCTGCCAAACAATATCTTGCTCAGCAGGTAACCCCTATTGTACTCAAGGCCGATGGCCTAGCCGCAGGCAAGGGGGTCATCATCGCCCAGACTCAAGAAGAAGCGCAAGAAGCCCTTAAAGCCATGATGCAAGAAGCTAAATTTGCGGATGCAGGTGGTTCCGTCGTTATTGAAGAATTCCTAGAAGGGGAAGAGTTCTCCCTCATGTGTTTTGTGTCAGACCGCAAGGTCGTGCCTATGAAGGTGGCCCAAGACCATAAACGGGCCCTAGACGGTGACCGTGGTCTCAATACTGGGGGCATGGGCGCCTATCTGCCTATTTCTCATATCAGCGACCAGGATGTTGCCCAAGGCTTAGAACAAGTAGTTCAGCCTATGGTCGATGCCATGTCTCAAGAAGGCATGCCTTTCTATGGTATCCTCTATGCTGGCCTGATGAAATGTGACGATGGCGTCAAAACCATTGAATTCAATGTTCGTTTTGGGGATCCAGAATGCGAAGTGCTCCTTCTACAACTCAAGTCTAGCCTTTATCAGGTGGCCAATGCCGTCATTGATGGCCAGGACTTCCACTTGGAATGGGATCAAGATGCGGTTATTGGCGTGGTCCTAGCAGCCAAAGGTTACCCCGAAGCAAGTGTTAAAGGTAGCGTCATTAAGGGTTTGGATCAGCTAAGTGTGCCAGTCTTCCACATGGGGACCCGCAAGCTAGAGAATGAACTGACAATAAATGGTGGACGTGTCCTCATTGTCTGTGCCAAGGGGACCACACTTGCCAGCGCTAGACAGAAGGTTTATGATGAGATTAAGAAGATTGATTGTCCTGATTTATTCTACCGTCAGGACATAGGCTATCGCTCATTATAAGCACAGGCTCAAGTAAAGGAGTTACAAGATGTTAGAACGTTACAGTCGCGAACCCATGCGCAGTATTTTTAGTGATGAAAATCGTTGGCGGGCTGCCCTCCAAGTTGAACTATATGCCGCTAAGGCTTGGTCAACCTTGGGTGTAGTCCCTGAAGAAGATGTCCAGGCTCTCTTTGAAAAGGCCGACTTCGACCTGGCAGGTATTCTAGAATTAGAAAAAGAAACCAAGCACGATGTCGTAGCTTTTACCCGCAATGTCTCCAGCTATTTAGGTCCTGAGAAGAAGTGGATCCACTATGGCTTGACCTCAACCGACGTTGTAGACACGGCCTATGGTGTCCTCTATAAAGAAGCCAACGATATCCTCTATCAAGACCTCTTAGATTTCCAGGCCGCCCTCAAGGAAAAAGCACTCAAGTATAAATTCACGCCATGTATTGGTCGGACCCACGGGGTGCATGCTGATATCTCTAGCTTCGGGCTCAAATTCGCCCTCTACTATGACGAATTTAATCGCCATATTGAACGCTTTAAGGCTGCCCGTAAAATGGTAGAAGTTGGTAAAATTTCTGGGGCTGTGGGGACTTTCTCCAACACGCCACCAGAAGTTCAAGACTATGTCTGCCAAAGCCTGGGAATTGAGTCTAGCCATGTGTCTACTCAGACCCTCCAACGGGACCGGCATGCTGATTATTATGCCACCTTGGCCTTAATCGCGAGTTCGATTGAGAAAATTGGTGTGGAGATTCGGCATCTCCAACGGACCGAGGTGCGAGAAGCAGAAGAGTTCTTCTCCAAAAATCAAAAAGGGTCCAGTGCTATGCCACATAAGCGCAATCCAATCTCAAGTGAGAACATGGCCGGCTGTGCCCGTATCATGCGGGGCTACATGATGGCAGCCTACGAAAACATTCCGCTTTGGCATGAACGAGACATTTCCCACTCTAGTGCGGAACGTATTTTATCCATGGATGCAACCAGCCTCTTAGATTACATGTTGGCACGCTTCACTAAGGTGATCCAAAACCTGACCATTTTCGAAGATAACATGATTAAGAATATCTATGCCACTCATGGTGTCATCTTCGCCCAACGGACCATGTCGACCTTGATTGAAAAATACGGCTTTGCCCGCGAGCAGGCCTATGACCTGGTACAACCGCTGGCGATGAAGTCTTGGTTTGAGGCCATTCCTTTCAAGCAACTCTTGCAAGAGGACCCAACCATCCAAGCGACCATGGATGCTGCGACACTTGACTCCTGCTTTGAGTTGGAAGTTCATTTAGTCAATATTGATAAAATTTTTCACCGGATTCCTGGTTTGGAAGACTAATTTAATTTGTAAGCTCAGACACATTTTCTGAGAAATGGGCAGGCTGATGGCTAAAATTGCCATAATCTTTGCACCTGGCTTTCATGGCTTTTGCCTATGAGTTGGTGGACCAACTAGGTGGCGACGCCCAAGCTCTACGTCAAGCCATGCTCTATCAGGACATATTTGGTGACTAGCATTAAGAAAAGAGGCCCATAGGCCTCTTTTTTAGTGACTGTATTTGCGTAAGAAGTCTAACACAAGGGGATAGACAAGGTCTAGTCTATCCATCTGACAGTGAAGGGCTCCACCCGTCTGGCTAGTGAAGAGGTGGCCTTCAATAGCTTTAGCATGGATTAATTTTCTTTTCATCTGCTTGAGACGATAGGCAGGGACATATTGATCTTCTTGTCCTGCTAATAGTAAACAAGGTTGACTAATACGATTTAAGATAGGGGCTACCTGGTGACGATCTAAATTTCTGTAGAAATCATAAGGGGTCTTCTCACCAGTCAGTTGGTAACCATTCTGTAGAGACCACTTGAGTTGTATATTGGATTTTGTAAAATATTCAGTTAAACCATTAATCAACGGTTTAGCCCTTAGATGATAGAGTAGGCGAAAGCCAGAATAGGCGGCTGGGCCCAAGGTTAATTTGAGCGCATCCATAGCTGAATAGAAAATATCCAAACAAATAACTGACTGAATGCGGGGCTCAAAAGCCGCAGCTCTCATGACAAAGTATCCGCCCCACGAGAGTCCCATCGCATCGCAGGACTTAAGGCCGAAATAATCTAGGACAACTTTAACGGGCACTTCAAAATTAGGCTGGAAAGTTAAGCCTTGCTGATAAGTTTGGCCCTGACCGGGTCCGTCGAACAGGATAAGATGGTATCCTTGATTTTGAAGGGGGGCTACAAAATCACACAGTTCTTCAAGTATTCCGTCAAAGCCACCAAGAACGAGGAGGGTTCGACTAGCACCGGGACATTCTATCCGCAGGGCTGGCAAGTATCCACCAGGGTAGGGGATTTTATGGTAGCTATAAGGGGAACCCTGGTAAGTTTGATAAAAAAGGGCCGTATAGTAATCTAAAGTGGGCTTTTTGCGAGGGTCGGTGGCGTCTAAGTAGAAAGCTGCTGCCCGAAAGTAGCGCGCAGCAATATCCAATTTACCTTGGGCTTCATAATAGCTAGCTTTGCTAGTCCACCAAGTGTACCAAGATTCAAAATCAGTGATGGCTTGACCTACTTCAATTAAATCTGCCATGACTTCAGGATGATGTTTAAGTTGAGAGGTAAAGCGAATAATCTGGAAGTCAAATTGCGGGTCTCCGGTATAGTGTTTCATAAGTTTCACTCCTTTTGGTCTATCTGTCACTAGCATAGCCAAATGGTGTATAATAAGACAGAACAGAAAAGTTCTATCTGTTGTTTATCCAACAGATTAACCTGATTTGTTGGATTAAATAGGTTGTTTGACTAGGAGGCTCCGTCATGGATAGACGAATTATCAAAAGTAAACAGGCACTTAAGCGAGCCTTGCAAAAGTTCATCCAAGTGGATGAATTTAGGCATTTGACGATTGAAGAAATTTGCCAAGAGGCAGGCTGTGCAAGGTCAACATTCTATAGCCATTTCGAAAGCAAGGAAGAGCTACTAGTGGAAATTATTGACGAGCAAATGACTAAGATTGAGCGACTGATTGCCAGAAGATTTGATGATCAGTTGGACTTTTATCAGTATCTGGAAGCCTTCGTGACCGAAATAGTAGAACCCGACCGTCCCTTCTTCCAAAGCTTGTTAGCCATTAATTTAGGACCAGATGGATTCCGGTCACGACTCGACCAGGCCTTTCAGGAATTATTTATGAGACACTTAGGCCATCTCAAGTCTTCTCATATCATCAGCCAGTATTTCAGTGCCATGGCCTTAAAAACAACGGATTTGATGGTGGCAGAATCGATTGCAGGTCAGGATATGAAAGTTTATGCCAAACTAGCTCAAGCTATGTGTAAGGCTGTGATTGAAACAAGTAAAAACTTTGGCAATTAGGCTTTTTGGCGGAGGGCGAAGGCTCAATTCGTCCTTTGCAAAATCAGGCAAAACAGTATATAATAAGGAGAACATCTACAACAGTTGTGGTAATTGCTGGACCGGTTTACGACAGCACTTATCGACTTTATGAAATGAAAATTTGAGGTGAATTATGAGCAACATTAAAATTATTCCCCTAGGTGGGGTCCGCGAAGCAGGGAAGAACCTGTATGTGGTAGAAGTCAACGAGTCTATTTTTGTAATGGACTGTGGCTTAGTCTTCCCAGAGGAGGGCTTGCTAGGGATTGACGCGGTCATCCCAGACTTCTCCTACTTAGAAGAAAATGCGGACCGCGTCGTGGGGATTTTCCTCACTCACGGGCACGCCGATGCTGTGGGTGCCTTACCTTATCTGCTAGAAGTGATTGAAGCCCCTGTCTTTGGGACGGAATTGACCATTGAATTGGCATCCCTTCTAGCTAAGGAACGGGGCTTGGCGGACCGTTTGGAGAACTTCTTCAAAATTGATGAGGAAGTAGAGATTGAATTCGAAGATGCCAACGTTTCCTTCTTCCGGACAACTCACACTATTCCAGACTCTGTGGGGATTGTCATCCAAACCAAGGAAGGTTCCATTGTCTATACCGGTGACTTCCGTATTGACCCAAGTGCTAAGCCACTTTACAAGACTCACTTTGGGCGCTTGACGGATATTGGAGAGAGTGGTGTCTTAGCCCTCTTAGCTGATTCTTCGGAAGCAGAGAGCCATGTGGAAAACGTGAGTGACCAACAGGCGGCGGATGAAATCCTAGAGACTTTCCGTAATGCCCATGGTCGCGTCATTGTGGCTTGCGTTGGCAGCAACATCGCGCGTCTCCAACAAGTCATGGATGCTGCTCACACTTCTAAACGAACCATCTTCGTCCCCGGCGGGGAGCTTATGGATATCGTGGATACGGCTATCAAGCTAGATAAACTGATTATGCCAAGTAAACGTACCTTCGGCCAAATGAAGAATATTGGTAAGTTCAAAGATCATGAAATTATTATCTTAGAGACCGGTATGTCAGGTGAACCTATTCAAGCCTTGCAACTAATGGCTCAAGGTCGTCACCGTCAAGTCAAGATGCAAGAAGGGGATTTGGTCCTCTTTGCTTCAACGCCTTCAATTGCCATTGAGACTGCTATGGCGCGGACCCAAGATATGATCTACCGAGCAGGCGCTCAAGTTAAGGTCTTGACCGACAGCTTCAAAGCATCTGGTCACGCGACCCCTAATGAGCTCAAACTCATGATTAATTTCTTGCAACCAAAAATCATCATCCCTGTCAACGGTGAATACCGTCAACAAGCGGCTTTGGCCGATATTGCCAATCAATTGGGTTATGAAGACGATCAAATCTTCATTCCTAGCGCTGGTGATGTGATTGAATACCGTAAGGGCCAATTCCTGATGACTCAAGAAGTGCCAGCAGGGGACATCTTAGTCGATGGGAATGGGGTCGGCGATATCGGGAGTGTCGTCTTACGCGACCGTCGTATCCTCAGTGAAGATGGGATTTGTGTTATCGTGGCGACAATTTCCCGCCGTCTCAAGAAGGTATTGGTAGGGCCACAAATTGTAACCCGTGGCTTCGTCTATGTTAAGTCCAGCATCGATTTGATTGAATCTGCTTCGGACATGACCTTAGACATCTTGGATAAGCACTTGGCCAGCGAAGAGTTCGACTGGGCTGAATTGAAGAGTGATTTGCGGGAACAAGTCAGCAAGTACTTCTTCAAGGAAACCAAGCGTCGCCCGGTTGTGCTTCCAATCATTATGGAAGCGTCGCAATACCAACCTAATAAGAACTAAGGAGGGACGCCTTAATGAATAAACATACAGTACGTCGTTTGCGAGATGTTCTGCTAGCTATTGTACTCAGTTTGGCAATTTCTATTGCCTGGCTGAAACTTGGTGAACTGCCTCTCCATACTGCTCTTGTTGTCTTACCTCTCATTTGGGTAGGCCTCCGTCATGGGGGTGCCAATTCCGTGGTGAGTGGCGTGGTAGTTGGCTTAATTACGGGCGCTGTAGCGGGGCATTTTGGCGATATTGTCTCAACTGCCTTGATTGATGTCTTGCCCTATACGGCAGCGGGCTTGGCAGGTTTCTTCGCCAAATATACCCAAAAGACCCTCAACAATCGCCGTTATTCCTCAACTTACCTGAATATGGGGACTGCCAGTCTCTTAGTGGTAGCTAGCTTCCTAGCTATCAAGGTCGGCATGCTTTGGCTCATGCAACAAGAAATTCCCTTTACTTGGGGCACTGCCGCTCTAGCTGGTCTAGAGGCTTGGGCGCTAGCCTTCGTTATCTTAGTGATTCTGGCTCGAACCAATGTGGATACCATCATTCCAAAACGCAGTCGTTATCTGACTCGTCGGGAAGTTTCACGCCTCTTAAATGACTAATTAGCCTTAAAATGAAACGCGCTTGCCATTGGCAAGCGCGTTTTTTATCATTTGTTAACAAGTTGCTGAAAAGTCGTCAAAGTCTTAGTAAATTCATAGGCGTTTTCACAAGAATGGGGTATAATAGAACTAGTAGTTTTAGGAGGTGGGAGCTTGAATTCTCAACAATTATCGCGGCGTTTAGCCACAGTGGCAGACTTGATTTGCCAGTATGGGGCCAGTGACATCCGTTTGGCGGATATTGGCAGTGACCATGCCTATTTGCCATGCCATTTAGCCCTCAATCAAAAAATTCAAGCAGCAGTAGCAGGGGAGGTCGTAAAGGGACCTTATCAATCTGCCCAAGCCGAGGTTCAAAGTCAAGGCCTAGATTCAATTATTCAAGTAAGACTGGGGGACGGCTTAGCCGTCATCCAAGCTGACGATGCCATTAATGTTATTAGTATTTGTGGCATGGGAGGAAGTCTCATTCGGTCTATATTGGATGAGGGACAAGATAAGTTAAGTCATGGCCCCTTGCTAGTGCTTCAGCCCAATATTGGGGAAGCGACTTTAAGAACCTGGCTCAGTCAACACGACTATCAGATTGTCCACGAGACCATCGTGGAAGACAGTCAACGACTCTATGAAATCATCGTTGCTCAGCATCAACCTGGCGCCTCTGCTTTAAGCCCACGTCAGGCCTATCTTGGTCCAAGCTTAAGCCAAATCAGAGGGCCTTTATATAAACAAAAATGGGCGCGAGAGGAAGCGAATCTCAAGGCCATTCAAGCCCAAATTCAAGCAGCACCTCAACCAGATCAAGCTAAACTAGCCGAGATTGCTGAAAAATTAGGCTGGATTGCGGATAGCCTAAGTCAATGTCAAGAAGAGGAGTAATGATAACATGACAAATTTTCGCCAATTAATGTCTGCCCTTGAGGCCCACTATCCGCCTCAAATGGCCGAGTCCTGGGACCAGGTCGGCAACCACTTTGGTCGGCCTGAGGCTCCTGTTAAGCGCCTAATGGCCGTCTTGGATTTAGATGATGCCAGTCTAGCCGAAGCCATTGAGAAAGGCGTAGATACCCTAATCGTTCACCATCCGGTCCTCTTCAGTCCAATTAGACGGTTTGACTTTTCCAGTCCTGAACAGGCTCGCTATGAAGCCTTAATTAAGCATGACATCAAAGTATTTGCCATGCATACTAACTTTGACATTGCCCATAATGGCATGAATGACTGGCTAGCAGAACAGCTAGGCCTAGAAGGCGTGACATCCTTAACCCCTGGCGCTCAAGAAGGCCAGCCTGGCTTAGGGCGAGTGGGGAATCTGCCTCAAGCGCTCAATCGCCAAGCCCTATTGGATCTCTTGAAGTCAACTTATGGCCGGACTGAATTGCCAGTGGTAGAAGCAAAGCCTAAGGATAGCTATCAACGAATTGCCTTGATTGGCGGTAGTGGGACCCAGCCAGAATATATTCAAGCAGCGACACAGAGCCAGGCTGACGTCTTTTTAACCGGAGACATTTCCTACCATCGGGCGCAATTATGCTATCAAGAAGACATGATGACGGTCGATGTGGGCCACTATGTCGAGAGCATCTTCAAAGAAAAAATGCCAGCCTTCCTAACCCAATTAGCTCAAGACCAAGGCTTTGACTATCAAGTCATTCCATCTCAAGCATCAACTAATCCCTTCCGATATGAATAGGAGAGACATCTTATGACAGAACAATTTTTCCAAGAAACCCAAGAACGTTTAATCCGTTACGCTAAAATTAACACCCGCTCTGATGAAGCTAGCACTAGTGTGCCTTCAACCGCTTGTCAGTTGGACTTACTGCATCTCTTAGTGGATGAATTGAAGGCCATTGGCCTCCAAGAAGTAGAGTTCAATCCAGAAAATGCCTTTGTAACGGCAACCCTCCCAGCAACTAGCGACAAGCCAGTCCCAACCATTGGCTTTATCGCACACGTGGATACGGCAGACTTCAATTCTGAGAATGTTCAACCTCGCCTTATTCCCAACTATGATGGTCAAGACATCGTCCTCAATCAGGCTCAAGATATTGTCATGAAGGTAGCGGACTTCCCAGCCTTAAGCAGTTACCAAGGCCAAACTTTGATTGTAACGGATGGGACAACCCTCTTAGGGGCAGACGACAAGTCTGGTATTGCTGAAATCATGACGGCTATGGCTTATTTGGCGGCTCATCCTGAGATTGAACATGGTAAGGTACGAGTTGCCTTTGGTCCAGATGAAGAAATTGGTCGTGGGGCCGACCGCTTTGACGTGGCGCACTTTGGCTGTGATTTCGCCTATACCATGGATGGTGGGCCGGTCGGTGAGCTCCAATATGAGAGCTTCAATGCGGCAGGGGCACGTTTGCATTTCCATGGAAAAAATATCCACCCAGGGACTGCCAAGGGTAAGATGATTAATGCAGTACAACTGCTTAAGGACTTCCTCTCTGCTTTGCCAGAGGATCAAGTGCCTGAGAAAACTGATGGCCGTCAAGGCTTTATCCATCCAATGGAAGCCCAAGTGACCGTGGATCAAGGCCAGTTAGACTTAATTATTCGTGACCACGACCGTCAAGCCTTTCAAGCTAAGAAAGATCTTGTCCAAAGCATTGTTGATAAGATGAATGCGGCCTATCCAGTCCCAGTTCTTAGCCTTGAAATGAAGGACCAATACTATAACATGGCCGAAGTCATTGAGCAAGACATGAAGTCTGTTGAACTAGCCAAGTCTGCCATGGAAGCCATTGGGATCAAGCCAATTATTGAACCAATTCGTGGTGGGACTGATGGATCTAAGATTTCCTTCATGGGCTTACCAACACCTAATATTTTTGCCGGGGGCGAAAACATGCATGGACGCTATGAATTTGTCGCAGTTGAATCCATGGTTAAAGCTACCCAAGTCATCGTCGGTATTATCCAAGCAAACGCTCAGGCCTAAGGCCTGAGCTTCTTGCCCTATAAAATAGACATCACCATCGAGAGAGAAAGGAGGGCCCCGCATGCTGCAATTTGTCCTTGGGGGACTGGATCGTGCTAAGAAAAAAATCTTGGTAGATAAATTATTAGACATTCAAGCCAAGGAGCCTGAGGCCCAGTTCTTTTATTTAGTACCTGAACACTTAAAATTTGATATGGAGTCCTATTTGCTAGCGGCTGTCCAAGACAAACATGGATCCAATGAGGCGGCTCTAGTCGACATTCAGGTAGTTTCCTTCAAACGCCTGGCCTGGTTCCTCATGCCTAACAGCCTTGCCGAAGAAAAGCCAATTTCTAGTATTGGGCAGATTATGATTATTAAACGCCTGCTAGCTCGCTATCAGGATCAATTGCAGGTCTTTCGTGGCCAGGTCAAGCATCAGGGCTTTGCCGAGAAATTAGCCCAGCTCTTCGATGAACTCTATCTAGGGCAAATTCAGCCAGAGAACCTAAGCCAAGTGCCTGACTTGAACCAGCAGGAAGCCAAGCGCCTAGCTGAGTTGGCCTTACTCTATCAAGGCTTCATCCAAGAAATTGAAGGGCAAGTCCTAGGACATTATCACGACTTGCAACGTTTGGATAGCTATCTTAAGGTCCACCCCTTGAACCGACCAACCTATTTGGTAGTGGATCACCATTACTTCTTCAATGGTCAGCAGCTACAATTATTGACGACCTTGATTCAACAATGTCAGGCTGTCTGGATTACCTTGCCTTTATCCCAGCAAGCGGCTCGTTCTAAAGCCTATGATCCACTAATCGAAGTAGCTCGTCATACCTATGGGCAAATGCAATTGTTGGCTCAGTCACTTCACTTGCCTGTGGACGAGGATTGGACCATTAATCAGGTACAGGAAGGCTATCAAGCTAATATCTTAACGCTATCTCAGGCCTTCGAAAATCACTTAAGGCTGGCCCCTCAAGAACTGAGCCAGCCTCTCAATCAAGTCAAGACTCATGTGATTTGGGAGCATGATGCTATCCAGACGGAAGTCCGTCATACCAGCAACAAGATTCATCAGTTGGTGAGTCAGGAAGGCTACCGATACCGCGATATCTTAGTCCTCACACGGGATATGGACCGTTATCGCCCCTTGGTGACAGCTCTCTTTGAACAGAATGACATTCCTTATTTCTATGACCATGCCGTAAGTATGGGCCAGCATCCCCTGGTCCTGTGGCTAGAATCAGGGCTCAAACTCTATCGCTATCGCTACCAGTTAGCCGACATCTTCGGTATTCTTAAATCAGGTCTCTGGTTACCGGCTGACCTGAGAGCCGCTATAGCCCAAAATCCCCAGGATGGGCCAGCCCTAGAAGAGGAATTTAAGGCTCAAGTTGACTTACTTGAAAATGTGGTGCTGGCTAATGGCTATGTGGGCTATCGCTTTGCCCAATTGTCTTTTGAATGGCGCTTTGACCAAGCAGACCGTCCTTATGTCAATGCGGCTGGTCAGGTGACCGACCAGACTTATGGTAAAGTGGTCCAAGCCTTGCGGGAGTCCTTCTTGGCTGATTTTGCCCCTTACCAAGACTTAGCTCAGGCGATTAGCTTTAATGGCCAAAAAGCAGCTGAATGGCTCTATCAGTGGTTGGACGAAGTAGGCGTAAAGGATCGTCTGATTGCCCGGCGTGACCAAGCCATCGAAAAAGGGGACCTAGCCCTGTCTCGCCAGTATGAACAAGTTTGGCAGACCTTGACCGCCAGCCTAGATGAATTCTATCAACTTTATGGGGAGGCCGAGCTGACCTTTAGTGAGTTCCAAGAACTCCTGCTAACGGGTTTGAATGAAGCCACCTTCCATATTATTCCACCTGCCCTAGACCAAGTCATGGTTACTAGCATGGAAAGTCCTCAGGTTCAAGCCTATAAGGTTTGTTTTGTGCTAGGGGCAGACGAGCTGACTCTACCTAAGCATCATCAGGAAGATTCGCTACTGAGTGTGGCCAACCGCCAATCTCTGGGGGAAAGTCTCCTGCCATACCAACAATTGCGTCAGTCTAGCCAGCACAATTATAGTTTAGAACTGCTCATGACCCAGCAGGTCTTGCTCAGCGCCAGCGACCGACTCTATCTCTCTTATGTGGCGATGAAGGGTCAGCAGACCGTTAAGCTATCACCATATTTGCAGCAATTGGCTAAGCAATTCCATCTACCTATTAAGACCTATACCCATACCTTGATTCATCAGAATCAAGTCAAATTAAGCCGACTTGAGTTTGGCCGTTATCCAGTCCAAATGAGTCCGCTCTTGCAGCTAGTCCATCACTATTCGCAGCAAAAGGACCGACCAAGTGCTGCCTTTCTAGACTTTTTGACCTTAATGGCCAGCCAAAATCCTCATACTTGGGTACTCTTGGCTCAGCTCTTCCAATTTAACCAACTGCCTCAGAATCTGACACCAGAGACGGCTTTGGCCCTCTTCGGCCAGAAGATGACGGCCTCGGTTTCTAAGTTAGAGCAGTATTACCAGGATCCCTATAGCCATTTCTTGCTTTATGGGCTAAAAATTCGTCCCCGTCAGCAGCTAGAATTAAATGCCGCAGGGGCAGGGGATTATTATCATGATTTCCTAGATAAATTTACTCAAGCACAAGAGGCTAGGCCTGATTTTGAAACTAACTTTGCTAGCATTCAGACCCTTATGGCGGAAGACTTACGCTTTAATATCTTTGGCACCAATCCTCGCATGCACTTGATTAAGCGCAAGCTAGATCAACAATTGCGGCAATTTTTAAGTGTCAGTCTGGCGCAAAGTCAAGCCTTGACGGTTCAACCCGTTGCGACCGAGCTGGTCTTTGGTAGCCAGCAAGAAGCAGGGTTAATCCTGCCTTTGGATAAGGGCAGCCTTACCTTACGAGGTAAGATTGACCGCATTGATGCGGATCCAAGCCAAAGTTACTACCAGGTAGTGGACTACAAATCCGGAAAGAAGACTTTCAACCTAGTCGACTTCTATTATGGTTTGGATTTGCAGGTCTTAACCTACCTGAAAGTTGCCAGTCAACGTTATCCTCATGCCCAAGCGGTAGGGGCCTTCTATCAATCCTTAGCAGGCGGCTTCGTCAAGGTAGATAGTAAGCAGATGGCTCGACTTAGCCAAGACGGGCTAGACTTGGCTAAGAACCAACTTCATCCATACAGGGGGCTAATGACTATTTCGGGCTCTGAATTAGTGGCAATTGAACCTGGCTTGGCCAATCAGTCTAAGAGTCAGATTTACCCGGTTCAGCTTAAAAAAGATGGTAGCTACTATCAGCATGTTCCGGCTGTCAATCAAGCGGAATTAAGCCTAATCAATCAGCATCTGCTCCATTTGATGATCCAGGCAGGGAATGCCATTCAAAGAGGTGATATCAGCTTGGCGCCCTTTAAGGATGAACGCTTTACACCTAGCCTGCAAGCCGACTATCGGGTTATTACAGGCTTTGATGCAACCGTACATTATGCTGCTTATCGTCATAAACGCCTCGCTAAGGATCAAGTCCTAACCCAAATAGAGAAAGAAGCAAGCAAGAAAGAAGTCACAGAGACGAGTGAGAAAGGAGGCCAGCTATGACCTTGGGAACTTTACCAGCTAAACCTTTGAATTCGCGATTTAATGATAGCCAGTGGGAAGCCATCCACCAACGGGGTAGCAATATTCTGGTCTCCGCTTCAGCCGGGTCAGGTAAGACCACTGTCTTGATTGAACGGATCCTCAATCATTTGTTGACTCATTATGCCAACATGGACCAACTGCTAGTGTCTACCTTCACGGAGGCTGCTGCTAGCGAGATGAAGGCGCGGATGGAGAACCGGCTCAAACAAGCCGTCAACCAGACGGCCGATAGAGCTGAGCAAGCTCATTTGGTCAGCCAACTTCAATTGTTGCCAGCTTCTCATATCCGAACCTTGCATAGTTTCTGCTTGCAGGTTATCCAACAGTATTTCTATATTATTGATTTTGACCCAAGTTTCCGACTCTTAACAGATGAGACGCAGAAATCCTTGCTCTATCAAGAAGTTTGGCAGGAGCTGATGATTGACCTAGCTCAAGATCCCGACTGGCAGGAAAAACTTTTCCATCTGCTAGCTCAATTCAGTCCAGGGCCTAGCGACCAAGGACTCTATCAATTGATTTTAGACCTTTATCAATTTGCTTCGTCTCATCCTGAGCCCCAAGTCTGGCTATCTCAGCTAGCAGACCAGGCCTTGCATTTTGAGTATTTTGCTAAGACCGGGCTCTATCAGTCAGTCCTCTTGCCTGAATGGCAGGCTAGTCTGTCACATGCTCAGCATCTGCTAGACCAGGCCTTGGCTGGCCTAGAAAGTCTGACAGATGCTATGATAAGCAAATTACAGCCCCTCTTAGAAGCTGAGCGAAGCCAGGTTCAGGCTTTGCAGACTGTTTTGACAGGTCAAGATTTAGCCCAAGTTTTTGCTCACTTCCAAAAAATCGCCTTTGATAGATGGCCGAGTGGTAAGAAGGCGGAAGAAGACAAGGAGCTTTTGGAGCAAGTAAAGGCCTTACGAGATCAAGCCAAGGAGCAGATTGAGCGAGTGCGACAATTGATGGTTCTAGATTACGATACGACGGTCTATGTAGAAGGGCAGGCGGGGGCTAGCATCCAAGACTTGGCCCACTTGACTCTTGAATTCCGTCAGGCTCTCTGGCAAGCCAAAGTTGCACAAAACTGCATTGACTATAATGACTTAGAGCATCTGACTCTGGATATTCTGGCCCCTTATGATGCGGACTTAGGGCAGCGGCAACCTTCCGAGGCGGCCCTCTATTATCAGGATCTCTTCCGCGAAGTCTTAGTGGACGAGTATCAGGATATTAACGACATTCAAGCGACTATCTTAAGTTTTCTGTCGCGTGAACGCCGCCAAGACTTAAGTGGTAATCTCTTCATGGTAGGGGACGTCAAGCAGTCCATCTATGGCTTCCGTATGGCAGAGCCTAGCCTCTTCTTAGCCAAATATCAGGCCTATCAAGAGGGCAAAGGCGGTCATCTGATTGTCTTAGATGCCAACTATCGTTCTCGGGACGAAATCTTACAATTTACTAACTTTGTCTTCCAGCGTCTGATGGACCCAGGTTTTGGGGAAATGCAGTATGGGGCCATGGAGTCGCTCAAGACAGGCAATCACAGCTTTTTACCTGCACCTCCTGATCCGGAATTCGATATTGAATTCTTACTCTATGAGTCCTCTGTAGCAGATGAGGGAGAGCCTGAAGACCAGGACTTAGACTTGGATCAAGGCGTAGAGACCAGCCTTGAAGCGGAAGCGTGGCTAATTGGGCGGGATATTCAAACGCGTGTCCAAGCAGGATGGCAAATTTATGACAAGGAACTAGGTCAGCAACGGCCGGTAACCTATCAGGACTTTGTCATTCTGAGTTCGACCAGACATCCCTTCCAGCCGGTTAAACAAGTCTTTGAACAGCTAGGAATTCCACTCCTAAGTCAAAATGTTGAGAATTATTTCCAACGCCAAGAAATTCGGCTCATGCTAGCCCTGCTTAAATTGATTGATAATCCTCATCAAGACATTCCCCTGGTGGCCATTTTAAGGTCACATTTTGTGGGCTTAAGTGATGAGCAACTCAGTCAGATTCGCATCCAGGTACCTAATAGTGGCAGCTTCTATGAAGCTTGCCAGCAAGTGTTACTCTTAGAAGAAGCGAGTCTAATAGCCCTACAAGAAACCTTGACTACCTTCATGGACAAACTCAAAGAATGGCGCCACCTAGCCCAAAGAGTGGACCTGGTCACCTTAATTTGGACTCTCTATCAAGAAACCTACTTCCTAGATTATGTGGCAGGTTTGGATCAAGGGGATCAACGCCAGGCTAACCTCCATGCTTTCTATGAACGGGTAGTGGAATTTGAAGCGGGTAACTATAAGGGCTTGACGGCTTTTGTTGGCTTTATTGAACAAATCATGGCCCACGACCAAGATTTGGCTGAGCCCCTCTTACTGAGTGAGGACCAGAATTTTGTGCGTGTCATGACCGTTCATGCCAGCAAGGGGCTAGAGTTTCCTTTTGTTTATCTAATGCAGACGGGCAAACGTTTCAACATTCAGGATACGCAGAAGGTTTATGTACCTTCTAAACGCTATGGCTTGGGATTGGATTATCTGGATATTAAACATCAATTGCAGTATCCTTCCTTCATTAAGGAAGCTATTAAATTAGAGCGTCGTGGCCAGTTGAAATCAGAAGAAATGCGTAAGCTCTATGTGGCTTTGACCCGTTGTGAGCAAAAACTAGTGATTGTGGGCAGTGTCAAATCCCAAGACCAAGTCCAGACTAAACAAGAGCAAGTTGTGGCTGCAAGTGGCCAAGAATTGGTCATGAATCGTGCCCTAAGACAGGGAGCAGGAAGTTGGCTGGATTGGTTGCTCATGGCGACATCCTTTAGTGGACGTCATCCTCAATCTACGACTGACTTTACCAATGAACAAGTGCGTCTGACTTATGTGGCGGAAGCAGAGCTTTTGCCACTTCTCAAGGTATCTGCGTCTAGACCTTGGCTTCAGGATGACCAAAACTGGTTGGCAGATTTGAAATTAACAGTCGATCAACATGAGGTAACAAGTGAGGTAGGGGCCTTCATCCAAAGTCTCCTAGAGAGTCAGTACGACTACGGCCTAGCTAGTAAGACCTCTAGCTACCAATCTGTGTCGGAGCTCAAGCGTCTCTATGAAGAACCTCATAATGAAAAACTATCTCACTTCACCGACCGGCGGCCAGGGCAAATCAGTTGGGATTGGCTTACTCAAGAAGATGAGGAAAGGGCGGAAGAGTCCGAGACTGGCCAAAAGGCTGGTATTCAGAGTATTCGATTTACTGGAGATACCTTCCAGGCGCCACGCTTTGTCCGAGAGCGCCAAGCCTATACAGCTGCCCAGATTGGGACTTTTACCCACTATGTTATGCAACAGCTAGACTTTAGTGCGCTAGAAGGACTGGATGTGTCGGACTATCCGGCTGCCATTCAAGAACAGGCGCAAGCTTGGCTAGCCGCTGGCTTTATGGAAGCTAGTCAGTGGGAGGCCGTTAAGTTAGCCAGCATTTGCCAATTTTTAGCTAGTGATTTGGGCCAAGTCCTGATTAAACAGGCTAAATCTCTACATCGCGAGCAGGCCATCTCTTATCGTCTGCCAGCGGCCAAGTTGTTTGCTCGTCAGCTGGGGGCTGACCAGCTCCAAGAACTAGCAGGTAGTCAGCTCTTGGTCCATGGGGTCGTTGATAATTATCTGAATTTACCTGATGGTCGTCTCATCTTAATTGACTATAAGACCGACCGCTATCGTCCATGGGCAAGCTTGACAAAGTCAGCCCAAATCGATCAGATTGTCGACAAGTATCGCTTCCAAATGAGCCTCTATGCTCGGGCCTTAAGTCTGGCAAAAGGCAAAGCAGTGACAGATGTTTACTTAGTTTTATTGGATTTCGACCAGGTGGTGCCAGTCACCGACCTTTATGACTTCGAATAATAGGCCTTGAAAGGCTGGGACAAGGAAACTGAAGCTTGTCAAAAGTTGTCTTCTCTTAACAACTTTTGAAGGCAGTTGACCTTGCTCCCAGCTTTTTTGCTTATGTGGGAAGGGTTCCGATACTTGCTAAAAAGGGGCACAGGGGGTTGTAATACTCATTAATAGACATAAATTGAAATAAAAATTTATTTACATGTCTAGAAGAATATTTGAGAATCAATATTAGCTATTGCATTTATGTAAACGTTATACTATACTAGAAGTTGAAATTATATATTTCAATTTTTATTTAGGAGGTAGAATCATGGTCGGTATTATTATCGCAAGTCATGGTGAGTTTGCTGATGGTATCAAGCAATCCGGTTCAATGATTTTTGGTGAACAAGCCAACGTTGAATCCGTGACCTTTATGCCAAGTGAAGGTCCAGATGATTTGCAGCGTAAATTACGTGAAGCCGTAGACCGTATTGAGAGCGAAGAAATTCTGTTCTTGGTAGACTTATGGGGAGGCAGTCCCTTCAACCAAGCCAATATTCTCTTTGAAGAAGCACCTGAGACACGTGCCATTGTAGCCGGTCTTAGCTTGCCTATGCTGATTGAATCATATGCAAGTCGCTTCTCTATGGACAAGGCTCACGATATCGCCAAAGCCATTATTCCAACGGCCAAAGACGGTGTCAAAGTTCGCCCTGAAGACTTACAACCAGAAGAAGCGCCAGCAGTGGCTCAAGCAGCACCCGCTGCTCCACAAGGTGCGATTCCAGAAGGAACTGTCTTAGGAGACGGCAAAATCAAATTCGTCTTGGCTCGTATTGATACTCGGCTCTTACATGGCCAAGTTGCAACAGGTTGGACTAAAGCCACTCAACCTAACCGGATTATCGTGGTGTCCGATACTGTAGCCCAAGATGACTTACGTAAGAAGCTGATTGAGCAAGCAGCTCCCCCAGGTGTGCGTGCTCACGTAATACCCCTTGACAAGTTCGTCGCAGTATCTAAAGACCCTCGCTTCGGTGAGACCAAGGCTTTGGTACTCTTCGAAAATCCACAGGATGCGCTCAAGGTCATCAAGGCTGGAGTAGAGATTCCAGAACTCAACGTAGGTTCTATGGCTCACTCTGTCGGTAAGGTATTAGTAACAAATGTCTTGTCTATGGATCAAGGCGATGTGGATACCTTTAAGGAGCTTCGTGATCTTGGCGTTAAGTTCGACGTCCGCAAGGTGCCAAATGACAAGCCAACTGACTTGTTCAAGAGCATCCAAGCTAAGGCCAGTGAAGGCCTCAAAGTCTAATAGGAGGTATCATAATGGAATTTAATATTCTATCAATTCTTGCTGTCATTGTGGTAGCATTTCTAGCAGGGATGGAAGGGATTTTGGATCAGTTCCAATTTCACCAACCAATTATTGCTTGTTCCTTAGTAGGGCTTGCAACGGGTCATCTCAGCGAATGTATTATGTTAGGTGGGGCCTTGCAATTGATTGCGATGGGCTGGGCTAACATCGGGGCTGCGGTTGCGCCTGACGCGGCTTTAGCTTCTGTGGCTTCTGCCATCATTTATGTTAAAACTGGTACCTTCACAGATGAAGGTCAGAACTTGGCCATTGTAGCAGCGATTACCTTAGGGACTGTTGGTTTGGCTTTGACCATGGTGGTACGTACCTTATCAGTGGCCATCGTTCACCGTGCTGACGCTGCCGCTGAAAAGGGTGACTTCCGTGGCGTTGAATTCTGGCATATGGTAGCTCTTGCTTGCCAAGGCTTGCGTATTGCCATTCCAGCTACTTTCCTGCTCTTCTTGCCAACCGAAACCGTTCAAGGTGCCTTAGCAGCTTTACCTGATTGGTTTACCAAAGGGATGGCCATCGGCGGTGGCTTCGTCGTAGCGGTCGGTTATGCCATGGTTATTAACATGATGGCAACACCTGAAGTATGGCCATTCTTCTTCCTAGGCTTTGCCTTGGCTCCACTTAACCAATTGACCTTGATTGCAACCGGGATTATCGGGGTGGTCTTGGCGGTTGTTTATATCCGTCTCAGCCAAAACACTGGTGGCTCAGGTAGCGGTGGGGGACAAGCTAGCTCCGGCGATCCACTAGGCGATATTCTCAATGACTACTAAGGAGGGAATTGACGATGACTGAACAAAAGAAACACTTAACGAAATCCGATCGTTTTAAGGTAATGTTGCGTTCCCAATTCCTTCAAGGGTCTTGGAACTATGAACGGATGCAAAACGGTGGTTGGGCTTATTCTTTAATTCCAGCCCTTAAGAAGTTGTATCCACAACGCGAGGACGCTTCTGCAGCCCTCAAACGCCACCTTGAATTCTTCAACACTCACCCATACATTGCAGCTCCAATCTTAGGGGTAACCTTGGCTCTGGAAGAAGAAAGAGCTAATGGTGTGCCAATTGATGACGCAGCTATTCAAGGGGTTAAAGTTGGGATGATGGGGCCTTTGGCAGGGATTGGTGACCCAGTCTTCTGGTTTACCGTTCGCCCAATCCTTGGGGCGATTGCTGCCTCTTTGGCAACGGGTGGCTCTATCTTAGCACCACTTTTCTTCTTTGTAGTATGGAATGCCATTCGTGTAGGATTCCTCTGGTATACGCAAGAATTTGGTTATGCTAAGGGTTCTGAAATCACCAACGACTTGTCAGGTGGTATCTTGCAAACCTTAACCAAGGGGGCATCTATTTTAGGGATGTTCGTTATGGGGATTCTGGTTCCACGATGGACAACTATTAAGTTTGCACCTGTGGTGTCGAACGTACCATTGGCTGAGGATGCCTATATTCACTTCCCTAAAGGGGCAGTGGATGGTGGAACCCTACAAAACATCTTGGGACAATTGAGCAACCGATCACTGACTCCAAATAAAGTGACGACCTTGCAAGACAACTTCAACATGTTAGTTCCAGGTTTAGCAGCTGTTCTCTTGACCTTCCTCTGCATGTGGTTACTCAAGAAGAAAGTTAGCCCAATCCTCATTATCTTCGGTCTCTTTGCTGCCGGGATTATTGGTTATGTTTTAGGTATCTTTGCTCCTTAATGGTAGCTTAGTAGCTTAATAAAGTAGACGGACTATATTATAGAGCCCGTCTCTTTTTGTATATAGCAAAAGAAAGTCAGAAAGCTTAACTTCCTGACTCTCTCATTGTACCTAGCGTTGGCCTGGTGTATTGTTTTGGTTGTTATTCTGGTTATTATTGTTATTACCGCCTGGGTTTTCGTTGCCGTTACCCGGGTTTTCGTTAGTTGCTGAAGAACTTGATGAGCTTGAAGAACTTGACGATTCTTGTTGACGTCGTTGATCTTCTTGGCGTCGTTGTTCTTCTAGTTGCGCACGGTAGGTGGACCAGAAGTTAGCCAATTCTTCATCCGTTGCACCGAATAAGAACTTGTAGTTCAATTCTGGAGCTGGATGGCTGACCTTAAAGAGATCCTTGTAGGTTGGACCGGTGATGGAAATAGTCCCGCCATTATCTAGACGCATGGTCCCTGGCTTAGTACCAGTTTGTTGTAAGACGTCCGTTTCTTGGACACTAGATGGACGACTGAATTTCCGGTCTACCCCAAAGATATCTGGACGGGCAGCATAGAGTTCATTGACTACATTAGCCCAATAACGTTGGCTCCGTTCACTTTCACGACCGTAGCCGTCGTTGATATTGATGGTATAGTTTTGGAAACGGCTGTCATAGCCAATCCAAGAACCGATAGTGATACTTGGTGTAGAAGCAATAAACCAGACGTCCTTAGAGTTCTCACTAATCCCGGACTTAGCAATCCAGTCACCACCCATGGTCATGTAGCCCTTGGCAATCCGACCAGTACCTTCTGTCATGGTATTACGTAGCATATCAATCATAAGGTAGTTGGAATCTTCACTGAAGACTTGGGTAGGGTTGCTTTGGTGCTGGAAGACGACATTACCAGCCGCATCTTCAATCCGGTCGATGAAGTAGCCGTCATGGTAGTTACCATTATTGGCAAAGGTCGCGAAGGCCCGAGTTTCTTCAAGGACTGTTGGACCACTTGAAACCCCACCAATGGCGAAGGCTAAGTTCTTGATGTCTTCTGTCGTATAGGAGGCAGCAGGGTTAAAGCCCATTTTCTCCAAATAGCCCATGACATCAACTGAGCGTTTTTGCATTTCTTGGTAGACCCGGACAGCAGGCAAGTTATCCGATTTATAGAGGGCAACCCGAGCTGATTCGGCGCCACCACTGACTACATTACCATAGTTAGTAGGGGACCAAGTCGTACCATCTTCGAAGGTTTGTGTAAACTCTGTGTCAGGAATAACCGTCGATGGATTAATCAAGTTCTCCTGAATAGCAGGGCCATATACAGCTAATGGCTTAATGGTCGAACCAGGAGAACGACGAATACCAAAAGCATGGTCGATTTGGTTATTCTCAAAATCTGTCCCTGCGATAAAGCCTAAGACTTTACCGGAGTTGTTATCCATGACCACCATCCCATTTTGAACCTTCTCAACATAGGAGGTTTCTTGGCCAGTTTCAGGGTCAGTATAGACGCCTTCATAGGCCATCCCTAGGTCATTAATGTGTTTCTTAGCGGATTCTTGCAAGAGGTCGTAGATTTGTTGGTCAATGGTTGTGTAAACCTTATAACCACCAGTCTTAAGTTGCTCTTCGGCTTCCTTATAGTATTGGTTGTACCAGTTATCATCTTGATAAACTTGAGTCCAAGTTAATTTATCACGCTCAATATTGAGACGCATGATTTGTTCGATGGCGCCTCGCTCCATTGCTCGGTAGAGGTAGGATTGGCGCGTTACACTTGGGCTGCCGGCTGGCAAGAAGTCAGCCTTAATATCATAGTTGAGAGCGGCTTGGTAGTCAGCCTCACTAATTTTATGGTTACGGTACATGAAGTAGAGGACGTCCTTCATCCGGCCAATCCCGGCTGATAAGTCGGTCTTAAGCTCCCCGTTTTGTTGGTAAGGGGTGTAATTGTAAGGGTCCTGCGGTAAGCCGACCAAGAAGGCTGCTTGAGCCAGGTTGACCTCGCTAGGCTTCTTACCAAAAATCCCTTCTGAAGCTTTCTCAATCCCGGCTACGTTATCCCCGTTATGGTCACGACCAAATGGTGACACGTTGAGGTAGGCAGTGAGAATTTCATCCTTGCTGAAGAATTGCTCCAGACGGAGGGCCAAGAGAATTTCATTGGCTTTCCGGAAGAAGGTGACATCATTAGTTAAGAGACGTTGCTTGACCAATTGCTGGGTCAGGGTAGAACCACCGGTTCCGCTGCCTGGTGACAAGACTTCCTGTAGGGTAGCCCGCAGAATTGCTTTAGGCACAACCCCCTTATGTTCATAGAAGGAGGAGTCCTCAGTCGATACCAGACCATTGACGATGTTAGGCGAGATATCTGACAGGCTAGTCACAGACCGAATGACATCGGCTTGAACGTTGGCAATCGGTGTCCCGTTAGCATAGTAAATGGTGGATTGCTGTTCCAACTTGTTAATCTTGGCAGCCATTTCTTCACGATTAGGCACCTTGGTGTCAGAGACTAGGTGGGCAAAGTAACCAGCCCCGGCCCCAGCAGCTAAGGAACCTAAGAGCAGGCCAATCAAGACGATATAGAGGGCAATGCGGCGAACTACATTGACTGCCACATTAAGACCTAAGAAAATCTTTTCTCTGGCAGTGTAGTTAGACAGGTCAATGACCTTGGTCTTGGATTTGCCTTTATCTTTTGATTTGCGACGCTTGCGCTCTGAATCTTGGCTAGCACCAAGGCCGGCAGCAGCTAAGTCTAGGGCAGCTGGCGCGTGGTCATCAGATTCAGGTTCTGAATCCTGATTTTGAGACCATTCTTCCACATCATGGCTTCGTTCGGGCTCAAGCTCGCTGGCTTGCGTTTGGTCAAAGTAATCTGGGTCCAAACTAGCTTGCTTGCTAGTCCTAGCCGTCCAAGCAAAGTCATAGTCGTCTGATCTTGAGTCTGAATCAGAATGTTCTGATTCATGCTGCTCTGAGGTCTCCTCAGCTAAGCTTGGCTCTAGATCTGATGGTTCAGATGCTTGAGGAATCAAGTTTTCTTGACTAGCAACGAGTGACGCCGCTTCATGATCTGATTGCTGATCATGAGATTTTTCTTGATGAAGGTTAGCTTCAGCCTCAACTTCCGCTTGGGAACTTGTTGGCTCGATAGATAGGTCGTCCACTTCTTGATCCAAGTGATTTGGCTCATCTGGATGGCTTGAAGAAACAGGCGCTTGTTCGGGTTCTGACTCAATTTCAAGTCTATCCTGAGATACTAGATCAGGTTCTTGATAGCTTGATCCTCTAGCACTTTCTAAGTGCTCAGCTTCTCGGCCCTGGCTTGAGTCATCTACAGCAGAGGCCTGGTTTGGTACCTTAATTGGTGTAATATTATCGAAAATGGACAAGAGCGAACTGAGTCGGGCACGTCCTCGTGATGAAAGGTGAGGGCCTTCTTCCTGGCCTTCAGAGCTTCCTAGTGAATCTGCTGGATGTGAAGTGTTTGACTCCAGTTCCGTGCTGTGGTCATTTGAGCTAGCGACTGGCTCAGTAGTGGCCGGACTTTTAAGTTCAACCACTTGGTCTTCTTTAGTTAGGTCTCTACTTGGTTTTAACAAGTCAGCGTCTAAAGGTTGATAGACACGGGACACTTCCTTCTTGTCTGAACTTGCAGCTGGCTCGCTTTCTTCTCGGAGCTCATTGCTTGTTTCCTGCTCAAGGTTAAAACTACGACGTCGTTCGCGTTCCTTTTGGATATCAGCAGGACTTGGCAGGGGCTGACTAGCCGTACCGTCTTGGTCGAGCTCAATGCGAGGTTGGTAAACGCGACTAGCAGGCTTAGAACTAGCAGAAGATTCTGCAGATAAGTCTGGCATGTCAACAGGTCCAGCTAGGCCTAAGTCTGTGCTAGCTTCTTCTTCTGGATTTTGGTCGTAATGATCTCGACTGGTCATGCCGGCAAAGAGCCGACGCCGACGAGGGCCTTTGTCAGAAGACTCGGATGAGCCTGAAGTCTCTGGGCTTGATTCACTTGACTGCGCTAGTTCTGGCTTAGCCTTAGGCTCTGAAGGTTTAACAACTTTCTTCTTCTCGGCTTTTTCCTTGGCAGGACTAGCTGGACCTTTCTCTGTTTCCTCTTGGAAAAGATGAGATTGGAAGTCCTGGTCGGACACTTGGTTAGTCTGCTTATAAGGGTTGGCTTCATCAATACTTGGATTGAAGTTAGAGAAGAAGTCACGGACGCGTTTGACAGAGCGATCGATGAACTCGGAAGATTGAGCCATGACGGTCTTTTCATCCGACTTAGGTTGGTAATGCCAACTATCTTGATCCTGCTGACCTTGACTAGAGCTTGACTCAGTGGTCTGACTAGTCTCGAACTGGCCTTTGTTAGTTGAAGTAGATGCTTGATCATTACTTTCAGCGCTCGCTTGTCGAGCTTGTGCTTGTCTGCGGGAATAATCTTCGTAGAAATTATCCCAGCGTGATGGCTTAGAAGTTGCCTCGTTTGAAGGCGGGGTAGAATGACCCCTTGAATCCTCTTTATCAGGCTCGATGTCAAAAGAGACATCATAGTAATGCTGGCCCGATTGTTCGGGCACTTTCTTTTTGTCATCGTCTAGTGTCATTCATTCACCTACTTTCTTTATGGGGTATGGCTCTTAAGCCGTTACTTGATCATTTAGGGATTCGCCTAAGACATTGAGACGAGCTTCCCATTCTTGATTAGTCAATTTGTTTTCCGCAATGTAGCGGTTGCGTGGGTGGCGACGGCATTCTAGGCAGCAACCACGAACGTATTTGTCTTCATTTTCGACGCTAGCTAGGATACGACGGTTACATTCTGGATTCCCACAGTTAACATAGCGTTCGCATGGGGTGCCATCGAACCAGTCTTTCCCGATTACAACAGGATCGACGTGGTTAATGTCAACCGCAATCCGTTCGTCGAAGACGTACATCTTACCATCCCACAATTCGCCTTTTACTTCAGGGTCTTTACCATAGGTAGCAATCCCACCGTGGAGTTGGCCGACATCTTTATAACCTTCACGTACCATCCAACCGGAGAATTTCTCACAGCGGACACCACCTGTACAGTAGACAACGACACGCTTGTCCATGAATTTTTCCTTGTTGTCGCGTACCCATTGTGGTAATTCGCGGAAATTACGAATGTCAGGACGGATGGCACCACGGAAGTGACCTAAGTCAAACTCATAGTCGTTACGTGTATCAAGGACAACGGTGTTTTCGTCAAGCAAAGCATCCTTGAATTCTTGTGGTGACAAGTAGGCACCAGTAGTTTCTAATGGGTTAATGTCGCTGTCGAAGTCGTTATCTTCTAAGCCCAAGTGGACAATTTCTTTTTTGTGACGAACGAACATCTTCTTGAAGGCTTGTTCTTCTTCTTCGTCAATCTTGAACCAGAGGTCTTCCATACCTGGTAGGGAGTGAACATAGTCCATATATTTTTGAGTGGTTTCGTAGTCACCTGAGACAGTCCCGTTAATCCCTTCGCTTGAAACGAGGATCCGGCCCTTAAGGCCAATAGACTTACAGAAGGCCAAGTGGTCAGCTGTAAACTTATCTGGGTTCTCGATGTTAACGTACTTGTAGTAAAGAAGCACGCGAATTGGTTTGGTCATAATTTACCTCCTTGTAGTTGCAAACTACATAAATTTATGGATAGTATCATTATACGGCAAAAAAGGCTTGAGGACAACTTTTGAGCCGGTTTTTGCGCTATCTGTAAGAAACTTGTAACCTCCCTACACAATCCCCGTCTAAGTGGCTCTAGTATGCCAAAAAAAGCTGGCCAGACTAATTCTGGGCTAGCTTTTGGTTGAAGCGTTCTTGAAGATGATGTTTGTGATGGTGATAGGCTAGAAAGAGGGGGATACATGCGCCTAGCCAGGCCAGAGGACTGGCAATAGCTGGGCCGACAAAGCCTAGATATTGGCTGAGAATCAGGGCGGCACTCATGCGCATAGCCAACTCCATGATACCAGCAATAGTCGGAATTAGGCTATCTCCCAATCCCTGCAAGGTATAACGGTAAATGAAGAGCAGAGCTAACAACCAGTAGGCAGGCGCCGAACAGTAGAAAAAGACTTGACCGTAGTGAGCCATTTCCAGTCCTTGGCTACCTTCTGCGAAGAAGGTGACGACTTGGGCACCTGTCAGAGCTAGGATGACGCCAGAAACCAGTGCAACGCCTACAGACAAGAAGGTCATTTGGCGGACTCCTTGGCGGATTCGGTCAAATTGAGCGGCACCAAAGTTTTGGCCCACATAAGTTGCCATGGCAATCCCAAAGGACATGAGCACTAAAATCACAATCTGTTCAATCTTAGAGGCCGCTCCGTAACTGGCAATGGCTAGAGGTCCTAATTGGTTGAGAGCCACTGTGACCGAAATGGAGCCAATGGCAATAATAGAGGACTGGAAGGCCATTGGGAAGCCCATATTAAGGTGATAACGGACTTCTTCAGCTACCAGCATGGCCTTTTGCCAGGAAACCTGCAGTAGTGGCCAACGACGGTGAATGGCCCAGAGGCAAAGGATAACCGAGACAGCTTGTGACAAGACCGTCGCGAGGCCAGCACCCGCAACCCCCATGCCCACGTTCACGATGAAAACATAGTCTAAGACGATATTGGTTAAGGCCGCGATGATAAGAAAGTAGAGGGGCGTCCGGCTGTCTCCCAAGGCCCGCATCATGTTGCTCAGTAAATTGTAGAGCATGGTGACGGTACAAGCGCTGAAGATGACGATGAGATAATCGTAAGTATATTGAATGATTTCAGGCGGCGTCATCATGACTTCTAGAATTTGGCGGAGGAAGAAGGTAGACAGGAAGGTCAAGGCCATGGAAACGCAGAGCGCGATAGTCCAGGCAATGGTGACTGAACGCCGTACCTTATGGAAATCCCTAGCACCAAAGGCTTGAGCCAAAGGAATACTTAACCCTGCCGTTAAGCCTTGAGCGAAGCCAAGAATCAGAAACATGACGCTGGATGAAGCAGAAATTCCTGCTAGGGCATCGCGCCCCATGGTGCGTCCAACAATAAAAGTGTCGACCATATTATAGACAAGCTGGAAAATATTACCTATTAGGAGCGGAATGGAGAAGTTAATAATGCGTTTGAGGGGGGACCCAGTGGTCATATTATGCATAAGTGACTCCTTTATAGTCAGAATGAATACTCTGAGTATAAAGGAGTCACTTAGCAAAATCAAGTAGGTTTAGAACTCTCTATCCTAGTAAGTTAGTCATCCCACTGAACGGTATAGTAGTCAGCATCTTTGGCTTGAATCAGAGGATAATTGGTCCGGTAAATAGAGCCATCTTGGTCTTGCTCGAGGTACATAACGAAACCATTAGGGTAGAGAGACAGAATCTTGGAATAGACATGGTCTTGGTCGATAATGACGGTCTTGATTTCTTGGTCGCTGGCGAACCAGTCAGTGACCAGGTGGAAATAGGAACCGATGGAGACTTTGGTTTCATAAACAAGGGTCGTAATAATGGATTGATTCATGGTTAACGCTCCTTTTTTTATAAGCTATTTCCATTATAACAAGGAAATGGGGGCGGTTTCAAACAAAAATTCGAAACAAACTTACAAATTCTTGTCAGAATGGTAAATTTTTAAGCGATAAGCTATAAAAAGCCCGCCAAAAGTGCTATAATAGGAATTAGAAACGGTTTCATTCAGAAAGGGTGGGTCGTATGAGAGTCAAAGTCACTAAGTCAGAGCGCGAGCTCATTGAACGTGAGCTGAGACGGGGGACCACTAAGTCTCGGATAGCCTCCCTCTTGCATGTCAATTTCGAGACGGGTTGCCAAATGATTCAGCGAGTCCGTGAACAGATTCGTCCTGAGATTGGTGACCAAATACGCTTTACCTTCCGGCAGGTCCATATGCGGGGGACCATCCGTAAACTTCTGACCAACAGCGCTGTCGTCGACATCGATTGGCTCCGGTCAGATCCGACTATGAAGGATATTTGTACTAGCCGCACCATCGTCAATTTCAAGGATATTGTCGCCTACATCAACTGTGAGCATCTTATTCAAGATGATGAAGAAGGGGAAGAGCCCCTAAGTCCTGCTGCTCAACAAGGGATTTAAGCTCACAGCATTTAAATAAGGGCCTCCTATCACGTGTTTGCGATAGGAGGCTCTTGGTCTGAAGACTATTGTTCTTGGTAGATTAATTGATAGAGTTCAGCTGTAACAGTTTGATAGGTCTGGCGATGCTTAGCTTCTGGTACTAGGTCATAGGGAGTCGGTAGGTCATTCTCAGTTAAGAAAAGCTGGAACCACTCCTTAGCTGATCCATAGGCCTCTTCAAAGTAGGGGTAAACGGCTAAGGCTTGAAGGACGAACTGCTGAGAAAATTCAATCATGAGATGAGGATTGAATTGTTCGCAGTATTCTTCGATGACTTGAAGACCGGCCACATAAGAAGACTGGTGACGGTAATCTTGAAGTTTGGCTACCGTCAATTCATGGACTTGGCCAAACCAGTTATAGGTCACTTTACCTGGATAGTTCTGGTAGAGTAGGTAATGTAAGACGTCACTCTTGATATATTGAGGTAGGTCTGGATGAGTCAGAATGGCCTTAAAGAAAGGCAAGGCCTTGTCTAAAGGCAGGTCGTAGGTATATTTAAGGAAACTGAGTAACTCAAATCCTTGGCCGTCATAGATTTGATTGATAAAAGTCTCAATGGCTTCCTGACCTTGATCCAGGGCTTGCTCCAAGCGCCGGGCTAAGCGCTGGGTATGATTGAGTTGATGAATGAATGGTAAGAGGTCTTCACTGTCCCATCCAGCTGCTTGGAAGCGTGCTTGAAGCTGATAGAGCCGCAAGAGGGCAGCGTCTAAGTCGTAAAGGAGGGACAGACTAGCTCCATATAAGAGGAGAACATTCCAATCATTAACGGCTTCTATATCAGGGAAATAAGTTTGCCAACAGTTCAAAAGGTCAGCTTTTTGTCCCCGAGCAATATATAATTTAATCAGTTCCTCGAAGACATGAACCTGAGGATCTGTCTCATAACTCTTGATTAGGAATTCTTGTGCACGGCCAAAGTCATGGACCTTGAGGGCACTGAGTGCTTTGCGATAATATTGGTCCGCATTGGTCGGAAATTCAATTACATCACTCATTTTGCCACCTCTTTCTTGTCAATACTTAAATCCGTGCTATACTAGTTATATTATAGCACAATACATTAATAGTTTGTAGACAAATAACAGATAAGGAGCGAAAAAATGCTGAAGGTTTATACGGATGCTGCCTTTGCCTATAAAAATCAATCTGCCGGCCTGGCCATTCGGATTCTGGCGCCTGATCAACTCTATGAACAAGTTGTTTTCCTCAATCAGGTAGCAGACAATCATCAGGCGGAATTTTTAGCTATCTTGCGCGCTCTAGACTGGTTGATAGAATTGGGACTGACCCAGGACTTTATTTGGTTACATGCCGATAGCCAGGTAGCCATTCGGGCCATTGAAAAATCCTATATAAAGGATGCACGTTATGCTCCTATTTTAGATCATATCCTAAGTCGACTGGACTACTTTCCAAATCTCTATGTCAAATGGATAGCTGAAAAGGAAAATCAGGCAGCCGACCAGTTAGCAAAATCGAGCCTAAATAAGGCGGTTAGCTGGGCGCGGACATCGCCTCGCTAGCCAAGTTGGCTTTTGCGTGGCATAATAGAGATAGTTAATCAAGGTCCGGATCTCAGATTTATGGGGATAGATTATGTGACTAAAAGTGCACAATTCACTAGGGTGCGAACGTATATTCGCTAGCATTCTTAGGAATTTCGTGGCATAATAAATTGAATAGACTTCTCTATTTAAGATAGAATCATTAATTCTTCTGAGAAAGAAGTAATCATTGATGGAGGTAGATGAGCGATATGGCAGAAAAAAATTTAACCGCTAAAGATATTTTACAAAAAGAATTTACCCGCGATTTTCGTGGTTATAAAGCATCTGAAGTAGATGAGTATTTGGATAGCATTATCCGTGACTACGATTCTTACCAAAAGGATGTGGCGACTTTGAAGAATGAAAATGAGCGCCTAATCAGCAAAATTGATGAATTGACCAAGCAACTTGCCTTGGCTAAGAAGAACAATGTGCCAACCTCACCAGGCTCTGGTGTCACTAACTTCGATATCCTTAAGCGTCTCTCTAACTTAGAGAAACATGTCTTTGGATCTAAGATTGGTAGCACAGACAACACCATGTCTTATTCAGACGTGACACGTTTCCAATAAAAGAACCTCAAGTAGATTTTAGGTAATCGCGGCTAGTAATAGTTGAGGAAAGTCCATGCTCGCACAGGCTGAGATGCCTGTAGTGTTCGTGCTTAGCGAAACCATAAGCTAAGGTAGTGCCTAGCGCTAACGGCAGGCAAAAGGTCTAAGGCTTCGGCTATGACTGAGTAACCTCTAAGGTGCCACAGAGACGAGGCTGGTTGGAAACAACTAGCGTGGAACGCGGTAAACCCCTCGAGCGAGCAACCCAAATAGTAACCTAGTTTTCTAGGGAGACTGGTCGGGGCACTTTTCCTAGGGAAATGAACCGATGGAAGAGGCGGGTCACTGAGTGACCGGCAGACAGATGATTACCCCACTTAAGGTGCATAGCCTATTTCCCTTAAGTGACAGAACATGGCTTATCGAAATTTACTTAATAGGCTTTTGCTTAATACAACAAAGGCGCTTCTCCCTCTCTGGCGAGGAGGGCTTTTTTTCTAAGGGCAGGATTGTCTTGCCCGCAACGACAAGTTAAAGATGAGGAGCCCCTTATGACAAACTATAACCTATTGGCTACCGTTGCCGCCGGCATTGAGTCCGTGACGGCCCAAGAATTGAAGCAGCTAGGCTATCAAGTTCAGACGGAGAATGGGCGCGTGCGTTTCTCTGGGAATGTCCAGGATATTGCTAAAACCAACCTATGGCTAAGAACGGCTGACCGTATTAAGATTGAATTTGCTAGTTTTCAGGCCAAGACCTTTGAAGCCCTCTATGATTTGACTTATGCCTTGCCATGGGAAGACATTCTGCCTTTGGATGCTAATTTTCCTGTGTCCGGCAAATCCGTTAAGTCCCAGTTACATAGCGTGCCTAACTGCCAGAAAATCGTCAAAAAGGCTATTGCTAGCCGACTCATGTCCTACTATCATCGTCGGACCAATTTGCCTGAGACAGGGGCAGTCTATCCTATCGAAGTTTCTTTGGTCAAAGACCAAGTCAGCCTGACCTTGGATACTTCTGGCACCTCCTTATTCAAGCGTGGCTACCGAGTAGAGAAGGGTGCCGCCCCACTCAAAGAGAATATGGCAGCTGCCTTAGTCATGTTAACGACTTGGTATCCTGACCGACCACTTTACGACCCATGTTGTGGTTCGGGAACCATTGCCATTGAGGCAGCCTTGATTGGGCGTAATATTGCGCCAGGTCTTAAGCGGGAATTTGCGGCCGAACATTGGACCAGCTTAGATCCAAGTGGGCAAGTATGGCAGCAGGCGCGCCAGGAAGCCCAAGTTCAAGCCAAACCAGATGTCATGATGGACATTGAAGCCTGCGACATTGACCACCGTATGGTTGAAATTGCTAAGGCCAATGCTCAAGAAGCTGGAGTAGCAGATACGATTTCCTTTAAGCAAATGCAACTCAAGGACTATCGTCCTAAGGTGGATTACGGTATATTAATTGCTAACCCGCCTTATGGTGACCGTATGTTGACAGAGGACCAGGTCCACGCTCTCTATGCGGACATGGGCAAGCTCTATAACCAAATGCCGACCTGGAGTAAGTATATTTTAACTAGTGATGAAGCCTTCGAGACCTACTATGGGGCCAAGGCAACCAAAAAACGTAAGCTCTACAATGGCGCCCTCAAGGTAGATTATTACCAATATTGGGGTGAGCGGAAACCCCGTCAAACAAGCGATGATATGTAGATATTCATAGCAAAAAATCCCTCAGCAGAATCTGCTGAGGGATTTAGTCTGTTATGGAGATGAGGGGAATCGAACCCCTGTCCAAATATCTCGCCACAATCAAGTCTACGCCAATAGTCTAGCTATTTGGTTTAGCGCAGAGACCGCCACTAGACAGGCTGTCATCCTTGCGAGTCTGATCATCTCTTCGTGATTTAACAGACGGATAAATCACGCGTATCCCACTTAAATAAAACCAGCTACTAGCACATGGGCGATGTTAGGCTGATTTTCCGCTGCAGGTTATTAAGCTGCTAAAGCGAAAGAGTTGTTTTGGTTGTTTGCAGTTATATTTAACTGTAGCGTTTTAAGGCGGACGCAACCCTCCTGACGCGTCAAAAGCTCGAACAATACCTGTCGAAACCGTGACATCCCCTAAAGGATAGCTAGATTCTATCAATAAAGGGTTAAATTGTCAATTAATCAGCCTGGGAGACAGGCTTAAGGGATTGACTTTTGCCCCTATAATCTTTAAGCTAATAGGGTAAATAATTTTTTAGGAGGTCACCCCATGACTAAGAAATATCATGTGGCCATCTGCGGTGCGTCTGGTGTTGTAGGGCGTAAAATGCTGCAAGTATTACACGAACGAAACTTTCCATTTGAGACTTTAACCTTGTTCGCTTCCAAGCGTTCAGCTGGCAAAACTATTAGCTACGCTGGCAAGGATTATGTCATTCAAGAATTAACGGAAGAGGCTCTTCAAGCGCCGATTGAGATTGCCCTGTTCTCAGCAGGGGGCGAGACCTCTAAGCATTTTGGGCCAATCGCCGCTAGTCGTGGTATCTATGTGATTGACAACTCCAGTGCTTGGCGTATGGATCCTAAGATTCCTTTGGTAGTGCCTGAAGTCAATGGTGATGTCTTGAAGGCTGAAGACCATCTGATTGCCAACCCTAACTGCTCGACCATTCAGTCAGTCGTGCCATTAGCTGTTCTACAACCATACGGCTTGAAGCGCGTCATCTACAATACCTATCAAGCAGTATCAGGAGCAGGCCAAGCTGGTATTAATGACTTAGAAAATCATACGACTGAAAAATTCCCTTATTCAATCAATAATAATGTCTTGCCGCATATTGATGTCTTCACTGAGTCTGGCTATACCAAGGAAGAAATCAAGATGATTGAAGAAACTCGGAAAATTCTACGTATGCCAGACTTACGTGTAACAGCTACTACAGTTCGAGTTCCAATCAAACACTCTCATGCGGTCTCTATTAACGTTGAATTGGAACGAGACTTTGATTTAGCAGAAATTCGTCAAGCCTTCCAAGAAGCGGAGGGAATCATTCTCTTGGATGATCCTGCTAACCTTAAGTATCCACTTCAGTCAGAGGTGGAAGATCATGATGAGGTTTATGTTGGACGAATTCGTCGTGATGAGTCAGTTCCTTACGGTCTCAACATTTGGGTGGTAGCCGACAACATCCGTAAAGGGGCGGCCACTAACACCATTCAAATCGCAGAACAACTTATTAAAGACGGTATTCTCTAAGGAGACAAAAGGCGCCCTGTGAGGCGCCTTTTTATATTATTAGTAGATAAGGTGGGCGTTGGCGCTAATTAAGATAAGTGTATCGAATAAGGTTATTGTCTTAATTAGTGTAGTTAACTAATTAAGACAAACGCGTTTCTGGTGTGTTCTTTTTAATGAAATGTTTTCACTTTAAATTGATTAAGAATGTCTAAAGACTTTCATAATAGGGATTGCGGACGATTTGTTAGGTCTATCTGGCCATGACTAGGGATTGACAGACGGCCCATAAAACCGTATGATAGAGGGTGTGGTTGACACATTATTTATTTTGAAATCATCCAAAAATTTGAAATGAATAACGATAATAATGAATAGATTAATAGGAGGTGATACGATGGACCTATTGCAGCTCACCTTCGCAGTAATCGTTGCTTTAATTATCGGGGTAGTGATCGGCTATATTTTCAAGAAGAAAAGCGATGAAAAGCACATCGGAAATGCTAAGGCAAATGCAGAATCCATTGTTGATGCGGCTATTGCACAGGCTAAGACCCTCAAGCGGGAAGCCTTGTTCGAAGCCAAAGAAGAAAATCTCAAGTACCGTAATGAATTAGAACAAGAACTGAAGGAACGCCGGACCGAAGTAACAGGAATGGAAAAACGTCTCCTTCAACGGGAAGAGACCTTGGACCAAAAGAGTCTGATCTTAGACAAACGCGAACTCAATCTTGAGAGCAAGGAACAAGACTATCAAAAACGTCAAAAGACCTTGACCCAACAGGAAGAGAAGGTTCAAGAATTGGTCGTTGCCCAACAAAGTGAATTAGAACGGGTGGCAACCCTATCGCGTCAAGAGGCGCAAAACATCATTATGACTGAGACAGAGCAAGCTTTGTCCCAAGAAATTGCAGTCATGATTCGGAATGCAGAGCAAAAGGCTAAAGATGAAGCTGATCGCAATGCCAAAAACATTATCTTACAAGCCATTCAACGGAGTGCTCCGGACATTGTGTCTGAGAATACAGTGACCGTAGTACACTTACCAAGTGATGACATGAAAGGTCGGATTATCGGGCGAGAAGGCCGCAACATCCGTACTTTGGAAAGCTTAACCGGGATTGATTTAATTATCGATGACACGCCAGAAGCAGTCGTATTAAGTGGTTTTGACCCAATTCGACGTCAAATTGCTAAGTTGGCTTTGGAGAAACTGATTCAAGACGGCCGGATTCATCCAGCGCGTATTGAAGAAATGGTGGACCGGGCGCGTCGCGAGATTGACGAGAAAATCCGAGAAATCGGGGAACAAGCGACCTTTGATGTGGGAATTCATTCTCTCCATCCTGATTTAATCAAGATTATTGGTCGTCTATCCTTTAGAACCAGTTATGGGCAGAACGTCTTGAACCACAGTATTGAAGTTGCCAAACTTGCTGGCGTTATGGCTGGTGAGTTAGGTGAAGATGTGGCTCTAGCCAAACGTGCAGGTCTTCTGCATGATATTGGTAAGGCACTTGACCATGAGATTGAAGGCTCACACGTTGAAATCGGGGCAGAGATTGCCAAGAAATACAACGAGCCAGAAGTAGTAGTGAATGCTATTGCTTCCCACCATGGTGACACTGACCCAACTTCGACCATTGCTATCTTGGTAGCTGCCGCTGATGCCTTATCTGCAGCACGTCCAGGTGCCCGCAGTGAATCCTTGGAAAGCTACATCCGCCGTCTGGAAAAATTAGAAGAAATCTCTAATAGTTTCCCAGGCGTGGCTAATAGTTTTGCTATTCAAGCTGGGCGCGAAGTCCGTGTCATGGTTCGTCCAAATGAAGTCAATGACGCTGGCGCCTCACGAATCGCTCGTGATATCCGCAACCGGATTGAAGCAGAAATGAACTACCCAGGCAATATTAAAGTAACCGTTATTCGCGAAACGCGCGCGGTTGAATACGCCAAATAATTGATGGAGAGGTTGGAACTTGTTCCAATCTCTCTTTTTGTGTATTTTTGGGGGAGGTTGCGAGCTGAGTTTGATGGCGCTTACTCTGATGCAGGATTTCTAAATTTCATTTAAGACCCTCGGGTTACTCTTAGGTCAAACAAGTCGGACTTTCCTTTATATTTTGACCTTTTTGTGTTAAAATGTAGAAGAAAAAAAGGAGGCGATGAGGTGGTTCGTTACGGACAAATAGTCAAGGCCCGCATCAGTGACAAAAATGAGCGTCACTTTTTCGCACAATATGAAGGTGAGACCTTCACCGTTCTACCGGGGCAGATAGATATAGAAAAGTACCAAGTTGGTGACCAGATTGAAGGCCTTATCTATGAAACCAAGGCCCGAAAGAAAGTAATTCAAGTTGACTTGCCAACTATCCGACCTGAAATCTATGGTTGGGGCAGTGTGGTCAGCACCCGTAAGGATTTAGGCGTCTTTGTTGATATTGGCTTGCAGGATAAGGAAGTGGTCGTATCCTTGGATGACCTACCTCTTAATACAGCCCTCTGGCCTAAGAAGGGTGACCGACTCTTCCTGACCTATCAAGTGGATGCTAAGAATCGTTTCTGGGGTAAATTGATTGAACCCGAAGCTATGCAAGCCTATTTTAAGCGGGCAGCCCGTGCCATGAAGAATCTCAATGTCACAGCTACCGTCTATAAGGTCAAGTTAGCGGGTTCTCTCTGTATTACAGACGGTGGACACTCGGCTTTCTTACATGAAAGTGAGACTCTTGATACTCCACGTCTTGGTCAAGTCTTGCAAGCTCGTATTATCGGCGTGCGTGAAGACGGCGGCCTTAATTTGTCGGTCAAGCCACGAGCTTATGAAGCTTTGGATGATGATGCCGGTATGATTCAAGCCATCTTAAGAAAAGCGCCCGGACATTATTTGCCACTTCATGATAAATCAGATCCAGCAAGTATCCAGACTCAGCTTGGCATTTCTAAGGCCCAATTTAAACGTGCCGTTGGGACTCTAATGAAACAAGGCCTCATTCGTCAGGTCAAAGGAGATGGACTCTATCTGACTCAAGTCCAAGACTCAAGTGCAGAGATTGATCCATTAGGCAATAACTATGAAGTTTAGCCAGGCTGTCCAGGATTTTGAACGTTATCTTCTCTTAGATATGAACCGGTCCGCCAATACCATTCAGAGCTATCGGCGCGATTTGGCTAAGTTTCAGGCTTATCTGACGGAGCAGGAGATTGACAATGTAGAGGCGATTGATGAGCTAACGGTGCGAGCCTTTCTAGCAAAACTTAGCCAAGCCTCCTATGCAGCTTCCTCGACCAGTCGTATGCTATCCAGTTTGAAGCAGTTTTTCCTCTTTTTACGCAAAGAGGGCATTCTGGAAACGAATCCCATGTCCCTAGTCCATCGGCCTAAACAAGGGAGACATCTACCTAAAGTCCTAACTGCTAGGGAGATTGAAGCCTTGCTTCAAGCCCCCGACACCAGCACTCCACATGGTTTGCGTGATCGGGCTATCTTTGAGCTCATGTATGCCACGGGTCTGCGGGTAACAGAATTGGTTCAGCTTAAATTAGAAGATTTACACTTAGAATTAGGCTTTATCCAAACCCTAGGTAAAGGGGACAAGGAGCGTCTAGTTCCCTTGATTGATGAAGCCATTGAATGGCTAGAGGCCTATCTGGAACAGGTCCGTCCTAGCTTCCTAAGATTAGCTGGCTCTTCCAGTCCGCAGGAAGTCTTTTTGACAGAGCGGGGTAAGGCTTTTACTCGTCAAGGAATTTGGAAAAATCTCAATAAGTATGTGGCCTTAGCTGGTATTAAACAAACCGTCTCACCTCATATGTTGCGTCATTCTTTCGCAACTCATCTGCTGGAAAATGGTGCTGATTTGCGTATGGTTCAGGAACTACTGGGCCATGCGGATATTTCAACGACACAGATTTATACCCATATCAGTACCCAACGTTTGCAAGAAGTCTATCGTAAGTACTTCCCGCGCGCGTAACTTGTCATCTTCCGACTGGAGAGGTGGCCTAATAATCAAGACGGTCATTCACTGACCGTCTAGGGAAAGAGGAAAAAATATGAAATTCAAACGTATTCATTTAATCGTCTTAGATTCTGTTGGGATTGGTGAAGCTCCAGATGCTGCAGACTTCAACGATTTAGGGAGCCATACCCTAGGCCATATTGCTGAAGTTGCAGGACTAAAGCTCCCTCATATGGTAGAGCTAGGTTTGGCGAATATTGAGCACCTAGCTGGCTTGACACCTGTGTCATCCTCCAAGGGTTACTGGACTAAGTTAGAAGAAGTTTCAGCTGGTAAGGACACTATGACCGGTCACTGGGAAATCATGGGGCTTAAAATTGAAACACCATTCCGCGTCTTCCCTGATGGTTTTCCTGATGAACTAATCGAGCGTATTGAAGCCTTTTCTGGTCGTAAGGTGGTCTGCAATGCCCCGGCTTCTGGTACTGAAGTGCTTGACCAATATGGGGAACATCAAATGAAGACAGGGGACCTAATTGTTTATACTTCTGCAGACTCTGTCTTGCAAATTGCCGCCCATGAAGACATTATTCCATTAGAAGAACTTTATCGCATTTGTGAGTATGCTCGTGAGATTACCTTAGAAGATCCTTACATGTTGGGACGTATTATTGCTCGCCCATACATTGGGACTCCTGGTAACTGGACTCGTACTGCCAACCGTCATGACTATGCCTTAAGCCCTTTTGCGGATACAACGCTGGACTTCCTGAAGGCAGGTGGCTATGATGTGATTTCCATCGGGAAAATCAACGATATCTTCAACACTAAGGGGATTACGGATGCCGTTCGGACCAAGTCTAACATGGACGGGGTAGATCAACTGCTGAAGATTATGGACCGTGACTTTACCGGTTTGTCCTTCACTAACTTAGTGGACTTCGATGCCATCTATGGTCACCGCCGCAACACAGAAGGTTACGCCCAAGCTTTAGAAGATTTCGACAACCGCTTGCCAGAAATCTATAGCAAGCTACGCCAAGATGATTTACTTTTGATTACTGCTGACCACGGTAACGACCCAACCTATAGTGGAACCGACCATACCCGTGAATATGTGCCAATTCTGGCCTACAGCCCATCCTTCACGCAAGCAGGTGAGCTCAAGGCGCGTTACTATAGTGATATCGCAGCCACCATTTCTGATAACTTCGGCGTTGCCAAGACCGAACAAGGTTCTTCATTCTTAAGTCAATTAAATTAGGACATAGTCAGCAAGGAGAAAAATAGATGTTTACAGAAACCATTCAATACTTAAAAGACCAGGGTTTAACTTATCCACAAGTTGGTTTAATCCTAGGTAGTGGCCTTGGAGAGCTTGCTGAAGATGTGGAAAATGCTATCCGCATTCCATATGAAAATATTCCTAATTTTCCAGTCTCTACAGTTGCTGGCCATGCTGGTCAATTAGTTTATGGGGACTTGGCAGATAAAAAAGTCTTGATTTTACAGGGCCGTTTCCATTATTATGAAGGTTATGATTTGAACACTGTGACTTATCCAGTTCGTATCTTCAAGGAACTTGGGGTAGAAACTGTGATTGTAACTAATGCAGCAGGTGGGATTAATACTTCATTCCAACCAGGCGACTTAATGATTATTACAGATCACCTTAACCTAGCAGGTAACAATCCACTGATTGGCGCAAACTTAGATGCTCATGGCCCACGTTTTGTTGACTTAACAGAGACTTATAGCTTGCGAGGTCAAGCCATCTTACGTCAAGCTGCTGCCAAAGAAGGAATTCATCTCCAACAAGGGGTCTACACTTGGGTTACCGGGCCGTCTTATGAGACGCCTGCTGAAATTCGCTACATGCGGACCATTGGTGGTGATGCAGTTGGAATGTCAACCGTGCCAGAAGCCATTGTGGCTAAACATTGTGGTATGGAAGTCTTAGGGGTTTCATGCATTACCAACTTAGCAAGTGGCATGCAGTCTAGCCTCAACCATGAGGAAGTCATGGAAATCTCTGCTAAGGTAAAACCACACTTTAAGAACTTAATTAAAAATACCCTAGCTTTACTTTAAGCGACTTGCCAGATTGCTAGGGAAGAAAGGAGTACGCCGTGCTCATTCAATCTAAAAATAAAAATGAAAAGATTATTCTCGGCTTACTGTCCTATACTTTAGAAGAAGGGCAGCACCAAACCGACCTCTTGCAGTCGATTTTGGAAACCTACCGGCAATCTGATAGCAAGGAAATCTATCTCTATCGAGAGCAAGACCAAGATAATTTCATTGGCTTGGTGGGGGTTGAAACCTTTCAATCGCCTAGCAATGAGTCAATACATCCAGAGTCAGTCGTTATTGACCGTATTGCCCTCTTACCATCATTCCGCAATGAGTCTGTAGGTTATCAGATTTTCAGTGAACTTAAGGAGCGCTATCCTAATAGCGCCTTCTTAGGGTCTCGTCTGACCTCAGAACTTCTTGTCAAATGGAGCAGTCGCTATGCCCAAGAACACCAAGAATCTTAAAGGTCATCAGGGGCAAGATAGCTCAGTGACCAAGGACAAGCAGCAACTCAAGCTCCAATTGGCCTCTTTTCAGGGGCCCTTTGACTTGTTATTGCACTTAATTAAACAGATGAAAGTGGATATTAATGATATCCCTATGGCCGAAATTACCAGTCAGTACTTGGCTTATCTTCACTCCATGCAAGAGTTAGAGTTAGATCAAGCCGGCGATTACTTAGTGATGGCTGCCACGCTCTTGGAAATCAAGAGTCGTCTGCTCCTACCTATCGAGCCGGATGCTGAATTGGATGGCGACTATGAGCCTGGTGACCCACGTCAAGTGTTGGTGCAACAACTGCTCTTGTATCAACAATTCCAAGATGTGTCCTCACTACTAGAAATGCGCCAAGAAGCTCGTGCAGCGCTCTTTTCTAAACAAGCAGATGACTTGTCGGACTATCAGGATCAAATACCGCTACAAGAAGGGGAAATTAGCCTGGATCAACTGGTGGCACGTATGCAAGATGTCTTGGCCCGCCAACTATCTCGTCAGCCCTTGGAACGCCAAATTCATCATGATCCTTTGACAGTGGAGCAGAAGATGGATGATATTTTAGCGCGCTTGGGAAGACTAGAGCGGCAAGAACGCTTGTCTTTTGAACAGTTGATTGACAAGGCCAGTCGCCCGGAGATTATCACGACCTTTATGGCGCTTCTGGAGCTAGTCCGTAAGCAGTTCATTGTTTTCTACCAGGCCGAAGCCTTGGCACCAATTGAAATTGAAAAAATAGACGGAGTCGAATAGATGGAATTAATTACCCGCCTGCATGGCATTATCTTTGTAACAGGAATTGAAGGGGTCAGTCGTAAAGATTTGGCGGCTAGCCTTCAGGTGCCCTTAAATCAAGTGACAGAGGCCTTGCAACAACTACAATTGAATTTACAGGAAGACCCACTGTCACCTGTAGAATTGGTTAACTACAATGACCAATACCGTCTGGTGACTAAGTCTGAGTTGGCACCTGATGTGGAGGCCTATGCTCACTCGCCCTTTACCCAGAAGCTCAGTCGTGCTGCCGTTGAGACGCTAGCTATTGTAGCTTATCGCCAGCCTATTACCCGTATGGGGATTGATGAGATTCGTGGCGTGTCCAGTATTACTATGCTACAAAAGTTACTTGCCCGCGACTTGATTCGTGAGATTGGTCGACTCGAAGCACCGGGGCGTCCAGTTCTCTATGGGGTAACAGATTACTTTATGGACTATTTCGGTCTCAAGTCTTTAGAAGATTTACCAAATATTGAGCCACTTAACCTCAATGATGAGGTCACTTCGGATGAGTTATTTAATACCAAGCAATGGCAGATTAGCTTAGATGATGAGGTGTCTTATCAAGATGCACCATTAGTTAATCCCGTTTTAGTAGAAGGGGAGGAGGATTAGATGGATCGTTTGCAGAAAGTAATGGCCCATGCGGGCATTGCTAGCCGCCGTAAATGCGAAAGCCTGATTACCGATGGCCGGGTCAGCGTTAATGGCCAGACAGTTCGTGAATTAGGGACTCAGGTATCCAGTAAGGATCGTATAGAAGTAGATGGCGTTCCAATCTATCGGGAAGAACCACGCTACATTCTGATTAATAAGCCAAGACATGTCATAAGTGCTGTGTCTGATGACAAGAACCGTCAAGTCATCCTAGACTACGTTCAAGGCATTGAAGAGCGAATTTATCCAGTCGGACGTTTGGACTATGATACGACTGGGCTTCTGCTCTTGACCAACGATGGAGCTTTTGCTAATCAACTCATGCATCCGCGCCATCAAATTGATAAGGTCTATGTGGCCAAAGTCAAAGGGATTCCATCTGAAAACTCACTTGCTCGACTTGAAGCCGGTATTGTGTTAGATGGTAAGAAAACAGCCAAAGCCAAGGCTCAACTCTTAAGCCAGAATCTGGATAACCAGACGGCAATTGTAGAATTGACCATTCGTGAGGGTTGGAATCACCAAGTTAAGCGTATGTTTGAAGCGGTGGGGCACCCAGTCAACAAACTCAAGCGGGAACGCTATGCTTTTCTGACTCTAGGTAAGCTCTTGCCAGGAGAATGGCGAGAGTTAACAGCTCATGAAGTCAATAAGCTTAAGCAAATGAGTCAGAGCAAGGGACAAGCTGGGCAAGAAGCAAGGAAAGCTAAACCTAAGCGTATAATGGGACGTCCAACTGGTCAAAAGCCGTCTCGTAAATCGCCTGCATCTAGCTCAGGCCGTAAGGCAAGAAAAGGGCAGTCCAAGTCCATGCCTGCCAGAAATTTTAAATAAGAAGATGCCCGGCTAGTCAAGTCGGGCATCTTGTGCTATAATGAAGGTATCAATCGAATAATACAATTAGTCTTCAGGGCAGGGTGAAATTCCCGACCGGTGGTAAAGTCCACGAGCCTAGTACTTTAGGGTCTAGGTTGAACTGGTGAAATTCCAGTACCGACAGTAAAGTCTGGATGGGAGAAGTAAGCTAATTAACAGATAGATTCACAGGGTTTATTTGTCTTTGCTGCGTTTACTTTCCCAAGTAAGCGTATTTTTTTGGCTTCTAGAAGACGAATAAAAGGAGGAATATCTATGAAAAACATGCGATTGACACGTCAAGTATTACTGGCTATTTTAGGGGCCTGGGCAGTGGTTTTCCGACTGCTCGATTTTCCCTTGTTGCCATCGGCACCTTTTCTTAAGTTCGACTTTAGTGATGTGCCAGTCTTCATCGGGCTCTTGATTAATGGGCCAATTGGGGCTGCAGTGGTAGCTTTCATCCGCGATTTCATTGAATATCTGCGTAAGGGTGGAGAAGCTGGCATCCCGCTAGGGGTCAGCATGAGTTTCATTGGCACCATGACCATGATGTTGATTCTGCATTTTTACCTGCGTCGCAAGAAGGGCACTTGGCAACTTGAACAGATTGTGCTCACATGTATCAGCTTGGCCTTTAGCTTGACTTTGGTCATGAGCTTGCTCAATTATTTCATTGCGCTTCCTATCTATGTAGAGGTCATGCATTGGCCAATCAAAAATATGATAGAAATGGTCTTAGTAGCCATTGTGCCATTTAACTTGCTTAAGGGAGCTATCTTAGGAATTATCATCGCCTTGGTTTATAACCAATTCAAGGCTTATCTGATTAAGAGAGGGCTCTTGCCAGCTAGCTACCAATAAGCAATAGAAAGGCCGGGATTAATCCCGGCCGTTTTTTTGTTTTATAGCTACTGAGATGGAGAAGGGGTATGATCGACTTCTTCAATAGCGCGAGTGGGACAATCGAAGATGGCAGAACGTGCCATTTTCTGATCTTGCTCAGTGGCATCTTCTTGCACAAAGGCTATCCCGTCATCTTCACAATCAAAAACTTGTGGATAATTGAGATAACACTTGCCACAGGCAATGCATCTTTCTGATTGAATAATTAACTTAGACATGCTAAATCCTCCTTTTATGTTACAGAAGTGTTACAGCGACTTATCAAATTCGTATAAAAGCGTTTACTTCCACTGTATTTTTAGCACAGGTCGCTTAGAATATGGTACTATAAATTAGTAAATATTAATATGTGCAACATGTGCCCCTCATGGATCTAGTCACATTGTATCATATTTTAGGAGGAATTTTGATGTCTGAAGAACAAAAATCAAATTTCGATCAAGAGAATTTGAATGAATCATCAAATCAATCATCGGAAACGTCAAGCAGATTTAGAATGCCTTGGAACAACAAATTTGGTGAAGACGAAAACTTAAAAAACCGCCAATATTCACGATCAGCTCGTAACCAACCAGAACGTGAGGCAACTACCTTATCCAAGGTCTTGCTCTTTATGGTTATCTGCGTATGTATTGTACCATTTATCCTCTTCTTCTGGGTAAATGCGTCACGTCCACAGAATCCATCACCACGGACTGCTTCACAAGTATCAATCTCTCGTGCCGAAAGTTCAAGTGCAAGCTCTAGCAGCACTAGTGAATCTAGTTCTGCTCTTGCCTCAGCTTCAAGCATTGAGTCAAAAGCAAGTGAATCTGGTCAAGGCATGAATAACCAGCAAGGTGAACGACCTAACCAAAACCAACAAGGCCAACAACAAGGCCAAAACCAGCAAGGTCAACAGCAAGGTCAAAACCAACAAGGTCAGCAGCAGCAAAACCAAGGTGGTACGACTTATGTGGTACAAGCAGGGGATTCCTGGTACCGGATTGCAGCCAATAATGGGGTTTCTCTAGATGCCCTGTTAGCTGCTAATGGTGCGACGGTTGAAACAACCATCTTACCTGGTCAAACCATTGTTATCCCATAAAAAATTGAGAATTCCCTAGTTTTAGGGTAAAATAGAGCTTAGGAAACTAAGCTCTATTTTTTTGTAGAGAGATAGAAGAGGATGAAGCATAGATGACACATTTGACAATCGCAATTGACGGGCCTGCTTCCTCAGGCAAGAGTACGGTCGCTAAGTTATTGGCTGGCCAATTAGGCATTACCTACATTGATACAGGAGCTATGTATCGTGCGGTTACCTTAGCAGCGCAGCGCCAAGGAGTGAGTGTAGACGATCAGGCGGCCTTAGAGAACCTATTAGCCCAGCTTGATTTGTCCTTCCGTCGCCAAGATGGAGTACAACACGTATACCTAGGGGAGGAAGATGTCTCATCTGCTATTCGTAGTGTTGCGGTGACGCAAGCGGTCTCTGAAGTATCAGCTCAGCCCCAAGTTCGTGAGGCTTTGGTTGCCATGCAACAAGCCATGGCCGCCAAAGAATCCGTGGTAATGGATGGCCGCGATATTGGGACGGTGGTTTTACCTAATGCCAGCATTAAGTTTTTCTTCGTCGCTGATGTGGCCGTTCGAGCTGCGCGTCGTTATAAGGAAAACTTAGAGCGGGGCATGACCGATCAAACCTTGGCTGAAATTGAAGCGGATATTGAAGCGCGTGATCTCTATGATAGTACTCGTGAACACAGTCCGCTTAAACAGGCAGAAGATGCTATCTTAGTTGATACCAGCCATGAGACCTTGGATTCACTTTTGACCAAACTTACGGAGATGATTCAAAAGCGAATGTAAGGCCTTAAAAACCAAGCAAAATTCGACTATTAAAGAATAAATTGCAATTATGACTAGACTAATCGGTTAGAATTTGATAAAATAGATGCTAAGTAGGTTCACAAATCGTAAAAATTTTCTGAACAACGCTTGAGTATTGCCTTAGGAGGAACTGGTAGATGACAGAAACTGTAGAAAACCAACAATTACAAACAATGGAGGATGCTTTGGATAGCGTCTTAGACATCAAACCTGGTGATGTCGTAAAAGGGGACGTCTTGGCTTTTGAAGATAACCAAGTACGTGTCTCAATTAAAGAAAGTGGCGGTTTAGAAGGTGTAATTCCACGTCGTGAACTTTCAGCAAAACCATTCAACGAATTTACTGAAGTGGTAAACATCGGTGACGAAGTTGAAGTAGTGGTTTTAAAACCAATCCGTGATAAAGAAAACGGGAACTTCTTACTCTCAAGAAAACGCCTTGAGTCTAAGAAAGTATGGGCAGAGCTCAAAGAAAAATTCGATAACAAAGAAATCATCACAGCACCTGTTAAAGAAGCTGTTAAAGGTGGTTTAGTAGTAGATTTAGGCTTACGTGCTTTCGTGCCAGCTTCTATGGTTGATTCTTTCTACGTAGAAGATCTCAAAGTATACGTAGGTCAAACCTTAGACTTTGTCATCGTTGAACTTGATGAAAAAGAAAACCGTTTAATCCTCTCTCACAAAGAAATCGCTGAACGCGAACGTGCAGAGAAACGTGCAGCTGCTTTAGCTAACTTGGTAGAAGGTTCTATCGTTGAAGGGACAGTTGCTCGCTTAACTAACTTTGGTGCTTTCGTCAACTTGGGCGATGTAGATGGTTTGGTTCACTTGAGTCGCATCTCTCACTCTCACATCCGCAAACCAGGCGATGTCTTGAACGTAGGCGACAAAGTAAATGTTAAAGTTCTTTCAGTTAACCCAGAAGACGGCCGTGTATCTCTCTCTATCAAGGATACTTTAGAAGGTCCATGGGAAAACATCCAAGAAAAAGCTGGTGAAGGGACTGTCCTCAAAGGGACTGTTAAACGCTTGACTGACTTTGGTGCTTTCGTAGAAGTATTACCTGGCGTAGAAGGTTTGGTGCACATTTCTCAAATCTCTCATGAGCACATTGCAACTCCAGGTGAGAAATTACAAGAAGGTCAAGAAGTTGACGTGAAAGTATTGAGCGTTAACCCAGAAGACCAACGTTTATCATTGTCTATCAAGGCTTTGTTGGAACGTCCAGCACGCCCTGAAGGCGAAGTAAGCGACAAGCCAAAACGCGAATCAAAACCACGTAAACCTAGAGCTAAAGCTGAACCAGCTCCTACAATCGTAGCAGAAGCTGAAGGTTTCACTTTAGGTGATGTGTTAGCTGGTGCTTTCGGCGACCTTAACACCGAAGAATAAGCCACTGTAACCACGAAAGACTGGCCTGAGTGTCAGTCTTTTTCGTGTCATAAACCATAAATGAAGGAGGAGACCTTATGTCCATGCCAACCGTGGCCCTCGTAGGCCGCCCAAATGTGGGGAAGTCCACAATATTTAACCGATTGGTGGGGGAGAGACTCTCCATTGTTGAAGATTATCCAGGGGTGACGCGTGACCGTATCTATGCGACGGGTAAATGGTTAGGCCGTGAATTCCGTGTCATTGATACCGGTGGGATTGATATGATTGATGAGCCTCTTATGGATCAAGTGCGCTACCAAGCTGATATTGCCATGGAAGAGGCAGATGTCATTGTTTTCTTGACTAGCATGCAAGAAGGTTTGACGGATGCAGATGAGGCCATCGCCCATCGCTTGCACCGAACTAATAAGCCAGTTGTCCTAGCTGTCAATAAGGCAGATAACCCAGAAATGCGCCAAATGGTCTATGATTTTTATGCCTTGGGGCATGGCGATCCCTATCCTATTTCCGGTTCCCATGGGACGGGTTTAGGAGATCTCTTGGATGCAGTTGTGAGCTATTTTCCAACAGACTTATCTGAAGCTGAGGAAGAAGATGTCATCAAGTTCTGCTTTATTGGTCGCCCTAATGTCGGTAAGTCCAGTTTAGTTAACGCCATTCTTAAGGAAGAGCGGGTCATCGTCTCCAATATTGAAGGGACCACGCGTGAAGCAGTCGATACCCATTTCACAGATGAAGAGGGGACGCGCTATACCATGATTGACACTGCCGGTATTCGTAAGCGAGGCAAGGTCTACGAAAACACTGAAAAGTATTCAGTGCTGCGGGCCATGTCCGCCATTGAACGTTCCGATATTGTCTGCTTGGTTTTAGATGCTGAGACTGGGATTCGGGAACAAGATAAGAAGGTAGCTGGATATGCCTATGAGGCAGGTAAGGGCATGGTCATTCTGGTCAATAAATGGGATGCAGTAGACAAGAGTGATAAACTCTTTGAGACCTTTACCAAGGAGATTCGTGCGCATTTCCAATATTTGACTTTTGCGCCAATCCTCTTCGTTAGTGCTCATACAGGCCAACGTCTCAATAAATTGCCTGAACTCTTGAAGACCATCTACGATAATCGTCACCGTCGCATTCAATCTTCAGTCTTGAACGATGTCTTAATGGATGCAGTCGCTATGAACCCAACCCCAACAGATAAAGGCCGTCGCCTCAAGATTTACTACTTAACTCAAGTGGCTGTCAACCCACCAACCTTCGTGGCTTTTGTTAATGATGTTGAGCTCATGCACTTCTCTTATGAGCGTTTCTTAGAGAACCAATTGCGTCAATCATTTTATTTTGAGGGAACCCCGATTAAATTGATTACGAGAGCGCGACAATAAGGCGAAAAGTGCTAAAAAATCAAATTTTAAAGGGCGAATCTATTGTATTAAAGCCTATTATGTGGTAATCTATACAAGAAATAGCAATCTGCTATGGAAAAACGCGTAACCACGCATACTTTAGGAGGAGTTTTATTATGGCAAACAAAGCTGAATTAGTAGAAAAAGTAGCAGCTAAAACTAACTTAACTAAGAAAGATGTAACAGCAACTGTTGAAGCGTTGTTCGAAACCATCCAAGAAACTTTATCAAAAGGCGAAAAAGTTCAAGTAATCGGCTTCGGTACTTTCGAAGTACGTGAACGTGCAGCTCGTAAAGGCCGCAACCCACAAACTGGTAAAGAAATCAAAATCGCTGCAAGCAAGGTTCCAGGTTTCAAAGCTGGTAAAGCCTTGAAAGACGCTGTTAAATAATAACAGTCATTCATAAGTAAGTAACAGAGGTTGAAACTCAGGTTTCAGCCTCTTTTTTATCCTTAAGGCAAACTAGTAGATAGCAAAAGGACCCAGGTCTTAACCCAGGTCCATAGTTATTTATGCTACAAAAGCTCCATGACATCCACCATGTCCTTAAAGTGCTCAGTCTGATTATAGGCAATGAGCTGAAATTGGCCATGTAGGTATTTAACGGTTGTTACGGAGGCGTTGGCTAAGGGGTCGCCCAACTCGAAATCCGCTACTAGACCATGGATGAGATTCTGAATAGTCAGACCATGACAGACTACCAATATTTTGTGGTCACTGCCAGCATGGCGATTTAAGAGCTCTAGGAGACCTGTTTCAACACGATGCCAGAATTCTAGATAGTTTTCTGCCAAGCCAGTTGGATCAGAGGCCTTCATCTTGTTCATGGTCGCCTCTACTTGGATGCCAGCATCACGTGGTAGTCCCAATTCATGATTGGTTTCAGCAATCATGTCCCGCCAGACAGATTGTGCTTCGAGTCCTTCGTAGTAGCCGAAGAAGACTTCGCGGAATTCTGGCATGGGGGTAATGGTTAAATCTTGGCTATGGTGATTTTCTTCTAATAAAATCTGAGCCGTTTTGATGGTCCGACCCAAATCGCTCGTATAGACAGCATCGAACTTGACGTCCGCAAGTCCACGGCCTGATTGATGGACAATTTCCAAGCCTTCTGGGGTCAGAGGGGCATCAGCCCAGCCTTGGAAACGTCCCAAACGATTGAGATAGGTTTCGCCATGTCTGACGAAGTAGAAAGTAACACCTTTAGTCATTGGATAGCCTCCTTATCTTATACAGTCTCATTATATCATTCTGACTCCCGACTGTCATCTGAGGTTATGTTTTTTGCTTATAACCAACTATAGGAATAAAATCATCTAAAAGACTTGGCCAGTAAGTGCATTTTAGGCCAAAATGTGGTAACCTTAATATTGTCTATTCTACTCTGTAAAAATGCAGAGAACCATTAAACTATAAACAACGAGGGAATGATTATTAATGAGAACAGTGAGACGCCTGAATAACCATTCAGAGTCGCGCATTGACTATGGGATTATCCTGAACGTCATGATTTTGGCCATTATTGGGTTAGCGAGCCTTTATGCCACTACCGTCATGATTGAGAACAAATCCATTTTGCCGACACTCTACCATGCACTCTGGTACTGTATTGGGGCCATTGCTATTTTAGTGGCTATTCAATTTGATAGTGAGCAATATTGGAAGCTATCTACAATCTTTTATGGAGTGGGGCTGGTCCTCTTGATTGCCGTCCTCTTCTTCCACGACCGAGGGTTAGCTGCCGATACAGGGGCACGTTCCTGGTTCCGCTTAGGGCCGATTAGTTTCCAACCTTCGGAAATTTTCAAGATTGCCTATATCGTCTTTATGGCCCGGATTATTACAGAACATAATAATGAATACACCAACCGTAGCATCAAAACAGACTGGTTACTACTAGGGAAAATTCTTCTATTTGCTGCCCCGGCACTTTTCTTGATTCAACGTCAAAATGACTTGGGGACCAACTTAGTCTTGCTAGCTATTACTGCGGGTATGGTGTTAATGTCAGGTATTTCTTGGAAAATCTTATTGCCGATTACTCTGGCCGTTACCATTGTAGGTGGGGTGCTTATTTACTTGGCTGCCTTTCAACGGGACTTCTTGCTAAGTACTGGATTAGTTCGACCATACCAAATCGCCCGGATTGACTCTTGGTTCCGTCCTTTCGATGATACGCGTGGTGATGCCTACCAGTTAGCTCAATCTATTAAAGCCATTGGGTCAGGGCAATTATCTGGTAAGGGCTTTGGAGTCTCTCAAGTCCCTGTACCAGTCCGTGAGTCTGACTTTATCTTTACGACTATTGGTGAGAACTTTGGTTTTATTGGGGCAGGGGTGCTACTCTTTGTCTACTTCATGTTAATTTACCAAATGGTGCAAACTTGTTTTGAGACCAAGAATGAATTTTACACCTATATTGCGACAGGTGTTATTACCATGATTATGTTCCATATTTTGGAAAACATTGGGATGAACATTGGGCTTTTGCCAATTACGGGGATTCCGTTACCTTTCGTCTCACAAGGGGGGTCTGCTCTCCTAGGGAATATGATTGGGATTGGGCTGATTCTGTCCATGCGTTATCACCATCGCTCCTACATGTTCTCTAGCCAGAACGACTCGGAATTTTAATCGTTGAAGAAAGGATTAAGTATTATGAAACGTTATGGCAATCAACTTTGGGTCCAAGTAGTTGGACCTGACCGTTACCGTATCGGCATGACAGACCAGCTCCAATGTGATGCGGGCGATATCTCTTACGCCAATATTGCCCCACTAGGAGCATTAGATGTCGATGATACCCTAGTTAATTTAGAAGCTTCTAAGGCGGCCATTGAGGTCGCTAGTCCCCTCAAAGGTCAAGTAGTAGCGCGAAATGAGGCGGCAGAAGCAAATCCTAGCCTCTTGGATTCTAAGAATCCGGCGGACCACTGGCTAATTGAATTAAGCCAAGTGGATACTCAGGCTTATGAGGCGCTCGCAGAAGAGGAATAACCCCACTCACTAGCTCTATGGCTAGATATAGAAAGAAGGAATGACCATGCGGCCAGTAATCGGTGTAACGGGCAACATTATGCAAGCCCCTGAAGATAAATTCAAATCTTTTAAGGTAAACTACTCCCCTTGGGGATATACGGAAGCAGTACGCTTGGCCGGTGGGACCCCGGTCATCCTACCTATGACTGAGCCGACTTGTGCTGCCCACTACGTGAGCCTCATTGATGGTCTGGTTTTGACCGGCGGGGAGGATATCTCACCTTATCTCTATAATGAAGAGCCACATGTCAATATTGAAGCTACTTCGCCGACGCGGGATGCAGTCGAAACGGCTCTTATTAAGGAGGCCTTGGCTCAGGGCAAACCTATTTTAGCTATTTGCCGAGGCATGCAACTGGTCAACGTTGTTCTGGGCGGTAACCTCTATCAGGATTTAGCAGGCCAGGCCAATGTGACCATTCAGCACGTCCAAAAATCACGTCCAAGCATGGCAACCCATTCCATCAAGGTAAAAGCCGGTAGCTACCTGTCTCAATTAGTGGCCGATGGTTGCCTTATTAACTCCATTCACCACCAAGCCATTCGGGAATTAGGAGAGGGCTTAATCGTGTCAGCCCGCAGTAAGGATGGGGTTATCGAAGCGATTGAAAGCCAAGAAGGTTCCCTCATTCTGGGAGTTCAATGGCATCCAGAGCGCTTGACCAAACACGATGAATGCAGCATGGCGATTTTCCAAGATTTAATCGAGCGCGCGCTTGAGGCTAAGCAAGCCTAGGTAAAGCCAAGGAGTAAATAGAAGGGAGGGGACAGGCATGACCTTTCAAGCTAGCATCAGCCAAATCCGCAAGGGCCAATTAGGGGCCAATTACTTTCTAGTTGGTACCGAGCGCTATTTGCGGCAACAGTTGCAGGATGCCCTGATTGATCAAGTAGATCAGGCAGGTAGCTTTGAAGTTAGTCGCTTCGACTTGAATGACACGGAATTAGCCACCATTCTGGACGAGGCAGATGCCTTCTCTTTCTTTGCAGATAAGCGTGTTGTCCTGATCGATAATGCCCAGGTCCTAGTCTCAAACTCTAAGGTTAAGGTCGATGACCAAGACCAGAAGCGACTCCTAGCCTACTTGGCAGATCCTAATCCTGGCAGTTTGCTGATTTGGCTCTGTGACAGTAACCAAGTTGATAAACGCAAGAAGCTGACCAAGGCTTTTCAGACGCATGCCAAATGGGTCGATGTGGCGCCCTTAGACGCTAAGGAAATGGGGGCCTACCTCCAGGCCTATCTGGCAGACAGCACGCTCCAGATTAGCCGTGAGGGGCTAGAAGTGTTACGTATGAGGGTCAATGATGATTTGACCTTGGCTATGGCGGAGCTCCACAAATTGGCCCAATATAGCAACCAAGGCAAGCCTATCACCCTAGAAGTCATCAAAGACTTGGTGCCGAGAAGTCTTGAGACGGATGTTTTTAGCTTGTCGCAGGCAGTCTTGAAGCGAAAGTTGAGTCAAGCGGTCCAAATTTACCAAGATTTACTTCTAGCCAAACACGAGCCCGTGGCCTTGCACGCGCTCTTGGTCAGTCAGTTTCGTTTGTTGATTCAAGTCAAATTGCTTGGACACCAGGGCTATCAGCAAGCTGAGATAGCGCAACAATTGAGCGTCCATCCCTATCGCGTTAAATTGGCTTTAGAGACGGTTAGACGCTTAGATTTAAGACAGCTCTATGATTTCTATGATGCCTTAGCGGAGGCTGATTTTCAGCTCAAACAGGGCATTGGTGTCAAGGAGATACAATTTGACTTACTAGTGAGTCGTTATATCACAGGAAGTCCTTAATTACTGGAGCAGATAGCTGTTCCAGTAATTTTTTGTTTCAAGGGCAAAAAAATAAGCTACCCTCAAGGTAGCCTACTTTCTTAGTTAGCTTTAAGTAAACGAGCCAAACGTGACTTGTCACGAGCTGCTTTGTTTTTGTGGATTAAACCTTTAGTTGCTGCGCTGTCGATTTCTTTAGCAGCTAGACGGAATAATTCCTCAACGTTTGCTTCGCCAGCTTCTACTGCAGAACGGAAACGTTTAACCGCAGTACGCATTGCAGAAACGTGTGCACGGTTGCTTTCAGTCTTAGTAGCTGTTTGACGGATACGTTTTTTTGCTGATGGGTTGTTAGCCATTTGAGTCACCTCTTTCATTGCGATTTGTCTATAGTCCGAAGGACTAAGTCAACAAGCCTTATTATACATGAAAACCCGGTCAGTATGCAATAAAAAGATGGAAAATAATTCAAATTCGTCTAGCTTTACTTCTAAGTCCTTGGACTAGACAGGGGACTAGCTTTTTGTTATCATGAGAAAAGAAGCGAAAATTTGTTCGCGCATTGATTGACTAGATAGAAGGAGGAGAGGGCATGGATTTTCAATTAGTATCTCCCTATAGTCCAAGTGGGGATCAGCCGGAAGCAATTGAAGCCTTGGTCCAAGGTGTCAATGATGGCGTTAAGGAGCAGGTCTTGCTAGGGGCGACAGGGACCGGTAAGACCTTCACCATTGCCAATGTTATTAAGCAAACGGGCAGACCGACCTTGGTTTTGGCCCATAATAAGACCCTAGCCGGGCAGCTTTATAGCGAGCTCCTAGAATTTTTCCCAAACAATGCGGTCGAGTACTTTGTCTCCTACTATGACTACTATCAGCCTGAAGCCTATGTGCCATCGTCTGACACTTATATTGAAAAAGACGCCAGCATTAACGATGAGATCGATAAGCTCCGCCATTCGGCTTCTTCAGCCTTAATTGAACGCCGAGATGTCATTGTGGTGGCCTCTGTTTCCTGTATTTACGGCCTGGTTGACCCTGAGAACTACCGCAATCATGTCTTGTCTTTACGAGAAGGCATGGAAATTCCTCGTAATGTTCTGCTAGCGCGTTTGGTTGAAATGCAATTTGTTAGAAATGACATTGACTTTCAGCGAGGGACCTTCCGAGTAAGAGGCGATGTGGTAGAAATCTTTATGGCCTCGCGCGACAAGGAAGTGGTTCGGGTAGAATTCTTCGGGGACGAGATAGAACGCATCCGCGTCGTTGATTTTCTAACCGGCGAAATTAAGTACGATGTAGACCATTATCCTATTTTCCCTGCGACTCACTTTGTGGCCAGCCAAGAACAGACAGCAGTGGCGGTCGACTCCATTCGTCAGGAATTGGAAGAGCGCCTAGCCGAATTACGAGCAGACAATAAATTATTAGAAGCTCAACGCCTAGAGCAAAGAACCACCTATGATTTGGAAATGATGCTTGAAATGGGCTACTGTAGTGGGATTGAGAACTACTCTCGCCATATTGATGGCCGAGCACCAGGTCAAGCACCTTATACACTCTTAGACTTTTTCCCAGATGACTTTCTGATTGTAGTGGACGAGTCCCATATCACCATGTCGCAAATCCGCGGTATGTATAATGGTGACCGGGGCCGCAAGCAGCAGTTGATTGATTACGGCTTCCGTTTGCCAAGTGCGCTGGACAACCGACCTTTGCGCTTAGAAGAGTTCGAAGAACATGTCAACCAGATTATTTATGTTTCTGCGACACCAGGACCTTATGAGCTAGAGCATACGGGTGGTGAGGTCATTCAACAAATCATCCGGCCAACGGGCCTCTTGGACCCAGTAGTTGAAGTGCGGCCAATTGAAGGTCAGATTGATGATTTAGTGGCTGAAATTAAGGCTCGGACTGAGCGAGATGAGCGGGTCTTTATCACTACCCTCACCAAGAAAATGTCGGAGGATTTGACCGACTACCTCAAGGAGCTAGATATCAAGGTCAAGTACCTGCATAGTGATATTAAGACCCTGGAGAGAACGGAAATTATTCGCGACCTTCGCCTAGGTGTCTTTGATGTCTTAGTCGGGATTAACCTCTTGCGGGAGGGCTTGGACGTGCCAGAAGTCACCCTAGTAGCTATTCTGGATGCAGACAAGGAAGGCTTCCTACGAAGCGAACGTTCCTTGGTACAAACTATTGGTCGGGCAGCCCGTAATGCTAATGGACGCGTCATTATGTATGCGGATCAAATTACGGCTTCGATGCAGTATGCCATTGAAGAAACAGAGCGACGTCGTTCTATCCAAATGGCCTACAACCAAGAACATGGGATTGTTCCTCAAACCATTAAGAAGGAGATTCGCGATTTAATCCGGATTACCCACGATGTGGAAAACGAGGACAAGCAAGAGTCCCTTCTCAAGCAGTTCCGCAAGCTGTCTCGTCTACAAAGAGAAGAGCAATTGGAACGCTTGGAGATGGAAATGCGCCAGGCCGCTAAGGATCTCAATTTCGAAGCAGCCGCCGATCTGCGTGACATGATTATGGAACTTAAGGGTGCCTATAAATAAGCTTAAGGCAGGAAGTGACTTCCTGCCTTTTGATCTATTTACAGAGCAGGTAGGTAAATTTACTGGCATCTTTTGATAAAATTCGGCAGATTTGAGTAAATCAGTCTTTCCATTCTTGCTTAAATCTCCTATAATAGAAGTGTCTATATATTTAAGCAAAGAATAAGGTGATGGTATGCAACAGGAGGTAAAATTACGAGGACTAGATGGACTTAAAGGTCTATTTTTATTAGTTCTTATGGGCGTTGGAATTTTTCAAGGTGATTTATTGGCGGGCCAATTGGTTCCCCTCGGTCTCTTCACTGTCCTTGGCTATCAATGGGCCTATCGTTTAGAACGGCAGCAGGATGTCCCCTTTTGGCGTCACTGGCAAGCCGTCTGGTCTGCTTGGTTGCCAGTTCTGTGGTTGACCTCTATCACCACGATTGGCCTTTTGGCGCTAGATTTTTCGCTTTTAAATCAGAGTAAATTTGACTTGATTTTTAGTCCTCTCTTAATCGAAAATGTCAGACAGCTTTGGCTAGGTGGGGTGACTAGCTTAAGTCTTGATGCCGCAAGTGGTCTCAAGAGTTTATGGTATCTAGGCCATGGGGTACAAGTAGCGGGGCTTGTTGCGCTGATTAGCTGGCTTTTAGGCCGTACCAGTCTAAGTCTGCTAGGTAAGGGCATGGTCTGGATGGTTGTTCAGGCTAGCCTATGGCTATTGGCTGGTTTTGGTGTTATGAATGGTAGCCCACTCGCTTATATAGAGCTAGCCTTTTATGCCTTAGCGTTTTTGTCTGGGGTTTCCCTGGTCTACCTAGTGCCAGTTCTGCTCAATCAAATTTACCGTCTGTCTAGTAAGTATGTCTTATTAATGGGTTTAGGTCTAGTCGGTAGCTTAATGCTTCTGACCTTCTTCCTTAGCCAAAATTGGACAACAGCGCTCATGGGTCTGGTATGGACTGCAGCTGTGCCACTTTTTACCACTTGGCTTATCTTGTCCTACGTGGCTGGGACACCTGTTTTACGTCGTATTCTTGAGTTTTCAGCTTGTGTAGCCTTGGGGCATCGTCTCATTCATTATTATGTGGCCTATGCCTTTGTGACTTTCTGGTTGCCAAACGGCCCATTCTGGTTACAAGTGAGTTTAGCAATCTTGTTGGGTGAAGTGCTCTACTGGCTCTTAGTTAAGGGGCTACCGCAGCTGTACTTCTTCAATGGTCGCTCTTGGATTAGCGATTATTATGCTCTTTATCAAGCCATGGCTGAAAAGAATCTCAAGACCTGGCAGCTAGTCGGTGCCATTGTCATCTTCCTTATACTCTTTGTTAGCATTTGTGTCCTAGGTTTACTAGTTCTGATTCAGTAAATCAGGTCTATAAATAACAAACAGCAAGCCTTAACAATTCAGGCTTGCTGTTTTTATTAGGCTTCCTAGCCAATGAAATCCTTCATTAGGCTAGGGAGTTTTTCACTAATCTGATGGGGTAGGACCACCCACTGAGTCTGTGCTATTTCTTGTGCCAGGTAGGAGTGGAGGAAAACGGCACTGCATAGGGCTAAATTAAAGTCATCTGGGAATTGAGCCAAAAAGGCAGCGACCATTCCAGCCAGGGTGTCGCCCATGCCGCCGGTCGCCATGGCAGGTGTGCCGACTGTCAATTGGTAGCAGGAACCATCCGCCAGATAGATCTCTGTACCTGGTTTTTTGAGTACTAGGTTGAAGCCAAGTTGTTTTTGAGCGGCCTGATTGGCTTGAGGGGTCTGGTCTTCAATGGCAAGGTCAGATAGGCGTTGCCATTCAGCCTGGTGGGGCGTGATAACTACAGGCACTCCACTAGGTAAGGGGTGGGGATGACGAGCCAAAAGCGTTAAGGCATCGCCATCTAAGACTAGCTTTTGTCCAGGCTTTAGCCAATCTAAAATCCGATGCAGACGTTGGCAGGAAAAAGCGTCCAGTCCCATGCCTGGACCAAGCAAAACGACATCAGCTGCCTGCGTTAACGCCTTAAGCTGAGCTAGATTAGACCAGTCACTGACCATGGCTTCAGGCAGACGAGCATGGAGGGCCGTGTGGTTGGTAATTTCAGTGGCAACAGTCGTGAGGCCACTGCCTGCGTAGACAGCCGCTTGAGCAGCTAGAATAATGGCGCCACCTAGCTGAGCATTGCCGCCTACTAAGAGCGTCCGGCCAAAAGTTCCCTTGTGGGATTGGCTAGGTCGCTTAGGTAAACGATGGGCTAGCCCATCGTAAGTTAAAGGCTGAAACATGACAGTCACTCCTTTGGACTTAGGTCTTATACACTTTTATTATAGCACTTCTAGTTCAAACTAGGCTAGTTTTGCCTAGCCATTGGTGGGAGAGAATGAGCCAATATTCTGCATATAAGCTAATAAACTGACCTATATCTTGGGAAGAGTGCTTAAAAATCAACTAATATTCCTGATTTTGGGCATTTTTAACAGCCTAGTCATTGAATTTTTGGCGTATTTGTTTCATAATAAAGAACATAGATATTCGTGAAAGGACGTGTTAATATGGCTGAAACCTGGTCTAAGCTGGTAGTCTCACTCGACACCCTGGATCCAGCGATGATTGACTTACTCAGTCATCTCCTCTTTGAAGCTGGGGCCATTGGGGTGGAAGTGGATTATGCCCAAGGTTATTTGGAGAACCACCCTAATTTATTTGGAGAATTAGCTGAACCACTGTCCAAAGAACGTCTGGAGCACGAGACAGAGTTAATCGCCTTCTTCGAAGAGATGCCAGATCTAGATAGCCTCAAGACCCAGTTGGAGAGTCAGTATAGTGATCCGCTAAGGCTTGAATCTAGCGAGATTGAAAATGAAAATTGGCAGGAAAATTGGAAGGTTAACTATAAGCCTGAGCGTATCAGTCGCTACCTAACCATTGTGCCGATTTGGGAGGACTACCAAGCCCAAGCAGGTGAACAAGTTATCTACTTGGATCCAGGTTTGGCCTTTGGGACAGGCAATCACCCAACTACTCAACTAGGGGTTCAGGCACTTGAAATGTACCTACGTGGAGGCGAACGAGTCTTAGATGTTGGTACGGGGTCGGGGGTTCTAGCCTTTGTAGCGGCCGCCTTAGGTGCCAAAGAAGTGTGGGGCTACGACTTAGATCCTCAAGCTGTTGATAGCGCCCTACAAAACTTGGTTCACCAACAGGAGCGACAAGATGATTTGGCCAAGGTATTCAAGGAAACGCCGATTCATTTCCATGTTAAGGATTTGCTCAAAGGGGTAGACTGGCCAGTAGAGGTGATTGTAGCCAATATCTTGCCCCATATTCTGGTTAATATGTTAGAAGATGCCCATCGCTTACTAACATCAGATGGTTACCTGATTCTGGGCGGAATTCTAAATGAAAAGGCTGATCAACTGTTAGAAGACTTAGAAGCACATGGTTTCCGCCTTGTTCAAAGAGTCCAACTAAAGGGTTGGACGGGTTTGGTAACCCAGAAGCAAGAGGATTAAATCATGCAACGTTATTTTATCAACCAAACTGGCTTACTTGTCCAGAAATTGGTAACCTTAACGGCCGATGATAGTCGACATTTCCTAAGGGTTATGCGGTCTCAGCCTGGGGCTAAGGCTTGGTTAGTGACTGGGGACGGGCAATGTTACTTGGCCCAATTAGAAGAGGAAGTGGACCGCCTGGCCCAATTCCGCCTCATAGAACTTCAGGAGGGTGCTGACCAGGTAGAATTACCTGTTGAGGTCACCATTGCCTGTGGCTTGTCCAAAAATGACAAGCTAGATTATATTGTCCAAAAGGCAACCGAATGTGGCGCTAGCCATTTTCAACCCTTGGCCCTCAGTCGAGATGTCGTCAAATGGGATCATAAGAAGGCGGGCCAACGTCTGGACCGCCTACAAAAAATTGCCAAAGAAGCGTCCGAGCAATGTCACCGCCTTCGCATTCCTCAAGTGGCGCAGCCCCTAAGCTTAGCTCAATTACTGGCCAAGTCAGCTGACTATGATGCTTGCTTAGTAGCCTACGAAGAAGACGCCAAACAACGCGAGCATAGTCGCTTACGTCAAGCCTGCCAGACACTTAAGGGCCAAGCAGGCGCCAAGGTCTTGGTTGTCTTTGGGTCTGAAGGAGGCCTGACTCCAGAAGAAGTCTCTCAATTATGTGAAGCTGGCTTCCAGACGGTCGCCTTAGGGCCTCGTATTCTCAGAGCGGAGACGGCCCCAATCTATTTCTTATCAGCCTTATCCTATGCCCTAGAACTTGAACTATAAGGAAGGAGTCTATCTCATGGAACTAGCAAAATACATTGATCACACCGCGCTTAAGGCCGATACTGGCCGTGCCGCCATTGAAACGCTCTGCCAAGAAGCCCGCGACTATGGCTTTATGTCAGTCTGTGTCAACCCTACTTGGGTGGCGACTGCTCATACTTTACTAGCAGGTTCAGATGTTAAAGTCTGCACGGTTATTGGTTTCCCTCTGGGGGCTAATACTTCAGCTGTCAAAGCCTTTGAGACCCGCACCGCTATCCAAGAGGGAGCGGATGAAGTCGACATGGTCATTAATATTGGTGCTGCAAAAGATGGCAATTGGGACCTAGTCAAAGCGGATATCCAAGCCGTAGTGGAGGCTGCTAATCATCAAGCCTTAGTTAAGGTGATTGTAGAGACTTGCCTTTTAAGCAAGGAAGAAATCGTCAAAGCCAGCCAAGTAGCCAAGGAAGCTGGGGCTGACTTTGTTAAGACCTCTACCGGCTTCTCAACTGGCGGTGCCACTGTCCAAGATATCCGCCTTATGCGGGAAACCGTAGGCCCTGACATGGGAGTTAAGGCCAGCGGTGGAGTTCAAAACCGAGAGGATGCCTTGGCTATGATTGAAGCGGGTGCCAGCCGAATTGGCGCCTCCAAGGGAATTGCGATTGTAACCGGCCAGGCTACAGGCAATGCACCAGGAAACTATTAGTAATTGTAAGTAAGAAAGGAAGAGTAGGATGGCACAAGCACCAGATTTAACGGCCGCAGATGTCATGGCCCTCTGCGAAAGCTACATGAATGAAAAGCATGTGGCCTTCGTTAAAAAGGCGTTGGATTTCGCCACAGAAGCCCACAAGGAGCAATTTCGCTTATCGGGAGAAGCATACATCGTGCATCCTATTCAAGTTGCTGGAATTCTCGCCCAACTCAAGATGGACCCTGATACGGTCGCGACCGGCTTCCTCCATGATGTGGTGGAAGACACTGACTACACCCTAGAAGATATCGTCCGCGAATTTTCTGAGACGGTAGCCTTCTTGGTAGATGGCGTCACCAAGTTGGGGAAATTTAAGTTCCAGAGTAAGGAAGAAGCCTTAGCAGAAAACCACCGTAAGATGCTCTTGGCCATGGCCAAAGACATGCGGATTATCATGGTCAAACTGGCTGACCGCCTTCATAATATGCGGACCCTTAAATTCCAAAAGCCGTCCAAACAAGTGGAAAAATCTCAAGAAGCGATTGAGATTTATGCACCGCTAGCTGACCGTTTAGGGATGAACCTGATTAAGTGGGAGCTAGAAGATATTGCTCTGCGTTATATCAATCCAGACGCCTACTATCAGATTGTCAACTTGATGAAGTCCAAGCGGGAAGAGCGCGAGACCTATATTCAAGAAGCCATTCTGGATATTAACGAGGCCATTGAAGAATTACATATCAAGGCCGATGTCTATGGGCGTCCAAAGCACATTTATTCTATTTACCGTAAGATGGTCAAGCAGAATAAGGATTTTGATGAAATCTATGACCTCTTAGCTATCCGGGCCCTAGTACCGACCATTAAGGACTGTTATGCTGTCCTAGGGGCGGTCCATACCAAGTGGAAACCAATGCCTGGTCGCTTCAAAGACTATATCGCCATGCCTAAGGCTAATCTCTATCAGTCCATTCATACGACGGTTATCGGTCCGCATGGCAAACCGGTTGAAATTCAGATTCGGACTTTCCAAATGAACGAAGTGGCGGAGTACGGGGTTGCAGCTCACTGGGCCTACAAGGAAGGTAAGACCCAGCAAGTCCGCGAAGATGAAGCCATTAAGAAGCAACTGACTTGGTTCCGCGATATTGTAGAATTAGAAGATGAAGCCAAAGACGCGGGTGAGTTCATGGACTTCGTTAAGGAAGACATCTTCAAAGACCAAGTCTATGTCTTCTCACCAAAGGGGGATGTCTTCGAACTGCCTAATGGGGCGGGCCCCTTGGACTTTGCCTACCATGTCCATACGGATGTGGGCCAAAAAACAATTGGGGCCAAGGTCAATGGTAAGATTGTCCCACTTAACTACAAGCTCAAAAACGGGGATATCGTGGATATCTTAACCAACCCCAATTCCAATGGACCAAGTCGTGACTGGTTGAAATATACCGCCACTTCCAAGGCACGAAACAAAATCAAGCGTTACTTCAAGCTACTTGATCGCGATCGCAATAGTGAACGTGGTCAAGCCATGGTGGAAGAAGAGCTCAAGAAAAATGGCTATAGCCTTAAACAATTGTCTAAGAAGGCCTATGAGAAGGAACTCTTTGAACGCTATAATGTGCCGACTTTGGCGGACCTTTTTGCAGCTGTAGCCTTGGGAGAAGCATCTGCTATTAGTGTCTATAACTTCTTGCATAGCAAGGAACAGAAGGATGTCCCACCGGCAGAGCCGCTAAGCAATGAGCAAACCCTCAACAAACCTGAGACCGAGGCCATGAAGATCCAACATGAAAATGGCGTCATGGTGCGTGGGGTCAACAACCTTATGATTCGTCTCAGTCGCTGCTGTAGCCCGGTTCCAGGTGACCAAATTGTGGGTTACGTGACACGAGGGCGGGGGATTTCTGTTCACCGTAAGGACTGTCCTAACTTACTCAATGAACCTGATTTGCAAGAACGGACCATTCCAGTTGAATGGGAAAGCACTGGTCAGCTTGGTGCCGACTATGTCACCGAGATTCGGGTAGTGGGCTTTGACCGCAATGGACTGATCAACGAAGTCTTGCATGTGGTCAACCACTCGGTTAAGACCTTGCGTAATGTTAACGGGAAAGTGGACGACAAGACTTCAACGGCGACAGTCACCATTAAGGTTGCGATTTCTAATACGGCTCAATTAGAAGATCTCATGGTCAAATTACGTAACATTCCGGACGTTTATGAAGTAACCCGAGTCAATAATAAGTAGGAGGCCCCTGGATGCGAGTACTTATTCAACGTTGCCGTCGGGGTCAGGTTTCAATTGATGGTCAAGTGGTAGGAGCGATTGATAGGGGCTTTGTCCTCTTGGTCGGTGTGACCTATGAAGACGGCCCAGAAGATGTGACCTATTGCGCCCGCAAAATCAGCAAACTGCGTGTTTTTGAAGATGAGCAGGGGCGGATGAATGCCAGTCTGGATAGTCTGCCGGACGGCGCCATTCTATCTATTAGCCAATTTACGCTATATGGTGATGTCCGCAAGGGCAACCGGCCAAGTTTTACCCAGTCGGCACGTCCAGAGGTGGCAGAGCCTCTCTATGAGTCCTTTAACCAGGCTCTAAGGGAGGCGGGCTTCCGCGTGGAAACCGGGCGTTTTGGCGCAGACATGCAGGTCTTAATTGAAAATGACGGACCAGTGACCATCCTAATCGATTCAAAAGAAAAGTGAGTAAAATCCAGGGATTGAGCCCGACTCAATCCCTGGATTTTTTCTTCATCATAGACAAAAAAAGAGCCCTGATAGGGCTCTTTTATGATGCGGAGAAAGGGATTTGAACCCTCACGTCCTATTGGACACATGCGCCTGAAGCATGCGCGTCTGCCGTTCCGCCATCTCCGCTTAACACAAAATGTATTATACTACATTTTGCTGAAAAAGGGAATGACAAAGGCCTAAAAGCGTTTAAGTTTTTACTGGACTAGAGGCTAACTCCCATAAAGTCGCGAATGATTGGAACTAGACCATCTTGGTCGTTGGAGAGGGTAATATGGTCGGCTGCTTCCTTAAGCAGTGGGGTGGCATTAGCCATGGCAACGCCCAAACCGGCTGTCTCAATCATGGTCAAGTCGTTATTCCCATCGCCGCAGGCAATTACCTGGTCCAGAGTCAAACCAAGGTGTTGGCAGAGGACTTTAATGGCCTGGCCTTTGGAGACTTGGTGGTGAACGAATTCTAAGAAGTAAGGCTTAGAGGTGGTGGCATAGGTTAAATCGCCGAAGCGCCCCTTCAACTCAGCATCTGCAGCTGTAACTAGGTCTGGGTCACCCACGCCAATGAATTTCATTCGGGCTTTAGCTAGTTGAGACAGGTTAGCGATGGCCTCAGAATCATAACGGTCGGGAATACCTGTTAATTGACTTTCAATGTGGCTATAATCATTGGCTTTATCCATGACCACGTACTCGTCCATATAGGTTAGGACGGTCAGACCTTTAGCTTGAATATATTGGACAATGTCATCTTGAGCGTCCGCTTCTAGGCGTTGGCTGAAGAGTTCCTGGCCATCTGCCATACTGGTGATGGCGGCGCCATTAAAGGAAATGATGTAAGAATTGAAATGGTCTAATTTTAGCTGCTTAGCCGTTTCGATCATAGAAGGGGTTGGTCGGCCGCTAGCTAGCACGACTTTCTTGCCTTGCTCCTGAGCCTTCATCAAGGCCTGATAGGTGTCATCAGAAATAGTGTTCTTACTGGTCATCAAAGTATCGTCAATATCTAAGACCAGCATTTGATAATCTGTCATAAGTGGACTCCTTAATCAATTTGCTAGATTTATTGTATCGAAAAGCCTAGAAAATGACAACTATCTGAGTTACAATTAATAGGTTAATGCTAGTGCCAGACAGGTGCTAAGGAGGCAGGAGAGTAGATGCAAGAATTAGCAATTATCGCCCACCTAGGAGCAGGTGGTGGCCAGGGAGGTAAAGTCTTGGAGGAGACTCTGGCAGCCCTGAACAAACACCAAATAACACCCAAAGTCCATATTAGCACTTATGCTGGCCATAGTGAGCTTTTGGCTCAGCAATTGGTCCAGGAACCGGTCATTACGGTCATTGGTGGTGACGGGACTCTGCACGAAGTTGTGTCCAGTCTAGCTGGACAACCACAGCCTCCTGCCATTCTCTATTTGCCGGCTGGACGTGGTAATGACTTTGCTAGGGCCTGGCAAGCTAAACGGAAGCTAGCTCAAGCCTTGGATCAATTGCAGGCAGGTAACCGACTTCAAGTGCCGATTCTGCGTTTGCAAGATCAGGTCAGTGGACAAATTAGCTATGGGATTAATAGCCTAGGGATAGGTTTTGATGCCATGGTTAATCAGCAATCCAAGGCCTTAAGACTGGGGCGTCTATTAGCCAAGTGGCATTTAGGCAAGCTGTCCTACCTAGTGGCTGTCTTTGCTAGTTTACCTAAATTAGAGGCTTTTGAGGTCAGCCTCAGCCTAGATAATCAGTCGCCTCAACTAGTGTCTGACTGCTATCTCTTCAGTGTCCTCAAGAATCCTTATATGGGTGGGGGCATAAAATTAGATAATCTAGGCCAGGCTAGCAATCCAGAGATTAGTGTAATGGCCTTTCACAGCATCAAGGCAAGACATTTACCAGGCTTGATTTGGCAGGTCTTAGTCAGTCATAAGCAGGACCAGTCGCCTCAAGTCAGTCGTTGGACCGGGCAAAAGCTTGATTTGGTCATTAAGCAAGCCATTCTAGGTCAAGTGGATGGAGAGGTCCAGGAGGCGGCGCCACGTCAGCTGACCGTTGATTGGTTGACTTATCCATTTATTCTAGCAGAACCTTGACTTTTAGGGGCTTTTAGCCGTATAATGGTAGAGGTATAAGGCTATGTTGAACCCAGCCTCAGAGAGACTTCATTTGGTGGAAGAAGTCACGGGTCTCAATGCTCCCTTAGGTCTTTCTAGTGGCAACATTAGCGTAGGATTGGCGTTAACAATCATTAAAGATGTAATGAAGCAGATTCGTTATAAGCAAGGTGGTACCGCGACTTATCGCCCTTGCATGTAATGAGTGTGTTTTTTATTTTTATTAGAAAAGGAGTTCATCATATATGAAACAATTGACGAGTGCGCAAATTCGCCAAATGTATCTTGATTTCTTCGCAGAGAAGCAACACCAAATTATTCCAAGTGCCTCTTTGATCCCGGTCAATGACCCAACCCTCTTGTGGATCAACGCCGGTGTGGCACCTCTTAAAAAATACTTTGACGGTACGGAAGTGCCAGACAACCGTCGTTTGGCTAACGTACAAAAATGTATCCGGACCAATGACATTGAGAACGTAGGTTACACTGCTCGCCACCATACCCTCTTCGAAATGCTAGGGAACTGGTCTATCGGCGATTACTTTAAGAAAGAAGTCATTGCTTGGGCTTGGGAATTCTTAACGAGCGAGCGTTGGTTAGGTTTTGAAGCAGATAAGCTATTTGCCACCTACTATCCAGATGACAAGGAAACACCCGAAATCTGGAAGCAACAACCAGGTTTTATTGCTGATCACTTGGTGGCAGTAGCAGATAACTTCTGGGATATCGGGGCTGGTCCATGTGGTCCAGATACCGAGATTTTCTACGATCGTGGACAAGACTTTAACAACTTGGAAGCGGACGACCCTGAAAACTACCCTGGTGGTGAGAATGAGCGTTGGTTGGAAATCTGGAACTTAGTCTTCTCTGAGTTCAACCATTTACCAGATGACACCTATCAACCACTTCCTAACAAAAACGTCGATACCGGGATGGGCTTGGAACGGGTAGTCTCTGTCATTCAAAATGCTAAAACCAACTATGAGACAGACCTCTTTGTGCCAATTATTCAAGCCATTGAAAAAGTCTCTGGTGTAGATTTTGCTTCAGCTGGTGACAAACAAGTCAGCTTCAAGGTCATTGCCGACCACATTCGCGCGGTTTCATTCGCGATTAGTGATGGGGCATTGCCTTCCAATGAAGGGCGTGGCTATATCCTACGTCGTCTCATTCGTCGTAGTGTCATGCATGGCCGAAAATTGGGGATTAGCCGTAGCTTCTTAAGTGAATTAGTCCCTGTTATTGCGGACATTATGGGGGCTTATTATCAAGAATTGACGGAACAATTAGCCTTCGTTCAAAAGGTCATCTTAAATGAAGAAGAGCGATTCCACGAGACCATTGAAGGTGGGGAAGCTCACTTGAATGACTTGATGGCTAACCTCAAGGCTGAGGGCAAAACCGTGGTTCCGGGCGCCCAGGCCTTCCAACTCTATGATACCTTTGGTTTCCCGTTAGAGTTAACGGTTGAATTGGCTGATAGCCAAGGCTTCTCGGTTGATCAAGAAGGTTTTGAGACAGAAATGGAAGCCCAACGTCAACGGGCTCGTGCAGCTCGTTCTAAGGAAGAGAGCATGCAAGTCCAAAGCGACCTCTTACAAAACATTACTGATGCCTTTGATTTCGTGGGTTACGAAACGCTTGTTACAAACGCGACTATCAAGGCCATTGTGCTAGATGAAGCCAAGGTAGATCAGTTACCAGCTCATCAAGAGGGTTGGGTCTTCTTCAACCGTAGTCCTTTCTATGCAGAAATGGGGGGGCAAGTAGCGGACTCTGGGATCATCCTAGATGGCGATCAAGAAGTAGGCCAAGTCTTAGATGTTAAGAAAGCACCTCAAGGTCAGTTTATGCACCGTATCAAAACGGGGGATATGCCGTTGACTGTCGGTCAATCCTATACCTTAGAAGTGGATCGGGCAGCACGCCTTAAGACCAACCAAAATCATACCGCAACCCACCTCTTACACCGTGCCTTGAAGGTTGTTTTGGGTAGCCATGCCAACCAAGCGGGTTCTTACGTTGGGCCAGATCGCTTACGCTTTGACTTCTCACACTTTGGTAAAGTCACACCTGAGGAACTCAAGCAGATTGAAGCCTTCGTCAACCAATGGATCGCCAACTCTGCCAATGTTGATATCGCTGAAATGTCCATTGAAGATGCTAAAGCAACAGGTGCTATGGCTCTCTTTGGGGAAAAATATGGTGATGTTGTACGGGTTGTTAATATTGCAGGAGAATCTATCGAGTTGTGTGGTGGGACCCATGTGAACAACACTAATGAGATTGGCACCTTCAAACTCCTAGCTGAGTCTGGGATTGGGGCCGGGATTCGTCGGATTGAAGCCTTGACTGGTCAAGCTGCTGTTGCGGATTATCAGGCTCAAGCTAACCTCCTACAAGAAGTGCAAAATCATCTCAAAGTGGCTCAAGCTAGCCAACTCTTACCACGATTAGAGCAATTGCAAGAAGAACTCCGTCAAGCCCAAGCTCAGGTGGAGTCGCTCAACGCAAAATTACTGCAAGCTGAAGCAGGACAAGTCTTCCAAGATGTTCAAAGTGTTGGGGATGTGACTTATGTAGCCATTAACTTAGGCAATCAATCTGTTGATGGGATGCGTCAAATGGCTGACATCTGGAAGAAAGAAGCACCATCTAATATCTTGGTCTTAGTTGCTAGCCAAGAGGAAAAAGTAAGTCTCATGGTCCAAGTGGATGAGCAAGGCTTGGCTGCTGGTCTTAAGGCTGGTAACCTCATCAAGCCATTAGCGGCAATTGTCGGCGGTGGCGGTGGCGGTAAGCCACAAATGGCTCAAGCCGGTGGTAAGAAACCAGAAGCGATTCCAGAATTATTGGCGCAAGTCAGCACAGTAATTAACGAACAATTATAGGCTTTTTTGCCGGAATTATTGCAAAAAGGTTCCAATCTTGTACAGAGTCATGTACAATAAGATTAAACGAGAGGATTGGTGATAGTATGCAATCATTAGATGAAACCATCTTATTTAGCTTAGATGATCTCAATAAGCAGACCATTCGCGAAGTACTAGAGATTGTATTTAGCGCCCTAGAAGAAAAGGGGTATGATGCAACCAACCAGATTGTGGGTTATCTCTTGTCAGGAGATCCAGCCTACATTCCACGCCATCGTGACGCCAGAAACTTAATTCGTCGTTATGAGCGCGATGAGATTGTGGAAGCCTTAGTCCGCTACTATGTTAAAGGAAATCGCTAAACCATGTATAAACGTATTATGGGCTTGGACGTAGGATCCAAGACAGTAGGAGTGGCTGTTAGCGACTTAATGGGCTGGACTGCTCAAGGTCTTGAGACCATTCGTATTGACGAAGCAGCGGGGGACTTAGGTTATGACCGCCTGCTGGAACTGGTTGATGAGCACCAGGTTAAGGAGCTTGTTATTGGCTTGCCCAAGAATATGAATAATAGTCTGGGACCAAGAGCAGAAGCCTCAATGTCCTATGGAGAGGGAATTAGTAAGTTAAGACCTGAATTGACTATCCACTATCAGGATGAGCGCTTAACCACTTCGCAAGCAGAACGTATGCTTGTTACAGAAGGAAATGTTAGCCGCAAGAAACGCAAGCAAGTTATTGATAAGCTAGCTGCGGTCATTATCCTACAGAATTATTTAGACCGAATTAATTAAGGAAGGGGGCATAGCTATGCCACACGAACACGACCACCATCACGATCATGATCATCATCATGACCACGACCACCACGAACATATTACCATTGTGGATGAGAACGGAAATGAGGCTTTATACGAGATTCTCTTTACCTTCGAATCAGAAGATTATGGTAAGAACTACGTCATTCTCTACCCAGCGGGTGCTATTGACGATGAGGACGTAGAACTTCAAGCTTACTCATTTACGGAAGGCGAAGACGGACAGTCCGGTGAATTATTGCCAATCGAAGATGAGAAAGAATGGGATATGGTTGAGGAAGTCCTCAATACCTTCTTAGACGAAGAAGGCAATTTCTAAGCTAGTAAAAACCTGGGAGTTTGAATATGACTCCCAGGTTTTATTTTGTTTTTTATCTAGGAGGCTAAAGATGAATAGAAATAGTTTTAGTTTTATAGTGCGAGTCTTTAACCGACTTGTAAAGGGATAATAATGGCTATTTAACAGAAAAATTGATATAATGCATAGGATATATTGAATCTATCACATAGCGAAGGAGGTTCCTCAGTGAAAGTAGATTGGGACAAAGTCAAACAAGATGCAGAACTTAAGGAAGATCATCAAGTAAAAGAAGAATTGATGACCCAACGCATCGTCAAATACATTATCTTAGGATTAGTAGCCTTAGCCTTAGTTGTAGGTTTAGGTTGCTTCTGGTACTATAACGATTCCCTAAAGGCAGTTAACAACCAAAAGACAGAGACTGTGCAAGTAACGATTCCGATTGGTTCTAGCAGTAAGGACATTGCGCGCTTACTTAAGTCTCAGGGCTTAATTAAGAATGCCGATATCTTTAGCTTCTATATGAAGGCCAAAAGTGTCAATGGCCTCCAAGCAGGTCACTATGACTTAAGTCCTGCCATGGATGCCGATACCATTATTGCAACCCTTCAAAAGGGTGGTAAACCGATCGAAGTCGATGTGGATACCAAACTAACCGTTGTTGAAGGTATGCAACTGGAACAAATTGCCCAAATGGTGGAAGAAAACACCCCGATTAAGGCAGCTGATTTCTTAGCAACTGCTAATGATGCTAGCTTCATCGAAGAGTTAAAATCTCAATATCCGAGCTTAATTTCAGGTTTGGATGGGGTAGAAGGGCTCAAATATAAGTTAGAAGGTTACCTCTATCCGGCAACCTATGACTATATCGCTGGTACCAATGTTAAAGACCTAATTAAACAAATGGTGGGCAAGATGAACCTTGAATACCAAAAACTCAAGGAAGATATGGGCAATACCAACTTGACCTTCCATCAAATCTTGACCTTAGCTTCTATCATTGAGAAGGAAGGGGTCACAGATGAAGATCGCAAGCTCATTTCAGGTGTCTTCTATAACCGTATGAACAACGAGATGCCACTGCAATCCGATATTACCGTCCTCTATGCCTTAGGTGAACACAAGGAACTGGTGACCATTAAGGATACTGAAGTGGACTCACCATACAACCTGTATAAGCATACGGGCTTAGGACCAGGGCCCTACAATAGCCCAAGTCTCAGTGCCATTCAGGCTGCCATCTATCCAACAGCCTCAGACTACTTCTACTTTGTAGCGGATATCGAGACCGGGAATGTCTACTATGCGACCACCTTGGAAGAGCATGAAGCTTTGGTAGCTAAGTATGTCAATAAGAATAGCAGTCAAGAATCAAGCCTATCATCAAGCGAAACAGAATAAGAATAGAATGAGGGGAAAATAGTATGTCAAATCGTCCGATTGTAATTGGCGTAACCGGGGGTTCCGGGAGTGGAAAGTCCAGTGTCAGCATGAAACTCATGGAGATTTTCGCCGATTTATCTGTCATGATGCTCCAGCATGACTTCTACTATAAGGACCAATCGCACCTACCTTTTGAAGAAAGACTTAAAACCAACTATGACCATCCATTGGCTTTTGACACGGATTTATTCGTGGCCGATCTTAATCGTCTCTTAGAGGGACAAGCCATCGATAAGCCGGTTTATGACTTTGCTAACCATACACGTAGTAGTGAGGTCATTCATCAAGAATCCAAGGATGTTATCATCGTGGAAGGGATTCTCATTCTGGAAGATCCGCGCTTACGTGACTTAATGGATATCAAGGTTTATGTTGATACCGATGACGATATTCGTTTGGCTCGCCGGATTCTCCGCGATATTAAAGAGCGTGGCCGTTCAGTGGAGTCGGTCATCAACCAATATGTGGACGTGGTTAAGCCAATGCACCACCAATTTATTGAGCCAACCAAGCGTTACGCCGATATTATTGTCCCAGAAGGGGGCTATAACCAAGTGGCGATTGACCTCTTAGCCACCAAGATTCATTCTATCCTACAAGGCAAGGCTCTCGAAGCCAAGCAAGAAGCCTAAGCAAAAGATGCTCTATAAATTTTTATGCCTAACTATCAAATTATGATTGCTAAATGACCAAGATAGTGTTATATTATTTCTGTTCTGACAGAGGCAAGACCGAGTGAGTTGGCTTAAGGCCAATTCGCTCGTGTTCTTTTGTTTCTCCTAGGGGACGAGAAGCAACTATCCATTAAAAATAAGGAGTTAAGACGTATATGGAAGAAAAAGTATACCCAATGACCCTGGAAGGGAAAGCCAAATTAGAGGCTGAATTGGAAGATTTAAAAGTTAATAAACGTAAGGAGATTATCGAGCGCATTAAGATTGCCCGTTCATACGGTGACTTATCTGAAAACTCTGAGTACGATGCAGCTAAGGACGAACAAGCCTTCGTTGAAGGACGTATCTCTGTCATTGAGAAAATGATTCGTTTTGCGCAAATCATTGATGATCGCGATGTAGCAGATGATGTGGTAACCTTGGGCCGTACGGTAAGCTTCATTGAATTGCCAGGTAGCGACGAAGAGTCTTATACCATTGTGGGTTCTGCTGAAGCAGATCCATTAGAAGCCAAAATCTCTAATGATTCACCAATTGCTAAGGCAATCATTGGTAAGAAATTAGGGGATGTCGTAACAGTGGAAACTCCAGGCGGATCCTTCGATTTGAAGATTACCAAAATTGAGAAAAATTAACTTGCTAGAGGCTAGTATGAGATGCTAGCCTCTTTTCTTTTGCCGAATTATGGAGCAGCTTTTCCTAGGGGATGGGGGTTAAGGGTTTTCCTATGGCTTAAAATTGTTTATAATAAGAAGCGTAAGCTAAGAAAGGAGGACGGACAGATGTTTGCTTTTTTAAAGCGCCATATTTTTCAGATTTTGGCATTGGCTGGGGCAGCCTTGGTCTTTGAACTCATGGGGCGGGGCGTCACCTTTCTCTTGTTTTTAGGTAGCCTAGTCTTGCTAGTTGCCAGTGTCTACATACCCATCGGGATTTTTAGGGGCATGACCTTGGTTTTGGCCTTGACGAGTTTCTTCGTAGCCATTTTTATGACTCAGTCTATCTGGCTAGTGCTCTTGGTCTTGGTGCTCTTTTATTGGCTCTTCCGGGGACCTAACGGCAATGAGTTCCTAGTTTGGGGAGAGTCACTACTCCATCCCTTCGGTGGTGCCAAGGAAGCCTATCATGGGGTTAAGTTAATTCAACCTCAGAGTGGCCAGCGGACCCTAATCAAGCGTGAATCCCTGATTGCCTCCATGGAATCTAAAACCAATTATTATGAATGGGATGATATCAATATTGTTTTCTTAGGGGGGAGCTCCATTGTCGATTTGGGCAATACCCTCCTGCCGCCCGAGCAATCGACCATTGTCATTCGTAAATTATTTGGCCGTACACGGCTGATTATTCCGCGTGACGTAGGTTTCCGACTCAATATCTCAGCTATATCAGGTGCGGTGGTCTTCGAGAACCAAAGCTATTCCTTAGTAGGGGAAAACTTCCGTTGGGAGACTGCAGGATATGCCGCAACGCCACGTCGGCTAAATATCATGATTTCTGTTGGCTTTGGTGAAGTGGAGGTGATTGTGCTATGAACCTACATTTATGGCGCCGTCTCTTCCTCTATCAGCTCTTGGTTAATTTGGCCATTACAACCATTATGGTGGGTCTTCAAGTCTACGTCTTCCAGACCTTGAGTTTGGCTAGTCTCTGGGAGTTGACCTGGTTCCAAATTCCATTTTATTTGGTCTTAGTAGGGGCTAATTTCAGTATTGCCCTGGTAGTATCAGGCTTCCTGACTTTCTTCCTCAGTGGCCCTTATGAAGAGCTTCGGGCTAAGATTAATTGGCTTTTGCTAGGAAAATATCAACATCCTATTTTTAAGGATTCTGGCAAGGGGCTGCACGCCTGGTACGATTATAGTGGTGTGGTTTCATCAGATCTCAACCGTATCCGTGACAAGCTCGTCCAGCTGTCTAGAGACCTGCAGGATTTTGCTGCTTCCCCAACCTTCGTAGGGGAAGAAACCAAGGAAGAAATTATCGAGACTGAACGCCATCGGATTGCGCGGGAGCTTCATGATTCGGTTAGTCAGCAGCTCTTTGCAGCCACTATGATGCTTTCAGCCATCAAAGACCAAGAGCAGGTTGAGATTGCAGAACCTATCCGCCAACAAATTATTCGGGTCGATAAGGTTATTTCGACGGCTCAAATTGAGATGCGAGCCCTCTTATTACATTTGAGACCGATTGGATTAGAAGATCGGTCCCTTAAGCAGGGGATTGAACAGTTATTACTTGAGCTCCAGACCAAGATTCCGACGACGATTGTCTGGGACTTGGCCGATGTGCGCTTGGAATCCGGTATTGAGGACCATCTCTTCCGCATTGTACAAGAAGCCATTTCTAATACCTTAAGACACGCTAGAGCTAACCGTCTGGAGGTCTACCTCCAGGTGGATGAGAGCTCGGCTCAGCTCAAAATTGTGGATGATGGCCTAGGCTTTGACATGGATAAGGCTGACAAGGTCGGATCCTATGGTTTGCGTAATATTCGAGAACGGGTGACCAATCTTGGGGGCGAATGTAAGATTCTCAGTATGACAGGTAAGGGGACCGTTCTGGATATCACCCTTCCTATAAGATTTTAAGGAGGTAAGTAGATGATTAAGGTATTACTAGTGGACGACCATGAAATGGTCCGACTAGGTGTCTCATCATATTTGATGATTCAGACTGATATGGAGGTAGTGGGGGAAGCCAGCAATGGCTTGGAAGGTTACCATAAGGCCCTTGAACTACGACCAGATATTATCCTCATGGACTTAGTCATGGATGTCATGGATGGAATTGAAGCCACTCAGAAAATTATGGCAGATTGGCCTCAAGCTAAGATTATTATCGTAACCTCCTTCCTAGATGATGAGAAGGTCTATCCGGCTATGGAGGCGGGAGCTAGCTCCTACTTACTTAAGACTTCGTCTGCTGCTGAAATTGCCCAAGCCATCCGTTCTACCTATCAAGGGCATAAGGTGATTGAACCTGCCGTGACAGAGAAGATTATCGAGCACCGATTAGATCAAGCACGGCCTAAGCCTCATGATGAGTTGACTAATCGGGAGTTGGATGTCTTACGTCTAATAGGTCAAGGCTACTCCAATCAAGCCATTGCCGAGGAACTGGTCATTACCCTTAAGACGGTTAAGACCCATGTCTCCAATATCTTCACCAAGTTGGAAGTAGAAGACCGTACTCAGGCGGCTATTTACGCGGTTCACCATCATTTGGACGGTCAGTGAGCACCTAGTTAGGTCCTGTCTTAAGGACCATGCTATAATAAAAACAGCAAGTCAAGAGAAGGAGTGTAAGGGATGGAATTAAAAGTAGATCCAGCATCAGTTGCTTGGTTTAAGGAAGAAGTAGGATTGCCTCAAGGGGCGGGTGTACGATTTTTAGTCAAGGTTTATGGTTGTAGCCCTATTAACAGTGGCTTCTCCCTCGCTATGGAAACCAACTACCCGAGTGAACCAGGTGTCACTTATGAAGCAGACGGCGTGCTCTTCTATATTGAGAGTCGTGACGAATGGTTCTTCGATGGACATGATTTGTCGGTTGAGTTTGATGAGGGTCATGGTGAGCCAGCCTATATTTTTGTCAAAGATGGGGTGGCTGTCAATCCCCTAGTGAAGGAGGCTTAAGACATGACTACAAATCAACGCTATGGTTCGCAAAATAAAACCAACCAACTAGTTAAATTAAGTGTCTTTGTGGCCTTGATTATTATCCAATCATGGGTGCCTATGTTGGGCAACATTCCGACACCTGTCTTATCCATTACTTACATCCATGTTACCGTCATTTTAGCAACTCTCTGGCTAGGTTGGAAAGAGGGCGTCTTGGTTGGGACGGCTTGGGGATTAAATTCTTGGATTCGTGCCCTAACTGCACCTGTGTCACCCATTAATGCCCAAGTCTTAAGTGATGTCATGGTCAGCGTCTTGCCACGTATGCTCATGCCATTGATTTTGGCCGGTTTGATTGTGGTCTTCAAGTCTTGGAGTAAAAATCCACGTCTAGTGGGAGCCTTGGCTGGCTTTAGTGGTAGTTTTCTCAATACTTTCTTGGTTTTAGGAGCTATTGTTTTATTCAAGCAAGAAGTTTATATGACCATTAAAGGGGTAGACCAGACCGGTCTTTGGCAATTATTAGGGGGCATCATTGCGACCAACGGGATCTTGGAAGCTTTTGTCGCAGCTATTCTAACCCCAATTTTTTATCAAGTGACCTTACAACTGGCTAAGCGTCAGGGACAACACTAAGCCTATAAGAAGCGAACTTAGAAGGTTCGCTTTTTTTTATGCTTTTAGGGCTTAGACTGCCTTGCTTTAAGCAAGATTTAGTTGACTTTTCGGCTATATAGCGCACTTGGGCGACATTTTCATGAAAATATACGAACGATTGAGAATGGTTTTAGTAAAACATCATCGAATTTCTTGCTAGATTGACCTAATAATGATATAATGTAAGGGAATTCAGAGTGAGTTCATGAGTAAGAAATATTCAAAGGAGATGTTTTAATGAAGAAAGCTTTTGGATTAGCAGCTACAGCCTTGACAGTAGCAAGTTTGGTAGCACCTGTTGCCGTAAATGCGGCTGATTTTTCTGCAGTGATTGTCACAGACGTAGGTGGGGTAGACGACAAGTCCTTCAACCAAAGCGCCTGGGAAGGTCTTGAGCAATTCGGTAAAGAAAACAAGTTAGAAAAAGGGGTAGGTGGCTATGACTACTTACAATCCAATAGCGACTCTGACTATGTGACTAACCTTAACTCAGCAGTCCAAGCAAACTTCTCCTTAATCTTCGGGATTGGTTATAAATTAGAAGCTGCAGTCAAAGAAGCAGCCACTCAATACCCAGATAAGCACTTTGCTATTGTGGACTCTGTAGTTGACTTACCAAACGTTGCTTCCTTGACCTTCAAGGACAATGAAGCAGCCTTCTTAGCAGGGGTAGCCGCTGCTAAGACCACTAAGACCAAACAAGTTGGTTTTATCGGTGGGGTCGAAGGTTTCGTTATTGACCGTTTTGAAGCTGGTTTCGTTGAAGGCGTAAAAGCAGTTGATCCTTCTATCAAAGTTGAAGTTCAATACGCAGGTTCATTTGCTGATGCAGCTAAAGGGAAACAATTAGCTGCTGCTATGTACTCAGGTGGTGCGGATGTTATCTTCCACGCTTCTGGTGGTACCGGGAACGGTGTCTTCTCTGAAGCTAAGGATATCGTAACGAACGATCCTAAACGTGAAGTATATGTTATCGGGGTTGACTTAGACCAAGATGCAGAAGGTCTAGTCACTGTAGATGGCAAAGAACGTCACTTAACCTTAGCTTCAACACTCAAAGGGGTAGGCTCTGCGGTTAAGAAGTTCGCACAAGAGACCAAAGAAGGTCAATTCAAATCTGGTAACACTATTTACGGCTTGAAAGACGGCGGGGTTGACTTAACGACTGCCCAATTATCACCTGAAGCTAAAAAAGCTGTTGAAGAATACAAAGCTAAAATCGTCAAAGGTGAAATCACTGTACCTGAAAAACCAAATCGTTAATAAAGGCTTAGGTACTAGGAGCTGGGGCAACCTGGCTCCTTTTTTGAAAGTAAAATGCACTTATAAAATAAGGTAAGTATTAATTAAGAAGGAGGGATTCTATGGAAACAGTGACGCATCCAGTGATTGAAATGCGTGGTATTTCCAAACAGTTTGGGACATTTTTTGCCAATAAAAATATTAACCTCGAGCTCAAGAAGGGCGAAATTCATGCCTTGCTTGGTGAGAACGGGGCGGGTAAATCCACTCTGATGAACATTTTGTCCGGTCTCTTACAACCGACTGATGGGCAGATTTATATGAATGGCCAAGCGGTTAACATTTCCAATCCAACGGTCGCTAATAACCTACATATCGGGATGGTTCACCAGCACTTTATGTTGGTAAATGACTTTACGGTCGTTGAGAATATCATGTTAGGGAATGAAATGGTTCAAGGCTTACGTTTGGACTATAAGAAGGCCAAGGCTCATATTATGAACTTATCTAAGCAATATGGTTTAGCCATTGATCCAGACGCTAAGGTTGCCAACATCACGGTGGGGATGCAACAGCGGGTGGAAATCCTCAAGACCCTCTATCGTGGCGCCGATATTCTGATTTTCGACGAACCAACGGCAGTTTTAACACCACAAGAAATCGATGAACTCATGGTTACGCTCAAGTCCTTAGCGAGTGAGGGTAAGTCCATTATTATCATTACCCATAAGTTAGCAGAAATTAAGCAGGTAGCCGACCGTTGTACTATTATCCGGCGCGGGGAGTCCATTGATACGGTTGATGTAGCCACTACTTCTGCTAAGGAATTAGCCGATATGATGGTAGGGCGTTCCGTCTCCTTTAAGACCGAGAAGAAGGCTGCTAGTCCTGGCGAGGTCTTCTTGAATGTGGAAGACCTAGTGGTTAAGGATGAACGGGGCATTGTTGCTACTAAGAACTTGAGTTTCCAAGTAAGACGTGGCGAAGTAGTGGGGATTGCCGGGATTGACGGGAACGGTCAGTCCGAGCTAATTCTAGCACTTGCGGGCCTCATTCCAATTGAATCAGGTAAGATCGAATTGGGCGGCCAGGATATTGTAGGTAAATCACCACGTCAAATTACGGAGTTAGGCTTTGGTCATATTCCTGAAGACCGCCACAAATATGGCTTGGTTTTGCCTATGAAGGTTGAGGAAAACTTAGTGCTCAAATCCTACTATCATACGCCATACTCTGAAAAAGGCTTCTTACGTTTCCAAGCTATTGAGAAGAAGGCCAAGGCCTTAATTGAGCAGTATGATGTGCGGACCGTCTCTGAAAAAGTGCCAGTTAAGTCACTCTCGGGCGGGAACCAACAAAAGGCCATTATTGCCCGTGAGTTAAGCTTGAACCCTGATTTCCTGATTGCAGCTAACCCAACTCGGGGCTTAGATGTAGGGGCCATTGAATTTATCCATAAGGCCTTGATTGCTGAACGTGATGATCAGAAGGCTGTCCTCTTGATGAGTTTCGAATTAGACGAAATTCTCAATGTATCTGATCGCATTATTGTCATGCACGACGGCCATATCATGGTAGATATTCCGGCATCTGAAACCAATGAACAAGAAATCGGCTTGATGATGGCGGGGACCTCTTATGAAGAAGTATTAAGCCATCGTCAAACAGGAGGTGACGCTAATCATGAAGGATAAACTACGTGCCGTTTTTGTTCCTATTGCATCTGTTGTGATTGGGATTATCGTAGGAGCCTTGATTATGTGGCTCTTCCGTTATGATGCGGTTAAAGGCTATGAGGCCCTCTTCAATGGAGCATTTGGTAAACCATTCAATATTGGTCAGACTCTACGGGCTGCCACTCCGCTTATGTTAACAGGTTTAGGCTTTGCAGTGGCCTATACGGCTGGTTTCTTCAACATTGGTTTGGCTGGTCAAGCCCTCTGCGGTTGGTTAGTCTCCGTTTGGGTGGGGCTGACTTTAGGTGATTTACCATCCTTTATCGTCTTACCAATTGCTATTGTAGCTGGGATGGTGGCAGGTGCCCTCTGGGCAGCTATCGCTGGTTTCCTTAAGGCTTACTTTGATACCAGTGAAGTCATTGTGACCATCATGCTCAACTATACGGCGATTTATTTATCAGACTATCTCTTGCGTAATGTCATTACCAACCGTTTGGATGCAACGCCTATCTTGAAAGATAATGCTACCTTAAAAATGCAGTGGTTGTCAGACTTGACCAATGGGTCTACCTTACATGCGGGTATTTTCATTGCAGTCTTAATGATTCTAGTCGTTCATATTTTAATGACGCGTACGACCCTTGGGTTTGAACTCAAAGCCGTAGGGATGAACAAGTTTGCCTCAGCCTATGCGGGGATGAACGCAAAACGCAATATTATCCTATCTATGGTCCTATCTGGTGCTCTTGCAGGTCTAGGTGGTGTCATGAACGGGCTAGGTGAGTTCCGTAACATCTTCTTGATGAACGGTAAAGCACCAGATATTGGTTTTGATGGTATGGCCGTTGCCCTTTTAGGGATGAACAATCCAATCGGAATTTTCTTCTCAAGTATTCTCTTTGGTGGTCTCAAGACCGGTGGGAACTTGATGCCTTTGGCTGCTAAGATTCCGAGTGAAATCGTCAACGTCGTCATTGGCTGTATTATTTTCTTCGTCGGATGTAGCTATATCTTCCGCTTCATTATGGAGAAGGTTCGCAGCAATAAAGTCAGCAGCAAGGAGGGAGCATAATGCAAAATATACTCGCTTTAGTTGTATCCAATGCGCTCTTGTACGCAACACCGCTGATTTTTACTGCCCTTGGTGGCGTCTTCTCTGAGAGAAGTGGGATTGTTAACGTAGGTTTGGAAGGGATTATGGTCATTGGGGCCTTCTCATCGGTTGTTTTCAACTTGACCTTCGCCGGTCAGTTTGGCGACTTAACTCCATGGCTAGCGCTCCTAGTCGGTGGGCTTTGTGGCTTGCTCTTTGCCTTGATTCATGCGGTAGCGACCGTTAATTTGCGGGCTGACCACATTATTTCAGGGACCGTGCTCAACTTGATTGCACCATCCTTGGCTATCTTCTTAACCAAGGTCCTTTTCCAAGGTAAGGGTCAAACAGACTCAATCAAAACCAAGTTTGGTAAATTTGACTTCCCAGTCTTATCAGACATTCCAGTTATCGGGCCAATCTTCTTCGCCAAAACTTCTATCTTGGCTTATGTAGGGATCGTCCTAGCCTTTGTAGTTTGGTATCTGGTCTTCAAGACGCGTTTTGGTTTGCGCTTGCGGTCAGTCGGGGAGAACCCTCAGGCTGCCGATACCTTGGGGATTAATGTCTACCTCATGCGCTATTCTGGCGTCTTGCTTTCTGGCTTACTAGGTGGGATTGGTGGGGCAGCCTACACTCATACTATTTCAGAAAACTTCGCGGTATCGACCATTGCCGGTCAAGGTTTTATGGCCATGGCCGCTATGATTTTCGGTAAATGGAACCCAATTGGGGCCATGTTAGCAGCTATCTTCTTCGGTTTAGCTCAGTCCTTGGCCGTTATCGGGGCTCCCATTCCAGTTATTAGGGATATCCCGTCAGTTTACTTGCAAATTGCACCTTATGTGATTACAATTATTGTATTGATTGGTTTCGTTGGCCGCTCCAAGGCGCCAGAAGCCGTTGGGACAACCTACATCAAATCAAAATAAGAGGAGAAAGACCCGTGTTGGCTCCATTCAAGGGCTGGCATGGGCTTTTTTCCTAATGAAGGAGAGAAAGCCATGCAAGAATGGCAAGCTGGCATCCACTATCAGGCGGTTGCCTCCACTAAATATAAAACCAACCAAGTCATTATAAAGGCTATCTTACCTTATCAAGCTGAGCGGGCGGCGGCCTGGTCCTTGCTGGCTCGTATGATGGAAGACGGGAGTGATCATATTCCAAGTAAGGCGGCCTTGGAAGGTATTTTGGCCCAACTCTATGGTGCCTCTCTATCAGTAGGGGTCCAACGTAAGGGGCATTTTCTAGAATTTGTTATGGCAAGCCAAAGTGTTCGGCCAAGTCTGGTTCAGATGCCTGACTTAATGCCGGCTTGGCTAAACTTAATGGGTCAGTTATTGTTTGAACAGGAGTCGCTAGCCCTAGCCTTGCCGCAAGCTCAGGCACGTTTTGAACGGGAGCAGGCCTTTCAGCTGCAACGGATTGAGCGTATGGGGGATGACAAACGACGCTTGGTGGTTCAAAAACTTTACCAGGAGCTTTACCGTGAGACTCCTGACAATGCCTTGGCCAATCTAGGGGATGTGTCCAGAGTCCAAGCCCTGACTCTAGCTGATCTGGCTAAGGCTCATAGGGAAATTTGTCAGGAAGCCCAATTCTATCTCGTCAGCAATGGTGATTTGACCAATAGTGACTTGATTAAGTGGCTAGAGAGCTGGTCACTAAAGGGTCGCCAGGCTGACTGGGATTATGGTGATAACTATCTGGCCTTAGATAAGCCTTTGTCAACTGATAATCTAGGCCAATTGATTGAGGAAAAGGTTCAGGGCCAGCAAGCTAATTTGGCTATGGCCTTTGCCTTTCCACCGGCCAAGAGCCTTAAGGAACGTATTATACTACAAGTGGCCAATGGGATTTTTGGCTACCTACCTGTTTCTCGACTCTTTACAGAAATTCGAGAGAAGCAGAGTCTGGCCTATGCCATTCATTCTGGTCTTGATTTTCACCGATCTTTTGCCTTGGTACGGGCGGGCATTAGCCCCGATAAGGTGGGGCATGTTTATGAGGAAGTGCAAGCCCAGTTGGCTGACCTAATGGTGAGTTTGGAAGAAGGGGACTACCTAGAGGAAGTGAAACTGACCCTCTTGAGTGCCGATGTACAGTCGCGAGACTATCAACATTTGGAGACTGATAAGATGATTGCCCAGGATTTGTATCCTGACTTCGATTTGTCGACAGACTACTTTGAATCAGTGGTGAGAGCCCTCAAGGCGGAAGAGGTCATTGCTTGCTTAGGCAAATGGCGTTTGGTGGGGGCCTATGCCCTAGTAGGAGGTAAAGATGAAAGAACACTATCATAAAGTTTTGGATGAAACCTTCTTTGAAAAGGTGCTAGCTAATGGTTTAATCGTTCGCTTGGTACCTAAACCAGGTTACCACCGCAGTTACGGAATTCTGACGACACACTATGGTTCGGTGGATCAAGTGGTGCGACACAAGCAAACGGGAGAAGAAAAGACCATTCCTGCGGGAGCTGCCCATTTCTTAGAACACAAGATGTTTGAAGGGCAAGGAGGGCTAGATGCTTTTGTGCTCTTTATGAAGCAGGGGGCTATGGCTAATGCTTTTACCCACTACTTTCAGACTTCCTATCTATTCTCTGCTTCCTATTATATTGAACGCAATGTCGAAACCTTGCTTGATTTTGTGCAGACACCTTATTTCACACCAGAAGGCATTGAGAAGGAAAAGGGCATTATCACGCAAGAGCTCTATATGTATCAGGATGATCCTCTCGGAGTCTCCTATCAAGCTCTCAATCAGGCCCTCTATCCCGACCATCCTTTAGGCGTAGATATCTTGGGAACGGAAGAAAGCATTAAGGCCACCACTTATGAAGACCTACGCTTGGCTTATGATACCTTCTACCATCCAAGCAATATGAATTTGATTGTGGTAGGGAACTTTGACCCACAAGCTTTACTCGCTGTCATTGAGGCTAATCAAGCCCGCAAAACATTTGAGCCACCTCGCTATCATAGGGTAGAAGAAGAGGTGACAGCTCCCGTTCTACCTAAAACTCAGCTTGAGCGGGAAATCAGTCAGCCAATTATCGAGTTGGCTTGGCGCTTTGCCCCAGAAAATCTATCGGGCTTAGAATTGATTCGCCAACGTATTGTTGGGGAAGTCTTCTTCGAATTACTAATGGGACCTATGTCGTCAGCCTATGCTAGCTGGTACCAGCAACAGTGGGTAGATACCAATTTCTACCAGTCTTATCATTTAGACCACAAGATGCACCATTTGGCTATTCATGCCCAGAGTCATCATACATCAGACTTGATTGCTGCAATCAAGGAGCTCTTGGCTAACTGGCAACATAACCCGGATTTGACTGAGGAGCAGTTGAAACAAGTGGTGACAGGGCGCATTGGTGATTTCTTACAACACCTAAATTCCTTGGAGTTCATTGCTTATGAATTGATCGAAGCTGTGATGGATAGTTACGAATTAGCTGATATCCTGACTTGCCTTCAGGAAATTAAACTATCAGACCTCCAGGAATTTGGTCATCAAGTGCTCTCAGGAGCCTCAGAGGCAGTTGAGGTCCTAGTTAATCCCATAACTGAATAAGCAGAGAGGCCAAGTCCTTAGTGGGACTTGGCCTCTTGATTTTTTAGCAGAAGTTTTTAAGTTTTGGAGAAAAAGATTAACTCCCCTAGTCAGAATATGATATAATACTTCTTGAATGTAGAAAGAAAAGGATGAACGGCGATGAGTGAATTAGGAACCAAATTACGCGATGCCCGCATTGAAAAAGGCTATACCTTAAATACCTTACAACAAATGACAAAAATCCAAAAAAAATACCTTGTGGCCATTGAAGAAGGACGTTTCGAAGAAATTCCTGGTAACTTCTATACTAGAGCTTTTGTAAAACAATATGCTGATATGGTAGGTCTAGATGGGGATAGTCTACTCTTAGATTATCAAAGTGAGCTTGAAGCGGTGGAGCATGGCTTGTCTCAATATGAAGAGCAAGAGACAGAAGCTATGCCAAGTCGTTTGAATCGTAATCAAGCCCAATCCGAGCAATCACTTTTAGACCGCTATGCTAAGCACCTACCGGTATTAATGTTGGCCGGTGTTTTCATTCTCGTCATGGCCTTTATTACTTGGACCATTTACTCCGTATCCCAACGTGAGCGCCAACAACAAGCCAATAGTTCTAGCGCGACTAGCTTGGTATCATCAGTGGAACCAAGTTCGGCAGCTCAACATGCAGCTAGCAGCAGTAGCGAGACTTCTTCCCAAGCCAAGATTGACGGCGCTGAATTCTTTGGCGATGTTCAAGCTAAGCGCGTATCTGGTGAAGGCGAAGAAACAACCTACGAACTCTATGCGCCGATGAATAAATTTAAGTTCACAGTTAAAGGCAAGAATTATGTCTGGGTAGGTGTCTATGAGGATGAAGAAATCACCATGGATACGACGGTAACTGAAGGTGAAACCTTAGATATTAAGGTCAAAGGCCAAACCCGTAGCGTCCGTATACGCTTGGGTTACCCTGAAGGGGCTGAGATTCAGGTGAATGGTAAGACTGTGAAAATCGCCAACGACTATATCACGGATTCCATTGTCTTCCGCCTACATGCCGACCAGCCAACTGGCTCAAGCACTAATGAAGCTAATCAAGGCGCTGAAAATCAACAAGGCCAAGCCCAAGGCCAAAACCAAAATCAAGCCCAAGGTCAAGGCTCTTATCAAGGTCCAGCCGTTCTGGATCCAAACCGCCAACAGAACAACGATAATAATGGGCAGTAAGGCCTAATCAAGAGGGAGGATAGTCATGAATATCGCCAATAAGTTAACGCTCTTGCGCATGCTGATGATTCCAGTCTTTATCTTCTTGCTATTAAACCATTCGGCTGACCAAGTTGTGTGGTTAGGGAGTGCCATTCCTGTCAATCAAGTCTGGGCCGCTGTGGTTTTTGCCTTAGCGAGCTTTACGGACTTCCTTGATGGCTACCTGGCGCGCAAATACCAATTAGTGACCTCTTTTGGGGCTTTCTTCGATCCCATGGCTGATAAATTGCTAGTCATGGCTGCGCTGATTTTACTAGTCCAATTAGGCCCTGTACCGGGATGGGTGGTTTTCATCATTCTAGCCAGAGAATTGATGGTGACAGGCTTAAGAGTATTGATTGCCCAATCCAATGGTAAGGTGATGGCAGCCGCTATGCCGGGCAAAATTAAGACGACGACACAGATGCTAGCTATTATCTGCTTCTTATTGCAAGATATGGGGCGGTCAGTCTGGGGCTTCTCCCTGGCTAATCTCTTGCTTTATGTCTGTCTATTTTTCACTATTTACTCGGGTTTAGAATATTTTTATCATGCCCGCTTCGTCTTTTCTGACGGGCTTAAATAAGATAAAACACCAAAATTAAAAGTCTGAATCTATGGTTTGGGCTTTTTCTTTGCCTTTTGGGCATGGAAATATAGGACTTAGGGAAGCAAAAGAGAAAAGCACACTATAGTTGCACTCAATTAGTTTATTAGAAAGAGCACTTCGCTAATTTCGGTTGATTACAACAAGCCTGTAACATATTTGTTACCCGACGCCCCTTGTAACTTGCGGATACTTTGATACAATAGGAATGAAGTAACTATCGAAAGGAAGGTGTCATATGCAACTCTGGATTTTAGTTTGTATTTTATTAGTTGTAGCCATCGTCTTATTTGCCTTATCCATTTATGTCAAAGATGACAACGTTCAAGACCAATTGGACGAATTTACGGCTCAACAATCACAAGAATTCTATGCCATGAAAACTCGTTTAGCTGAGCTTGAAAAGGCAGCCCGTGAACAAGAAGCTGTGGCGGTTGAAGCACCTGCTCAAGTAGGCAATCACTACGTGGAAGCTGAAGCAGAACCAGCCTTGGAATTAGGACTGGATGATGTTTCAGATTTGACCCGTGAAGAAGTGATTCGTCTCTACTCGCAAGGCTACACCATGCATGAGATTTCTCACCATGTGGCTTTATCACAAGAAATTATCCAAACTATCGTTGACGATTATATTGAAAATCGCTAACAAAGGACAAGGAGGACTAGTATGAAATTATCGCGTAACACATTACGCTCGCTAGCTGTTGGTTTCTTAGCATCAGCAGTGGTAACAGCAGCTTTTGCCTTGTCACAAGGACAATTACCTGTCCAAGGTGTCAATGGGACCAACCTTTTAAACGGAGGGTCGACGACTGCTAATGCGGATCAACAAGCTCAATTGGATGCTTTATCAAGCGAAAAATCGGCCTTAGAATCAACTCAAAATGTCTTGAATGCTTCGTTAACTTCTTTAAAAGAACAAGCATCACGTCAAAGTAGTGAATTAGAAGCTTTGAAGAGTCATTCGGCTTCAAGTGCTAGCAATGAGTCATCTTCTTCTAGCAGTGAAAGCTCAAGTTCAAGTGAAAGTGACCAAGCTAGCAACCAAGCAGAGACAGGTCAAGAGCAGAACAATGGCACAAGTACTGAAGGAACATCAGCACCTAGAAACGGTCAATGGACCACTGAAGGTGGTAACTTCACTGTTAACCCTGGGGACACATCCGAAGATGTTGCTCAAAACTTGTATGATGCTGGGATTATCAGCTCACCAGATGTCTTCTTGGAAGTGGTAGAACAATGGGATCTATCAACCCTTCTAATTGCAGGTACTTACGAGTTGAACTCAGGTATGAATGTTAATACAATCGCAGAAATTTTAACCAATGGGGCCTACTACTGGCAACCATAAGAATGATGAGGTGGAGATGAATTCTCCACCTCTTTTTTTATGGAATTTAGGGAAAATAGCCAGAAAGGTCTAAAAAAGTGGCAAAATCATGAGAATAATCAGCTTCTAGACTAGAATTTTTTCTCATAATTGTGTAAAATAGGGAAGAGAGTATCTAAATTGCATTAGGAGGCGATTAAATGGAAGATACAAAGAAACACCGCGTATTAATTATTGAGGATGAGAAAAACCTAGCGCGCTTCGTTGACTTAGAACTTCAACACGAAGGTTATGAGACAGCTATCTGTCATGATGGGCGTAAGGGCTTGGAGACTGCCCTCAATCAGGAGTGGGATGTCATCCTATTAGATTTAATGTTACCTGAATTGAATGGTCTGGAAGTCTGCCGTCGCATTCGTCCCATTAAGGACACCCCTATTATTATCATGACGGCACGGGATTCGGTTATTGACCGCGTATCTGGTCTAGACCAAGGGGCAGATGACTACATTGTTAAGCCATTTGCCATTGAGGAATTATTGGCACGCTTACGTGCACTTTTCCGTCGCATTGACCATAACAAGGAAGAGAAGAATCAATCCCAGCAGTCTTCTGTTAAATACCGTAATTTGGTCATTGAGAAGAAAGGCCGCATTGTTAAACGTGATGATCAAGTCATTGATTTGACCAAGCGTGAGTACGAACTCTTACTCTACTTGATGGAAAATCTCAATACGGTTATGTCTCGTGAAGTCCTGCTAGACAAGGTCTGGGGTTACAAAACGGAAGTCGAAACCAATGTGGTGGATGTCTATATTCGCTATCTCCGCAACAAAATTGATGTTCCTGGCAAGGATTCTTATATCCAGACCGTTCGCGGGACAGGCTATGTCATGAGAACCTAGTCATGAGATTACCGAGTTTCCAGCTTAAACAGCCACTTTCGCTTAAATGGAAGTGGAGTATCTTATTATTTTTAGTTTTTAATCTTATTGGGGTTGCCAGTTTAATGGGCTACCGTCACTTGAGTCAAGAACAAGCCCTCGCCGCCATCAAGGCTAATGGCCAGGTGCGCTTGGATCAAACGCAATCTGTTCTTAAGGCAGCCAAATTAGATATTGATCGACTGGGGACCAATGCAGAAAATGCAAGAGCAGATGACTTGTCTCTTTTAGCGGCTTTGGAAAATCCTGAAACTAGTTTGCGTCTCTATAATAGTGCTAATCAGTTAGTTTACGAGACACGTCGTCTGGATGTGCCGACTGTGGCAGCATCGCCGCAAGTGGATATCTATCCGTATAAGAAACAACTTTTGGTCATAGGAACGGTTAGTCTGCCAGGAAGGGATGGGGCGAATGGGGGAACCCTACAATATATCTACCGTCCTCTTCAATATCAGGACTGGTTAGCTAAGCAACAGCAGCTAAGTAGTTGGGTCTTGGTCGCCATATTAATATTTTCCCTTGTGTTTGCCTATGGTTTAGCGCGTTATCTTTTACTTCCTTTGGAGTATCTTAATAATACGCTGGACTTGGTGGAAGAAGAGAGTTTGTCGACCATCCGGATTCGCAAACCGCGCAGTAATGACGAGTGGAGTGATTTGAACATTCATATCAATCGCCTCCTGGACAAAATTGATGGCTATGTTCAAAATCAAAAGCAATTTGTGGAAGACGTCTCTCACGAGTTGCGGACGCCTGTCGCCATTGTAGAAGGCCATTTGCAGATGCTTAATCGTTGGGGCAAGGACGATCCTGAGATTTTGGCTGAGTCCATTGACGCCTCTTTGCAAGAGATAACCCGCATGAAGGACCTGGTCCAAATGATGTTAGACTTGTCACGGGCAGATCATGCTGAAGTCGATTATAAGGATGAAATGACCGAAATTTATGCCACTACGCGCCAGGTCTTCAACAACTTCGTTATGCTTTATCCTAACTTCCGTTTTTATCTGGACTCGGAAGGGGAGGACAAGGAGCTTTACGTTAAAATCTACCGCAATCACTTTGAGCAGATTTTGATTATTCTCCTGGATAATGCGGTTAAGTACAGTACCAATCGCCAAGAAATCCATATCGCAGTGAGTGCTTCCTTCACGACCGTCGAAATTGCCATTCAAGATTTCGGTGAGGGCATGAGCCAGGAAGACAAGCAAAAGGTCTTCGGACGCTTCTACCGTGTGGATAAGGCACGTTCTCGCCAGAAAGGTGGGAATGGCTTGGGCCTCAGTATCGCCAAGCAATTGGTGGATAGTTATAAGGGCCGGATCTATGTGGAGAGTGTGCTCCACCATGGTTCTATCTTCTATGTAGAATTCCCAATCTTGCTGGACAAGGCAGAAATTGAGAAGAACAAGAAGAAGGTTTTAACCAAGAGTCTATAACTTAGAGAGGATGGGAGGCTTCCCATCCTTTTCTCATGCTTGAATTTAAGCTGATTAGTCCTAGGGCTAGAGGATGATTTTAGCTTGGACGAGACGAAAATACTTGAAAAAGGGTCCGTATTTTTATATAGTTAGAAGGTGAAAACTTTCGGAAATGAGTGAAGTAATTTTGAAAAAACAACGTAACTGGCAATTGATGGCCCTCTTGGTCGTCGTTGTATTGATTGCATCAGGCTGTGTGTCCTACGATGCTAATGGTCAACCTTATGGGGCGGTCTATGAATACCTGGGTAAACCAGCCGCTGCCTTCCTAGACTTCTTAGCGGGCTTCTTATTCAATAGCTATGGTTTAGCTATTATCATTGTGACCTTGCTAACACGGGTCTTCATGTTGCCATCCTCCCTGAAGATGACGCGTGATACCATGATTAGCCAGGCGCGTATGAAGGTGGCCCAACCAGAAATCAACGAGATTCAAGAAGAAATCAATGCAAGTAAGGACCCAGCAGAGCGTGCTCGCTTGCAACAAGAGTTGATGGGTGTCTACAAGAAATACAACATCAACATGCTAGGTGGTTTATCTGGCTGCTTGCCACTGCTCTTGCAAATGCCAGTCATCTCGGCCGTTTATGCCGCGATTCGGACTTCGACAGCTATTCAAAACTCTACTTTCTTAGGTATCCAGTTAGGGCAACGTTCAACCCTCATTGTGATTCTGGTGGTTGCTGTGTCGATTCTTCAAAGCTGGCTCATGCAAAAACAAATGCCAAGCACACCAGGTAATGAGAAGGCCGGTCAAACAAGTCAAGTTATGTTCTGGATGAACCCAATCCTTTTTGGTTGGATGACTTGGACAACAGATGCTGGTTTAGGTCTCTACTTCTTGGCGGGGGCAGTCTTCATGATTGGGCAACAGCTCTATACTAACCATGTGGTCAAACCAAAGATCCAAGAAATCATTGACCAAGACATGGCCAACGTACAGGTAACGCCACGTCGTCCGCGTAAGGATGTAACGGCCCAAGCAACCAAGGAAGCTAACCGTAACCGTCTTGTGCCAACTAAGGAAAGCGTTGGGGCTGCAGGCTCAAAACGCCGAAATGCTGGTAAACAAACACGACGTTAATTATAAGATGAGAGGCTGAGAAATCTCAGCCTCTTTTACTTTTGCCAGAAGGTAGGGTGGCCTGGAAAAAGTCTTGATCAATATGAGAGCAAGTAGCCAAAAAAGTCCCTAAAAATAGGGCTAGAAACTTTTCTGTTGGGGGCTTTTGTGGTAGAATAAAACTATTGATTTACTGCAAGTAATGGAAGGTATGGAGGTTCGAAATGTCAGCAAGTCGTGGGTTACTCATTGTCTTATCTGGCCCGTCCGGAGTAGGGAAAGGGACAGTGCGGGCAGCAGTCTTTGCCAATAATCAGTTTCAGTATGTATACTCAGTGTCAGCCACTACACGCGCTCAGCGCCCAGGGGAAGTTGATGGCAAGGATTATTATTTTGTAAGTCGCGAAGAGTTCGAGACCATGATCCAAAATGAGGACCTACTAGAATATGCTGAATATGTGGGTAACTATTACGGTACCCCTATTCAAAAAATTGAAGAAAACCTGGCTGCCGGTCACGATGTCTTCTTGGAAATTGAAGTTCAAGGTGCCATGAAGGTTAAGGAGCGTATGCCAGAAGGAATCTTCATCTTCTTAGCACCACCTAACTTGGAAGAGCTAGAATCCCGGATTACAGGTCGGGGCACAGATGCCGCGCATGTCATCCAAGAGCGCATGGCGACAGCCAAGGAAGAAATCGAATTGATGCAGCATTATGACTATGTCGTAGTTAACGACCAAGTCCAACATGCAGTCGACAAGATTAATGCCATTATTCAATCAGAACATCTCAAGGTCGAACGTGTAGTGGATCAAATCCGACACGACATGGAAACTTATTACGAAAAGGAGCGGATTTAGCCATGATGTTATACCCATCAATTGATAAATTATTAGAGAAAGTACCTTCCAAATACAGCTTGATTATTTTAGCTAGCAAACGATCACACGATTTGCAAGTCTACCAGAACCCACAACTAGACAAGTATGAGTCAGTTAAGGCCGTAGGTAAGTCACTCGAAGAAGTCATTGACGGCAAATTATATATCAAAGAAGACTAGTCAAGAAACTACTATGAGGACGTGTGTATGCAGTTCATATCATAGTAGTTTTTTCTACAAATACCCCTGAATTCATTCGGAGAAAGGAGCCTGCCCATGTTTGTCAAGGTGATTGTCGATATTCCGGCTGCCCAGGTCAATCGACCCTTTGATTACCAAGTCCCTGAGGCCTATCAGGACAGTCTACAGCTCGGCATGCGGGTACAAGTTCCTTTCGGCAATCGTCAATTGCTTGGCTTTGTGGTGGGCATTCATCATACTAGTGACTTCAAGGGGACACTCAAGCCCATTACAGCAGTCCTAGACTATGAATCCTTTATTAACGAGGAGCTACTAGACTTGAGTGAGCATCTGGCCCAGACCTTACATGCCTTCCGCATTAATGTCTTGCAAGCTATGTTGCCTGCCATGCTCAAAGTCAAATATCAGAATATCTTTTTAATTCATCAACCCCAAGCTCTCAGTGATTATCAGGTACCAAGTGACTGGCTCAATCAGAGTCAACTTGATAAGGACCAGGTAGAGGCGCGTTTAAGTCGCAAGCAAATCAAGCAACTATTAGACCAGGGCGTACTGGAGTTAGTCTATCAGGTCCAAGACCAGACCACCTCTAAGACCCAGACCATGATTGAGTTGGCTATGCCGGCTGAGGCAATCAAGCAAATTATCCAAGACTTGCCCGCTAGAAGCCAAAAAGTAGCCCAGCTCCTGACCTATCTCTTGGGATCGGGTCAGCCCCAATGGGAACAACAAGCCCTCTTGGCGGCCAGCCAAGTCAGCGCTAGCAGCCTTAAGACAGCTCTTAAACATGGTTATATCAAGTCCCAAAAAGTCAGTGTCTATCGAGACCCCTTGGCGCATCTGGAGGTCGAGCAGAGTCATAGTCGGACCTTGACGGTGGCTCAGGAGGCGGTCTATGAGCGGGTTGCCCAGGCACTAGAAGCACATCAGGACCAGACCTTCTTGCTAGAAGGTGTTACCGGTAGTGGTAAGACCGAGGTCTATCTGCAACTCATGGCCAAGGCCAGCCAAATGGGGCGGGGCGCTATTCTCCTAGTTCCTGAAATTGCCTTAACTCCGCAAATGGTACGTCAGGTTAAGAGTCGTTTTCAAACTGGGGTGGCGGTTCTGCACTCAGGTTTGACTAATTCCCAGAAATACGATGAGTGGCGCCGCATTATCCGCGGTCAAGCTACCATTGTCGTGGGGGCCCGGTCTTCGATTTTTGCGCCTATTCGTGAGCTAGGTCTAGTCATCATTGACGAAGAACATGAGACCACCTACAAGCAATCAGATACGCCACGCTATCATGCCAGAGAAGTGGCCATCTGGCGCTGTCACTATCATCAGGCACCGCTGCTTCTAGGATCTGCGACCCCTTCGCTAGAGTCTCGCTCGCGCGCCCAGGTAGGGCGTTATCAACATCTGCGCCTGCCTGAACGTGTTAACGGACGGCCTTTGCCACCAGTTACCCTGGTGGATATGACCAAGGAAATGGTCCAACAAACCACGGATGAATTATCTTCTGTCCTTAAAGACAAGATTGCCGACCGGCTAGCCAAAGGGCAACAGATTGTACTCTTACTCAATCGGCGAGGCTATGCCTCTTATATGCTCTGTCGGGAATGTGGTCAAGTCATTCAATGCCCGCGTTGCGATATTTCCTTAACCTATCACAAGCATGAGCATCGGCTCAAATGCCATTACTGTGACTACCAAAGCCCAGTACCTGACCGCTGTCCTAACTGCCATAGTGACTATCTCAGAACTTTTGGCTTAGGAACGCAGAAGATTGAGGAATTACTCAATCAGCATTTTCCTGACGCGCGTGTAATCCGCATGGATATGGATACGACACGCAAGAAGGGCCAACACGAAGCCCTCTTGGATAGCTTCCGTCGCCATGAAGCGGATATTCTCCTAGGAACTCAAATGATTGCCAAGGGTCTGGACTTTGAGAACGTGACCCTAGTCGGCGTAATCAATGCCGATACGGCCCTCAATCTGCCAGATTTCCGAGCAGGGGAGAAGACCTTCCAACTCTTGACCCAAGTAGCTGGTCGAACAGGCCGGGGACGTTTCGAAGGTGAGGTCCTGATTCAAACCTATAATCCAGACCACTATGTTATGCAATTGGCCCAGCAACATGATTATGAGTCCTTTTTCTACTATGAGATGAAGCGACGCCATCTAGGCCATTATCCGCCTTATTTCTATACCACTTTAATTACCATTTCTAGCAAATACCAGGCTAAAGCCCAAGCTATGAGCCACCAAGTTAAGCAAGCTCTCTTGGCAAGTGGGGCAGCCATTGAGATTCTTGGTCCTAGCCAGGGCGCTATTGCTCGGATTAATGAACGCTATTATTTCCAACTCTTACTCAAGTACAAGGATGGTCAAGTCATCAAGGAAAGCCTCGGGACAATCTTGGACCAATCTCAGCTTGAAGCCAAGCAGGGGATTTATATCACCATTGACCACGAGCCACTCTTTTTCAATTAGCGAGGTGTATCGAACATGAAAAAAATTATCTTTATGGGAACGCCGCAATTCGCGGCAGAAATTCTCCAAGGCTTACTCGAGCATGCCTCCTACCAGGTCATTGCGGTAGTGACCCAGCCAGACCGTCCGGTCGGACGCAAGCGGGTCTTGACCCAGTCACCCGTTAAGCAATTGGCCTTGGCCCATGATATTCCCCTCTACCAGCCTGAACGCATTAGTCGTTCTGAGGAATTGGAAGAACTGATTAATTTAGATGCTGACATTATCGTGACAGCGGCTTATGGTCAGTTCATTCCCACCCGTCTTATTAATTCAACGCCCCATACGGCTATTAATGTCCATGCTTCGCTACTACCTAAGTATCGCGGCGCTGCGCCTATTCATTATGCAATCTGGAAGGGCGATCATGAGACCGGTATTTCCATTATCTACATGACCAAGGAAATGGATGCAGGGGATATTCTAGCCCAACGTTCCTGTGTCATCGAATCAGATGAGACCGTGGGTGCCCTCTTTGGTAAGCTAGCTATTATCGGGCGGGAACTGCTCCTCGATACTCTCTTCAAACTTTTTGCTAATGAGATTACAGCGGTGGAGCAAGATGTCAGCCAAGTGGTCTTTTCGCCTTCAATTACCAAGGAACAAGAACAGCTTAGCTGGCATGAGTCTGCTCACCAAGTGGACTGTCATGTTCGGGCCTTCAATCCTTTCCCTTCGACTTATACGATCTTAGGAGACTTGCGGATTAAGGTTTGGGCAGGAGCACCAATGGATTACGAGCCAAGCCCAGAAGATCTAGCCGCAGAGCCAGGGACCATTCTGGCCTATAAACGTAAACACCTGATTGTTAAGTGTGGTCATCATTCCTATTATGGCATCCGTGAGTGGCAGGAGTCTGGCAAGAAGCGCCTAAGCCTAGAAGACTATTTCAAGGGCAATGACTTAGCTCAATTAGCGGGCCAAGTTTTTGCTTCAGTACAAGTGGAAGATGAGGTAACTCATGAAAGTTAAGTCACTAGCCGCTAAGCGCCTCAAGCATAATGTTCGCTTTCAGGCTTTACAGCTACTGGTAGAGATTGACTGGCATGACCAGTATTCCAATGTCCTTCTCAATCGGGCGCTGAGCCAGACAGAGCTCAAGCCAGTCGACCAAGGGCTTTTAGTCAACTTAGTCTATGGCAGCATTCAGCATCGTTTGACCCTGGACTTCTACTTGGAACCTTTCATCAAAGGCAAGAAGTTAGAGGCATGGATTCGTACGCTCTTAAGAATGACCGTCTATCAGATGCTTTACCTGGAGCGAATCCCGGACCATGCAGCTATTAACGAAGCGGTTAACATTGCCAAACTCAATGGCCATGCAGGCCTAGCCGGGCTAGTCAACGGCGTCTTGCGCAATTTCCGTCGTCAGGAACTGCGCTCCTTGGATACAGTGACAGACCCTGTTGAAGCCCTCAGCATTCAATACAGTATCGCCCCTTGGATTGTGTCCCTCCTACAAAAACAGTATGACCAGTCAATCTTGGCTGATTTATTGTCTAGCCTCAATCAACGGCCACGTCTAACTGCCAGAATTCAAGCTCATCCCAATGAGCGCGACCAAATCCTGGCCCAGCTCAGGGCAGCCGGCTATCAGGTTGAGGCCGGCAACCTATCACCTTATGCTATTGAAAGCTTAGATGGTCGTATTCTGGAGTCACCTGCCTTTCAAGCGGGGCGCTTGACTATTCAGGATGAATCTTCTATGTTGGTAGCGCCAATCGGCCGGCCAGTAGCAGGACAACGACTCTTGGATGCTTGCAGTGCGCCTGGAGGCAAGGCGACACATATGGCCTTTCTACTGCAAAACGGTCACTTGGATGCCCTAGATATTTCTCAAGCCAAGCTAGACTTGGTGGCGGGACACATGGAACGCCTAGGCTTAAGCCAACAAGAGGGCTTGAACATTTCGCTTCATGCGACAAATGCCTTAGACTTTATGCCCCCAAGCGGGACACTCTATGATATAATCTATTTGGATGCACCATGTTCAGGTCTCGGCCTCATGCGTCGCAAACCTGAAATTAAATACACTAAGCAAGCAAGCGATATTGAAGCACTTAGCAAGCTTCAGAGTCAGCTCTTAGACCATGTTGCCAGTCTGCTCAAACCAGGCGGAACCTTAGTCTATTCAACCTGTACCTTGGCACAAGCTGAAAACCAAGCCCAGGTCAAGGCCTTCTTGGCAAGACAGGCTGACTTCCAACTCAGTCCGATAGGGCCAGAAGAAGTTCAAGGAGCGTCAGTTCTGACTGCAGATAGCATGATTGAAGTTTTGCCACAAGACTACTTGACCGATGGCTTCTTCATTGCACGTATGACTAAGTCAGCCTAGCTTGCACTAAAAATCAACATATGAAGGAAACAGAGGTGACTACATGAAACTTGCACTATGTTCCAATATCGGTAAACGTCGAACAACCAACCAGGATTATGCGGATTATTTTCTTAATGATTTTGGCCAACTCCTGCTCATCCTCTGTGACGGGGTAGGGGGCCATTTGGGTGGCGATGTAGCCAGTCAACGTACCACCCAATATATTGGGCAGTATTTCCAAGATTTGAACCAGGCCTTAGCACCTGACCAGGTGTCAGCGTGGATTGAAGGAACTTTAAAGCTAGTCAACCAACAAATTTATCAAGAAGCCCAAGCTGATAAGAACTTGAACGGCATGGGGACTACCATTGTCTTGGCCTTGATAGTCGATGGCACCATCTATTTAGGCCATGTAGGGGATAGTCGCGCTTATATCTACAAGGAAGGTAAGCTCCAGCAATATACTGAGGATCATTCCTTGGTTAATGAATTGATTCGGGCCGGGGAAATTACCTTGGAAGAATCCTATCTTCATCCCCATCGTAATGCCGTCACCCAATCCATTGGTTTGACGCATCCACTTGAGGTAGCCATTCAGACCGTACCAAGCCAGGAGGCTGAAATGTTGCTCCTATGCTCTGATGGTTTGACTAATATGGTGACGCCTGAGGCCTTGGAAGAGCTCTTCCAGTCATCGCGCCAAGAGGCTAACTTTGCCCAACAATTAATTGCAGCAGCTAACGAAGCCGGAGGCATGGATAACATTTCCGTTATTATTGCTTCAGACTTAAGCACTGAAAACTTAGAGGAGGTATCTGAATGGAAATAGGCGATAAATTATCAGGCAGATACCTGCTGACAGACTTTATCGGTCAGGGTGGGATGGCCAATGTTTTCCTAGCCCAAGACTTAATCTTAGAAAGACAAGTAGCCGTTAAAGTCCTGCGTTTTGACTTCCAAGACAACCAGGATGCCATCCGTCGCTTCCAACGTGAAGCGATGTCGGCTAGCCAATTGCTGCACCGCAACATCGTCGAAATCTATGATGTCGAGGAGAAAGAAGACCAGCAATACATCGTCATGGAGTATGTGGATGGGACAGATCTTAAGACTTATATTCGTCAAAATGCACCCCTATCTTTAGAACTAGTGGTACTCATTATGAGTCAGATCCTGTCGGCTATCGAAGTGGCTCATAAGAACCAAATTATTCACCGGGATATTAAGCCTCAGAATATTTTGATTACCAAGACGGGCGCTATTAAGATTACCGACTTTGGGATTGCCATTGCCCTGTCGGATACTTCTATTACTCAGACTAATACCCTCTTGGGTTCGGTTCATTACCTATCACCTGAGCAAGCGCGTGGTAGCAATGCGACTGTTAAGTCAGATATCTACGCCCTAGGGGTTGTCCTCTATGAATTGATTACTGGCTCTGTGCCATTTGATGGCGAATCGGCTGTTTCGGTGGCCCTCAAGCACTTCCAGGAAGAATTCCCACGTATCCGTGACAAGATGGACTATGTGCCGCAAAGCTTGGAAAACGTAGTCCTCAAGGCTACTGCTAAGGACCCAGCCAACCGTTACGATTCTGTTCACAGCATGTTAGCGGACTTATCGACGGCACTCAATGCGAGTCGTATGAATGAGCCGGTCTTTGTTCCGAATGCTAGTGGTCAGGCGCGAGTTCAAATGAAACCTATTAAGCCAGTCAAAACACCGGTTGCGGCTCCAATTGAAGCGCCAGAACCCATCGATTATGATGCCTATCAACGCATTGACGAGGTGGCGCCTTTGGATAAGCCGCGACGTAAACGGCGGATTGCGGCCTGGTTCTTGGCCATCATCAGTCTCTTAGTCATTTGCGGTGGCGTCTATATCGCCTATACGCGCTTGACCGAGTATACTTCTGTACCAGAAGTAGCCAAGCTCAGCAAGGATGAGGCGGTACAGAAAATTCAAGCAGCCAATCTACAAGTAGGAGCCATTAAGCAGACTTGGAGTGACAGCATTCCTCAGGGTCAGGTGATTAAATCAACACCAGGCTCAGGTGCTCGGATTCGTAAGGCTTCAACGGTCGATTTAGAAATCAGTAACGGGAAAGAACAGGTTGAAATTGGCAACTATGTCGGTCAAGACTATGAATCGGTTCGCTCCCAACTGACTGCAGCCAACTTTATTGTAGAGCGCCGCGACTTCGCTTCTACGCCTGAAAATAATGGTAAGATTTTAGCCCAAAGCGTGGAGCCAGGTTCCAAGGTGGTGCCAAGCAATACCTCCCTAGTCTTCACAGTAGGGAAGGTGGCAGACTCCACGACCATGCAGGATTTCAACAACTTACCACTGGAAATGGTACAAAACTTCGCGGAAGCTAACGGACTGACTGTTGATATCAGCGAAGACTACGATAATGACATTCCTAAAGGGCGTGTCATCAGCCAAAGTCCTAAATATGGCGTGGCCTTAAGCCAAGGTGATACCATCAAGGTTACCGTTTCCAAAGGTCGCAAGGAAGAGAAGGTGCTGACGGCAGTTCAACGGGTCAATATTGAGTACGTGCCAAAATATGCAAGCACAGACGTCAACCAACGTAACCCATTGCCGAATAAGATTCAGGTCTTCATTGGCGATAGTCGCAACAATATTAATACGCTGGCCCAAGAATTTGAGATCTCTGAATCACGTAGCATCGAGATTCTGCTCTATATTATGGAAGGCGGCGTCGGTCAATACCGCGTCATGCGGGATGGCGAAGTCATTGCTGAAAGTAATGAAGTCTATCCAAATGATAATTAACCCTAAGAGGCTAGAAATTTCTAGCCTCTTTTTGATGGGAAAATATGAGTCCTGATTAGTCTAGGCTGTCCTGTCAGCCAGAACTGACAAGGCGCTTAAAATATGGTACCATTAAGTAAGTATCAAGCAGAGGGTGACAGTATGGCAGAAGACAAAGTAATCATCAAAGAAGGTATTATTTCCCAATCTCTTAGTGGCTTTTATTCAGTGCGGTCTGAGGGCCAAACCTATGTGACCAAGCCTAGGGGGAATTTTCGCCATCAACAGCTCAAGCCTTTGGTGGGAGACCATGTCACCTTTGAATGGGAGGAGGGCTTAGACCCCAAGGCCGACCAAGCCTTAGGTCGCTTGATTGAGGTCCTGCCTCGTCGTAATCAATTCGTTAGACCAAGTGTGGTCAATGTCGATGATGCGCTCGTGGTCATGTCCTTGGTGGAGCCGGACTTCTCCTATTCCCTAGTCGACCAATTTTTGGCTTCTGTGACCTCGCATGGCATTGAACCTCATTTGGTTCTGACCAAATACGACCTCCTGCTAGCACAAGAAGGGGAGGAACAAGCCCAAGATCGTGTCGCCCAGATCCAAGCCCTTTATGAGGCGGCTGGTTATACAGTAACCGTCATGGATCCTGCATCGGATGCGCTGGCTAATCTTAGTCAACTTTTGCACCAAGGTCTCTATGTGGTGATGGGCCAGTCTGGGGTTGGCAAGTCGACCTTGCTTAACCAACTCCTACCTCAAGCTGACATTGAAACCGGTGAAATTAGTCACTATCTGGGGCGTGGGCGCCATACCACACGGGAAGTGACCCTCTATCCCTTGAATCAGGCTTTGATTGCTGATACGCCTGGTTTTTCTGCCCTAGATTTCGAACAGATTGAGAAGGAGCAAGTGACCCAACTCTTCCCGGAAATTCAAGAACTCAGCCAAGAATGCCGGTTCCGTTCCTGTCTCCATTTAGAAGAACCGGGTTGTGCGGTCAAGCAAGCATTAGAAGCGGGGAGCTTGGCTGCTAGTCGCTATCAATCCTATTGTCAATTAGTCCAAAAAATTGATCAGCGTAAACCCCAATACCATCTCAAAAAACGTCGTTAAGGAGGAAACCTTATGTATATTGCACCTTCCATGTTGAGTGCCGATTTTAATAAGCTAGCTCAATCCATCCGAATGGTTGAAGAGGCTGGGGCTGACTACCTACACATTGATATTATGGATGGGGACTTTGTACCCAACATTTCCTTTGGGCCTATGCTCTATCAAGGCTTGCGCGCTCAGTCTAAGTTAGTCTTTGATGTTCACATGATGGTGACCAATCCCGAACGCTATGTGGACCAAGTAGTCAAAGCGGGCGCAGATGTGGTGACCGTTCATGTGGAGGCAACGCCTCATATCATTCGCGCACTGCAGTTAATCAAGGCAGCAGGGGCCAAGGCAGGGGTTGTCATTAATCCAGGTACGCCAGTTTCGGCCATTAAAGCAGTCCTGCGTCAAGTTGACCAGGTCTTGGTCATGACAGTTAACCCAGGTTTTGGTGGCCAGGCCTTTATCCCTGAGACCTTGGACAAAGTCCGCCAATTAGCTGATTTGCGTCAAAAACAAGGCTATAGTTATCTAATTGAAGTTGACGGTGGGGTGAATGACAAGACGGCTGCTGACTGTCTAGCGGCGGGCGCAGATATCCTAGTAGCAGGTTCTTACGTCTTCGGGCATTCAGATCCAGCCCAAGCCATTCAGACGCTCAAAGACTTAGCTTAGGCAGAATAGGAAGTAGGGGGCAGTCTAAGTGGCAACAGCATGTGTCATTGTCTGTGGGGGTGGACCTAATCCAGCCCTTGATCAGATTGAAAATTTAATTCAAGCCTATGACCAAGTTTATTTTGTAGGGGCTGATCGTGGAGCCTTAAGATTGGTCAGAGCAGGTTATGTGCTGGATATGGCCTTGGGCGACTTTGATTCGGTGTCAGAAGAAGAGCGCCAAGTCATTGAGGCACATAGTCAGGAATTTCAAGCCTTTCCTAGCGAGAAGGACGATACCGATGGTCATTTGGCCTTGGACATGGCCATGACTCGCTGGCCGGAGGAAGATTATGTGGCACTTGGTTTTCTAGGCGAAAGGGGCGGGCGGCTGGACCATTTCTTGGCCAATATTTGGTTGGTCCATCAGCCACGCTTCCAAGCAGGTTTGTCTCGTCTTAGCTTGCTGGAGGCTCACCACAAGGTGCGTTTCTTAGAGCCTGGCCACCATGTCTTGGCCTACGAGCCCTGTCTCTACCTGTCAGTCATTAGCCTGACACCAGTTCAAGGCCTGTCCATTCAAGGGGCCAAGTACACCTTGCCAGCAACTGATTATGCTAGTCCCCAATCCCTGATTAGCAATGAATACAAAGCCAGTCAGGAGCCTGTGGAAATTGCCTTTGAGTCGGGTCTGGTCATGATTTTCTGGGTCAATCAAGTGTAAAAACCGAAAAAATCACCCTCAAAGACTTGTCAAATGAGGGAAAATATGATAAATTAGTTCAGTATGATAAAGCAGAGACATTAAGCTCCTGCAGCGAAAAGGAGGAAACAAGAATGGCTAAAGAATGTTATTTCACTGGGCGTAAAGCTCGTTCAGGTAACACTCGTTCAAAAGCGATGAACAAAACAAAACGTCGTTTCGGCGCTAACTTACAAAAAGTACGCATCTTAGTGGATGGCGAACCTAAGAAAGTTTGGGTTTCTGCTCGTGCTTTAAAATCAGGTAAAGTAGAACGCGTTTAATAGCGATGATCCCAGTCCCTTGGATTGGGGCTTTTTTTTGAGTAAGACCTCCTCTGTCTAGACAAGTAGAGAAGACAGGCCCCCAGTTTGGAATGGTCTTTATCTTAATGAGTGCACAATCAAGCATTTTATGCTAAAATAGATATGATATATTAGATGTGAGGAGGAAATCGCATGACAATCAAAATCCAAACACCCAATGGACAAGTGTCCCTAACTCAAGATGTGATTTCAACAGTTGTCGGCACTGCCGTTACAGATAACTACGGTGTGGTCGGAATGGTAAGTAAGAACTTCTTCCGTGATAACTTAATTGAGATTCTAGGACAAGAGAATTACTCCAAAGGGGTTGTCATCACCCAACGTGGAGATGATGTTCTAGTAGATGTCTACATCTTAGTATCTTATGGCACTAAGATTTCAGTTATCTGCCAAAACATTCAACAAGCCGTGAAATACAGTGTTGAACAATTGCTGGGCTTCGAAGTCAGCTATGTCAATGTTCACGTACAAGGCGTAAAAATTGATTAAGTCAACCGTATAGAACGGTAAGGAGGATAAAAATTGGAATTGAAACAATTAACGGCAAAAGAGTTTGTGCCTATGGTTGTAGCCGGAGCGGAACGCTTAACATCCAATGTCGAATTAATTAACTCACTCAACGTATTCCCAGTGCCAGATGGCGATACCGGGACTAACATGAACATGACCTTTGTTTCTGGGGCGGAAAACCTCAAATCCAGTCAAGCTAGTCACGTCGGTGAATTAGCGGGCGCCTTAGCCAAGGGACTTTTGATGGGGGCGCGTGGTAACTCTGGGGTTATCTTATCTCAGATTTTCCGTGGTTTCTCACAACGTATTAAGGAAGAAGAAGTCTTAGACGCTAAGCATTTTGCCCAAGCCTTCTTAGGTGGGGTAGAATCAGCCTATAAGGCAGTTATGAAACCTGTCGAAGGAACTATTTTGACTGTTGCCCGTGAATCTGCTTTGCGCGGTGAGAAGGCAGCTGAGAAGACCGATAACATTATTGAAGTTATGAAAGCTATTGTCGAAGGCGCTCAATTGGCCTTAGACAAGACACCTGAATTATTGCCAGTCTTGAAACAAGTTGGCGTAGTCGACTCTGGTGGTAAAGGCTTGCTCTGCGTCTATGAAGGTTTCTTGTCATCCTTGACAGGCGAGACCGTAGTAGAAGTTAAGGCAGCTCCTGCAGCTCCTGGCCACTCTCATGCTATGTTCGAAGATGGCAATGAGCCACCAATGGCCTTAGAAGATATTACCTTTGGCTACTGTACAGAAATTATGGTTCGCATTGGCCAAGGCCCAACTGTCGAGAAGGCCTTTGACTATGAAACCTTCCGTAGCACCCTTAACACCAAAGGGGATTCCCTCTTGGTCGTAGCCGACGATGAAATCGTCAAGGTTCACATCCATACCGAAAACCCAGGCGAAATTATGCAATTGGGTCAAGAATTTGGGGAACTGATTAAAATCAAAGTCGACAACATGCGTGAACAAGTCCGTGGCTTAGAAGCGGAAGAACATGCTATGAAGGAAGCACCAGCAGAGTCTGCACCAAAAGTGCCTTATGCTATTATTGCGGTAGCAGCAGGTGAAGGTGTGGGCCAACTCTTTACTGACCTAGGGGTTGCAAAAGTCTTGGCCGGTGGTCAAACCATGAACCCTTCAACAGAAGACTTCGTCAAAGCAATTGAAGCAGTTAACGCAGAACAAATCATCCTCTTGCCTAACAACAAGAACATCATCATGGCGGCTGAACAAGCAGCCCAAGTAGCGGAAGTACCAACCGTTGTGGTGCCTACTACTACGATTCCTCAAGGGATTACGGCTATGATGGCCTTCGATGCTAGCTTAGATTTAGAAGCCAATGGGGCTCAAATGAATGAATCACGTGATTTCGTCCAATCTGGCCAAATTACCTACTCCATTCGTGACACTGAGATTGATGGTGTGTCCATCAAGAAGGATGATTACCTGGGTTTAGTCAACAACAAGATTGTCTTGTCCTTGCCTGACTTGAAGGATGCCCTCTTGGCAACCTTAGAAGCCATGGTGGATGAGGATTCTGAGTTGGCGACCATTATTGTCGGGGAAGAAGGGACTACTGAATTAGCCGATGAGGTAGCAGAACTCTTAACTGACAAATTCAATGACTTAGAAGTTGAAATTGTCCAAGGTGACCAACCTGTATACCACTACATGATGTCAGTGGAATAATCAAAAAGCGTTAAAAGACTAAGGCCCATGCCTTGGTCTTTTTCTTTGCCCGAGCGAGCTTTGGCTCCAGCTTGAATAGTCGCTATCTGGCTATGAAAATGCTATAATAATGAGATAGACAAGCAGAAAGGAGGGGGCTTATGGGACTTAATTGGTTAGATAGCATTGATCATCTTAAGGGAGTAGGACCCGCGCGCGTCAAGCTCTTCCAACAGGTAGGCGTCTCAACTGTCCGCGACCTCATGTTTCATTTTCCCTTCCGCTTTGAGTCGGTAGCCGTGCGTCCTTTGGCGACCATCCTAGATCAGGAGAAGGTCACCCTTAAAGGCAAGGTCGTGACGCCACCTGTGGTAGCCTACTTTGGTGGCAAAAAGAGCCGGGTTTCTTTCAAGCTGGCGGTCAATGACCACGAAATTATTAATGTCTCTTTCTTCAACCAACCCTATCTTAAGCAAGCCATTCAGTTGGGGCAGGAGCGGGCCATTTACGGCAAATGGCAATCTAATCGCCAGACCCTACTTGGTATGAAGCTGATTCAAGTAGCTCAGGAAGGCCAGGACTTTGCGCCAGTCTACCATGCGACTAAGGGCCTTAAGCAGAGCGCCATTGTGGCTAGTATTGCAGCTTCCTTCAATCAGTATCAGGAGGCAATTCCAGAGGTCTTACCTCAACATCTCAACGACCAGTATCGGCTCTTAAATTTGCCCCTGGCCCTCTATGCCATGCATTTTCCGGCTGATCAAGAACAGCATCATCAGGCCACGCGGAAAATTATCTATCAGGAGTTTTTCCTCTACCAATGGCGCCTGCAAGCAGCCCTCAAGCAGCATGAAACAGAGCCAGGCCTTCAGATTCATTATGACAATGACCAGCTTAAGACTTGGATTAGCCACTTACCTTATGAGCTAACTCAAGCTCAGAAGCAGGTAGTCAATGAAATCTGTCGTGACCTAATGGCCCAACACCCTATGCGACGCATGGTGCAGGGGGATGTTGGGAGCGGGAAAACCCTGGTAGCCTTTCTGGCTATTCTAGCCAGCTTAAGCGGGGGCTTCCAGTCAGCCCTTATGGCACCGACTGAGATTCTAGCCAAACAGCATGTCCAGTCCTTCAACCAGCTCTTTGCCTCTATGGGGATGGAAGCTGCGCTCTTGACCAGTGCTATGACAGCCAAGGCCAAGCAAGCAGTCTTAGACGGCTTGGCTAATGGGCAGATTCAGGTGGTCATCGGGACCCATGCCCTGATTCAAGAAACGGTCCAATTCAAGCAGCTGGGCTTGGTCATCATTGACGAACAACACCGCTTTGGGGTAGGCCAACGGCAAGCCCTAGTAGATAAAAATGACAAAATAGCCGTCAACCTACTTCAAATGACGGCAACGCCTATTCCACGTTCCCTAGCTATGACCCTCTATGGCGAGATGCATGTTTCCACCATCGATCAGTTGCCTAAGGGCCGTCAGCCTATTACGACCCGTTGGCTCAAGGAAGATCAACTAGAGGAACTAGAAGACCATGTGGCCCAAGAATTAGAGGCCGGACACCAGGTCTACTATGTTCTCCCTCTGATTGAGAGTTCCGAACATTTGGAACAGATAGAGAACGTGCTAGAGGTGGCAGACCGCTTGGCAGACCGCTTCTCAAACTTTAAGGTCGATGTCTTACACGGTCAACTCAATAAGGAAGAGCAAGAAGCCGTCATGGACCGCTTCAAGCAAAATCAGGTCCAGATTCTCGTGGCGACTACCATGGTGGAAGTCGGAGTTGACGTGCCCAATGCCACCATTATGGTCATTCAGTCAGCCGAGCGCTTTGGCTTGGCCCAGCTCCATCAGTTGCGTGGGCGGGTAGGGCGGAGCCAGCTAGCTAGCTACTGTTACCTGATTGGCAGTCCTACAGCTGAACAGGGTAAGGAGCGGCTTAAGATTATGGTGGACCACCAAGATGGTTTCCTGATTAGCCGTGAAGATTTGAAGATTCGCGGTATGGGGGACTTAATGGGCCGCAGCCAAAGTGGTTTGCCGGAATTCCACTATGCTAATTTGATTGAAGACGAAAAAATCTTAACAGTTGCCCGCAAGGATGTTCAGGACTTACTCAAGCATCCAGAACGCCTATCGGAAGCCGAATGGCAGGCGCTTAATCAATGGAGTCAGACGCAAGCGATTGAGGTCTAGCCAAACTGTCAGATTCCCATCTAGGTTGACGGCTTGGCAGGGACTTGTTATGATGAAAGCACGAGAATTGGTATAGCGATTGCCAAATAATGATAGATATGAAGAACCTAAAAGGAGGAAGACAAGGAATGATTAGAATTGCAGTAGATGCCATGGGTGGGGATTTCGCGCCTGAATCAGCCGTAAAAGGGGTAAATCTCGCCATCGCAGCCTTTGATAACATCGAAGTGCTCTTATTTGGTGACCAAGATAAAATTCGCCCATATTTAGAAGCGACAGAACGGGTTGAAATCATCCACACCCCAGAAAAAATCAATGGTGATGACGAGCCAGTACGTGCTATTCGCAAGAAAAAGAATGCCTCCATGGTATTAGCAGCGCAAGCAGTCAAGGAAGGCCAAGCTGATGCCTTGCTGTCAGCAGGTAACACCGGGGCCCTCTTAGCCAGTGGCTTACTGATTGTGGGGCGGATTAAGAATATTGATCGTCCAGGCCTTATGCCAGTCTTACCAACTGCTTCTAGTCAACATCCTTACTTGGTCTTGATGGATGCCGGTGCTAACGCTGACTGCAAGCCTGTCAACTTACTTCAATTTGCGGTTCTGGCTAACTTCTATGCCCAACGTGTCCTGGGGATTGCCCAGCCTAAGATTGGCCTGCTTAACAATGGGACTGAAGCTACCAAGGGCAATGAATTATCTAAGGCGGCCTATGAACTCTTGGCTGCTGAGACTAGCCTAGATTTCTATGGGAATGTTGAGACTAAGACCTTGCTAGATGGCCCGGTTGACATTGTGGTCACCGATGGCTTTACCGGTAATGCCGTATTGAAGACCTTAGAAGGCACCTCTAAAACCCTCTTTAGTCTCATTAAATCCCAATTATTGGGTGGCGGGCTGAAGGCTAAATTAGGTGCGCTCTTAGTCAAAGATGCCTTATCAGGCCTCCGCGATAATTTTGACGATACCAAGCAGGGTGGGGCAGTTCTTTTAGGGGTTAAGGCGCCTGTTATCAAGGCTCACGGATCTTCTAACGAACAAGCCATCTTCAATGCTATTCGTCAGGCTCGCACGATTGTGGAATCTGGCATTATCCAGGAAGCAACTGATTACTTCGGTCAGGAAAAACCAGCTCAAACAGAAGAATAGTCTTATTCGGCCAGGCCCTGTTAGCCTGGTCTTTTTGCATATCAAAAGAAGTTGGGGGCCCATCAAAAAGCTTGAAAAATTATTGAGGAATAAAAAAATTAAAAGAAAAGATGATCGGCAGCTTAGGTTAAATTGGTAATCCTATAACGTACCATCACCATCTTGCTTTTCAATATGTATAGCCCATTTCTGGTTAACCCATAATAGGCTATTTATCTTGAAAAACACGATTATTATAATGGCCTCTTGATGACAGATTGATGGCGGATAAAAAGGGAATTTCAAGCTTTATTAGGAATGATTTTGAAGATATCGCTTACTTAGTCGCAATCATGGGCAAAGTCTAAGCAAGTTTTGAGGGATAAATGAGAAGAATGAGAGATTTCATAATTTTCTCTGCTAAAACCATGGACAATTGGCTTAAAACTTAGTAAAATAAGGAAGTGTAGATTTTATGTCATATTGAACGGAGGTGTATGGATGCCCCAGACCCAAGAAGTTTTCCAAACAGTCCAGCGATTGATTGTTGAACGATTTGGTTTAACTGAAGACAAGGTCACCAATGAGATGACCTTTGAAGATCTCGGTGCAGACTCAATTGACGTCTTCGAACTGATTATGGAGCTCGAGGACACCTTTAGTGTTCAATTTGAGGATAATCGTATTGAAGCCCTTAAGAATGTAGGCCAAGTGGTCACTTATATCGACCAGCTTACTCCCTAAGAACTGAAAAGACGATGAAGTCGGCACGCTCTATCTATGCAGTGCTACTTTTTTTACTTAGATGAAGACATAAAACATGATCACGAATGGAGGAACTAGAATGGATAACGAAAAAGTTATTCTAGATGTAAAGGACTTACACGTTGGATTCCGCGTTAAGGATACCTTCTACAATGCAGTAGACGGCGTTAGCTTTACCTTATCAAAGAATGAAAAATTAGCCATTGTTGGGGAGTCAGGCTGTGGGAAGTCAACTCTTGCCACTTCAATCATTGGTTTGCATAATCCTCGCAATACTAAGATTGAAGGCCAAATTAACTACCGTGGCGATAACTTAGTAGAATATACTGAGAATCAATATAACAAAATCCGTGGGAACGATATTGGGATGATTTTCCAAGATCCATTGGCATCGCTCAACCCATTGATGACCATCGCAGCACAAATTGATGAAGCCCTCTACTACCACACCAAACTCAACAAGGAAGAACGCCAAAAACGTGTCTTAGAGCTCTTGGATCAAGTAGGGATTGTTAACCCAGAGCGGACTGCTCGTCAGTATCCACACGAATTATCTGGGGGGATGCGTCAGCGGGTTATCATCGCCATTGCCTTGGCATGTAAGCCACCGATTATTATTGCTGATGAACCTACTACCGCTTTGGACGTAACTATCCAAGCTCAAATCTTGGACTTGATGAACGACATCCAGAAGGAGACTGAAGCAGGGATTATCCTCATTACTCACGACTTAGGGGTCGTAGCTGAGACAGCTGACCGCGTAGCCGTTATGTATGCGGGTCAATTCGTTGAGATTGCACCTGTTGAAGAACTCTTCAACAATCCGCAGCATCCATATACACGTTCACTCTTGCGTTCAATTCCGCAAACCAGTGAATTAGAAGGTGGCTCTGACAAGCTTCACGTTATTCAAGGGGCGGTACCACCATTAACTAAGATGATTCGGACAGGCTGTCGTTTCGCACCACGTATTCCTTGGATTGCGGAAGATGCCCACGAAGAAAACCCAGGTTTACACGAAGTATCACCAGGTCACTTTGTCCGTTGTACTTGTTACAAACATTTCCATTTTGAAGGGGAGGAGAACTAATGGCTGAATTTATGCGCATTGAGGACCTAAAAGTCCACTATCCTATTCGGTCTGGTTTCCTGAACCGCGTGACCGATTATGTCTATGCTGTAGACGGCGTCAACTTGACCTTAGAAGAAGGTAAGACTTATGGCTTGGTTGGTGAATCAGGTTCTGGTAAGTCTACCATCGGGAAGGCCATCATTGGTTTAGAGAAGATCACCTCAGGGAAAATCTACTATGAGGGTGAAGAAGTCTCTAAAGCAGCGCGTCATCGCCGTTCTAACTACCGTCACAACGTGCAAATGATCTTCCAAGATTCCCTCTCTAGCTTCAACCCTAAACGTCGGATTACCGACATCTTAGGGGAGCCAATGCGGAACTTCCTCAGCTTAACGCCTGATGAAGAGAAGAAGCGCAAGCTGGAGCTCTTAGATATCGTAGGGTTATCGGAAGAAGCACTCTACAAGTACCCACATGAGTTTTCTGGGGGTCAACGTCAGCGGATTGGGGTAGCACGTGCTGTGGCCCTCAACCCTAAATTAGTGATCGCCGATGAGCCAGTTTCGGCCTTGGACTTATCTGTTCAAGCCCAAGTTCTTAACTTCATGAAGCAGATTCAAGAAGAATATAATGTAAGTTATCTCTTCGTTTCGCACGACTTAGGGGTCGTTAAGCATATGTGTGATGAGATTGCTATTATGTACCGTGGTCGCTTCACTGAGTACGGGACGCGTGAAGATATTTATGATGATCCTCGTCATATCTATACCCGTCGCCTCTTGTCGGCTATTCCAGAAATGAACCCTAATAATCGTGAGCAAAACAAGCTTAATCGTTTACGGGTTGAGAAGGAATACCGTGAGAATGCGTCACTCTATTATGATGAGAACGGTCGCGTTTACGATCTTAAACCAGTTTCTGAGACTCACTCTGCAGCCCTCAGAACGGTAGAATCTGACAAAGGAGGTGAGCTCTAAAATGTGGAAATCGATACTTAGACGTTTGTTGCTGATGATTCCTCAACTTTTAGCGCTCAGCATCTTAGTTTTCTTCTTGGCAGAATTAATGCCAGGGGATGCCTTAACAGGTTTGATTGACCCTAAAATCTCGGCTGAGCAAATTGAAGCCATGCGGGAAAAATTAGGTTTGAATAAACCAGTCTGGGAACGTTATCTTAACTGGATGGGCGGCATGCTCCAAGGTGACTTTGGGCGTTCCTTTGCCCACAAGCAACCGACCCTGTCCATTATTGGGGAACGAATTTGGCCAACTGTTTGGTTATCACTCTTGACGACGATTATCACCTATGCAATTGCTGTTCCTTTAGGGATCTTATCAGGGCGTTATAATGGGAGCTTCTTCGAAAGAGCCGTTAACTTCTATAACTTCTTTACCTATTCAATCCCAGTCTTCGTATTGGCCTTGATGTTCTTGTGGCTCTTTGGCTACACTTTAGGTTGGTTCCCAACACGTGGTACAGTAGCATCTGGTTTACAACCGGGGACATTGGATTACTTGGTTTCACGAATCTATCATATGCTTTTACCAGCCATTACCTTAGGTATTTTAAGTACGACCTCCACCATCCAGTGGTTACGGTCAGGTATTGTGGATGCCAAATCGGATGACTATGTTCGGACTGCCCGTGCCAAAGGGGTACCTGAGCGCGTGATTTATAACAAGCACATCTTACGAAATGCTTTACTGCCTATCGCAGCCTTCTTTGGTTATACCATTACTGGGCTCTTCAGTGGGGCGATGATTACGGAGCAAATCTTTACCTATCAAGGGATGGGGCAACTTTTCTTTAGTTCTGTAGTAGGCCGTGACTATAGCGTCATGATGACCTTGGTTCTATTCTACGGCTTCTTGACACTATTAGGTGGGCTCTTGTCCGATATTATCATGGTATTCGTAGATCCACGAGTACGTTTAGACTAGGAGGTGAGAGAGAATGACAAAAGATAAAAGCAAAGATTTAGAAAAAAATCAAAGTAAAGACTCACAATCTCTCCCACCAATGGGTTTTGAAGTAATCAAGCGTGAATTCATGAAGGATAAGCTAGCCTTGCTATCACTTATCGTCTTTATTTTGATTCTGCTCTTCTTATATGTGGCGCCATTCTTCCTTAATTTAGAATCCGCTACTAAAGTTCAGATTTTCAATCGCTACATGGCGCCAGGTTCAGTTGCTGATACGGGGCATACCTACTTATTGGGTGCTGATGAAGGTGGTCGTGATGTCCTAGCACAGCTAATTTTGGGTGGGCGCAACTCTATCACGATTGCATTGATTGTAACAGCTTTGACCATGATTATTGGGCTAGTTGTTGGGATTGTTTCAGGTTATTATGGTGGGCGTGTTGATAATTTCATAATGCGGTTGGTTGACTTCGTTATGATTATCCCTGGCTTTATCCTGTTTATTACTTTGAACACAATTCTTAAGGCCAATACTGTTTTAGGTATTTCCTTGACTTTCTCAGTCATCTATTGGACTAGCTATGCTCGTCTCTTTAGAACTCGAACTCTTAGTGAAGCGTCCAAAGATTATATCAACGCCTCTAAAACAATGGGGACACGCGACTGGAAAATTATGTTGACAGAATTGTTACCTAACATTTCATCACTTATTATTACGCAATTAGTGCTTTCTATGGCAGGTAATATTGGTTTGGAAACAGGGCTCTCATACCTAGGTTTTGGTTTGCCAATTGGGACTCCATCCTTGGGGACTTTAATTGGGACGGCTAAAACAGCTGATATTATCGAGAACAAGCAATGGGTATGGTTGCCAGCCGCGCTCTTCATTCTCGTCTTAATGCTTTGCATTAACTATATTGGACAGGCTGTGCAACGATCAACAGATGCCCGTCAACGTTTAGGTTAATAGATAAACTGAGTCTTAGGGCTCAGTTTTTTTTGTGCTTATTGTTATGTTTTTGATCTAAGAAAGGAAGAGTGACATCATAATGTGATATAGTCTTTCGCTATAGTAGATTATAGTAAAAGCGTCTTTGACTATCACTAATAAAAGTCTTAAACTAGTCCCTAACATATCTTTTAGCCCTAAGGAGGTTGACTTATGACTAGAATCAAGACTATTTTTCGTTCCTTACTCGCGCTAGGACTTACGACTAGCACGCTCCTAACAGCTCAGCAGGCGACGATATCAGCGCAAGAAGTAAGCCTTAATCCTGCCATTGAGCAGAAACTAAGTATTCCAGCCCCGTCTGAGTTGGCCACCTTGGATTCAGGCCTCTATTCAGATATCGCCAGCATGGATGTCATTGGGCAAGTTTTTGAAGGCCTCTATCGAATTAAGAATGCGCAAGAAGTGGAACTGGGACAGGCAGCTTCTGTTAAGGTCAGTGAGGATGGCTTAACTCACACCTTCACCTTGCGAGATGACATTTATTGGTCCAATGGTGATCCAGTTAAGGCACAAGACTTTGAGTTGGCCTTCCGGCGTCTAGCGGATCGACAAGCTGGTACGAGCGTGACCTCGATTGAAATTCTTAAGAATGGGGCAGCTATCCGCAATGGGGACAAACCTGTCGAAGAATTAGGGGTCAAGGCCATTGATGATAAAACCCTGGAACTAACCTTGGAATATCCAGTGCCGGCCCTAGCTAAGATTCTAACAGGTTCACGCTATATGCCGATTAACAAAGCCTTCTTCCAAGAAAAAAGGGATAGCTATGGGACCACAGCAGAGAATGTGGTGACTAACGGCCCCTTTACGATTCAAGGATGGAATGGGACCAACCTAGAGTGGGACTTAGTTAAAAATCCTCAATACTGGGATGCCAGTCATGTTTATCTGACTCAGGTGCATCAACAAGTCATTAAGGAGAATTCGACCGGGGCAGATTTATTTGATAGTAATCAGTTGGACTTCACGACCTTGTCCGACCAATTTGTCCAAGAATATTCCGGTGCGCCAGACTTCCACAGTATTCCCAAAGCGACAATCGGATATTTGAGCTTCAATACGACTCGTCCAAGAACAGGCAATGCGGCACTCCGTCGGGCTATTGCCCGAGCATTTGATAAGCAAGTCTACGCTGATTCCGTTATTCAGGATGGCTCTCAGCCACTCAACAACTTAGTGCCTAAAGCTTTTGACGTCAATGAAGCAGGGGAAGATTACCAAGAGCAGGCCGGCCCAATGTTGACTTACGATGTCCAAGCAGCACAGGCAGATTGGTCTAAGGCTAAGGAAGAACTAGGCCAAGAGACGATTGAGTTACAACTCTTAACGTCAGATGTAGGCCTCTCCAAACGAACAGCAGAATTTCTCAAGGAAGAGTTGGAGAAGAATTTACCAGGTCTCAAGTTGAGCGTCCTTTCGGTGCCACTTAAGAACCGCTTGGAAATTCAACGTAAATTGGACTATGATATTTTCTATGGGACTTGGACGCCTGAATATCAGGATGCGGTTAACTTTATTGAACAGTACAAGACAGGTGGCGGGACTAACTTCGCCAAATATGCTAATCCTGAATTTGATAAGTTAGTCGAATTAGCACGCAATGACTATGCCAAAGATCCTGCCAAGCGTCGCGAAACCTTAATTGAGGCAGAAAAAATCTTAGTCAAAGAAGATGGCGTGGTCGCCCCAATCTATCAAGCGAGTGCAGCCTACTTACTTAAGCCAAAGGTTAAACAATTTGAAGTGTTGCCTTTTGGCCGATCCAATAACTTGCGTCCAGTTTATATTGATGAGTAGGGACATGAAGACTAACAGCCTTGCATGTATTTAAGTATGATTTGTCTACCAAAATCCACTTTCTCAAGCCAAATATAGTCAGATTTGACCTAAATAAATTTTTCCCTACAAAAACATGAATATAAAGTGAGAAAATTATAATAAAACGCTTGATATTGCCTAGCAAAAAGGGTAGAATAGGAGCATATAAAATAATATCCATTGGGGGTACAATATGAAGAAGTCTATGAAGAAGAGCTTAGCTTTAGTAGCTGCTGCTTTTACTTTAGCTGGTGCTTTTGCGCCAACCTTAGCCCACGCTGAAGGCGCTAATTTACCTGTTACGGTAGATAACGAAGGGACACCTATTTCTGGTGGTACTTTGAAAGTTGCTTTGGTCGGGGATCCATTTGCTGGTGTATTCAACCAAGTATACTATTCTACTGGTCCGGATTCAGATGTTATTGATAACTTTATGGCTGGTCTATACGGTTACGATGAGAACTTCGTTATTAACGATACTGGTTTTGCTAAGTTGACCTTTGACAAGGACAACAAGAAAGTAACCATCAAAATTCCTGAAAATACTAAATGGGATGATGGTGAGCCATTAACTATCGATGACGTTATCTATCCATACTATGTCATCGGTCACAAAGACTATGCCGGCATTCGTTATGGGGATGACTTTGAGAACGTTGTAGGGATGGCAGAATACCATGAAGGTAAAGCTGAAGAAATCTCAGGTCTTAAGCGCGTTGACGACTGGACCTTAGAAGTAAGCTATAAGGAATTCCCAGCTGGTATGTTACAAGCAGGGGGCGGTGTCTCTCAATTTATGATGCCTAAACATGTCTTCGAGAAAATTCCTGTGGCAGAACAATTAGATTCAGATGCAGTTCGTAAGAACCCGGTAGGGAACGGACCTTTCCGTGTTAAATCGATTACACCAGGGGAATCTGTTACTTTCGAAGCCAACGAATACTACTACAAAGGTAAGCCAAAAGTAGATGGTATGCAATTAGATGTAGTTAACCCTTCAACTGCCGTGTCAGAAATGAAAGCCGGCAACTATGACATCGCTAAGTTGTCTTCTGATGAATACCCAACCTATGCAGATGCTACTAACTTCAAAACATTAGGTCGTTTACAGAATGCCATGAGCTACATCGGTTTCAAGATGGGTAAATGGAACGCAGACAAGAAGGAAGTTGAATACGACCCAAGTCGTGTTGTATCTAACAAAGCCCTACGTCAAGCCATGGGTTACGCTATTGACAATGCTGCAATCGGTGAGAAATTCTACAACGGTTTACGTACTCGAGCCAACACCACTATTCCAGCCCTCTTCAAGGACTACAACGATAGCTCAATTGAAGGTTACACCTACCAACCAGAAAAATCTAAACAAATCCTTGCCGATGCTGGTTTCGTCGACAAAGACGGTGACGGCTTCGTAGAAGATCCAAACGGTAAGAGCTTCACCCTTAAATTTGCTTCTATGCAAGGGGGCGCAACGGCTGAACCAATCGCGCAATACTATATCGACTCTTGGAAACAAGTAGGGATTAACGTTGAGCTTGTAGACGGTCGTCTCATGGAATTTAACGCCTTCTACGACTTGCTCAAAAAAGATGGTGACGTTGATGTCTACCAAGCAGCCTTCGGGGTAGGTGGGGATCCAAACCCTATTAACTTGTTTGGTCGTAAGGCTGCCTTCAACTATACTCGTTGGGCAACTGAAGAGAACGACAAGCTCTTGGATGCTTTAGGTTCTACTGAATCCTTCGACGAAGCCTTCCGTAAGAAAGCCTTCAGCGACTGGCAAAAGTACTTCACTGAAGAAGCACCAGTTATTCCAACCCTCTTCCGTAATGAGTTAATTTCTGTTAACAACCGTGTGAAACACTATGACTTCAAAGTGGGTTCAACATTTGACCTTTCTGAAGTTGAATTAACTGCTGATCAACCAGTTAAATAATTCAGATTAATGAAAAGAGACTAGGGCATTTGTCCTAGTCTCTTTTTCATCTGAGCAAATTGATAGGGGATTTAGCAAGAAGAATACAAAAAGAATTGATTAATTGAGAAATCGTTACCATATCCCTTATCAAGCCATTTAGCCAAGATTTAATATGAGTATATGATAAGCCTGAGATGAGAAAACGATGAAGAAATCTCTTGCTATTTTCTCAGTTATCAGTTATAGTATCCTTAATCGTATTGACTAAGCCAATATGAAGGAGGAAATCTTATGAAAAGTTGTATTAGCAAGTCCTTGACTGCATTGGTAGCAGGATTATCTGTGGTCGGCATGCTGGACCCTTGGGCAAGTGCTCAAGCTCAAGATGCTAATTTATCTACAGTAATCGATAATGAAGGGACACCGATTTCAGGTGGGACCCTCAAGTATGCCATGGTTGGGGATCCATTCTCAGGTGTTCTATCCCCACTCTACTCTGATAACGGCAAGGACTATGAAATTGTTTCGATGTTTTCTCCTAACTTGTTTGGGAATGACGCCAACTATAAGTTAGATGACTCTGGCTTTGGTAAAATCAAGTTCGACAAGGATAACAAGAAGGTAACTATCACCATTCCGCAAGGAACTAAATGGGATGATGGTGAGCCAATCACTATTGAGGATGTTATCTATCCTTACTACGTCATCGGTCATAAGGACTATACGGGTGTCCGTTATGGTTCTGACTTCCAAAATGTCGTGGGGATGGAAGAATATCACGCAGGTACAACCGATACTATTTCAGGTTTGAAGAAGGTTGATGATTATACCTTAGAAGTGACTTATAAGAAATTCTCCAACTCTATGCTGCAAGCTTGGGGTGGGGTAAGTAACTATCTGATTCCTAAACATGCCTATGAGAATATTCCAATTAAGGAACAAGCAGACAGTGACCTTATGCGTAAGAATCCGGTTGGTTTTGGACCTTTCAAGGTTAAGTCCATTACGCCAGGTGAATCTGTCATCTTAGAAGCCAATGAATACTACTACAAGGGTAAACCTAAGATTGACAAAGTGCAAATGGATGTAGTCAACTCTTCAACCGCTGTCTCCGAGATGAAGGCCGGCAACTATGACATAGCTAGTCTACCTGCTGATTCTTACAGTACCTATAAGGATGCTACTAACTTCAAAACGATTGGACAAGTAGAGAATAGAGTTCAATATCTTGGTTTCCACTTAGGTAAATGGAATGCTGATAAGCAAGAAGTTGAAGTAGATGAAAGAAAGATTGTCAATAACAAGAGTCTGCGACAAGCCATGGGCTATGCTGTGGATAATGGCGCTATTGGTCAACGTTTCTATGAAGGGTTACGTTGGCAAGCCAACTCTCCAATTCCACCAACCTTCAAGGATATTGCGGACAGCAGTCGTGAAGGCTATACCTACCAACCAGAAAAAGCTAAGCAAATCTTGGCAGATGCAGGTTTTGTGGACAAGGATGGCGATGGTTTCGTAGAAGATCCTAAGGGTAATCAATTTAGCCTCAAGTACTTGGCTATGTCAGGAACTGATGTGGCTGAGCCAATTGCCCAATATTATGTAGATGCTTGGAAGCAAGTCGGTATTAACGTCGAACTCTATGAAGGGCGTTTGCATGAGTTTAACTCCTTCTATGATCTCTTAGGGACAGATGCAGACATTGATGTCTTCTCAGCAGCTATGGGCTTTGGTGGGGATCCAAACCCAGCCTTTATGTTTGGTCGCAACGCCCAATTCAACTATATGCGTTATGCTAGTGATCAAAATGATAGCTTACTCAAAGACATCCGCTCTGATGCTTCCTTTGATGCGGATTACCGTAAGGAAGCCTTCAAGAAATGGCAAGATTTCATCATGGATGAAGTCCCAATGGTGCCAACCCTCTATCGTTACCAGTTAACATCCTTTAACAACCGGATTAAGCACTATGATGCAACCCCAGGTGTGGACTTCGACTGGAACCAAGTAGAGTTAACAGCAGATTCACCAATAAAAGAATAAGTAAACGAAAAGGCTGGGATCTTCCCAGCCTTTCTTCTTTTGATAGGGTAAAAATAGTGTTGAAAATGGCCATTTAATGGCTTTCAAAAGAAAAAGATGATACGAAAATTAAAAAACGGTGAAAAAACTATTGCTTTTTCATAGGAATAGGAGTATAGTAAACTCAATCATAAAATGATACCTATGTTTGGAGGAGAAAAACATGAACAAAACCTTTAGAAAAAATCTTGCCCTCATGGCCACGGCCTTATCAGTCAGCGCCATTATGTGGCCTTCAGCTATTGCCGTGGCTGAAGGCGCCAATCTCCCCTTATCAGTGACTAACGAAGGAACTGCAATTGATGGTGGAGTATTCAAATATGCCTTAGTTGGGGATCCCTTCTCTGGTGCACTCAGCAGCCTCTATGCTGAGAAATCTAATGACATGAGAATTACTGAATTCTTCAACCCAGGCCTCTACGGTTCTGATGGCGACTATAAGATTGACGATTCTGGTTTGGCTAAGTTGACCTTTGACCAAGCTAACAAGAAAGTCACCATCAAGATTCCGGAAGGCGTAACCTGGACAGATGGCCAGCCCCTCACGATTGAAGATGTCATCTATCCTTACTACGTAGTAGGGCACAAGGACTATACCGGTATCCGTTATGGTTCTGACTTCAAGAACGTCGTCGGGATGGAAGAATACCATGATGGTAAGTCTGACACCATCTCTGGTCTTAAGAAGGTAGATGATTACACCTTAGAGATTAGCTATAAGGAATTCTCAGCTTCCATGCTCCAAGCAGGTGGTGGGGTATCCTCCTACGTCGAACCTAAGCACATCTTAGAGAAAACCCCAATCAAGGATCTTGAAGATAGCGAACAAGTTCGGACTAATCCAGTCGGCTTTGGGCCTTTCAAAGTTAAATCCATCACCCCTGGCGAGTCCGTTGTCTTCGAACGGAATGACAACTACTACAAAGGCAAGCCTAAATTAGCAGGCCTACAAGTCGATGTAGTTAACGCCTCAACTGCTGTATCAGAAATGAAGGCAGGTAACTATGACTATGCGTCATTACCAGAGGATGCCTACAACACCTATAAGGATGCAAGCAACTTCAAGACCTTAGGTCGTCTGACAAACGTCTACAGCTACATTGGTTTCCACGTTGGGACTTGGAATAAGGAAAAAGAGCAAGTACAACCAGATGACAGCAAGCCAGTGTCCAATAAAGCGCTCCGTCAAGCCATGGCTTATGCGATTGACAATGACGCCATTGGCCAACGTTTCTATGAAGGCTTACGGGTGCGGGCTAACTCTCCAATTCCATCCATGTTCGCAAGCTATAATGATGGTAGTATTGAAGGGTACACCTACCAACCAGAGAAGGCCAAACAGATCTTGGCTGATGCCGGCTTCGTTGATAAGGACGGGGACGGATTCGTAGAAGATCCTAACGGCAAGAGCTTCAAGCTGACCTTCGCTTCTATGTCAGGTTCTGATGTAGCTGAACCAATTGCACAATACTATGTTGATGCCTGGAAACAAATTGGGGTGAACGTTGAGCTCTATGAAGGTCGTTTGCTTGAGTTCAACACCTTCTACGATCTCCTAGATAAGGACGCAGATATTGATGTCTTCCAAGCTGCCATGGGGGTAGGGGGCGATCCAAACCCATCTACTCAATTCGGTCGTGACAACCAATTCAACTCTATGCGTTGGGCAACTGAAGAGAATGATAAGCTCTTAGCAGCTATCAATTCCGATGCAGCCTTTGAAGATGCAGCCCGTAAGAAAGCCTACGATGATTGGCAAAAATACGTCATCGATGAAGCGCCGGTTATTCCAACCCTCTACCGTCACTCACTCGTGTCAATCAACAACCGGGTCAAGCACTATGATATTACGCTAGGTTCTGGCACTGAATGGCAAGATGTTGAATTGACTGCTGATCAACCTGTTAAAGAATAAATCAGAAAAAGATGCAAGGACTTTCCAGTCTTGCATCTTTTTTGTTTGCATAAAAATAGGCTAGGATTATGAGTGATAATCCTAGCCTAGGGCAGTAGCCTAATTATTTAATTGGTTCGTCAGCTGTTAATTCTAACTGTTCAATCCCGAAGCTTGAGCCGTTCGCAACATCATAGTGTTTAACACGGTTGTTGACAGAACGGATACTGTATCGGTAGAGGTAAGGAATAGCAGGAAGCTCTTCGTTGGTGTAAGCCTGCCATGCGTGGAAGGCTTCCTTACGGTAGGCTTCATCGAAGGCCTTGTCAGAAGAGAGGGCTTCTAGCAATTCTTCGTTCTTGTCGTCAGCCCAACGTTCGTAGTTAAATGGTGCTTTCTTACTATAGAAACCAGTTGGATTTGGGTCACCACCGGTACCCCAAGCCCCTTCGAAGACATCAAATGATTGATCATCGCTGCGGAGCATATCAGCATAGGAGTTAAAGTCATAGAGACGACCGTCTAACAATTCGACATTAATCCCCACTTGCTTCCAAGACTCAACGAAGTAAGACCAGAGTGGTTCAGCAATATCACTTGAGCTACGAGCTAAGAATTTGAGGGTGAATGGCTTACCGTTAGGATCTTCAACGAAGCCGTCCCCATCCTTATCGACAAAGCCTGCATCAGCTAAGATTTGTTTAGATTTTTCTGGGTCATAAGTGAAGCCAGGAAGATCTGAAGCGTGCACGCTCTTGAAGAGGGAAGGAATCAAGGTGTTAGCACGGAAGCGGAGGCCGCTGAAGAAGCGTTGACCGACAGCGTCTGCATCGAAGGCGTAAGCCATGGCTTGACGTAAAGCCTTATTTTGGATGACCTTGCTAGGGTCCATCTCAACTTCTTCCTTATCCTTGTTCCAGCTACCGAACTTGAAGCCGATGTAGGAATAGGTGTTTTCAACTGTCCCAATGGTCTTGAAGTTGGAGGCATCTTTAAAGGTATCGTATGCATCAGTTGGTAATTCAGCTAAGTCGTAGTTACCAGCCTTCATTTCAGCAACGGCAGTAGATGGGTTGACCACCTCAATGACAGCACCGTCAACTTTTGGTTTGCCCTTGAAGTAGTATTCGTTGGATTCTAAGACAATGGCTTCACCTGGCGTGATGGATTTAACGCGGAATGGCCCCATGCCGACTGGATTGACACGTACTTGGTCGCTATCAGCAATATCCTTAATGGCAATTTTGTCATAAATATGTTTAGGTTCTACGTATGGAGAGATCCCACCCCCAACTTGCTTCATAGAAGCAGAGAAGGTCTTGTAGCTAATTTCAAGCGTGTAATCGTCAATCTTCTTGAGACCTGAGATGGTGTCGGATTTGCCGTCATGGTAGTCTTCAATCCCTACAACGTTCTTGAAGTCATCCCCATAGCGGATACCTGTGTAGTCCTTATTAGCGATGATGTAGTAAGGCGCGATGACGTCATCGATAGTAAGCGGTTGACCATCTGACCATTTTTGGTCTTTGCGAATGGTGATGGTAACTTTCTTGTTCTCTGGATCTAGTTTGGCACTTGCTAAACCAGTATCCTTAATTTGAAGGTTTTCGTCATATTCGAAAAGCCCAGTGTTGATGTAGCCTTCCACGACGCTTAAGTCAGTCGATTGGTCAGCCACGAGAGAGCTGAAGGCACCAGAAAATGGCTCGCCGGCTACTGCCGCAATTTTCAAAGTCCCACCTTGAATAGGGGTTCCTTCGTTGTCGACACTTGTTTCAAGCGAAACTTGTGCATTAACTGCAGGGCTGAAGGTTCCTGCCAAGGTAAAGGCAGCCAAGCCTAAAATCGCTGCTTTACGCAGTACGGAATGATTCATGTATATCCCTCCACAAAATAATTAATTGTAAGATACTGTAACAGTTTACTCCTATTTTCAAGCCTTTTCAAGGCAATGTAAGCGAATAGTTTATGTTAAATAACTATTAGGTCTTATAGTTTTAAGTTATAGCTTGACTTCCCTTTGTCAAAAGGGGGGCAAACGTGATAAAATAGATAGGATGATACAGAGGAGGTGAATGGCTATGAATCGGACCATTCGTGTAATAGAGAAGCAGTTGAATCTGACTTTCAATAAGCCGGAATTAATTCAACAGGCCTTTCGCCATACATCCTATGCAAATGAACAAGCCAGACGCCACTTACCACATTATGAGCGTTTGGAATTTTTGGGCGATGCCGTCTTAGAACTGCTATCCAGTGAATTTCTCTATCACAGTTATCCAAACTTACCCGAAGGCAAATTAACCCGCATGAGAGCTCAGATTGTGCAAGAGAAGAGCTTGGCCTACTTGGCTCGCCAATTAAAATTTAATCAATTCCTTCAACTGGGCAAGGGGGAGGAGTTGAGCGGTGGTCGGGAGCGTGACTCGATTTTAGCAGACTGCTTCGAAGCGGTTCTAGGGGCTATCTATGAAGATCAAGGCCTAGAGGTCGCCAAAGACTATCTCAACCGGGTTATGTTCAGTCAACACCAGCTCTTGCTGGGCAGAGTGACGCAAGACCATAAGACTCTCTTCCAAGAGCGAGTTCAAAAGCAAGGCACGGTTCAGATTGACTATCGTCTCAAAGATAAGCAAGGCCCAGCCCACGACCAAATTTTCACTGTAGAGCTCTATGTTAATGACCAACATATTGCCACTGGCCAAGGTTCCAGCAAGAAGCAAGCTGAAATGCAGGCGGCTGAGTTGGGTATGGCATCCGTAGATCCCAAAACCGGCAGCCTCAAGTTGCCAGATTCAACACTTAGAAAGGGAGGTTAAGCCTTGTATTTAGCACGTATTGAAATGACAGGTTTTAAGTCTTTTGCCGACAAGACTGTCATTGAATTTGACCGCGGGATGACGGCGGTCGTCGGCCCTAACGGGTCGGGCAAGTCTAACCTCTCGGAAGCCATCCGTTGGGTCTTAGGGGAGCAATCCGCTAAGAGCTTACGGGGCAATAAGATGGAGGACGTCATCTTTAACGGGACCCAAGCCCGTAAGGCGGTCAACCTAGCTAAAGTCACCCTGGTCCTCAATAACGAAGACCGTTATTTGGACTATGATTTTAGCGAAATCTCCATTACGCGTTCCTATAACCGTAATGGGGAATCTCAGTACTTCATTAATAATGAAGCGGTCCGACTCAAGGACATCGTCGATTTACTTCTAGACTCTGGTTTGGGTAAGAATAGCTTTGCTATGATTTCCCAAGGTAAGGTGGAGTCCATCTTCCTCAATAAGCCAGAAGAACGTCGCTCTATTTTTGAAGAGGCGGCAGGGGTTCAGAAGTATCAGTTCCGTAAGCAAGAAGCTGAGCGCAAACTCAGCAAATCCAGCGACCATCTTAGCCGGGTGCGGGACATTATTCATGAGTTGGAGCTCCAACTCAAGCCCCTCAAGCAGCAACAAGAAGCAGCCTTGCTTTATTTGGAACAGAAGGAAGCCCTCAAGCAATTAGAGATTTCCCTCTATGTCTATCAGGTTGAACAATATCGTGATGCCTGGCAAGCGGCCAAGGCTAAGAACCAGGCCGTTAGCCAAGAGTTAGCGCAAGTAACTGCCCAGTTAGAGGCCTTAACCGACCAACTGGAGCAAGAACAAGCCAGCTTAGAGGATTATATCCAACAAATCGATCAAGCATCAGAACGCAACCAAGCCCAGGTTCAAGTCATTGAGCAGACTAGAGCCAAGCAACAAATGCTGGACCAACAAATCCAGTTCAACACCTCCAATTTACATGAGAAGCAACTGAGCTACCAACAACATCAAGCAGAGGCCCAAGCCTTAACTGAACGCCTATCCGCCTTGAAGGAAGAAGAAGGCAAGGTTCAGTTGGAATTGGCCGAAATCAAGCAACATCTGGCTAAGCTGGAAGCCGAGCGGTCCAGTCTTGCAGGCCTATCTGAAGATCAGGCCGAGCGTTTGCGAGCTGACTTAATTGATGCCTATCAGGCAGAAGCCAGTGCTAAGAACCAGTTGGCTCACCAAGAACAAATTAAACAACAAGCCCAAGCACGTCTGACCCACTATCAAGCTCAGGCTGCTCAAGCACAGGCAGATCAAGGTGACTTAGAGAGTCAATACCTTGAGGCTCAGGAGCGCTACGAAAGCAGTCGTGAGACTCAAGCTAGTGCCCGTCAAGCCTTCCAGACCCTCAATGAAAAGTTGCGCCAAGGCAATAGCCAACGTGAAGCCTTGCAGGCCAAACTCTTCCAATTTGAGCGTCAAAGCCAGATGCTGGATGCTAAGGTCCAATCCTTGGCCCAGCTCCAAGCAGACTATGCGGGTTATTATGCAGGCGTCAAAGCCATTATGAAGCGTAAAAAGCAATTGCAGGGAATTGAAGGGACAGTGGCAGACTTGATTAAGGTGCCGGCTGACTACCAAGTAGCCATTGATACGGCTCTGGGTGCTAGTGTCCAACACGTCGTCGTAACAGATGATGCGGCTGCCCGGGCGGCCATTGCCTACCTCAAGCAAGCCCAAGCAGGGCGTGCTACCTTCCTGCCTCGTGCTAGCATGAAGGCCCGCCATCTAGGCGCTGGACAAATCCAAACAGCTAGTCAGACTGCTGGTTTTATTGGCCTGGCTTCTGATTTAGTGGAGTATGATCCAGTGAATCAGATTATTGTGGCTAATTTGCTAGGGACTACCTTAGTTTGTGACCGTATCGAAGCGGCCCAAAGCCTAGCTAAAGCCCTTAAGCATCAGGTCAAGATTGTAACCCTGGATGGAGAAGTCCTCATGCCGGGTGGTTCTATCACTGGTGGACGCCTCAAGCAACAAACGAGCTCCATGCTAGCCCGTAACCAAGAGTATGAAGCAGCTAAGACAGAATTAGCGCAAGTCATCAAGGACCGGGCTCAGGCAGAAGCTGAATGGCAAGCTTTTCAAGTACAAATTCAAGACTTGCAGGGGCAGGTGGAAGCTGCTCGCCTGAACATGAGTCAGGCGGATTTAGCCTTCCAACAAGCTCAAGAAGGCCTAGGTCACTTGGCTAGCCAAGTCAAGCATCAATCCCAACATCAATTGATTGCCCAAGACGAAGTCAGCCAGCTTAGCCAGACCATTGCTAATGCGGAAGCACACTATGAGCAAGCTCAGGAAGACTTAGTAGCAGCCCAAGCGGCCATTGCCCGTCTAAGTCAGGATTTACAACAATTGAACTTAAGCGAAGAGGATCGTCAACAGCAATTACAAGTTCTGGATGCCTCGCTATCCCACTACCGGACTCAAGAAGCCGTTAAGCAAGTAGAAGTGCGGCAGTTGCGACATGACCTAGCGACAGCTAAGAGTCAATTAGTGGAACGTCAGAATTTCCTCATGCAGTATGAGAACTTGGCAGACCAGAATACTGCCGATTTAGCTGAATTAGAGCGCCAATCGGCTGATTTGCTAGAGCAATTAGCAGACTTAGAGTCCACAGCTCAGCAGCAACAGGCGGAACTGACAGCATTAAGAGAAGCGCGTCGAGTTCTTAACGACACCTATCGGGCACATGAACAAGAAGATCGTCAGCTCCAAGGCCAGCTCCAACAGCTTTATAAGGATGAAGCGCGAGCACAGGCTCAGATTGAGAAAAACGAATCCCTAATTGATTCTCACTTGGACTATTTAAGCCAGGAATATCAACTGACCTATGAAGCCGCTAAGACAGAAGCTAGTCAGCTAGAAGATGCTAGTCAAGTTAGCCAACAAGTTAAGCAAATTAAGCGTCAGATTGATAATCTTGGTCCGATTAACTTGGCGGCCATTGACGATTATGCTGCCTTAGACGAGCGTTACACTCACTTGCGGGAGCAAGAAACCGATTTGCTGACTGCTATGGGACAATTACAAGAAACCATGGATGAGATGGATGCGGAGGTAATTAAGCGATTCAGCGAAGCCTTCCATCAAATCAACCAGCAATTCCAGAAAATCTTTAAGAAACTTTTTGCCGGTGGGGAAGCTGCCCTGCAATTGACTGATCCAAGTGATTTGTTGACAACAGGGATTGACATTATCGCCCAACCACCAGGCAAGCGTAAGCAACATTTAGCCCTCTTATCCGGGGGCGAGCGGGCCTTTACTGCCATTGCGCTCTTGTTTGCCATTCTGGAGACACGCCCTGTTCCCTTCTGTGTCTTGGACGAAGTGGAGGCGGCCTTGGATGATGCCAACGTCTTCCGTTATGGCCAATATCTGCAGAACTTTACCGAAAATACGCAGTTCATTGTCATTACTCACCGTAAGGGGACTATGGAACATGCCGACGTGCTTTATGGGGTAACCATGGAACAATCTGGTGTCTCCAAGTTGGCTTCCGTACGTTTGAGTGAAGCCAACTACGACTAAGTATTAGATTCAGACCCAATTATAGAAGGAGGAAGGCTATGATTAAGCTAATTGCCATTGACCTCGATGGTACCTTACTCAATGCTAAAAAAGAAGTTTCCCAGGCTAATCGTCAGGCACTAGCCTATGCTAAATCCAAGGGGGTCAAGGTGGTCCTCTGTACTGGCCGACCTTACTTTGCCATGAAACATTTCCTAGCTGATTTAGGCTTGGTAGACCCAGAAGATTACATTGTGACCTTCAACGGTGGTATGGTCCAAAAGGCTCAGGATGGGCAGGTATTAGTCTCTAATACCCTAGGGACATCAGATGTCTTGGCTTGGTATCAAGTGACACAAGATTTGGATTTACCAATTAATGTCATTGATGCCGATCGTCTCTATGAGCCGACTGCCTATCCTGCAGGCTATCCATCCCTCTATTTGGAAAATGTCACCAATGTACCGAGTGTGGTCCAAGACTATAGGACCTTTGATCCAGATCACGCCTTTAATAAATTCGTCATTGTCACCACTCAGGAGCATTTGGATGCCCAAATTCCTAAGTTGGACCCAGCCTTCAAGGATCAATACGCTGTCTTCAAGTCACGGTCCTTTTTCCTTGAAGTCATGAAAAAAGGTGTCAGCAAGGGCGATACCCTAGCTAAATTAGGGGAGCTCTTAGATATTAGTCCACAAGAAATGATGACCATGGGCGACCAGGAAAACGACCTGTCTATGATTGAATTAGCAGGTCTAGGCGTAGCCATGGGCAATGCGACCGATCAAGTTAAGGCAGCTGCCCAATATGTCTCCTTAACTAATGAGGAAGATGGCGTGGCTCACGCTATTCATAAATTTATCGTGTAAACCAAAAGTCAGCTAAGACTTAGAAAGGGGTGAACCCATGGGGTTATTTGATCGTATACGGCGTGCCTTTACCGGGGAAGATGCCGTTGTCAAAGAAGAAGAAGTAAAAAAAGAAGACCAGATAGTCATTGACTCCTACGACCAAGGGACAGCCAAGACTCGGCGCAACTTCACTGATATTATGACCAACCTCTTCACAAGTTTCCGTGAAGTGGATGAGGAGTTCTATGAGGACTTGGAAGAAGCCTTTATCGGGGCGGACGTTGGTTTTGCGATGACTATCGCTATTACTGATGCCATTCGTGATGAAATCGAACGGACAGGGGTCCACAAGCCAGAAGATGTCAAGCGCGTACTCCTTGAAAAAATGGTTCAAGTCTATGAGCGAGGCGGCCAAAATCTGGTTTCACTTAAGGAGAACCCAGATGGTCCGACGGTTATCCTCTTTGTCGGGGTTAATGGGGTAGGGAAGACCACCTCGGTCGGTAAGATTGGTTATCAGCTCAAGCAAGAAGGTCACAAGGTCCTCATGGCAGCTGCCGATACCTTCCGGGCTGGTGCTGTCGAGCAACTGAATGTCTGGGGCGAGCGTCTGGATATTCCAGTGGTAACGGGCAAGGCCCAAGGTGACCCGGCTGCGGTTGTCTATGATGCGGTTAAGAAAGCCAACGCTGAAGGTTATGACTATCTCTTAGTCGATACGGCCGGTCGTTTACAGACCAAGGCCAATCTCATGGAAGAATTGGCTAAGATTAAGCGGATTATTGAGCGTGAGAACCCAAATGGGGTCCAAGAAGTCCTATTAGCTTTGGACGCGACAACCGGGCAAAATGCGCTCATCCAGGCCAAACAATTCAATGAAGCAACTGAAATTACCGGCTTGGTGCTGACTAAGTTAGATGGAACAGCCAAAGGGGGCGTAGTCCTCTCCATTCGCTATGAATTGGATATTCCAGTTAAGTACATTGGTCTCGGTGAGAAGGCGACTGACTTGAAGAAGTTTGATGCTGAAGCCTATATGTACAGCTTGGTCAAGGATGTTCTAGAAGTAAAAAATTAAGATAGCGAGAGGTTGGGTTAGCCTGGCCTCTGTTTGTAATGGAGATTAAGTCGCTGCTATTTGGATTATCGCAATCTTAAGGAAAACTTTACTTGCGTGTGGGATTTTTTTAGGGTAGGATAAGATGTTAACAATCTATCTGTTTGAGGAGGTCCTATGGAAAAACAATCTTCCTTTAAGTTTGTCATTCAATATAATCTACTTTTATCCATCTTTGCTAGTACGGCCATTTCAGCCGCTATTTTAATAAAATATAGTCAGTTTTCTTGGGGGCAGTTGGCCGTGGATACGACACAAGCCATTATTATCAGTGTCTTGGTCGGCGTGGGCTTTCCTTTTGACTTGATCACCAAGCCACTTAAGTCAACTCTGTCATTAAGCGGCTGGCCTTTGCGTTTGGCAACGAACGCCATGATTTGTGCGATAGTCGCGGCGGTTGTGACCATCTATTTCAAGCTGCTGATCTTTGGCTTTGGGCCGGCAACTGGCCCTGCCTTCCTAGCCGATTATCCCTTGTCCTGGGCAGTTGGGGTAAGTGTGGCTTTTATTCTAGAACCTTATCTCTTATCATTTTTGCAAGCAGATAGCTAAAATAACCTAGTGCTCTTTGGGCACTAGGTTGTTTTTATAACAATAAGACTTAGGCAGGCCTAATCTAGTTTGTCTTGACTCTAGAAACATGGTAGAATAAGACAAGAAGGATTAGGAGACGAGGTGTCGCAATGAAAAAAAGCCAAAGTCAAGAAGACTACCTTAAGTTCATTCACGAGGCAGGTCATGGCCAATATGTTTCTAACAAGGAAATTGCCACTGGTCTCAATGTAGCCCCCCCTTCGGTGAGTGAGATGATTACTAAATTGGCCCAAGAAGGTTTGGTAGCCTACAGGCCCTATAGTGGGGCCATGCTAACGCCTCAAGGTCAGAAATTAGCCATTGAACTAGTGCGTAAGCATGAAATCTGGGAATATTTCTTAGAGCACAAACTAGGCTATACTAAGACGGAAGTCCATGAATTGGCGGAGCTCTTAGAACACGCTACTTCAACGGATTTGGCCAATCGCCTGGCTGCCTATATCCAATATCCTGAAGGGTAGGCGGCATTAATGGATTTAGCAAAAGTAATGCGGGTCAACCAGCTGCTTGGTTTTTACGGCGGGCTCTTAACTGATAAGCAACAAGCTATGCTTGGCCTCTATTATGAGGAAGACTTTTCCCTAGCTGAAATTGCCGACCACTATGATATTAGTCGCCAAGCTGTCCGGGATAATTTGAAGCGGGCTGAGCAGACATTAGAGCACTATGAAGATCAGCTCCATCTCTTAGCACGTCGAGAGGCAAGACTAGCCTTGCTAGACCAGCTAGCCAGTCATACGGATCAAGTGGGTCAGACTTTCCTAGCAGAAATTCGGGCAATGGATCAGTAGCTTGATCCTGTGCTTATGAACAAGATAAAATCAAAACATGGGGCTAGTTGAATGCTAGCCAAGAAGGAGGAACACAATGGCGTTTGAAGGATTATCCGAACGCTTGCAGAATGCCATTAGCGGCATTGGTGCCGGAGGTACCATTAGCGAAGCAGACTTAAGACAGATGATGCGGGAGATTCGTCTAGCCCTCTTAGAGGCCGACGTTAACTTCCAAGTGGTGAAGAGTTTTGTTAAGACAGTCAATGAACGGGCCTTAGGCTCAGATGTCTTGGCTTCATTATCACCCGCTCAACAAGTAGTCAAGATTGTTGACGAAGAATTAACCGCCCTCATGGGTGGCGAACAGGTGCCGCTTAACTTTGCGACCCAACCGCCAACCATTATCATGATGGCCGGTCTCCAAGGGGCCGGGAAGACAACAACCGTAGGTAAATTGGCCAAATACGTCCAAGCTCAAGGTAAGAAGCGTCCTTTACTGGTAGCGGGCGATATTTACCGTCCAGCGGCCATTGCCCAGCTCCAAACCATTGGTCAGCAACTCGGTTTTGATGTCTTTAGCTTAGGTTCTGATGTTAGCCCGGTTGAAATTGCCCGTCAAGCGGTGGCTCAAGCCCGTATACAAGGCAATGATGTGGTCTTAATCGATACGGCAGGTCGTCTGCATGTCGATGAGACTCTGATGGAAGAGTTGCGCCAAATTAAGGCAGCGGTTAACCCGCACGAAATTCTTCTGACAGTAGATGCCATGACCGGTCAAGACGCGGTCAACGTGGCCAAGGCCTTCAACGATTCTCTGGATATTACCGGGGTTATTATCACCAAATTAGATGGGGATACCCGGGGCGGGGCGGCCTTATCGATTCGCTCAATCATTGACCGACCAATTAAGTTTACCGGGCAAGGTGAGAAACTCGATGCCCTAGAGCCATTCTACCCAGACCGCATGTCCAGCCGGATTCTGGGTATGGGGGACATGATGACCTTGATTGAGAAGGCTCAACAGGAGTTTGATGAAGCCCGCGCCCAAGAGATGGCAGATAAGATTAAGGCCAATAGCTTTGACTTTAATGACTTTATCGAGCAAATGGACCAAGTCAACAAGATGGGCCCGCTCAAGGACTTGATTAAGTTAATCCCTGGGATTAACAAGATTCCTGGCCTGGATGAACTAGATGTCAACCAGAAGGATATGGCGCGTGTTAAGGCCATTGTCCTCTCCATGACACCAGCTGAACGTGAGAATCCAGATATTATTTCTCAGAGCCGTCGTAAACGGATTGCAGCTGGTTGTGGTCAGTCGCTAGCCGATGTTAACCGCATGATTAAACAGTTCAATCAGTCACGCGATATGATGAGCCAAATGTCTAATGGTAAGATGGGCGGTATGAAGAAAATGATGGCCCAACTCCAACAAGGCGGCGGTGGCTTCCCAGGTATGGGGGGCGGCGGTATGAGCGATACCGACTTCATGACACCCGAACAGTTAGCTAAACGTAAGGCTGAAAAGGACTTACAACGCAAACTCAAAAAATTGAAGAAACGTCGTTAAGACAAGCAAAGAGGCTGGATATTCCAGCCTCTTTTTCTAGCTATATAAGCGAAAGTCTAAACTTCTTTGAAGGTATTATCGCCCTTATAATTCTCTTCCAACTTGCGGAATTGGTCGCGGGTATCTTGTGGCAGGGCTTGGCCGATATCCATCATGCGGACAATGTCCTTGAAGGCGGCCTGAGGAATGGCCAAGTCGGCCAAGTCTTCAGGACTAATCTGCAGATTAATCGGATTAGGATCTCCTGCAGCAAACTTATTGACAAAGTCTGGATCCACCACAAAGGGGGTAGAAATCCCCACTAATTCAGCATGTTCTAGGGCTTCTTGGGCCTTGGCAATAGAATTAATGCCACCCGTTACCATGAGAGGAAGCCGACCAGCTAAGTGCTCGTGGACGACTTGGTTGATTAGACGGCCTTGATGGGGGCCCGCAGCTCTCACGCGGTTGCGGAAGACATCCCGTCCCCAACTTGCTAGGCAGAGGTAGTCCAAGGGCACACGCTCCAAAATCCAATCCGTCACTTGATTGAATTCTTCTACTGTATAGCCGACTTCTTGGCCACGTGTTTCCTCAGGCGTACAGCGATAGCCTAGGATAAAGCCTGAAGGTGCTAGTCGTTCGACGACTTCCATAATGGCGTCCCAAATTTCTAAAATCAAGCGAGCGCGATTTTCTAGACTATCAGCCCCATATGCATCCGTCCGCTGGTTGGAGAAGGTTGACAAGAAGGACTGAGGCAGCAGACGTTGGGCACTGGATAACTCGATGCCGGCAAAGCCCGCTTGGATGGCTCGGCGCGTTGCGTCCGCATAGTAGCCAATAATGGCCTTAATCTGTGACTGATCTAAGGCTTTTACTTGGTGGGGGATAGGGGAATTTAGGGTCATTGGGCTGGGGCCGTAAACATAGCCCTGACGTCGCAGGTAAGGCTCCGCAAATCGTCCCGCGTGGGTCAATTGGATGAGCGCCTTGGCGCCATCTTGCTGCATAGCCTGAGCAAGTTTTGTCAAACCCGGTACACAGGCATCCTCAGCCAGACTGGGCCCAAATTCGAAGAGTTGTCCCTGGGGATGAATGTAGGCAGCCCCGGTGATTTGCAGGGGGGCTGACTGGGCCCGGCGGCGGGAGTAGGCCAAGTCTTCTTCGGTAATGTGACCTTGAGCGGTTGAGGAATTAGTGGTCATAGGTGAGAGAACGAAGCGATTGGCTAAGCTATGGGCACCTAGACTTAGTGGGCTAAGCAGGGGGGATGGCATGTGAGACACTCCTTCGGCAGCTGTTCAATCAGCTAGCATAATCAGATACTTACACGTTAGCACGAAAATTTTATCTGGTCAATCGCCATGAGTTGACAATCCCCTAGGTCTGATTGATAATAAAATTATTGATGAAAATGGAGGGGTCACATGTTATTAAGTGTTTTGGATTATGCCATGGTAGACAGTGGCCGAACAAGCCAAGAAGCCCTGAGGGAGACAGTGGCCCTAGCGCAATTAGCAGATAAATTGGGCTATCACCGATTCTGGGTGGCCGAGCACCATCAGGTGCCAGCCCTAGCCAGTGCTAGCCCGGAGCTCATGATTATGCATTTGTTGGGTAAAACGCAACGTATTATGATTGGTTCGGGTGGTATCATGTTGCCTCACTACCAGCCTTATAAGGTCGCAGAGTGGGTGACGACCCTCAGGTCTCTCTACCCAGGTCGTGTCAATGTGGGCTTAGGAAATAATCCAGGTACCAGCTCTGTCAGAGAATTGATGGGGACGGGCGAGCTTAAACGTTCAGATTATGCCCAACAAGTGACCGATTTGGTGCAGTATTTGGCGGATCCTGATGCAGTTGGTTTGCACTCGGCGGGGCCCAGCCAGGAAGCCCTCTGGTTGCTGTCGGCTGGCCTTCAGTCAGCCCAGTTAGCAGGAAGTTTGGGTCAGGCTTATGTCTATGGCTATTTCTTGGCGCCTGGCAAGGACCCACTTGCCAGTGCCCGAGAGGCCTTAACTACCTATCGAGCTGCCTGCCAAGAAGCAGGCCACAGGCCGCAAGCTAGCCTGGCGGTCTTTGTGGTCTTAGGTCAGGATGAGACTCAGTGTCAGCAACTCCTATCAGCCTTAGACATCTGGCAACTGGGTAAGCAAGACTATGCTGAGTTCAAGACCTTTCCAACAGTCCAGGAGGCGTCCGCTTATCCCCTAAGCCAGGAGGATCGAGTACAGATAGAAATCAACCGCCAGCGTGTGGTCGTAGGCACCCTTGACCAAGTCAAGCAGCAGCTAGATGACTTGGCAGCTAGTCTAGACCTTGAGGAACTTATGGTTATTCCCCTAGTGCCAGATATTAAAAATCGCCAAGTAGCACTCCAGGCTTTAGCTCAAGCCTATCAACTAAATCAAGATAAGAAATCGGAGGAATTATAATGAAGAAATTAGGAAACTATTTATGGGTTGAAAAAGAAGGGGATATCTACACCCTCAGCATGACGCCAGAATTACAAGATGATGTTGGGACGGTTGGCTATGTGGAATTTACCCGCGAAAGCCAAGTCGAGGCTGGCGACTCTCTCTTAAGTTTAGAAGCCTCTAAGACCGTCCTAGATATTTTCTCACCCCTGTCTGGGCGTATTGTGGACGTTAACACAGCTGCTCAAGATCAACCAACTTTGCTTAACTCAGCTAATCCAGCAGAATCCTGGTTGGTGCGCTTGACAGATGTTGAGGAAGCAGCCTTCTTAGCTTTACCAGATCCGCTAGACTAAGACAGGAGGGGCTGACATGTTTGCGCAAGAATTGGACGCCCTGATTCGCCATCTTGGGGCTAGCCCTGAGCCGGGGACTGATGAAGAAAAGTTCCGGCAATATCGTGGCTTAGTTAATCAACGCTTGCCTTATCCAGTTAGTCAGGACTACCTAGATTTGGAAAGTCGCTTCTTGGCAGCCTGGCGTCAGCAGGAAGCTATCTATCATTTGGCAGATTGCCAGAAGACAGCGCATCCCTCACTTTATCTCTGGCAGGGCGATATTACCCGTTTAGCGGTAGATGCTATTGTTAATGCAGCAAATTCAGCCATGTTAGGTTGCTTTGAACCTAACCATTATTGCATTGATAACCAAATTCATACTTTTGCCGGCGTTGGTTTACGCTTGGCCTGTGCTGATTTGAAAAAGGCCCGGGGTGGTAAGCCGCTGCCTGTCGGTCAAGCTCTCATGACATCCGGCTTTAATTTACCAGCCAAGCAGGTCATTCATACGGTAGGGCCACGCATTCATCATTTGCCAGTATCGCCCATGATGCAGGACCTACTCAAAAAGGCTTATCGGTCTTGTTTGGCTTGTGCCGACCAAGCGGGTTTGGAGACAATCGCTTTCTGTTGTATTTCGACCGGTGAATTTTCCTATCCTATTGAAGAGGCGACTCCAATTGCCATTGAGACGGTCTCTGCTTATCTAGCAGAGACGGGCTCCAAGCTCCAGGTCATCTTCAATGTCTGGACAGATAGCCAGTACCAACTCTATCATGACTTACTTCATTCCAAGGAGGCCTCCCATGTGGCAAGCACTTACTAAAACCTATCCCAGTCAAGCCCAGCAACTCTTGGCCCTGCTTAAGGAAGCAGAGGCCGTAGTCGTAGGGATTGGGGCTGGCATGTCAGCTGCGGATGGTTTTACCTATATTGGCCCACGTTTCCAAGAGGCTTTTCCTGACTTTATTGAAAAGTATGGCTTCCTCGATATGTTGCAGGCCAGTCTCTTTGATTTCCCTAGTTGGTCGGAATATTGGGCCTTCCAAAGTCGCTTTGTCTGCCTCAACTACCTGGATCAACCCGTGGGGCCCTCTTACTTGGCCCTCAAAGACTTGCTCAAGGACAAGGCCTATCATATCATTACGACCAATGCCGATAATGCCTTTTGGGTGGCTGATTACGATCCTAACAAGGTCTTCCATATCCAGGGAGAGTATGGCCTGATGCAGTGCAGTCGCCATTGCCACGCCCAGACCTATCGGGATGATGCGCTGATTCGCCATCTGGCTCAGCATCAAGTCCAAGGCCAGGTGGCCTATGAAGACATTCCCCTCTGTCCTAAGTGCGGGGCACCGCTAGAAATCAACAAGCGAAATGCTGAAAAGGGCATGGTGGAAGATGGAGACTTTATGGCCCAATTGGGTCGCTACAAGGATTTCTTGGCTAGCCATGAAGGGGACAAGATGCTCTATCTTGAAATCGGGGTAGGTTTTACCACACCACAATTTATTAAGCAACCTTTCCACCAAGCGGTGATGGCCAATCCCAATGCCATCTTGGTGACCTTGAATCAAAAACAATATCGCATGCCACGCGCCATTCAAGACCGGACGGTCTGGCTGTCTCAAGACAGTAAAGACCTCTTGTTGACCTGTGCGGCTGCAGCTAATCAAGCTTAGGAGGATGACATGTATCTAATTGAACCTATTCGCAATGGCCAATATCTGCCTGATGGGGCCTTAACGCTGGCTATGCAGGTCTATGTCCTTAATCATTTAGACCTAGATGAGACCATACTTTTCCCCTATTACTGTAAGCCTAAGGTGGAAATCGGTCGCTTCCAGAACGCAGAAGTGGAAGTCAACCATGACTATCTTAAGGAACATGGTATTCAGTTAGTCCGTCGTGATACGGGCGGTGGGGCGGTTTACTGCGATCAGGGGGCCGTCAATGTCTGCTATATTATGCCAGGTGATACTAATATCTATGGCAACTATCAACGTTTCTACGCACCCGTTGTCAAACTCTTGCATGATATGGGGGCAAGTGAGGTAGAGCAAAGTGGTCGTAATGACTTGACGGCACAAGGTAAAAAGGTATCAGGTGCCGCTATGACCATGGTAGCTGGCAAGGTTTATGGTGGTCATTCCCTCCTGCTAGATGTCGATTATGAAGCCATGGTGGAAGTGCTCAATCCTAACCGTAAGAAAATTGATTCTAAGGGCATTAAGTCGGTGCGCAGCCGGGTTATGGGCTTGCGCCAACTCTTGGATGAGCCCTATCGTCATATGACCATTGATCAGTTTAAGGATGAGGTCATTTGCCGTCTAATGGGGATTGACTCCATTGAACAAGCCAAGCGCTATCAGCTGACTGAGGAAGATTGGACGGCTATTGAAGCCTTGGCGGATTCTAAGTATCGCAACTGGGAATGGAACTATGGCAATTCGCCACGCTATAGCTATAATCGCGATGCTCATCTGGGAATCGGGACTGTAGAGTTCAGCCTAGAAGTTGAGGCTGGTCGCATTAGCAAATGCCGTATCTATGGTGATTTCTTCGGTAAAGGGGCCATCCAAGATATTGAAGAAGCCTTGCTAGGCACACCTGTTACTAAGCAAGATTTATTAGCAGTCCTAGCCAAACAGGACTTGGCTCATTATTTTGGCCCGGTCACCGCCCAAGAGCTGGTGGACTTAATCCTATCCTAACATTTCGGCTCCTGTCCTTTGAAAAGGGCAGGGGCTTTTTTATGTCGCTACTAAACTTTTCTCCATTAAATTTTTTGGTGCTGGTCTCAAATGCAGTGGCCAAAATTAATATCACTGCCAACAAGAAACCGATATAATGAACTAGTCATGAAAATCGCCTATCACCATAGATAAACATAAGTTTGAAAGCTAAAAGCCCCTAAACCTAAAATCGCAAGAAAAATTTTTGCTAACCTAAACATTTTAGGTTGACCTAATCTTTTCTCTGGTGTACAATATAATTAGCGGTAAGAGAGGAGATGATTCATGTGATTAAGACACAAGATCTAACCGTCAGTTATGACAATCAAGTGGTCGCTTTAGAAGGAGTTAATCTGGAATTAGCAGGTCCGACCATTACCGGCATTATTGGGCCCAACGGTGCTGGTAAATCTACTTTTGTTAAATCCATCTTGAACATGATAGACCATGATGGCCAGGTGTTTCTAGACGGGGTGCCTGCCAAGAAGATGCTGAAGAAAGTAGCTTATGTCGGCCAAAAGAGCGACATTGATTTCAACTTTCCAATTAAGGTCAAAGAATGTGTCTCCTTAGGCACGTATAGTAATCTCGGTATTTTCCGCAAGGTAAGTAAGAAAGAATGGAATAAAGTTGAAAAAGCGCTCGCCCAAGTTGGCTTGAGTGACTTCGCTAACCGACAAATCTCAGCCCTCTCGGGTGGACAGTTCCAACGCGTTTTGATGGCACGTTGTCTGGTTCAAGAAGCAGATTACATCTTCTTGGACGAGCCCTTTACTGGGATTGATTCGGTCAGTGAAGAGATTATTATGAAAATCTTGAAGGACCTCAAGAACCAAGGCAAGACGGTCTTGATTGTCCATCATGATTTGCATAAGGTACGGCGTTACTTCGATCAGTTGATTATCATCAATAAGCAACTGATTGCTGTAGGGCCTACTGAGCAGGTATTTAATGACCAGAATATGAAGGCCGCCTATGGCGACAGTGTTTATTTTGGTAAGGGAGGTGACCTGGTATGACCTTGATTCATGACTTTATTGAGAATGTGTCGACCCTGCATTATATGCAGAATGCGCTAGTCACCGCCATTGTCATTGGGATTGTCTCAGGGGCTGTAGGGTGTTTCATTATCCTAAGAGGGATGTCTCTTATGGGGGATGCTATCTCCCATGCGGTGTTACCAGGGGTCGCCTTGTCCTTCATCTTGGGGATTAATTTCTTCGTCGGGGCCATTGTCTTTGGGCTTTTTGCCTCCATGATTATTACCTTCATTCGAGGAAATTCAATTATCAAGGGGGATACAGCGATTGGGATTACCTTCTCCTCCTTCTTGGCCTTGGGGGTCATCCTGATTGGCTTGGCCCGGAGTTCGACAGACCTCTTCCATATTCTCTTCGGGAATATCTTAGCGGTTCAAGATTCTGACAAGTGGATTACCATTTGGGTTTCCCTAGCGGTGCTAATCGTCATCATCCTCTTCTTCAAGGAGTTGCTGATTACGTCCTTCGACCCGCAAATGGCTAAAGCCATGGGTATGAAGGTTAACTTCTACCACTACCTCTTAATGATTCTCTTGACCTTAGTGTCTGTAACGGCCATGCAAAGTGTCGGAACCATCCTGATTGTGGCCATGCTTATTACGCCTGCTGCCACCGCCTATCTCTACGTCAATAGCCTTAAGTCTATGATTCTCCTCTCATCGACCTTGGGGGCTGTGACTTCAGTATTAGGTCTCTTCCTGGGGACTAGCTTCAACGTGGCGGCCGGCTCCAGCATTGTACTCACCTCAGCTGTGATTTTCGCGATTAGCTTCTTCATCTCTCCAAAACAACAATTCTTTAGAAAGCGGGTTTTACGCAAATGAAACATAAGCTAATGAAATTAGTGGCACTCTTGACGGTATTGTTTTGTTTGGTACCAAGCGTGAGCGCCCAAGATAAAAAACTCAAAGTTGTCGCAACTAACTCTATTATCGCCGATATCACCAAGAACATTGCGGGTGATAAAATCGATCTTCACTCCATCGTACCAGTAGGCCAAGACCCTCATGAATATGAGCCACTACCTGACGATATTAAGAAGACCACCCAAGCTGATTTAATCTTCTACAATGGTATTAACTTGGAAACTGGGGGCAATGCTTGGTTCGCTAAATTGGTAGAAAATGCCAAACGAGTGGAAAATAAAGACTACTTCGCAGTCAGCGAGGGCGTGGAAGTCATTCACTTGGAAGGTGAGGGCGAAACTGGTAAGGAAGACCCTCATGCTTGGTTGAACTTAGAAAATGGGGTAATTTACGCTAAAAACATTGCCAAACACCTGATTGAAAAAGATCCAAGCAACAAGGACTTCTACCAAAAGAACTTGGACGACTATGTTGCCAAGTTAGAAGCTTTGGACAAGGAAGCTAAAACTAAGTTTGATGCTATTCCAGAAGAGAAGAAAATGATTGTTACTAGTGAAGGCTGCTTCAAGTACTTCTCTAAAGCCTACAATGTACCATCAGCTTACATCTGGGAAATTAACACCGAACAAGAAGGCACACCTGACCAAATTCGTGATTTGGTTAAGAAGCTCAAAGGCTCTAAGGTACCAGCTCTCTTCGTAGAATCAAGTGTGGATGACCGTCCAATGAAGACCATCTCTAGCGAGACCGGTATTCCAATCTACGCTAAAATCTTCACTGACTCTATTGCTGAAGAAGGCCAAGAAGGCGACAGCTACTACTCTATGATGAAGTATAACTTAGATAAGATCTCAGAAGGTTTAGCTAAGTAAACAAAATTTTCGCATCTGTAAAGTAAAAATACTTTACAGATGCTTTTTTATATGTTAGACTAGGGTCTGTAATCAATTGAGGAGGTGAAATTAACATGGCAGTTAAAATTCGTTTGAAACGTATGGGTTCTAAGAAAGCACCTTTCTACCGTATCGTTGTTGCTGACTCACGTTCTCCACGTGATGGTCGTATCATCGAGAAAATCGGTCACTACAACCCATTAACTAACCCAGCTACTTTAGAAGTTGAAGAAGAACTCGCATTGAAATGGTTATCAAATGGTGCGCAACCATCTGACACCGTGCGTAACCTCTTGTCTTCAAAAGGCATCATGAAGAAATTCCACGAAAGCAAATAGTCTCGAGCAGTGTTCTAGATAAAGGATGATGAGATATGGTAAATATTGAAGCATTAATTACTGCAATCGTGAAGCCGCTCTTGGACCACCCAGAAGATTTTGGTGTGGAACAAGTAGAGACCGATGACTTCATGGAGTATCATTTGCACTTGAATCCGCAAGATGTAGGGCGTGTGATTGGTAAGAAGGGCCGTGTTGCTCGTGCCATCCGGACTATCGTCTACAGCGTTAAGACTCGTGGTCGCAAGCGGTCACGTATTGTCATTGCTGACCATGCGGAAGAAAGTTCAGCAGAATAATCAAGCGCCCTTAGGGGCGTTTTTCTATATTCATTAGGAGGAAATCGGTGAAGAAAGAAGAAAGAAAAAAGCTTAAAGAAGTATATGGTTGGCGGACATGGGCCGGTAGTGGCCTCTTGCTGTTCTTATTAATTTTTACGTTCTTTGCTTATCTGGCCCTCCTTGCGACCCAACCCCAAGCCCTTTTGGCAGGCCAGGAACCTTTCCCAGAAAGCTCGAGCAAGCATGTAGTGGTAGAGGCAGAGTCGATCTTTCTCTTGGCCGAGGAGGATAATGTGGCCATCTACCTTGTCTCAGCTGCTAAGGTAACAGATAAACCTTACCTAGTCTTGGTCGCTAGCAAAGATGATCCGGATGTCGCCGCTGCTCGACTCAAGACCTATGGCGCGCTGCTCAATGAACCTGCCAAGCTAATTGGGGAAGTGGATAAGAGTGACGCGGCCAAGAAACTTTTAGATACGATGGCAGATAATAGTGAAACTAGTCTTCCATACCGTAATCAGCTATGGACGGAATATCTAGTCAACATGAAAGAATATCGTCAGTCACAAAGGACCATCCATTGGCTAGTTTATGGTTTTACCGCAGCCAGTGTCTTGTGTATCTTATGGGGCTTGTTCAATCGCTACCGTCGACGTCTGTTCTATAGCCGTCTCTATGAACGTTTTCCTGAGCTCAAGGGCCAGCTTGACCACTTGCAAGTAGCCAGTGACTATGCAGATGACTATCGTGGCCTCTACCTCTACAAAGACAGTTTGATTTGCTTGGGGCTGCGCATGGCGGTTCTGCCTATCAACGAGCTAGCCGCTTTGACCTTGAATAAGATCGTTTCGCGTGGTCGTTACGGGGCAAAACAAGTTAACTACTTCTTCCGAGCACGAGATGTGAAGGGGCAATTCCATACCTTTAGATCCTACCATGGTCGCAATAAAACTTTGGCAGAAGACTTGGAGATCTTCCTAGTTGTGCTAGGGCAACGCTATCCTGATTTGAAAATCACTTCTAAATAAGCTTAAGACGCCTTTGGGGCGTCTTTTTCATTTAGCGGCTCATATCTCTCAGAGCCTTTTAGCGAGCTCAGTGCTTTTGTTAAGGGAATCTTTCTTATTAAGTAAGAAATCGCTTGAAAATATCTGTACAAATCCATGAAAGGGGTTTATAATAGAGCTATACTTAAGGAGAAAGAAGGGTGTCTATGAAGGAAAAGAACTTGCGTGGCCTTTGGGCAACTGTTTTACTCACCGTTTTGTTTGGTGGATTTGCTATTTTAATGTGGTTTATAGGTGGAATTGCAAGTAGCCCGCAATATGTTGTGGACCGGGGTGGTCTCTATCCAAAGGATTTTGGACAAAACGTGGCTATTAAAATCGAAATCATTGAAGAAATTGGCAATATTAAGAACGATGACAAGGCTGCTATGTACTTGGTTATATCAGGTAATAAAGTTCTTGGCCTCATTGCGGATAAGGATGATGCTGACATTAAGTCTGCCTTGGCAAGTCAAGAAAAAGGCTTACTAGTTAGCAATCCTGTTCTAGTAGCTGGTGAAAAAGATAGCAGTTCTGCTGCTAAGGATAACATCTCTAAAATTCGTCAATCACTTGCGGCTGAAGCTCAGTCTTCATTAGAGGGTTCCTTTATCATCGATGTCAAAAAACATAAGTCGAGTGCGCAAATGCTCCTGTATGGTGCTTATGGCTTTGGCGCGCTGGCCTTGTTCTTCGTCGGACTCTTTGCCTTCAATGTATCACGTCGTAAGAAAGCCTATCGTGAACTCTATGCTCAATTCCCAGAATTGGAAGGTAACCTGGATCTCTTAGTATCAGGTGGCCAATATGCTGACAGCAAGCGTGGCCTCTATGTCTACAAGGATCATTTAATTGCTTTGGCCCAGCGCAATACCATTGTGCCTGCCAAGGACGTCCTCTACCTAGTGGCGGTTAAACAAACCATTCATCAGGGGATTGCTAGCCATGTTATCTACACGGTTGAAGCCTATGATAAGAACTTCAAGAAACATGTTCTCAGCACATTATTAGGTTCTAAGAAGACCTATGATGATGATGTCAATGCCTTTACTTACTTTGTAGATCAGCACTACCCTGAAATTCTAGTGGGTGCCGATCATGCACCAGAATACCAAGCATTGAAAAATGCTGCAGGTCTTTAATAAGCCCTCACCGGGAGAGTCAGCCTTAGGGCTGGCTCTTTTTTGCCTGTAATGACTTCACACTGACTTCTAAAAAGGGTATAATAAATTTATCATTTAAGAAAGAAGGTAAGTTATGAAACGCAATAATCTACGTAATGTTTGGCCTTATTTAATTTTTGCCATGATTTGCGCGGCTCTAGGTGGCTTCCTCTTCTACAAGAGTCAGAATTCAAGTGCAGATCAATTTGTAGAACAAGGCCTGGTCTACCCTAAGACCGAAGCTTTGACAGGGCATACTGCAGTCACCATTAAGGAAATTATTCCTGTTTCAAACGTTTCGATTACACATAAAAAGAATGGGGTAGTGGTTTCAGAGGACAACAATACCGGATTGGTTGCTTGCTTGGCCTCGGATGGTGAGCGGGCTTTCCCAGTTCTACTAAATGTAGATTCAAATATTGCCAAAATCATAAAGGAGCGAGCAGAGGCTGGGAAACTAGAATCTAATCCCCTAAATGTCTTGGCCTTTGCCTCAAAAGGCTCGGATGACTTAAGAATTGCAGAAAAAGTAATCGAACGCGGTAAAGTTGATTCTAATGAGAAGTCACGTTTTGATGATTCTGCGCTCCTAGATGTAGCAGAAGCTGAAAACCGCCTTAACATCATGCGTTTCTCAAGCTATGCCTTAGGTATAGCGGTCCTATTACTGCTACTTACCGCTCTCTGGAAATACTGGGAAAATACTAAGTTCTACAATACCTTGTATGATCACTTCCCAGAATTAGCGCAAGACCTGGATAAATTAGTGACCGACAGCGATTTCCACAGTCCTGAGTTAGGTCTCTATGTCTACAAGAATCACTTGGTAGTGATTGGGGCTAATGATCGCATCATCGACTTGACCCAAATCATCTATACTTATGCAGTCCGTCAAACCAATAATTCAGTGGTTACCTTCCAAGTTCACTTGCATAATAACCAATTCCGCCGTCTTGTGGTCAAACCGCGTCGCTATCAAAGAGACTTCACGCAATCTATGTTAGATCGTCTCATGGTTTACTTGCAAGAAGCCTATCCATCTATGTTGGTAGGCGTTCAACATGCGACCGATTATAAAGAATTAAAACGTCAAGCACGTGGCTAAGCCATAAGTGACTAAGCAAAGGACTGGGGTAACCTGGTCCTTTTTGATAGTGGTGATAAGGGGGGCAATCTTATATAATAGACTTAGTAACTGTGAGGGAGGCAAACTATGAAAAAATATAAATTAATGAAGCTCCTGCCTTATTTAATCGTGGCGTCTATCTGCCTATTAATTGGGGGTGGCCTTGCCTTTATTAGCCAAGGGACAAGCACTAATAGTCTCCGTTCCCAAGGCTTGGTCTATCCCAATGTCTCTAGAGTCAGCCGTTTGACTGCTGTCCCAGTAACCAGAATCACTTATGTCTCCGCCGTTAGCAATGTGGTAAAGGAGCGAGGTAAGATTGTCTATCGCGATGATAAGACCGGAATGAGTCTTTTCCTGGTTAGTGATGGGGGACTGGATATTCCGATTTTGTTCCGAGATGACTCCTCTCTTCTTTCTCTACTCAAAGAAAAAAATGACCAGGGGCAACTAGCAAATGAGCCCCATTATGTCATGGCTATGGTAGATGATAGTGACAAGAGTAAAGAATTTCTACAATCAATCGAAAGCTATGTCACCAATAAGACGGGCAATCGCGTTTTTATAAGTGGGACCTTGCTTAATCAAGACAAGGCGGAAACCTATATTCAATCCATGAAGTTAGTCAGCTATCTCTTCTTTGCTTTAGGGCTGGCGGTATTAGGCTTTACAGCCTATCGCTATAGTGCCATGAGACGTTTTTGGGGCCAAGTTTACCAAGCCTTGCCAGAGTTAGCAGAGGACCAGGATTTGCTAGTGAGTCAGAGCCAGTTTAAGTCTAAGCAACTGGGGCTCTATCTTTACCGTGACTATCTCCTTGTCTTAGGAGCTAAGGAGCGCTTGATTGACCTTAGCACGGTATTGGGCTTAAATCTGAACAATGAAAGCAACAATGGCCGCTTGAAGAGCCGGCTAATCCTCTATTATGACCGAGATCAGTTTGAAACAGTTAAACTTCGTCCCTGTCCAGAGAAGGAGGCGCGTGCCTTCCTAGAAGGTCTGATGGCCTGTCTTGAAAAACACTATCCCCATATCCTGCTAGCTGATGAGCGTTTAGCTATCTAGGAGTTGGCTAGACAAGGAAAAGGCAGTTGGTTATAATAAAGTAACGAATAATAACTAGAAAGAAGGAATTCTATGAAACCCAACTTTAAGCGTGGAGTGATTAGTCTTGTGATTTATGGTTTGTTACTCTTAAGTGCGGCCGGCTTCTTCCAATATGTGGCGACTCAATCGACACCTGACAAGTTAGCCAGTGAAGGTTATGTTTATCCTAAAACGCGTGCAACCACTAAGAGTAGCAAGACCACCTTTGCAGTAAAAGCTTTTTACAGAATTGAAGCTACCAAGCATGAGAAAGAACAAACCTTTGTTGTGGCGGATGATAAGAGCCTTCTAGTGACGGAGGCTAAACCTGATTTAGCCATTATCAAAAAGTTAGAAGAAGCGCAAAGAAAGGGCACCCTAGAGACTAACCCTATTACGATTATGGGGGAAGTTAAGGAGCTCAGTAGCCTTTCCCTCCAAAACATTAGACAATCACTCGAAAAGCAAGAGCCTGGAGTGGCGGACAACAAAGCGTTTGAAATTAAGAAACTCAACCTGACCAGTGTTGCTAATGTTGAAAGTACTGGTACCATTATGACTGCAGGGACTGCCTTAGTAGGCTTAGGTTTCCTAGCCTATGCTGTCTTCCGTTATCTAGATAATAAACGCTTCTACGAACAACTTTTAGTAACCTTCCCTGAGCTAGGTCAAGATGAACAAGCCTTACGTAAGGGTGCGACCTACTACGAGAAGCATTTGGGCGTCTATGTCTATAAGGATCAATTGATTGTCATGGGGCGTAAGAATGCCATTGTGGACTTGCGTGACATTATCTATAGCTATGTCTACAAGGAAACCAGACGCTTTAACCTCTACAAGTCCGTCAAGTTTGTGGTCTATCTCCATACCAAAGACTTCAAACGCTTAGCCGTCTTCCCAGCCAAACACACAGTTAAAGATACTGAAGCCAAGTTAAATCGACTCATGGAGCATTTGGATGCCAGCTATCCTCAAATGCTAGTCGGATTTGACCACAAGGACGAATATATGGCCCTCAAACAAGCAGCGGGCCGTCGTTAAGACAACTAGAATCAGGCTCCCTTTCATGGTATACTGAGAGGGGAGGCCTGATTTTTATTAGGCATAAAAGGAGGACAAGTATGACTTATTATCGCGTAGCCCGTATTGTGAATACCTTCGGGATTCGGGGGCAACTCAAATTAATTGCCGATACTGACTTTCCAGAGGAGCGCTTTGCAAGTGGCAAGGCCCTCTATATTCTGAAGGATTTGAATTCCCAACCGCTAGCTAGTGTTCAAGTTGCTAAGGCGGCCATCCATAAGGGAACTTGGCTCATTAGTTTTGTTGGCTACAACAATATTAACCAGGTCGAAGGCTTCAAGGGCTGCTGGCTGGCCATTGACGAGAGTGAGCAAGAGGAGCTAGAAGAGGATAGCTACTACCATCATCAACTCTTGGGCTTGGAGGTTGTGACCCTAGAAGGTAAGACTCTTGGGAAGATTAAGGAAATTCTTCAGCTAGGTTCTAATGATGTCTTTGTGGTTCAACGTAATATTCCCAAGGCCAAAGACGCCTTAATTCCTTTTATTGGCGATGTAGTCAAAGCCGTTGACTTGGAAGCTGGACAGGTTAAGGTTGAACTAATGGAAGGGCTGATTGACGATGAAGCTTGATGTCTTGACCCTCTTCCCTGAGATGTTTGAGCCCATGCATCATTCTCTGATGGGGCAAGCTCAAGCCAAGGGGCTGATTGACTTCCAGACCCATAACTTCCGGGACTTTGCGGTGAATAAGCATGGCCATGTGGATGATTATCCCTTTGGTGGTGGGGCAGGTATGTTACTGCGGGTGGATCCCATTGTTCACATGCTAGAACATATTGCGCCCAAGGAAAATGCCCGCATTATCCTGATGGATCCAACCGGGGTACCTTTTAGTCAGAGTTTGGCCCAGGAATGGTCTCAGGCGGAGCAGTTGGTCTTTATTTGTGGCCACTACGAGGGCTTTGACGAGCGGGTGCGGTCTTTTGTAACCGATGAAGTTTCACTGGGGGATTATGTCTTAACCAATGGGGAGCTGCCGGCCATGATTATGATCGATGCTACCGTGCGCCTGATTCCTGAAGTTTTAGGTAATGCGGATTCCATTGTGGGCGAATCCCATCAACGTTCACTCTTAGAGCATCCTCAATATACCCGTCCACGAGATTTCCGTGGTATGGAGGTGCCAGAGGTACTCTTCAGTGGACATCATGATAAGATTCGTCAGTGGCAGGGTAAAGAAGCTATCCGACGGACTTTGGAGCGTCGTCCGGATCTACTTGAACATGCCGATTTGTCCAAAGAAGAGCGCAAGTGGCTAGCTGAAATTCAGGCCGAAAAAAATGTCAATTAGGCTTTACAAATAGGCAGAGTTTGGTATAATACTAGAAGTGGTGAAAAACCGCAGATATCACAATATTCCGCTGGCTAAGCCCTAGGGCTAGTTATGAGTGTTAGTCGAGAGGAGAAAAAAACATGAGTAAAGTGATTGAAAAAATTACCTCAGCTCAATTACGTAGCGATATTCCTGAGTTCCGCCCTGGTGACACTGTACGTGTACACGCTAAGGTTGTCGAAGGTTCACGCGAACGTATCCAAATCTTCGAAGGGTTAGTAATCAAGCGTCGCGGTGCAGGCATCAGCGAAACTTACACAGTTCGTAAAATTTCGAACGGTGTAGGGGTTGAACGTACTTTCCCAGTACACACTCCACGTGTTGCTAAAATCGAAGTAGTTCGTAAAGGTCGCGTACGTCGTGCTAAGCTCTACTACATCCGTGCCTTGTCTGGTAAGGCTGCACGTATCAAAGAGCGCGGGCGCTAACATACCGAAACATGAAAAGAACCATCAATCGTCTCTGGACGGTTGGGGGTTCTTTTTTTGCATGTAAGGGAAAGTTTGTGAATTTATAGTGTGTCATTATTGTTTTAGGTGGGTGATTAAACAAACATTATCAGTATTATCAATGTATCTTCAAAATATTTGTGATTCTATCTTTTATCTGACTTCAAAAGTTCTTGTGAATACTTAGGATGGTTGACGGAAAATACTAGAAGAATTTGTCTTGATTTTAAGGTCATGAGGCCCTTGGATAGATAGCCTAGTATCTTGTAAAGGATAGTTTTAATTTAGAATTCTCACTTATTAAGAAGACAAAAGTAATATAAGTGCTTTCATCAAGTTATTGTCTTATATAAGCGCGCTATAATTTTATCTAAATAGACGAGTATTGGAAAATTTTGTCTATTTATACTTGACCAAAGTTTTTGTCAAAATATCCTAAATAGGATTTCTTTTAATTTTGGAGAAAAAAGGGGCCAGGTCGGAAATTGTGAGGGAAAGACCAAAAAACCATCAACTTATGTTACAGAATCATTACGATTTGGTAACGGCATTCTAGCAAAATGAGATAACCTTTGACCTAGATTTGTATAGTGTTATAATAGTGCCAATCTTAGGGGAGTAGTGGCAAAAAGGGTTATATATACTAATTTGGAGTTTTATTTTGAAATTCCTTGGCAACTTCAGAAATTTCATTTCTATTTCTATCTTAAATTATTAGACATTTTCTAGGGCATTAAAAATGAGGGCAAACTACTTTTACTAGGCAAGAAATATAATTGGGGGTAAACAATAACTATGAATATACTTGTAACAGGGAACACAAGTTACCTGACGCGAGAATTTATCCAAGAAGCTTTTCCGGAAGGGCGTGTAATTATTCTTGGACCCTGCGACTTGAAGACATCTTATCGGCAAGGTGTAACGGTCTTATCCATGGAGCAAAGAGATTGGGCCTTAGAAGAGGTTTGCGAAATGTATGAGATTAACCAAGTGGTTTTCTTCTCTAATTTTCTTACGCTTCGGTCACAGGAAGTTGGCGAAGGGGAGGCACTTCAGCAACTCCTTACGGCTTGTCAGAGCTATCGCATCAGCCGCTTTTGCTATTTGTCTGGACCGCAGTCAGGCTATCAAAATCAACAGCTAGAAACACAACTGGCACAAAGCTACGAGCAACTTTGCCTCTATGAAGGAAAAGAGCATGGCATGTCAATCAAGGTAATTCGCTTACCATATCTCTATTCAGATCAGACTTTACCGCCTTATATCGATCAGATATTTAGCCAGTGGGCGGCTGGAAAAGCAGCACGCTTCAAGGAGAATCGTGACAGTGACTTTTTCTTCTTACAGATGGATGATTTAGGTCGCTTACTTTATAAAGTCTTGGACGATTGGACTGATGAGTCAGAGCTATTGATTGTACCTAATACTTTCAAACTGACATATCAAGATTTGGCTCTTACCATGTATCAGTTTCAACCAGATGCTTCTATTAGTTTTACTAAAGGAAAGCTTCAACAAGTAGAGCAGCCCGATTCTATGACTGCTTCGCTCCGAACACGTTATGGATGGTTTCCTCAATTTAACCCTTTAGAGGATTGGCAAACTATCTTAAAAGAGCGCTACCTTGGTCAAGGAAAGTCATCTTTGCTCGGATGGTGGCAAGACTTGAAGAGCTGGATGGGGTTACACCCAACCCTAGTGCGGATTATCGAAGTATTTCTTCTCTTCCTATTATCAGAACTTGTCTCCCTTATCTTAAGAAATCAGCAACAATTCCGAGCAGTTGACGTTCGCTTGCTCTATATTGTCATCATGGCTATGACTGGAGGAATTGGGATAGGGCTCTTATCGGCTAGTTTATCGATTTTGGCCCTGCTCTATATTTATGTGACCTCTGGGAACAACTGGATTACACTCTTCTATGACCCGCTTAACTGGGTTCCTTTTGTTGTCTACCTAGTAACTGGTGCAATGGTTGGGCGTTTACGGGCTGAAACCTTGCAAGATAAAGCAGTTTTATCGCGAGAGAACCAGCTGCTACGCGATAAAAGTCATCTAATTCGGCAACTCTATCGTGATATGCTGCTTGATAAGGCCATGTTGAAAAAGCAAATTATGGGCTGTCGTGATTCCTATGGACGCCTATACAATTGGGTAGAACGACTGAACCAATCAACTCCGGAAGGAGTTCTGAAAGTGGCTCAAGAGCTCTTGGTTGAATTAGTAGACCCATTGGCCTTGGTCTTCTATCAGGTATCAGGAACCAACCAACTAGCGCCTGTTCCTAATCTAAGTCAAGCACTGGCAAGTCCTCTGTTAGAAGGACCTTTAGGGCCATTAGCTGAGCCTTTGATGGCAGGTGAACTTTGGTTGAACCGGCAACTTGATCCTAGTTTGCCACATTACGTGGCGGGATTACGTTATCAGGACCAACTCGTTATTGTAATAGGTTTGTTAGAGCGTCAACTAGACCCCATGGATGTGGCGCAATATAATCAACTTCGTGTTATTTTTGGTTTAATTGAAATGTCACTCCAGCATGCATTGGAAATCACTAATAACCAATAAAATAAGGGGGATAAATCCATGCTACCGACTATGGTACTGCTTGTATTATTGCTAGGGCATATAATTATTGCCTATATTCTCTATCGGCAGATGCTTGTCCGTAAAGTTTCAATTAATCCTATTTTGTGGATACCCATTCTCATACTTCCCTATTTGGGGCCTGTGGCGGTAACCATTTCCTATTGGTTGATGTCTAAGCAATCAAGAAGTCAGAAAATTGAAATAGGCCAAGAGGATGTTTTAGAGCTAGAGGACCAAGTGTTAGAAGCAGAAGTCGAGGACGAAGACTCCGTTGATCTTCGAGCGTCTGAAGATGTCAGGCAGTGGGTACCGATTGAGGAGGCATTATTACTCAATGATTCGATTACTAAACGCGAATTGATGATGAGTATGCTTAAAGACCAACCAAGCAACGTAGTGGCTTTGTTACAAGAAGCACGAATGAATGAGGATGTTGAAGTGGTCCATTACGCAACGGTTATGTTAGCGGAATTACACAAAGACTATGACCTCAAAGTGCATCAACTTAAAGAAGAATTAGCTAAGCAACCTGATAATCTTGCCATTTTAGAAGAACTTTGTTTAGTTTTAGAGGATTATTTGATGTCTGGTTTAGTAGCTGGCAAATTTGCTGAGAGCTCTCGACATCAGTATATTGATTTATTACGACGAAAGGTGGCGCTTAGTCACGAGCTTAACGACTATATCCGTTTAGGGAAGCAGTACTTAGCTTTAGGGGAAGAACAACGCGTGCGGCAAGTTCTAGAATACTGTCAGATTAATTGGCCAACAGATGAGTCTTACCGCATGTTTCAATTTCAAGCCTTAGTCGCTCAAGGGGATCGACTAGGCTTACAACAATTTTTTCAAGATATTGACACTTGTCGTGTGTATTTTTCACACCATAATCGTCAGGTCATTCATTTTTGGCGGCAACAAGTGTAGTAGGGGGACACTATGAAAGAATGGAAACAATTTCGGTATTGGGGGATTTTCTTAGTATTTATTGGTTTTCTGGGATTATCTGTAGCCTTATTTATTGAGCGGCAAGGGATAGGCTATCAAATTCCAGAACAAGCCTATACCTATCTTACAGGAGCAGTAGTGACTGCCGATCAGGCTCAGTCACAAGTACCAGTCAATACCCTTGTGGTAACGGACAGTCGTGACCCATCGAGTATGCTGGCTAAAGAACAGTTTCAACAAATTTTTAAGGATATGAAAGTAGGCTATAATTTAATTGATATAGCCACGGAATCTTTTCCTGATGTCAAGAGTTACGAGAAGGTTGTAATGCTTGTTTCGCAACTTGATGATTTAGACCAAGAATTAATTGCCCTACGTGATTGGGTTGAGTCGGGGGGCTATGTTCAATTTGCCCTAACACTTCAAAAATCCAGTCATCTGTCTCTAATCGAGCAAGCTTTGGGGATTAAACAATCACAAGCTGAGCATGGTCTTGTAGACAAGCTCTATATCGAACCGGACTTCATGATTGGAGGGGGACGTGAGTATATTATCGAAGAACCATTTGATTCTGCACTCAAAGTTGACTTGTCTGAAAAGGCCAAGGTTCACGTTAGTCGTAAGGAAGGTCCTGGTGTCTTGCCTTTAATTTGGGAACATACCTATGGCAAGGGCAAGTTTGTCATCGATAACTTTGGTATCTATAACAAGGTGACTCGGGGACTCTATGCAGCTTCCTATAACCTTTTGGGTAAGGTGGCCAGCTATCCTGTTATTAATGGTTCGGTCTTCTACTTAGATGATTTCCCTGCGCCAGTTCCAAGTGGTGATGGCAAGTATGTTAAACGGGACTATAACCTCAATGTTGCTGATTTCTATACCAATATTTGGTGGGTAGATATGCTGAGTTTTGTCGATAAGTATGGGATTAAATATACCGGAGCAACCATTGAAAACTATGAAGATGACACATCAGGGAATGTTCACGGCCAAGATGATATTTCTCGTTTCGTTTATTTTGGTAATATGCTCCTAAGATCAGGTGGAGAAATTGGCTACCATGGTTATAATCACCAGCCTTTATCTCCTAAGTCTCTGGACTATAAAGGTGTATATTCTTATCATACCTGGGAAGAATCGGCTATGGTATCAGCAATGAAAGAGTTAGTGCGTTTTAACGAAGAACTTTTTCCTAATGTAGAGAAGTCAGTCTATGTACCACCTTCCAATGTTCTATCGGCGGAAGGGCGCAAGGTATTGGTGGAGGAAATTCCAGAAATTAAAACGATAGCTAGTAGCTATTTCCCTGGTGATTTCGCCTATGACCAAGAATTTGAATGGGCGTCAGATGGCATGGTCGAGCAGCCACGGATTATTTCGGGTGGGATGCTAGACGATTTTATGCAGTTGGCTGCATTCTCTGAACTGAACATGCATTTTGTCAACAGTCACTTTATCCATCCAGATGATACCTTAGATGTGGACCGTGGAGCTGAGTTGGGTTGGGCTGTGCTTAAAAGTAACCTAGAGCACTACATTAGTTGGCTCAAGTCGTCTGCACCTGATTTAAGAGATTTGACAGGCTCCCAGCTATCAGGTGCTATACAACGCTATTCGGCCTTAGTTCCTAAGCAAGAACGTACAGCCACAGGAATAGAATGGACATTTGACCATTTCTATGATGAGGTTTACCTCTTTGTACGTATCAATGAAGGCCAAGTGGGAAGTCATGTAAATGGTGGTACTTTGACGCACTTAACAGGGAACCTCTATCTGCTGAAAGCAACGCAGGCCAAAGTAACCATGGACTGGAGTGAGGAATAAGGATGAGAATTTGTTTGATTTTAGAAGGAAGCTATCCTTATGTCCATGGTGGGGTCTCAACTTGGATGCATCAATACATCCAAAATATGCCTCAACACGAATTTGTACTCTGGGTGATTGGGGCTAAGGCTAAGGAAAAAGGCCAGTTCGTCTACCAAATGTTAGATAATGTGGTTGAAGTGCATGAAGTCTTCTTAGATGATGCCTTACAATTAGCGCCAAGTAAGCGACTCTTTGATTACCGTTTCAGCAAAGAAGAGTTAGACGCTCTCAGACAACTTATGGAAACTGGGCGTCCAGATTGGGAGGTTTTATGCCGCCTCTATCAAGATAAGCAGCTGAATCCAGTTGATTTCTTGCAAAGTGAGAGTTTTCTGGAGATGATGGTGGTTATGTGTCAGGAGCAGTATGCCTATAATGCCTTTGCAGAAGTATTCCACACTATTCGGTCTATGCTCTTACCGGTTTTCTATCTCTTAGGTCAAGAAGTACCACAGGCAGATGTCTATCATGCTATTTCGACAGGTTATAGTGGTATTCTGGCGCTGTTAGGGCAATATCGTTACGATCGACCAATTTTATTAACAGAGCATGGTATCTATACCCGTGAGCGAGAAGAGGAGATTATTCGCTCTAACTGGGTCTTGCCAAGTATGAAGGACCATTGGATTAAGTTTTTCTATATGCTGTCGGACATTATTTATAGCCGGGCTCAAATTATATCTAGCCTTTTCACCAAGGCTCGCCTAACCCAAATTGAGATAGGTTGTGATCCAGACCGTTGTCGGGTGGTAGAAAATGGGATTGATTTCCAACGCTTTTCTTCCGTACCGGCTAAAATTCCAGATGGACGAGTAGATATCGGAGCAGTCGTGCGTTTGGCTCCTATCAAGGACATTAAGACCATGCTTTATGCTTTCTACGAATTAAGTAACCGTCTTGATAATGTCCGCCTCCATATTATGGGGGGCGTGGACGATGAAGAATATGCTCAAGAATGCTATGACCTAGTTAAGCAAATGCAGTTGGATAATGTTATCTTCACTGGCCGGGTAGATATTGTAACTTATATGGAAAATCTCGATTTTACGATTCTGACCAGTATCTCGGAGGCCCAGCCTTTATCTGTCTTGGAGTCGTTAGCCTCAGGCCGTCCTTGTGTCACGACCGATGTGGGTTGTTGCCGGGAATTATTAGAGGGTGGCCCAGGCGATGATTTGGGTTTAGCTGGTTATTGTGTTCCTCCTACTTATCAGAAAGGATTAGCCGATGCGATGGAACTCATGTGCCGGTCCCAAGAAGGACGATTAAAGATGGGGGCCATCGGCCGAGCACGTGTCGAGCGTTATTATCAATATGATCGGATGCTCAAGGGCTATCTAGCGATGTACGAGGAGGTGGAGGTCTAATGGCAGGGATTGGATTTGAATTAAGGAAAGTCTTTAACCAAAAGGGTCTCTTCTCTCGAGCTAAGGCATATGGCTATACTGGCGTAATCTATGCTGGTCCTATGATCCTAGGAGGGACTTTAATCTTTGGGATTTCCTATCTAGCAAATAGTGTGGGGCTTAATCGTGCTGATAGTAACTATTTGACTAGTATGATTACCTATGCTATTTTGTCGTCTTTGACAGTGAATTCATTTTTCTCTTACGCGGTGACTCGCTTCGCTTCTGATATGTTATATGAGGAAAAGGAAGCCTATCTTTTACCTTCTTTTTTGGGATCTTCTGCAACTATGATTGGCATAGGCGTCTTATTATATGGGCCATTCTTAATCCTATCAGGTGTGACAGTAGTGCAATTAGTTCTTAATCTCACCTTGTTTATGGAGTTGATTTTTGTCTGGAATGGGGTTCAATATTTGACTGCCTTGAAGGACTACAAGGCAATTTTACTAGCCTTTTTATCAGCCAGTCTTGTAACCTTTTTAGTAGGATGGTGCCTACTATCATTTAAGTTGCCAGTTTTGACCTCTCTATTATTTAGCGTCTGTGTAGGTTATGGCCTCATGTTTTTGGGGATTGTTTATCTCTTGTCACGATATTTTCCTTTAGATTTAGGAATGCTAGATGAGTCTTTTCTCTTCTTGAAATGGATTGATAAGTTCTTTGATTTGGCCTTAATTGGCTTCTGTCTGCATATCGGAATTTTTGGGCATATTCTTGTGGTCTGGTTAGGGCCATGGGGAAGTCCAGTAAGGGGACTTTTCTTTGCTTCTCAAGTCTATGATGTGCCGGTTCTGTTAGCCTTTTTGACCATACTGGTGACAACGATTAATTTTGCCTTGGCGACTGAGGTGCATTTCTATCCTAAGTATAAGCGTTACTATGGCTTATTTAACGAGAAGGGGACCTTGTCCGACATTAAAGAAGCAGAAGAAGAGATGTTGACAGTCATGATGCGTGAACTGATAGCACTGGCTTGGAAGCAGCTTTTTGTAACGATTCTAGCCATATCAGCAGGAAATGCACTCTTAGATGTCTTACCCTTGGGAATTAATGACCTCATGCGAGGTTATTTCCGTATTTTATGCGTAGGCTACGGGATTTATGCCATTGCCAACGTTATCTTGTCTATTTTGTTATACTTTACGGATTATAAAGGTGCTTTGATTGCTGCAGCGAGCTTCGCAATTGCATCGCCACTTTTAACGTTTGTATCTCAATACTTTAATCGTGCCTTTCTTGGATTTGGTTTTTTGGTGGCTGCTGCAATTTTCTTCCTAATTGCCTTGTGGCGCCTAGATCGCTTCACCAAGAAATTAATGTACTATACACTGAGTGCACAACCTATGACACTTGTGGTGCACCATGGTTTCTTCAGTCGGCTTTACGACTATCTGAAAGGGGTGGGGTCTCGTGCCTCTCAAAAAACCTAAAGGAAGGTTACTGATTTTATGCCTTGTAACCACATGCTTTATAGCAGCATGCGGGCAAGAGGAGACCAGTAACCAGTCGCTCTCTAATCAAGAAAAGACGGTTGAATTTGCCGAAAGCAATTATCATTTGCGCGATAAAGAGTTGCTTTACCAAGAAGATTCTCAATCAGTCAAAACGCTCTACCTAACGATTAAATCGGGAGATGCAGCGGAGAATACCAACCATACTTGGGAAGAGATTAATACCTACTCTGTTTATGATTATGAGAAATGGGGTCTTCCACGTTACCAAGTGGCTGCCCTCTTGCAAGCCGGTGACGATACAGGTCCCTTGGCTGGGGAATTGGGCTACAGTGAGACGGTGCCTAATGCCACTGTTCAGGTTCGGGGACAGACGTCCAGTCGTAACCAACAGAAAAACTACAAGATTAAGCTCAAAAGGAATAAGGGGAGCTGGCAGGGTCAGCGAACCATCAACCTCAATAAGCACCAGACAGATGGGCTACGTTTCCGTAATAAATTAGCCTATGACTTGATTCGGGGCATTCCTCAATTAATTGGCTTACGTACACAATTTGTTCATCTCTATGTCAAGGATGAAAACGGCTCTGAGCCTGACAAATTCGTGGATTATGGTCTCTATACCCAAGTCGAGCAGCTCAATGGTAGTGGCCTTAAGGCTCATGGTCTTGATAGTAATGCTCAGCTCTATAAGGTTAATTTCTTTGAATTCCTACTATATGAAGATACTATTAAGCTAGAAGACGATCCCGATTTTGATCGAGTTGCATTCGAGAAACTCTTAGAAATTAAGGGGGATCGTGACCATCATAAGCTAATTGAGATGCTTCAGGCAGTGAATGATTTAGATCGGCCCATTGATCAGACCTTAGATACTTATTTTGATCGAGAAAATTTGACCTACTGGTTGGCTTTTCAAATTCTTATTGGCAACACGGATACGCAGAGTCGAAATGTCTATCTCTACAGTCCGCAGAATAGCCAGCGCTGGTATTTCATTCCTTGGGACCATGACTCGGCCTTCTTCAAGAAAGAATATGAAATTGAGAAGTTTGCGGGTAAGACTTCCTGGGAGTCTGGCATCAGCAACTATTGGGGGAATCGTCTCTTCCAACGTGCGCTCAAGTCGGCCACTTTCCGTCAGGAGCTAGATGATGCCATTCAAGATTTGAAAGGCAAGCTAAATCCAGATTACCTTAGCCAGGAAGTGGCTAAGTACCAAGAAACCGTCAAACCCTATGTTACCAAAGAGCCGGATAGCACCCACTTGGGATTGACTCCTAGTCAATATGATGAAGTAGCGGCAGCCATTCCTAAGGAAATTGAGAGCAACTATCAGGACTATCTAGATAGCCTTAAGAAGCCTATGCCATTCTTTATCGGGATACCTGAGAAGGACGAGAATGGCAAACTCAAGGTTCGTTGGGATGCGGCTTATGATTTGAATGGGCAAAAGATTACCTATAAGGTTGAGGTTGCTAAGGATTTCGAATTTAAAGAAATCATCCACACTGAGGAGGGTATTACTTTGTCTGAAACGGTTTTGGATATGCCAGAAAAAGGACACTATTTTGCCCGTGTGACGGCTACTAATGAAGCTGGCGAGACACGCCATGCCTTCGACTACTATGTCACAGAAGTCGGTAAACACTTCGGCGTTAAGAGCTTCTTCATTCAGTCAAATGGGAAGATTAGTGAGGATGTTTATGAAGAATAAGTTATTAAACACCTTATGGGGCAAGTCTCAAAGCTTGACTTGGCAAGAAGACAGTCAAGCGCCAGGAGAGCCTTATCGGCATGAGAATAAGTATCTGATTTCCTATCATGATCAAGACAACTTGCGGCGCCGCCTGTCACCCGTTTTGGCCCTAGACAAGCATGTCAAGGGTGGCAGCTATACCATTCGGAGTCTCTATTTTGATGATTACTGGCAATCTGCCTACGAAGAAAAAGACGCAGGGGTTCTGATGCGGAAGAAGTATCGGATTCGTATTTACAATTATCAGGACCACTATATTCGACTTGAACGCAAGAAGAAATTCGGTGCCTATATCTACAAGGAAAGTGCGCCTCTGACGCGGGCTCAGGTAGAGGATATCTTGCTGGGTAACTATGATTTTCTTAAGCACAGCCCGCATTCTCTAGCGCGTGAGTTCTATATCGAATGTGTGACCAATATGATGCGTCCGCGCGTCATTGTGGACTACGAACGAGAGCCTTGGATTCTGGATGCTGGAACTGTGCGGGTAACCTTCGATACAGATGTTCGAGCAGCAGTCGGTTCCTTTGATATTTTTGATGCTAAGTTGCCTAGCTTGCCAGTCTTACCACCTGACAAGTTGATTTTAGAAGTCAAATATACGGAACTTATGCCGCAAATCGTGCGTCAGTTGGTGCCGACTGGAGCCTTGGAATATACGGCAGTCTCTAAATATGTGCTCTGCTATGAAAAGACAGCCTATAAACATGGCTTCAATTATTGGTTCGACCATGAGCATTTCTAATGTGGTCGATGAAGGAGGAGTTTTGAATGAATACTAGCGTTCAAGACGTTATTAAACGATCATTTATCGAAACTCAGCGCTTTGCTGCTGAAAATTTGCCCAAGTTGATTGGCTCGCTCTTGCTGGCCTTTGTTATGGGCTGCATTATCTACTTTGTCTATCGGCGCTTTTATACTGGCGTGGTCTTCTCGCGTAGCTTCGCGGTGACGCTAGTTGGGATGACGGTGCTGACTTGTATGGTGACTTTGGCCATTTCGACCAACGTGGTCATTTCCTTGGGGATGGTCGGGGCCCTGTCCATCGTGCGTTATCGGACGGCGGTTAAGGATCCCATGGACTTGCTCTATCTCTTTTGGGCCATTACCTCGGGCATTACGCTAGGGGCCGGTATGTTTGTGCTGTCGGTCTGTGCAGCCTTGATTGTGATTCTGATGATTGTGGTCTTCTATTTCCGTCAGGAGACGGGCAAGGTCTACATTGCAGTCATTCACTATAAAGGCCTGGAAACAGGGGATGCCATTGTGCAAGCCTTTGGCAAGATGAAGTTCTTCATCAAGTCTCGCACCATGCGCAAAGACGGCAGTATCGAAGCTGCTATCGAAGTCTTCTGTAAGTCACAAAACGACTTCCTCTTCATGGAGAAAATCCAAGCCCTTGAGGACGTGGAAGATGTGACCTTAATTCAGTACAATGGCGAGTATCACGGCTAAGAGATGAATAGTAGTCGTCCAGGAGGGGAAAGATGCGTCAATATTACTTTAGCGGGCTTGTTTTAGCCTGTTTACTCACAGTCAGTCTAATCCAGCCCAATCGAGTGAATGCACAAGACCAAGTCTTACGTCAGGCTAGCTTTGATTGGCAGGATTCTGGGTCAGGGAACCCGCTCATGGGCTATGCCCTCCAAGCTGAAAAATCCCAAGTAGATTCGGATATTCAACTTCTTTACGTCGATGTGACTTGGAAAGAATTGGAACCCCAAAAGGGGAAATATAATTTTGAAGCCATTGAGAAGGCCAATCAGTTTGAGCGTTGGCGCAAAGAAGGCAAGCATTTGGTTTTGCGCTTTGTGCTAGATTTACCTGGCCAGGACCGGCATCAAGATATTCCGGATTGGCTCTACCAAGACATTAAGGGGGCTGGTGACTGGTATCACACAGATTATGGCCAAGGTTTTTCACCAGACTATAGTCAAGAAGCCCTGATTAAAGCCCATGACAAGGCGGTGGCTGCCATGGGCCAGCGTTGGGGGCAGGATGGCTTTGTCTCCTTCATTGAGTTGGGCAGTGTCGGCCACTGGGGCGAGTGGCATGTCAACTATGAGAAGGGACTCAAAAGGTTACCGTCTGAAGACATTCTGGAACGTTACGTGGTGCCTTGGCGCACGGCCTTTCCTAAGACTCAGATTCTCATGCGCCGGCCTTTCAAATGGGGTCAGACCTATCAATTAGGACTCTATAACGACATGGTTGGCGAAGAAATCAATACTAGCCAGTGGTTGGAGTGGATTCAAGCTGGTGGAGTTTACGACCAGACTCAAAACAAGAGCTTGCTTGCCATGCCACAGGCTTGGAAGACCCTTGCCATTGGCGGCGAAATGACCAGCGCCCATTCCATGGAAGACCTGATGGGGTCACGACTCCAGGAAGTCTTGAAGCATGTTAAAGCCTCACATATGACCTTTATTGGGCCAAAGGCGCCTAAAGCTGATTTAGGTCAGGCAGCCTATAAGCAAATTCTGAGTCAACTTGGTTATCAAATCTATGTCTCTCAGGCTCAGCTAGAGCAAAAGGGGCAAGAGCTGACTATGACCTTGACCTTTGAAAATAAGGGAGCAGCGCCTTTCTACTATGACTGGCCGCTATACCTCTACCTTCAAGATAATGAGGGCAAAGAGCTTAAAAAGATTGAAGTGCCACTGGCCTTGTCCAAGCTAGTGCCAGGGCGACAAGAGAAGGTGAGTGTGGCCTTAAATCTCTCGGGCCAAGAAAGTTCTCAGGCAGGGCATTATCAATACAGTCTAGGCATTGTGGACCCTATGACTGGTAAGGATGCTCTGCGTTTGGCTATGCCAGGCTACGATGATCAGACGGGTCGGACGATTCTTTTCCCTGCCCAATAGGATTAAGCAAGTCGCTTGGCTGCGACGGAGGCCTGAGCTATAATAGAGGGGTATTTGCTAGACTATCAGGAGGAAACGTCATGTCAGCCAAGATTACCATGCCCTTGGATAAAGCCAGGGTGATTGTCAAGAGAATCCAAGCCCTATATCCGGATGCCCACTGCGAACTCATCCATGACAATGTCTTTCAATTATTGATTGCGGTCATGTTGAGTGCTCAAGCCACTGACGTCTCAGTCAATAAGGTGACGCCGGCCTTGTTTGAACGCTTTCCGACACCGGAAGCCTTCTTGCAGGCTTCGCCTAAAGAAATAGAGCCCTATATCCAAACCATTGGCCTATATCGCAACAAGGCCAAGTTTATCTATCAATGTTGTGAGCAGTTGATGCAGCGCTATGGTGGGGAAGTACCTAGAACCCGCAAAGAGCTCATGGACTTGGCTGGGGTTGGGCGAAAAACTGCTAATGTGGTCTTGGCCGTAGGCTTTGGCATTCCGGCCTTGGCGGTGGACACTCATGTGGATCGGGTAGCCAAACGTTTAGGTTTTGTGCCAGCCAATGCCACACCTTTGGAGGTAGAGGAAGCCTTGATGGAAATTATCCCCAAGGAAGATTGGGCTCAGGCCCACCATGCCATTCTCTTTTTCGGCCGCTACTACAGTACCGCTAAGAATCCTAAGCCCATAGACTTTCTCTTTGAAGGCTTAGAATAATGAATGAAATAAGTCAAGACCCTGGCAGTTGGAAGTAGCTCTAACTGTCAGGGTCTTTTGGGTAAAAAAACTCCCATTATATCCTATATGATATAATGGGAGTGGATGAGCTTATTTTTTGCGTGGTTGGTAGTGATAGTTAGGATCTAGTTGATGATCTAATTTGGCGAATTCTTCAGCCAATTGGGCATCAATTTGAGCCAACTTGTCCTTATCGTACTTAACGCCTTCTTGGTAAGGGATTGGGGCGCCAAAGGCAATTTTACAGCGACGGCGCAAGAAGAATTGCTTGAAGCCAATAGGTGGTTGGATGGCACAAGGCACGATGGCTTGCTTGCTGAGTTTTTGGATGAAGGCTGTCCCGCCCTTAATCTCAGTAGTATGACGAGAGCCTGAAGGGAAGATTCCTAGAATCTTGCCATCTTCATTCATAATCTTAACCGCATGTTTGATAGTGCTGGTTGAGGGTTTGTCGCGATTGACGGGGAAGACATTGACCTTACGGAAGAGCCAGCCCAGTGGCTTGAACTTGAAGAGACTTTCCTTGGCCATAAAGGCAATCTGATGAGGATAGGTCTCGAAGGCAACAAACAAGGGGTCAGTCAAAGACCGGTGGGTTGCGGCAATAATGTAGGGTTGATCCTTAGGAAGATTCTCTAAGCCTTGGACCACTTCACGGCCATTGATTAGGCGGAAAATGAAGCGGATAAGAGTTAACAAGAAATTATATAGCATAAGTAGCTCCTTCACTCAATATATGTTACTATCATCATATCAAGTCATGGAGCGAAACTCAAGTGAGGAAGTGAGTGAGATGAAAAAATACCCTCTAGTTTTGGGGCTTTTAGCCCTAATTTCTCTAGGTGCAAGTAATCAGCTAGTGCAGGCAGCACCTCAGGCTGACTATGAAGTGCTAGCTCAATATGAGCGAGATGATCGTTGGTTTACCCAAGGTTTGGAAGTAAGTCCTGAGGGCCAATTGCTTATGTCGACAGGCCAATACGGCGATTCTGTTGTAGGCGTCTTGAATTTGGAGACGGGCCAGCTAGAAGTTAAGGATCGACTAGACCGTCAAGTCTTTGGTGAGGGGCTAACCCAGACGCCGGATGCAGTCTGGCAGATTAGCTACAAGGAAGGTCTAGCCTACAAGCGAGACCCTAAGACCCTGGCCATTTTGGAAACCTTCCACTATGAGGGGGAAGGTTGGGGCCTGGCCTATGATGACAGCCGCGACAGTCTCTGGATGACTAATGGCTCCACTAAGTTACAGGAACGAGATCCTAAAAACTTTGAGCTCAAGCGCGAGGTGACTGTGACGGACCAGGGTAAGCCTATTAAATGGCTCAATGAATTAGAATTCGTCGATGGCAAGCTCTACGGCAATATTTGGCAGAGCCCTTTTATTGTAAAATTGGACCCTGAGACGGGCGTCATTGAGAGCCAGTATGACTTTACGTCACTGATTAAAGAACATAAACTAGAAGCTCAGTTGACACCGGGTGGTAAACCTGATGTGCTCAATGGCATCGCCCATATTGAAGGGGACCGCTTCTATGTGACCGGCAAGTACTATCCCTATGTCTTTGAAGTACGCTTAAAATAAGGAGGCCCCCCTATGACCAACGTGACAGATTTAAAAGCTAGCTTGCGGCAAGCTACCCTAGCAGCCCTTAAGTCCATGCCTGCTACTAGTCGCCAGCAATTAACGGATGATTTATGGCAACAGTTTTTGGCTGTATTGGCGGACGAAGGCTATCAGCGCATCGGCCTCTATTATGGCGTGGGAGAAGAAGTGCCAACGGCCAAGTGGCTAGATACTTTGGTAGACTTAGGCTATCAAGTTTTCCTGCCGCGCATGATGCCTAAGCGAGGCTTAGATTTCTGTCTATATCATGGGCAAGGGAGCTTGGAACAAGTTTTCCGTGGCATCTACCAACCCAGTCAGGCGGAGCCAGCAGTGGCTATGGCTAGCTTAGACCTCTTGGTTGTGCCGGGCCTAGCCTTCCGGTCGGATGGCCAGCGGATTGGCTTTGGTGGCGGTTATTATGATCGCCTCTTAGCTCAGATTGAGACGCCAACGCTGAGTCTGGTCTTGCCTTGTCAATATTATGAACAGACGGCTTGGCAGGCGGAGGGTCATGACCAGGCAGTGGGGCGTTTATTGTTAGCGCGCTCATTGAATCAGCCCTAGGCGAAAAGCCAAAAATAAGGTATAATAATTGGGAACGATTTAGAGGACGGAGGGTATTATGGAAATCAAACGAACCTGGCGCCGAATTCAACGCGGTCCCTGGGTGACCTACCTCTTTTTATTGGTGTGTGTCGCCATGTTTATTGGCACCTTTGGCTTAACTCGAACTGGACTGAACTGGTACCGAGCCTTGCTTCTACTGGGAGCTAAATATAATATTGCGATTGTTCTTGGGAATGAATGGTGGCGGCTAGTGACGGCTGTCTTCTTGCACGCTGACTTGCAACATATCGCCTTGAACAGTGTGTCTTTCTATTTTTTAGGTCAAGAATTAGAGCCTCTGATGGGCAAATGGCGCTTCTTGCTACTAAGTTTAGGGGCGGGGATTGGCGGCAATATCGTCTCCTTTGCCTTTTCTAATAGTGTCTCAATCGGGGCTAGTGGGGCGGTCTTTGGACTCTTTGCTAGTTATCTGGCCTTATCTTATCTCTATCCAGACTCATACAGTCTGAGTGCAAGAGCCCAGAACTATGCGGCCTTAATCGTGATTAACTTAGTCTTTTCCTTCCTGTCACCAGGCATTGACTTTTTTGGCCACTTGGGTGGCGCCTTCTATGGGGTAGGCTTGACCTATGTCTTGCAGCTGCCACATTCTTTCCGCCGTACTTGGTGGCATCGCCTCTTGGTTCTGCTAGTCATCCTGGCTATCAGCGCCGGCCTGATTTATTTTGGAATTGTTAAATTCAATAATAGCCTTATCTATCGCTAGGAGTGAGATTTATGTCAAAGAAAATTTTAGGTATTGATTTAGGCGGGACTTCCGTCAAGTTTGCGATTATTTCCTCAGAAGGGGAAATTCAGGAAAAATGGACCATTGGAACCAACATCCTAGAGGATGGTAAGCACATCGTGCCTTCTATTATCCAGTCCATTCAAGAACATATGGAACGTTATGGCCTTACCAAAGATGACTTCTTAGGGATTGGCATGGGCTCACCAGGTAAGGTGGATGCGCAAGCGGGGACGGTAATCGGGGCTTTCAACCTTAACTGGCGGACCCTACAACGCCTGAAAGATGCCTTTGAAGCAGCCTTGGAGATGCCTTTCTTCCTTGATAATGATGCCAACGTGGCAGCCTTAGGTGAACAGTGGAAAGGGGCCGGTAATGGCGAAGCCAATGTGGTCATGTTTACCCTGGGAACAGGTGTTGGGGGCGGTATCGTCTCTGGCGGCCAAATGGTGCGCGGTGCCAACGGGGCAGCTGGGGAAGTCGGCCATATCACGGTCGAAACGACGGACCCAATTCCATGTACCTGCGGGAAGCCAGGTTGCTTGGAGACAGTCGCTTCAGCCACTGGTATTGTCAATCTAGCCCGTAAGTTTGCCGAAGAATATGCCGGTGACTCACCAATTAAGGCAGCCGTTGATAATGGCGATGACCTTTCTTCTAAATTGATTTTTGATGCGGCTAAGGAAGGCGACTTCTTCGCTAACCACATTGTGGATATGTTCGCGCGCTATTTAGGTTTGGCTTGTTCTCATGTGGCCAATACCCTCAACCCTTCTAAGATTGTGGTGGGTGGCGGGGTATCCGCAGCCGGAACCTTCCTTTTGGACAAAATCCAGGTATTTTTCAATCAATATGTCTTCCCACCAATTAAAGACACCACCCAGCTTGTCTTGGCAGAATTAGGGAATGATGCTGGGGTCATCGGGGCAGCCCAATTAGTACGTCTTGCCCTAAATAAGGATTAGGAGTAGAAGCATGCAAATTCTGAATTTTATTACTGTTGTTTTATTAAGTATTATTGTGATTTACACCCTCTATTATGGGATCTTGTGGGGCATGGGCCGTTATGCCGCCAAAGCCATTAAGCAAGAAGACCTGATTGCAGCAGGGCGTAAGGGGCAATTAATCGATGTTCGTGAAGCGGCTGAGTTTGAGGCGCGTCATATCTTAGGGGCACGTAATATCCCAAGTTCTCAATTCAAGATGCGCTTCAAGGAAATCCGTAAGGACCAAGCTATTTACCTAGTAGACGAGGCTTTCGGGACCGCCCAACGTGCAGCTTTCCGTCTCAAACGCAACGGCTATAACGACATTTACATCCTTAAGGGTGGGATGACTGAGTGGACGGGTAAGGTTAAGACTGCCAAAGGAAAGTAGGCAACTAGCATGCGGATTCTTTGTTTTGGTGACAGCAATACCTGGGGCCTCAATCCCCTTAATGCCAGTCGCCATCCCAAGCGCTGGACCCGTGTCTTGGCAGCTTTGCGGCCAGAGGATGAAGTTATCGAAGAAGGGCTCAATGGCCGAACGGTCAATAGCCCCGACCATAAGAATCCTGAGCGACACGGCATGACGGCCTTGCCAATGGTCATGCAATCCCATGCTCCGCTGGATCAGGTAGTCATCATGTTGGGAACCAATGAGTTCAAGCGTCATTTTGGCAAATGCGCCAATCAGATTGCCTTAGGTATTGGGGAAATGATTAAGTACATTCAGAATCCTGCTAACTGGGCTCATCAGGCTCCACCCAAAATTTTGGTGGTATCTCCTATCGTGGTGGGGCGCGGCCTGATGAACCATCCCGAATTCCTCTACCAGGAAATTGATGAGTATGGCATTATGCAATCAGAATACCTAGCCAATATCTTGGAAAGAATTTGTGACCAGTACGGCGTTGCCTTCTTAGATGCTAAAACCGTGGCCCAACCTTCCAATATCGACTTCGTTCACATGGACGAGGAAAATCATCAAGCTTTAGGACAAGCTATTGCAGCCAAATTGGCGACATTATAAAGAAGAGACAAGCTTCTTCCCTAGATTTAGGGAAGGGGCTTTTTCTATTTCATAGGGTGCAAGTTCATTGACAAAACGAACATACGTTCGTATACTTAAGATGAGGTGAATACAATGGCAATGAATACAAATTATCATGACCGCGGCATGAAGAAGTGGCAGCCGTTTTTCTCCAGCCCTCATTTGAAGGCCAGTGTTCTGGCTAATCGAGAGGAAGTTTTGGCGACTTATCAGGCGCCAGAGGTCATGACCGAGTCCGAAATTGATGCTCAACTCCAGCGGGCTTTCCAAGAAAGACTGAGGGTTAAGGTGACCCTCAATGTCCAGGTAGCAGAGCGCCATGCTTACTATATGGGGCAGGTCATTGGACGGGCGGATCAGTTTGTCCTCATCGACAACTCACCGGTTGAATATGAGACCATCCGCCACGTCCAAGTCTATGAGCCGACCAAGTGGTGGGACCATGCTTGAGCGTGACCCTGACCTCTTCCCCAAACAGGACATTCTCTGCATTGACTGCAAGTCCTTCTTCGCCAGTATTGAATGCGTAGAAAGGGGACTGGACCCGCTGACGGCCAAGCTTTGCGTGGTCTCCAGGCCCCATCTCAAAGGAGGCTTGGTCCTGGCCAGCAGTCCCCGTATGAAGGCAGAATACGGCATCGGCACTGGCAGTCGAGTTTATGATTTACCTAAGCGGGATTGGGATATCGTCTTGGCGCCGGCGCGAATGAATCTTTATGTTCAGCGTAACCATGATATCAACCGAATTTTCCTCCAGTATGTGGCTTGGGAGGATTTGCATGTTTATTCGATTGACGAGGCTTTCCTGGATGTGGGGCGCAGTCATGCGCTCTTTGGCTCTAGCTATCAAATTGCCTGGCAGATTCAGCATGAAATTTACAAGCGCTATGGCCTGCCGACCTGTGTGGGTATAGGGGATAATCTGCTACTGGCCAAGCTTTGTTTGGATAATGTGGCCAAGTACCGGCCGCCTTATCTGGCTTATTGGTCCTATGCTAGGATTCCAGAGACTGTCTGGAAGATTGAAAAGCTCAGTGATTTCTGGGGGATTGGCCGTCGCACCCAGAGGTCATTAGAGGACATGGGGATTTACACCGTAAGGGATTTGGCTCATGCTGATTTGGGCAAACTCAAGGCCCGCTTTGGGGTCAAGGGGGCAGAACTCTATTATCACGCCAATGGGTTGGATGCCAGCGTCATACGTGAGGCTTATAGTCCTCAGAGCCAGGTCTATAGTGCTTCCCAGATTTTGGAAAGGAACTATCTGGACTATAGGCAAGTCGCCTTGGTGGTCCGAGAAATGGCTGATAACCTAGCTAGCCGCCTGCGACGAGAAGGGCGGATGACATCTTGTTTAGGCTTGGGTATAGGCTATGGCAAGGACATCGTCCCCAAACGATCGGGTGGTCAAATGACCTTTGAATTGACATCTAGCAGCAAGCAACTCATGGCCCACAGCCAGACCTTGCTCAAGCGTCACTATTTCCGCCTACCTGTTAAGAGCCTGCATCTGACCGTCAGTCACCTGCAGGCAGCTGGCCCAACCCAGCTCTCTCTCTTCCAAGACCCGGAACAGTCCGCCCAAGAAGAAAGGGCAGAACGTGTGGTGGATGCTGTTAGGGAACGCTATGGCTATGGAAGTTTAGTCCGCGCCAGCAGTCTCTTGCCGGGAGCTACGGCGATCCAAAGATCGGCTTTGATTGGGGGCCACTAGTTACCAAAAAGTACCTAATTGTTTTTTCCTGGCAAGCGAGCTAAACTAGGAATATAGCAAGAATGAAATGAGGGATTAACATGACACAACATTATCAAAATATCGTGATTGGCTTTGGTAAAGGGGGCAAAACCCTAGCGAAAACCTTGGCTGGTCGTCAAGAACAAGTGCTCTTAATTGAAGCTTCTCCTAAGATGTACGGGGGGACCTGTATCAACATCGGCTGTATTCCATCTAAGACTTTGATTGAAGCAGCAGGCCAAGGCTTAGACTTCGAAGCAGCGGCTGCTCGTAAGGCTAAGTTAATTGCTGCTTTAAACGACAAAAACTATCACATGATTGCAGATGAAGCAAGTGCCGAAGTTTGGACTGGTTGGGCTCGTTTTACTGGAAACCACAGCCTTGAAGTCACCTTAACTGACGGTCAAACCCGTCAAGTAACAGGGGACCGCATCTTCATTAATACTGGGGCTAAGACTGCCTTACCAGCTATTCCTGGCTTGGAAGGCAATGATTTTGTCTTAACTTCAACAGAAGCCTTGGATTTACAAAAGTTGCCAAAACGTTTAGTTGTGGTAGGGGCAGGGTATATCGGTTTGGAAATGGCCGATATGTTCCGGACCTTCGGTTCTGAAGTGACCGTCTTGGATATTTTTGACCGCTTCATGCCACGTGAAGAACCAGAAATTGCCACTCAAATTAAGGCAGATATGGAAGCTGCTGGTTTGACCTTCTACTTAGGCATTCAAGATTTGGCCTTTGAGGGCGGGACTGTAACCTATAACTACCAAGGGCAAAGTCATCGCCTAGAAGCTGATGCCATCTTGGTGGCAGCTGGTCGTCGCCCAAATACCGCGCAATTAGGCTTAGAAAATACAGATATTGAATTGGATGCTCAAGGTGCGGTGGTAGTCAATGAATACTTAGAAACAGCTGTTCCTGGCGTTTACGCTTTGGGTGATGTCAAAGGTGGCCCACAATTCACCTATGTATCCCTGGATGATTTCCGCATTGTCAAAGACCAACTCTGGGGCGACAAGTCTCGCAAGGTGTCTGACCGTAATCTCATTCCTTACACCGTCTTCCTCCAAACCCCATTATCACATGTGGGCTTGACAGAAGCGCAAGCGGTGGAAGCAGGCCATGAGGTCTTAGTCTTCGGCTTACCAATGGCGGCTGTGCCTAAAGCCAAAGTCATCGGCAATGACCGCGGTAGCTTCAAGATCATTGTCAACAAGGCAGATCAAACTATTTTAGGTGCGACTCACTATGGGGTTATGTCGCCAGAAGTCATTAACTTCTTGGCTCTAGCCATCAAGACCAAGGTGCCTTACACTGAAATTCGCGACTTCCTCTTCACCCATCCAACCATTGCGGAAGCCTTGAACGATGTCTTAAAACAACCAAAATAAGCATGAGCAGCGAGGCCTAGGTCTCGCTGCTTTTTGTCTAGTCGGACTACGTCAAAAGTGGTGGTTTTGACAGGCGAAATTTGCTATAATGGGAGAGCACTGAACAGATAAAGGAGTCGATGACATGACCAAACCAGCAGTCTGGTATGAACTCATCAAAGAAGAAAAACATACTGGCGCCCGCCTGGGAATCTTACATACCCCGCACGGATCCTTCCCGACCCCCATGTATATGCCGGTCGGTACCTTGGCAACCATCAAGGGCCTGTCGCCTGAAGAACTCAAGGAGATGGGGGCAGACGTTGTCCTAGCCAACACCTACCACCTCTGGTTACGACCAGGGGAAGACTTGGTAGCGGAAGCCGGTGGCCTACATAAATTTATGAACTGGGACAAGGGGATTCTGACTGACTCGGGCGGTTTCCAAGTCTTTTCCCTCAGCGACATGCGTAAAATCACTGAGGAAGGGGTCCATTTCCGCAACCATATTAATGGAGAGAAACTCTTCCTGTCGCCTGAAAAGGCCATTCACATTGAAAACCAATTAGGTGCCGACATTATCATGAGTTTTGACGAGTGTCCACCATTTGACCAGTCTTATGACTATGTCAAACGCTCAATCGAACGGACGACGCGTTGGGCTGAGCGAGGCTTACGGGCCCACCAACGTCCACAGGATCAAGCCCTCTTTGGTATCTTGCAAGGGGCAGGCTACAAGGATTTACGCCTAGCCCATGCTCAAGATATGATTGCCATGGACTTCCCAGGTTATTCGATTGGAGGCCTGTCAGTTGGGGAATCTAAGGAAGAGATGAATGAAGTCCTGGATTACTTGACGCCTGTCATGCCTAAGCACAAGCCACGTTATCTAATGGGAGTTGGTTCACCTGACTCGCTGATTGATGGCGTCATTCGTGGGGTGGATATGTTTGACTGTGTCTTGGCCACACGGATTGCCCGCAATGGGACCTGTATGACGAGCCAAGGACGTTTGGTAGTCAAGAATGCTCAGTATGCCCGTGACTTCCGTCCAATCGACGAGAAGTGCGATTGCTACACCTGCAAGCACTACAGTCGGGCTTACATTCGCCACTTGATTAAATGTGACGAAATTTTCGGCCTACGTCTGGCTTCCATTCATAATGTCCACTTCTTGCTCAATCTCATGAAGCAAGTCCGCTACCACATTGAAAATGACTCGCTGCTAGACTTCCGCCAAGCCTTCTTCGAAGAATACGGTTATAGCAAGGCCAATGCGCGTAATTTCTAGAAACTGCTAGCAATTTATAGCAGAGTCTGATAAAGTATAGATTATAGAACACAATAAGGAGTGACAAAATGGATTTACTAGTTAGTGTATTACCCTTTGTCTTAATCATGGGGGTTATGTACTTCTTCATGATTCGCCCACAACAACGCCAAGCTCAAGAAAAGCAACAAATGTTGCAAGCCCTCAAAAAAGGGGATGCCATTGTAACAATTGGCGGCTTACACGGGGTTGTTGAAGAAGTTGACTTGGCAAACCGTTTGGTTGTCTTAGACTGCGAAGGTATCTACTTAACCTACGAATTAAGCGCTGTTGCCACTGTTAAACAAGGCGAACGCGTACGTCCTTCAGTAGCTGACTTAGAACCAAAAGAAGAAGTAAGCAATGAAGAAGCCTAAGTCCTAGGCTCAAGCTGAGACGCTGTCTCAGCTTTTTTTGTGTCGATCATAAGAAAGGCAGGGGAGAAGTGACTAGAATGTTCGTCTTTTTACTGACTTTTTCAACAAGACAAAAAGCCCATTAGAATAAGGATTTTGCAGGTCTTTCCTCAGCCAAATGACAACATTCAAATGGAATTTTGATTTTTTAGAGCAAGTGACTAGAGCTAAAGGGGGCAGATAGGCTATAATATAAGAGATACTAGACCCCTAAGACACCAATCAAGGGGACAAAGGATGTGACCTATGAAAGCCTTTATTCGTTATATGGTCAAGCGCCTAGCCTACATGCTCTTGACGCTCTTTATTATTGTAACTGTCACTTTCTTCTTAATGAAACTCCTGCCAGGGACGCCATTTTCCAATGAAGATCAGTTGACTGCTGCCCAAATTCAAACCCTCAACGCTAAGTATGGCCTGGACCAGCCAATTTGGGTTCAATATGGGCGTTACTTGCTCAATATTCTCAAGGGAGACCTAGGGGTGTCCTTCCAATTTAACAATACGCCAGTTTCTCAGCTTATTATTGACCGGGCGGGTCCTTCTATGCAATTAGGCTTACAGGCTATGTTGCTGGGGACTGTACTGGGGACTTTCCTAGGTGTCATTTCGGCAGTCTACCAAAATACCTGGATTGACCGTTTTACTTCGGTCTTTGCCATTGCGGGCCGTTCAGTTCCAAGCTTTGTCTTCGCCGTTGTCTTGCAATTTCTCTTTGCCGTGGTCCTAGCTTGGTTCCCAATTGCCTTCTGGCGTGATGGCTTTGCTTCAACCGTCTTACCAACTATTGCCTTGTCCCTGTCACCGATGGCGGATGCGGCCCGCTTTGTCCGGACGGAAATGATTGAAGTTCTCAATGCGGATTATATTGAGCTGGCTCGGGCCAAAGGCTTCAGCCGCTTCTATGTGGTGATGCGCCATGCCTTACGCAATGCTATCATCCCACTCCTATCTATTATTGGGCCTATGACGGCTGGCTTGATGACAGGTTCCCTGGTAGTGGAAAATATCTTCTCCATTCCAGGTATCGGTGAACAATTCACCAAGTCGATTATGGTGAACGACTTCCCAACCATTATGGGGGTTACCATTCTCTATTCCACCTTGTTAGTGGTCATGATTTTAATTTCTGACATAGTCAATGGGTTAATTGATCCACGACTCCGTCTGACCGGAGGTGCCTAAGATGCAACATGAATTAGCTAAGTCTTCCTATAATGAGGCTTTACTAGCTCAAGCAGGGGACCTAACCGCGCAAAAACTGCAACTGGCTAAGCGTGACTGTGGTCGCCAAGATGCCATGAGTGATGTACCAGCCTTGAGTTTCTGGCAGGATTCTTGGCGCCGTTTGCGACGCAATAAAGCGGCTATGGTTTCCTTGATTATTATTCTGGCCTTTATTATCTTGGCCATTCTGGCTCCTTGGATTGCGCCTTACTCACCAACGGCTCAGAATCCATCCTATGCCAATTTGCCACCTAAGATTCCAGGACTAGAAGGTTTATCCTGGTTTAATGGCTATGGGGCCAACCGGGCTGGAAAATTGGTCGATCGCTACCTAGCTGCCAAAGTACCGGCAGGTACCTACTATTATTTAGGGACTGACGCCCTAGGCCGTGACTTGCTGTCACGTATCCTCTATGGGACGCGCATTTCCCTCTTGATTGCCTTTGTAGCAGCAGCCATTAACCTGGTTTTTGGTGTCATTTATGGCTTGGTTTCTGGGTGGTTTGGGGGTAAAATCGATACCCTCATGCAACGGATTTTAGAAATCCTATCAGGGATTCCTAACCTGGTCATCGTGATCCTCATGCTCTTGGTGCTCCAACCAGGGATTGTGTCCATTATTATTACCATTGCCTTGACTAGCTGGATTTCCATGTCTCGTGTGGTGCGGGCTCAAACTATTCGTATCAAGCAACAAGAATATGTCTTAGCAGCTCGTGTGCTAGGCCAATCAACCCTTAAAATTATGTTCCGTCACATCCTGCCTAATATGCTGGGCTTGATTATTGTCCAAGTCATGTTTGCCTTGCCGGCAGCCATCTTCTTCGAAGCCTTCCTAAGCTTCATTGGGATTGGGATTCCGGCGCCAGCAGCTAGTCTGGGGACCTTAATTAATGATGGATACAAGACCTTCCGTTTCTTGCCACACTTAATGTGGTATCCAGCAGGTGTCATTTCGATCCTAATGCTAGCTTTTAACCTTCTGGCGGACGGCCTGCGTGACGCCTTCGACCCTAAAATGAAAGAGTAGGTGACTTTATGACAGAACGTGTCTTAAGCATCGAGAATTTACAGGTTCAATTCAAAACCTATGCGGGAACTGTCCAAGCCATTCGAGGCGTGGACTTCCAACTCCACAAAGGTGAAACTTTGGCTATCGTAGGGGAATCAGGTTCTGGTAAAACGGTGACCTCCCGCGCCATTATGCGTCTATTGAGCCAGAGTGCCACTATTAATGAGGGCAAGATTGATTTTATGGGTCAAGACCTCCGCAACTTAAGCGGTAAGCAAATGGAAAAAATCCGTGGCTCGCAAATTGCCATGATTTTCCAGGATCCCATGACTTCGCTTAACCCAACCCTAACCATTGGACGTCAATTGGTGGAAGTCATCATCAAACATCGCAAGTTTTCGCGCGCAGAAGCAGTCGCGGAAGCCTGCAACTTGCTCAGCCTCTGTGGGATTAAGGACCCTGAGCAACGCCTGAAGGATTACCCAAGTCAATTCTCAGGTGGTCAACGCCAACGGATTGTCATTGCCATCGCCTTGGCAGGGGACCCAGAAATTTTGATTGCCGATGAACCAACGACCGCCTTAGACGTTACAGTTCAAGCACAAATTATTGAGCTCTTACAGGACATTCAGCGCCAAAAGGGTATGGCCATTATCTTCATTACCCACGATTTAGGGGTGGTAGCCAATATCGCAGACCGCGTGGCGGTGATGTATGCAGGTCGATTGGTAGAAATTGGGCCGGTGGATGAAGTTTACTATAATCCACAACATCCTTACACCTGGGGACTTTTGTCAGCGACGCCGACCTTGACCTCGTCAGGTCCGCTATATGCCATTCCGGGAACCCCGCCTAACTTGCTCAATCCACCAAAGGGCGATGCCTTTGCCTGCCGTAATGAGTATGCCCTGGATATTGATTTTGAATTGCAGCCTCCAATGTTTGAGGTTAATCCGGGCCACTATGCCGCAACTTGGCTCTTGCATCCAGAGGCCCCTAAAGTGGCACCACCGGCTAGCATTCAAGAACGCTATGCCTATTATCAAGCTAAGAAGGAGGCTGAATCGCATGACACAAGCTCTAATTGAAGTGCGCAACCTCAAACAGTATTATCATCAGGACCATACGGTCGTTAAGGCTGTAGACGATGTTAGCTTCACCGTGCAAGCGGGGGAGACCTTTGGTTTAGTAGGGGAATCAGGGAGTGGTAAATCAACCATTGGCCGTGCCATTGTCAATCTCTATCAGCCAACTGATGGCCAGATTTTCTATCAGGGGAAGGCTTTAAGCGACTTATCAAAGGGAGAGCGACTGGATTATAACAAGGACGTTCAAATGATTTTCCAAGATCCTTATGCTTCCTTAAATCCTCGTATGAAGGTCCAAGATATTGTAGCTGAAGGTATGGAAGTCCATGGCTTGGTAGCCTCCAAGTCAGAGCGAGATGCCAAAGTGGCGGAGCTCCTGGCTTCAGTCGGTTTGTCACCTGAACATGCCTTACGCTATCCGCATGAATTTTCGGGCGGCCAACGCCAACGGATTGGGATTGCTCGTGCCTTGGCGGTTGAACCTAAGTTTATTGTCTGCGATGAACCTATCTCAGCCTTGGATGTCTCCATCCAAGCCCAAATCATTAACCTATTGCAAGGCTTGCAAGAAGAGCGAGGCTTGACCTATCTCTTTATCGCCCATAACTTGGCCATGGTTAAATACTTTAGTGACCGTATTGGCATGATGTATCGAGGTCGCATGGTGGAATTAGCAACTGCTGAAGCGCTCTATGAGCAACCGCTACATCCTTATACTCAGAGCCTACTGTCAGCTATTCCCTTGCCAGATCCAGATCAGGACCGTCAGCGTCAACGGATTGTCTATCAGCCAAGTCAGGCTGAATTAGAAGCGCCTCATGACTGGGTGCAAGCACAAGACCAGCATTGGGTCATGAAAGCCAAAGCCTAATAAGCTAAGCATAAACCTTCTTCCTGTATCAGGGAGGAGGTCTTTTTGTGCTTCAATTAGATTGTGAAGGGTAACCCCAAAAGCGCGTGATTTTAATAAGTCCATGTGAAGTAAAATTCACTAACTGAAATATTAGTTGGAAAGATACCAGAAAACACATGCTGTTTCGTTATTATAAGGCGATTTTGAAACAGATATTTGAGTGTAGTATTACAGTTCAACCCTTAATGTATCCACTTTCCGACCAAAAGTAACCGTTTTTCTTAGATAAATGGCCCTTATATTGTATCATTCACAAAAACGGACGATAGGGGCTAAAGTGACTATTATCAAGCCTTAGCGCTTGCATTTACTGAGCAAGAGTGGTAAATTTATAAGGTACAGTCTGCCAGTAATACAGAAATTAAGTCTGTCTTGCTTGGTAGTAGTTAAAAAAAGAGAGGAAAGTGTACAAGTATGGCAAAAAAAGTTAAGATTGAAGACTTATTGCGTCCAGATAACTTTAACTTCGACATGGTCCAAGTCTTGAGCCCAGAAGGTAAAGTTGTCAACAAAGATTTATTACCAGATTTATCTGATGAAGAATTGGTTCAATTGATGGAAGATATGGTATGGTCCCGTATCTTACACGAACGTTCAACTGCTTTGAACCGTCAAGGACGTTTAGGCTTCTACGCTCCAACTTTTGGTCAAGAAGCATCACAATTAGGCTCTGTTGCCGCTCTTAAACCAGAAGACTACATCTTGCCTGGTTACCGTGATGTGCCTCAGCTCATCAAACACGGTTTACCACTCCACAAGGCTTTCTTATGGTCACGTGGTCACGTAGAAGGGAACAACTACCCAGCTGACTTCAATGCTTACCCACCACAAATCATCATCGGGGCACAATATGTGCAAGCTATGGGGGTTGCTTTAGGTCTTAAGAAGAACGGTAAAAACGCAGTTGCTGCAACTTGGACTGGTGACGGTGGTTCTTCACAAGGGGACTTCTACGAAGGGATTAACTTCGCCGGCGCTTACAAAGCACCAGCAATCTTCTTCATCCAAAACAATGGTTGGGCGATTTCTACGCCACGTTCACTCCAATCTGCTGCGCCTACTTTGGCTCAAAAAGCAGTTGCTGCTGGGATCCCAGGGATTCAAGTAGACGGGATGGACATCTTAGCAGTTTATGCTGTAACCAAAGCTGCGCGTGAATATGCTGTAGCAGGTAATGGCCCAGTCCTCATCGAAACAATGTGCTACCGCTTCGGTCCACATACCTTATCAGGTGATGACCCAACCCGTTACCAACCAGACGGTGTTCAAGAAGAATGGCGTGCAAAAGATCCACTCATTCGTTTCCGTACTTACTTAGAATCAAAAGGCCTCTGGTCTCAAGAAAAAGAAGAAGCGGTAATCGAACGTACTAAGGAAGAAGTCAAGGAAGCCATCAAGTTAGCTGACCAAGCACCTAAACAAAAGATTTCTGACTTCTTGAAGAACATGTACGAAACACCAGACTTCATCACAGCAGAACAAATCAAGAAATTCGAAGCAAAGGAGAATAACTAATAATGGCTCAAAAAACGATGATTGAGGCTATCACAGAAGCGTTAGCCATTGAATTACGCAATGACGACCGTACCCTTATTTTTGGGGAAGACGTCGGCTTGAACGGGGGGGTATTCCGTGCCACTCAAGGTTTACAAGCAGAATTTGGTGAAGACCGCGTCTTCAACACTCCTTTAGCAGAATCTGGTATCGGTGGTATGGCCATCGGTTTGGCTTTGGAAGGTTTCCGTCCAATCCCTGAAATCCAATTCTTAGGCTTCGTCTTCGAAGTAATGGACTCTGTTGTTGCTCAAGCAGCACGTACTCGTTACCGTCTTGGCGGTAGCCGTAACATGCCAATCACTTTCCGCGCACCATTTGGTGGTGGGGTTCATACGCCTGAATTGCACGCGGATAACTTGGAAGGTCTCTTGGCTCAATCACCAGGTATCAAGGTTGTTATTCCTTCTGGTCCATACGATGCTAAAGGCTTGCTCTTGTCATCTATCCGTGACAACGACCCAGTTATCTTCTTAGAGCACATGAAACTCTACCGTTCTTTCCGTGAGGAAGTGCCAGAAGCTGAATACACCATTCCTTTAGGCAAAGCTAATGTTGTCAAAGAAGGGAACCACGTATCCATCATCACTTACGGGGCAATGGTTCGTGAAGCGGTTAAAGCGGCTGAAAAGCTTGAAAAAGACGGTATCTCTGTTGAAATCCTTGACCTACGTACTGTTCAACCACTTGACATCGAAGCAATCGTCGCAACCACTGAGAAAACTGGTCGCGTAGTAGTGGTTCAAGAAGCACAACGTCAAGCAGGGGTTGGCGCTCGCGTAATGGCTGAAATCACTGAACGTGCGGTTCTTTCCTTGGAAGCACCAGTTGGTTTCGTTGCAGCACCTGACACCATCTTCCCATTCGGTCAAGCCGAACATGACTGGTTGCCAAACGCAACAGACATCGAAGAAAAAGTACGCGAAGTATACAACTTCTAATATTCAGTTGAGGAAAGGAAGTAAATAACATGGCTTTTAAATTCAGATTGCCTGATATCGGTGAAGGGATTGCCGAAGGCGAAATCGTAAAATGGGACGTCAAAGAAGGCGACACCATTCAAGAAGACGATACATTAGTGGAAATCCAAAACGACAAATCGGTTGAGGAAATTCCATCTCCAGTTACTGGTAAAATCTTAAAAATCTTGGTTCCAGAAGGAACTGTTGCGCGCGTAGGGGACGTTTTAGTTGAAATCGACGCTCCTGGTCATGAAGACGAAGGCGATGCAGCACCAGCTGCAGAAGCTGCACCAGAAGCGGCTCCAGCTGCGGTAGCTGCACCTGCAGCACCAGCAGGCCCAGGTGCCCCAACAGGCGCTCCTGCAGGTGAAGGTAAACGTGTCTTAGCAATGCCATCTGTTCGTAAATTAGCTCGTGACAAGGGTGTTGACATTCGTTTAGTAACGCCTTCTGGTAAGGGTGGTCGTGTTGTGGCAGCTGACGTCTTAGCCTTCAACGGCGAAGCAGCACCAGTTGCGGCTGCAGAAGTAGCAGCGCCAGCTGAAGTAGCAAGCCCAGCGGCAGCACCAGCAGCACCAGCACAACCATATGTATCTGGTAAGGGTGAAGCTGAAACTCGTGAACCATTATCTCCAATGCGTAAAGCAATTTCTAAGGCAATGGTTAACTCTAAACACACAGCTCCTCACGTAACCCTCTTCGACGAAGTAGAAGTATCTGCTTTATGGGATCACCGTAAGAAGTTCAAAGACATTGCCGCTAACCGTGGTACTAAGTTAACCTTCTTGCCATATGTGGTAAAAGCTTTAGTAGCAACTGTTAAGAAGTTCCCAGTCCTCAATGCTTCTATTGACGACGCTAGCCAAGAAATTGTCTACAAGAACTACTACAACATCGGTATTGCAACTGACACTGAACGTGGCCTCTTCGTACCAAACGTGAAAGACGCTAACACTAAGTCAGTATTCGACATTGCAGATGAAATCAACGGCAAGGCAGCTTTAGCTCACGAAGGTAAGTTAACTGCTCAAGACATGAGCCAAGGGACTATTACAATCTCTAACATTGGTTCTGCACGTGGTCAATGGTTCACACCAATCATTAACTACCCAGAAGTTGCTATCTTAGGGATGGGGACGATCAACGTTCAACCAGTAGTTAACGCTGAAGGCGAAATTGCTGTTGGCCGTATGTTGAAATTGTCCTTGAGCTTCGACCACCGTATCGTTGATGGTGCTACTGCACAAAATGCTATGAACGAATTGAAACGTTTATTGGCTGACCCAGAATTATTATTGATGGAAGGTTAAGGTGAAATAGATTATGGTAGTAGGAGATTTCGCAATTGAACTCGACACAGTCGTGATTGGTTCTGGCCCTGGTGGGTATGTAGCAGCTATTCGTGCTGCTCAACTCGGCCAAAAAGTTGCCATCATTGAAAAAGACTACATCGGGGGGACCTGCTTGAACGTAGGTTGTATCCCTTCTAAGGCTTTGATCAACGCTGGCCACACCTACCACAATGCTAAACACGGTGACCACTTTGGGGTTATTGCCAAAGACATCACTGTGGACTTCAAACGTACCCAAGAATGGAAAGACAAAGAAGTTGTTGCTAAGTTAACCGGCGGGATTCGCATGTTGCTTAAGAAGAACAAGGTAGAGATTATTGAAGGGGAAGCTTTCTTCGTAGATGATCATACATTACGTGTAGTCAAAGAAGACTCAGCTCAAACTTACAGCTTCAACAATGCCATCGTGGCAACTGGTAGCCGCCCAATCGAAATCAAAGGCTTCAAGTACAGCGACCGCGTGATTGACTCTACCGGTGCTTTGGCCCTAGACCACATTCCATCTTCTATGGTGGTAATCGGTGGGGGTTACATCGGTTCAGAATTAGCAGGTGCTTTCGCTAACTTCGGTACTAAGATTACAATCTTGGAAGGTTCTAACCAAATCATCCCAACTTTTGAAAAAGACATGGTTAAATTAGTGGAAAATGAATTCGCTAAGAAGGGTGTAGATATCATCACCAACGCTATGGCTTTGAACTCAGAAGTAAAAGACAAGTCTGTTGTAGTTACTTATGAAGTAGGGGGCAAACAACACACTGTTGAAGCAGAATACTGCTTAGTAACGGTTGGTCGCCGTCCTAACACCGATAACTGCGGCTTGGAAGTTGCTGGGGTTATCGTGGGCGAACGTGGTTTGATCAACGTTGACAAACAAGGTCGTACTAACAAACCAAACATCTTCGCCATCGGTGACGCTGTTCCAGGTGCAGCTTTAGCCCACAAAGCAAGCTACGAAGCTAAGGTTGCTGCTGAAGCAATCGCTGGGCAAGCATCTGAAGTTGACTACGTGGCAATGCCAGCAGTCTGCTTCACTGACCCAGAATTATCTTCTGTAGGCTACACTCTAGATCAAGCTAAAGAAGCTGGTTTGAATGCTAAAGCTGTTAAATTCCCATTAGCTGGGAACGGTCGTGCCTTGTCCTTGAATGCAACTGAAGGTTTCGTACGTTTAGTTGTGGATAAGGAAGACAACACCATCTTAGGGGCACAAGTCGCAGGGGTTAACGCTTCTGACATCATTGCTGAATTGACCTTGGCAGTTGAAGGCGGCTTGAACGCTGAAGACATCGCCTTGACAATCCACTCACACCCATCCTTAGCTGAAACAGTTATGGATGCTGCTGAGTTGGCTTTAGGTCACCCAATTCACGTCTAATTAAGTTCCCAATATATCATATATGATATATTGGTCAGAGCCGGGGGAATCCTCGGCTCTTTTCTTAAATGGTTGTGAAAGGGCTTATCTACTTGGAATAGCGCCTTTTTTATGCAAAAAAGTAGCGGATTCATAGCCTAAAAGCTTGTAATTGATTTGTAATAGATGTATAATGAGTGTAACGAGATTCGAGAATCCACTCAAGGGGGAAACGATGATGAGATCATTCAAAAAAGTAATCGCGACCTTACTATTATTTGCGACTATTCTAGTGCCGTCTTTTGCGGCTCATGCAGAGAGCTTGAACGCTATCTTAAAATACAGTATCTACGATTTATACAGTGGACAGTTTATTCAAGATGTTAACTTCTTGACCCATTCATCTAAAGATGCTTCTATCATTCAAACGGTGGAGTGGTTTAATGAACGGGGCATTATGATGGACCCGAAACGCTTCAATCTCAAGGTATCCAGTTACTTAACAGAATACTCAACTTCTAAAGGTAACCTATCAGCCTATACAGCAGATATTATGGTTTACACAACAGAGGCTGAAGTTCTGAAGAACTTGGGGATTAAGGCTGAGACAGAACCGGGTGTTCGCAATGTCATTGAATTGCCTCTTTATGAGCCAGAACGCCAAATGCGTGAAGCCTGGGAAAATGCGACTAACTCTGTTCCAACTGCTGTTACTCCAAATGCACCAGCTACCGAAACAAGTAGTGAAAGTAGTGCTCCAGCGGGCGCTAGTAGCTCTAGTGCCAGCCAAAATAGTACATCGACTACAAGCCGGGCCAGTGAAATTAACAAGCCGGTGACAGTTGATAAGTCATCTAGCAACGAAACAAACGCTAAGCCTAATGAAAATAGCCGTAGTAATACAGCTAGTCAAGACATTGCTTATAGTGTCGTTTCAGAAGTAAAACCTGATGAAAGCAACAAACCAGCTAACAATCAGAATGCGACTGATAATAAAGTAGCAGCTAATCAACAAAATAATAATACCAATCAAGCTGCTAACAAGCCGGCTGCCAATAATCAACAGGTAACAGTTAATAAAACAGCAAACAATAACAGCCAGTCTGAATCCCGCTCAGAAGCTTCTCAAGCACCCGTTGTTCAGAAGAAAGCCTTACCTAAGACAGGGGAAGAATCCAACTTTGGTTGGTTACTCGCTCTTTTCTTGGTAATTGCTGGTGTAGCTGTTCTGTTCGGTTACAAGAAAACACGAAAGCAATAGAAAGAAAGCTCCCTTTTTAGGGGGCTTTTTGACTTATTTAATTGACACTTGCTGGCTTTAAGGGTATACTAGTAGCAATTTAGGGGCAAAATCCGAATTTTTAAGGAAATCCCGTGAGGTTTCCAAGGTGCTCAGGCCAGCTTTGACTTGGCCATGTCGACGATTTTGTCTAGATGGAGAAGTGACTATGAAACGACGTGTTTTATTCGATGCTAGCCAAATTAACCGCATGCTGACCCGCATGGCTCATGAAATCAATGAGCGGACTGATATTCATCAAGTAGTTTTGGTCGGCATTAAGACTCGAGGGGCCAATCTAGCTGATCGCCTGCAAGAGAAACTAGCCACCATTACCCAGGTTCAAGTGGGTGTAGAACACATCGATATTCAATTCTATCGGGATGATTTGGTTAAGAATCATGCTGATCCACAAATAAAACATCTTTCTTTTACTCACAATTTAACTGACAAGACTGTGGTCATTGTGGATGATGTCCTCTATACAGGCCGTACTGTGCGTGCCGCTATGGATGCCATCCTCGACGTTAGCCGTCCCCAGGTCATTCGTTTGGCCATTATGGTGGACCGCGGCCACCGCGAGCTTCCCATTCGGGCAGACTTTATTGGTAAGAACATTCCCACAGCACATGAGGAGAATGTCCATGTCTGTCTGCAAGAAGTGGATGGGACTGAAGAAATTCTACTTACTTAAGATTTGACTTTTTAAGCTAGTCCAGAGAGGCTATCAAGAGGAAAACTTAAGGGTCTTGTTAGGCGATAATAAGACGCTCATAAGTCAACCACCTGATAGCTCGGACTATTAGGTGGTTTTTTCTTATAGTTTGATAGCATGATAAGGAGGAGACGTATGAGAAACTTAGTAAAGATGTCAGATTTAAGCAATGAGGAGGTTTATGGCCTGATTGAGAGAGCCTTAGAGCTCAAGGCAGGGGCCAGTCCCATTCAACGCCCCGACCTCATAGCGGCCAATCTTTTCTTCGAAAATTCGACCCGGACCAAGCACAGTTTTGAGGTGGCTCAAATGAAGTTAGGCTTGCAGGTCCTGAATTTTGATGCGTCTACATCCTCTCTTAACAAGGGTGAGACCCTCTATGATACCTGTAAGACGCTTGAAGCGATTGGCTGCAACATCTTGGTCATTCGCCATAGCCAAGAAGCTTACTATCAGGAACTAGAAGGCTTGGCCATTCCGGTCATCAGTGGCGGCGATGGCAGTGGGGAACATCCTAGCCAGTGCTTGCTGGATTTGATGACCCTCTATGAAGAATTTGGCCATATAGAAGGGCTGGAGCTAGTGATAGCAGGTGATATCAAGAATTCGCGGGTGGCCCGAAGCAACTATCACATGCTGAGCCGATTGGGGGCCAAGGTCCAATTTGTGGGACCTCAAGTCTTTGCAGATCCGACTTTGGGACAAATGGTCGACTTCGACCAGGTCATTGGCCAAGTCGATGCCTGCATGCTTTTACGCGTCCAATTTGAACGCCATCAGGAGCAAGTGGCCTTAAGCCAGGCTGACTATCATGCCCGTTATGGCCTAACGCCAGCTCGCTACCGAGCCCTCAAGCCACAGGCCATTGTCATGCATCCAGCACCAGTCAACCGGGACATGGAGATTGCCTCTGAGTTGGTGGAAGCTCCTCAATCTCGCATTTTCACCCAGATGACCAATGGCCGTTTTATGCGTCAAGCCATTCTGGAGAAACTGATTGCCGATAACGCCCTCTAACAAGATAGAAAGGAAGTCACATCATGCTATTACTCAAAAATGGTCGTCGTCTGGTCAAGGGACATTTAGAGCCTGTCGAAATTCTGATAGATGGCGATAAGATTTTAGCCATGGACAAGGAGCTCAATGCCAGTGCGGATCAAACATTTGACCTTAAAAGTAAACTCCTAGCACCGGGTTTTATTGATGTCCATGTCCACTGGCGGGAGCCAGGATTTGAATACAAGGAAAATATCTACCATGCTTCCAGAGCGGCTGCACGCGGTGGCTTCACTACGGCTATGCCCATGCCCAACCTCAATCCAGTTCCCGATTCCTATGACCACCTTAAGCCCCAGCTAGACATTATTGCACGCGATTCGGTTATTAGGGCCATTCCTTACGGTGCCATTACCAAAGGGGAGCTAGGGGAGGACTATGCTCAGTTTGACGAGTTAGCTCAACATGTTTTTGCCTTCAGTGATGATGGGCGTGGGGTCCAAAATGCTAATATGATGTATGAATCCATGTGTGTGGCCGCCCGCCTTAACAAAGCCATTGTGGCCCATTGCGAGGACAATTCCCTAATTCGGGGTGGCTGCATGCACTGTGGCTGCCGCAGTCGGGAACTAGGTCTGCCAGGTATTCCATCTGTCTGCGAATCGGTTCAGATTGCCCGCGACATTCTCTTGGCTGAAGCGGCAGGCTGTCACTATCATGTCTGCCATGTGTCGACCAAGGAATCCGTTCGCCTTGTTCGTGAGGCAAAGGCCAACGGTATTAAGGTGACTTGCGAAGTCTGCCCCCATCATTTACTGAGTGACGAGGACGACATTCCTCACAACCATGGTTTCTGGAAAATGAATCCACCCCTGCGCGCAGCTGAGGATCGCCGAGCCCTAATTGCTGGCCTCTTAGATGGGACCATCGACATTATCGCTACTGACCATGCGCCACACGCTCTGTATGAGAAAGACTTGCCAATGCAGGAGGCGGCCTTTGGTATTGTAGGGTCTGAGACAGCCTTTAGCCAGCTCTATACCCACTTTGTCAAGCCAGGCATTATGTCCCTAGATTTTCTCTTGGACAAGATGTCGACTAATGTGGCTAAAATTTTTGACCTACCTTATGGAACCCTAGCCGTTGGGCAGCCTGCTGATTTAGTCGTTATCGATTTAGACAAGGTAGCAAGTATCCAACCTGAGAACTTCTTATCCAAAGGGCGTAACACGCCATACGCCGGTCAAGAAGTTTATGGTTGGCCTATCCTGACTATTAGCCAAGGACGCATCGCCTATCAAGATACCGCATTTTTTGCCTAAAAGCCTAGTAAAACAAGGAGCGAGCATATGTATAGATATGATAAACAGCTGATTCTAGAAGATGGAACCATCTACAAGGGCTATGGCTTTGGTGCTGACCGGGCTATGTTAGGGGAAGTCGTCTTCAATACCGCCATGACAGGCTACCAAGAAACACTATCAGACCCTTCCTATAACGGTCAAATTGTCACCTTTACCTATCCCTTAATTGGTAATTATGGCATTAACCGAGATGACTTTGAGACCATTAATCCCTCTATCAAGGGCCTAGTAGTCCGCGAAGTCTGCCAAAAGCCTTCCAACTTCCGTAGCCAAATGTCCTTAGATCAAGCGCTCAAAGAACTAGATATCCCAGGAATTTGGGGCATTGATACCCGCAGTCTGACACGAAAGATTCGTCAATATGGGACGATTAAGGGGATTATTACTGACTTGTCTCAAGATTCAGCACAAGTGCTAGAAAAACTTAGAGAGACTGAACTGGCTAGGGACCAAATTGCCCAAGTGTCGACTTCTAAGGCCTTCCTGTCGTCAGGAACGGGCTATCGAGTGGTTCTGGTTGATTTAGGCATGAAGTCAGGTATTCTGCGTGAGCTTAATGAGCGTAACTGCGACATTGTCGTGGTGCCTCATAATATTAGCGCTCAGGAAGTTTTACGGCTTCAACCTGATGGCGTCATGCTCTCTAATGGACCTGGCGACCCTGAGGATGTGCCAGAGACTATTGCCATGATTGGCCAAATCATGGACAAGCTACCAATTTTTGGTATTTGCATGGGTCATCAACTGATTAGTTTGGCAGCAGGAGCCAAGACCTATAAGCTCAAATTTGGCCATCGTGGGGCCAACCATCCAGTCAAAAATCTATTGACAGGCAAGGTAGACTTGACTTCGCAAAACCATGGTTACAGTGTAGATATTGACTCATTGGCAGATACAGACCTAGAATTAACTCATTTGTCAGTCAATGACTCCACCTGCGAAGGCGTTCAACATAAATTCTATCCAGTTTTCTCAGTTCAATATCATCCCGAAGCATCGCCAGGACCTCATGATCCTAATTATCTCTTTGATCAGTTTATTGAGAATATGAAAGCCTTCCAAGCTCAGTCTCGTCACCACAAGTAAAGGAGTCGAATTATGCCAAAACGTCAAGATATTCAAACAATTCTGGTTATTGGGTCAGGTCCCATTACAATTGGACAGGCAGCAGAATTCGATTATGCCGGGACTCAGGCTTGCCTATCCTTGAAGGAAGAGGGCTACCAAGTTATCCTAGTTAACTCCAATCCGGCCACCATTATGACCGACCGTCAGATTGCCGACAAGGTTTATATGGAGCCACTCACATTAGAATTTGTCAGCAAAATCATCCGTAAGGAACGACCAGATGCCTTGCTGCCAACCCTCGGCGGCCAAGTTGGGCTTAACCTAGCCGTTCAATTGCATCGCCAGGGAGTCTTGGACCAATACGGTGTCGAATTACTAGGAACCAAACTAGCCTCCATCGAGCAAGCGGAAGACCGCCAGCTCTTCCGTCAGCTCATGCAGGAATTAGGAGAGCCGGTGCCTGAATCAGAAATTGTGACCAACTTAGATCAAGCTCGAGATTTTGTAGCGCAAATTGGCTATCCAGTCATTGTCCGTCCGGCCTTTACCATGGGGGGGACAGGTGGCGGTATTTGTTATAACGACCAGGATTTAGATGAAATTGTCTCTTCAGGACTCCATTATTCGCCCGTAACCCAATGTTTGCTAGAAAAATCCATCGCAGGTTACAAGGAAATCGAGTATGAAGTCATGCGTGATGCCAATGATACCGCCATTGTCGTCTGCAACATGGAAAACATTGACCCCGTAGGCATTCATACCGGTGACTCGGTCGTGGTGGCCCCATCGCAAACTCTGACTGACCGCGAGTATCACATGTTGCGCGATGTGTCCCTTAAGATTATTCGGGCCCTCAAGATAGAAGGGGGCTGTAATGTCCAATTAGCCTTGGACCCAGATTCCTTTAACTACTATATCATTGAAGTGAACCCGCGCGTGTCTCGCTCTTCGGCCTTAGCCTCTAAGGCGACCGGTTACCCGATTGCTAAGATAGCGGCCAAGATTGCCGTTGGCTTAAGACTTGATGAAATCCTCAATCCTGTCACCCAGAATTCTTATGCCTGCTTCGAACCCAGCCTAGACTATGTGGTCAGCAAGATCCCACGTTTTCCTTTTGATAAATTCGAACGTGCCGACCGTAAGTTAGGCACTCAAATGAAGGCAACGGGTGAGGTTATGGCCATGGGGCGGACCTATGAGGAATCTTTACTTAAGGCCATCCGCTCACTTGAATACGGCGTCCACCATTTGGGCCTGCCTAATGGTGATAGCTTCAGTTTGGAAGAAATCATGGAAAAGGTCCAAGCGGGTAGTGATGAACGTCTCTTCTTTATTGGCGAAGCCCTGAGACGAGGCGTCAGCATTGATCAGATTCATGACATGACTAAAATTGATTGTTTCTTCCTAGATAAGATGCAGCATATTATTGATTTGGAACATGAGCTAAAGGCCCATCCGCATGACCTCAATCTCTTAGCTTATGCCAAACGTTACGGTTTCTCTGACAAAATCATTGCCCACCGTTGGCAAACTACTGAGGCAGAAGTTTATCAGTTACGTCAAGAAGCGGGCATCACACCTGTCTTCAAGATGGTGGATACCTGTGCGGCAGAATTCGAGTCTTCAACTCCTTATTTCTATTCCAGCTATGAAGCAGAGAATGAATCTATCGTGACGGACAAACCTAAAATCGTGGTGCTAGGCTCTGGCCCAATCCGTATCGGTCAAGGGGTAGAATTTGACTACGCGACTGTCCATGCTGTTCTAGCTATTAAGGCAGCAGGTTACGAAGCCATTATTATCAACAACAACCCAGAGACCGTCTCAACCGACTTCACCATTTCTGACAAACTCTACTTCGAACCGCTAACCGAAGAAGATGTCATGGCTATCTTGAATCACGAGCAGCCTCTGGGTGTGGTCGTGCAATTTGGTGGTCAGACGGCCATTAACCTAGCCGATAAACTACAAAGACATGGGGTCAAAATCCTTGGAACTAGTCTGGAAGAAATTGACAAGGCTGAAAACCGCGATAAGTTTGAGCATCTCTTGCATGAATTAGCCATTCCACAACCTTTAGGTAAGACAGCCTCAGATACGGAAACAGCTGTTACTAACGCGGCGTCCATTGGCTATCCAGTCTTGGTACGACCTTCCTATGTCTTGGGCGGTCGCGCCATGGAAATCGTCTATGAAGAAGCTGATTTGCGTCGTTACATGGAGACCGCTGTGCGGGTATCTCCGGAACATCCTGTCTTAACAGATCGTTACCTGATCGGTCAAGAAATCGAAGTCGATGCCATCTGTGATGGTCAAACCGTGGTCATTCCAGGCATTATGGAACATATTGAGCGGGCAGGGGTCCACTCAGGGGACTCCATCGCCGTTTACCCACCTCAGACCTTAAGCCAGGCTCAGAAGGAGCAGCTGGTTGACTATACCATTCGCCTAGCTAAGGGTCTTAACATTGTAGGCCTACTTAATATCCAGTATGTACTTAGCAAGGGCGAACTCTACGTCTTGGAAGTTAATCCGCGCAGTTCACGGACCGTCCCATTCCTCAGCAAGATTACAGGCGTCCCTATGGCACAATTAGCCATGCAAGCTATTTTAGGCCAATCCCTAGGTGATTTAGGCTACCAGACTGGCTTGCTGCCTGAACCGTCTGCTGTTTACACCAAGGTGCCAGTCTTTAGCTTCCAAAAACTCAAGGATGTTGATACTGCCTTAGGGCCAGAAATGAAGTCAACCGGGGAAGTTATGGGTAGCGACTTAACCTTGGAAAAATCCCTCTACAAAGGGCTAGTAGCCGCTGGCATCCAGGTCAAGGATCAAGGGACCATCCTCTTCACAGTGGCTAACGAAGACAAAGCCGAGGCCTTAGAGTTGGCACGTCGCTTTAGTGACTTGGGTTTCAATCTCTTGGCCACCCCAGGAACTGCTGATTACCTAAGTCAGGCAGGACTTAAAGTAGCTTCTGTTGGCAAAATCGGTAGTCAGGAGCACAATGTCTTAGATGCCATCTATCAAGGTCAAGTGGACCTAGTCATTAACACTACTTCTAAGGATAAAGATGTCACCAAGGATGGCTTCAAGATTCGCCGGGTAGCCAGTGAACAAGAAATCGTCTGCTTCACCTCTTTAGATACGAGTATGGCCCTCTTGAAGGTTCTAGAATCCACCTCTTTCCATATCACGCCGTTAGCTTAGTCGAACTTGATCCATAAGGAGGAACTATGAATCAAAGATATTCTGGCGATGTCATCGTCGCACTAGACTTCAAAAATTTAGAAGAAACCCTGGCATTTTTAAAGCCCTTTAGTGACCACGACCAGCTCTATGTTAAGGTTGGAATGGAACTCTATCTACAAAATGGGCCACAAGTCTTATCTGCTCTCAAGGAAAGAGGGCACCGCATCTTCCTTGACCTCAAGCTACATGACATTCCCAATACAGTTTATGGAGCAAGCAAGGGTTTGGCCCAGTTCAAAGTGGACATGCTCAATTTTCATGCCGCGGGGGGCAAGGAAATGCTGGAGGCTGCCAAGCAAGGCTTAATTGATGGAGGCAGCCCTGAAACTTTAGCCATCGCTGTAACCCAGTTAACCTCTACCTCTCAAGAACAAATGCAGGCCGAACAATTGATTCCAGTAGACCTAGTGACCAGTGTCCGTCATTACGCGCAGTTGACCAAGGAAGCGGGTTTGGATGGAGTCGTAGCCTCAGTACATGAAGCACCCCATATTCGGGAGGTTTGTGGTCAGGACTTTGCCATTGTCACGCCAGGTATACGCTTGGTAGGTGGTCATAGTCAGGATCAAAAGCGAATTGCTACACCGGAAGTTGCCCGACAACTAGGCTCAAGCCATATTGTGGTTGGTCGGCCGATTACGCTGGCTAGTGACCCGGTCGCCGTATATGATGGCATTTGTCAGAGCTTTTTGAAGTAAGAATAGGAGGATTTTCATGTCCAGTGCAAAAGAAATTGCCCAAGAATTATTAGCTATTAAAGCGGTCGCCTTACAGCCCCACCAGTACTTTACATGGACATCAGGTATTCAATCGCCAATCTATTGTGACAATCGCCTGACCATGTCCTATCCGTCAGTCCGTCGTAAGATTGCCCAGTCTTTAAGTCTGGTGATTAAGGAACATTATCCTCAGGTCCAAGTAGTAGCGGGGACAGCAACTGCTGGTATTCCCCACGCGGCTTGGGTCAGCGATTTGCTGGACTTGCCCATGGTTTATGTACGGGACTCTGCTAAAAAGCATGGTAAGACCAACCAGATTGAAGGGCACCTGGAGCCGGGAGTCAAGGTGGTCATCGTGGAAGACTTGATCTCGACTGGCTTATCCTCGCTCAAGGTGGCTCAAGCCCTAAAAGATGCAGGCTGTCAAGTGCTAGGTGTTGTTGCCATCTTTTCTTATGAGTTGACCAAGGCTCAGCAGGCCTTTGCTGAAGCTGGAGTAAGCTACCATACCCTAACCAATTATGACGCCTTAATCGAGGCGGCCCTGGAAGCTCAATATATCGAACAAGAAGACGTGGCTTCGCTCCTTGAATGGCGCCACACATTAGGAAATTAAACTTACATAAAAAGTAGGGTTGCAAAGCAACTCTGCTTTTTGCTTTGCCGAGGGGAAACTATATAAAATTCGTATATTAAGCCTTTAATATTCTAGTGACTAGACAAATTGACGATAAATTATAGTCTGTAAGCGTTGACTATGAAGTTTACCTTTTATTTTTTGGCCAAAATAGGGTATGATAATAGTTAGAGTGTTTTGAATGGAGGAACGTGTATGACACAGTTTGAATACCCCCTGAACCCGGATTGGACGACAGAGGAAATTATCACGGTCGTCGACTTTCTATCAGGGGTAGAGGCGGTCTACCAAAGTGGGGTCAAACTCAATTCTCTGTGGCCACGTTATCAAGCATTCAAGCAAATAGTGACCAGTATTGGCGAAGAAAAGCGACTAGATCGAGCTTTCCAGTCAGCTAGTGGTTATTCTATCTACCAGGTCGTTCGGCAAATGAAGTCTCTCAAGGATTCCTCAGCGAACAACCCCGTAGTGCGTATCAACATAGGAGGTTCAAATGGAAGATTTTAAGACAGTTCATGCCCATGTCTTGGTCTGGCTAGAAGAAGCCGCTGAGAATTTACGGCAATCACTCAAACGATCCCTTCAAGTGGATCAGAAAACAGGCGCCAGCGACTTAGTTACGGAGATGGATAAGGCGACAGAGGCATACTTTGTCGATAAGATTACCAGCCACTTCCCAGACCATCGCATCATTGGTGAGGAAGGCATGAGTCAAGGGACGGAAGATTTGGCCGGCATTGTTTGGGTCATTGACCCAATCGATGGGACCCTTAACTTCGTTAAGCAGAAAAATAACTTTGGCATTTTGATTGGGATATTCCAAGATGGTAAGCCATTAGCTGGCTACATTTACGATGTCATGAAACATGACCTTTATGCGGGGATTGTAGGCCAAGGTGCTACCCTCAACGGCCAGCCACTGGTGCCACTTAAGATTGACCGCCTGCAAGATTCTCTAGCAGTAGGGAACGTGGCCATGTTTACCCAAAACCGTTGCAATAGCCAACGCCTCTTAGAAAATGTCTTAGGCGTTCGGGCGCACGGTTCTGCTGCGCTTGAAGTTATCGAAGTCATTCGTGGTGAAGCGGCAGTTTACTTAAGTTTCAATTTAAGTCCTTGGGACTTTGCAGCTGGATGGGCAATCTGTGAGGCTATGGGCTTCAAGGCAACTAAGCCTGACGGCTCTCAACTATCCATTTTATCAGCCAGTCCTATTATTTTCGCGCATGACACTGTCCATGAAGAAGTCATCCGCGTTTTAGCAGAAAAAAAAGATCAGTTAGGAGAAATTAATGAATACGCGTAAGGATATCCGAAATATTGCTATTATTGCCCACGTCGACCACGGTAAAACAACACTGGTTGACGAGTTGCTCAAACAGTCCAACACCCTCGATGAGCGTGCTAAATTAGATGAGCGTGCCATGGACTCTAACGACATTGAAAAAGAACGTGGGATTACCATCTTGGCCAAAAACACTGCCGTAGATTATAAGGGGACCCGTATCAACATCTTGGACACCCCAGGTCACGCGGACTTCGGTGGCGAAGTAGAACGTATCATGAAAATGGTTGATGGGGTTATTCTGGTGGTGGATGCCTATGAAGGAACCATGCCACAAACTCGCTTTGTCTTGAAGAAAGCCTTAGAACAACACTTAGTACCGATTGTCGTTGTCAACAAGATTGACAAGCCTTCTGCTCGTCCTGAAGAAGTAGTAGATGAAGTCTTAGAGCTCTTCATCGAATTAGGGGCAGACGATGATCAATTGGAATTCCCTGTAGTATATGCTTCAGCCCTTAACGGGACTTCTAGTTTATCTGACAATCCAGCAGATCAAGAGCCATCCATGGATGCTATCTTTGACTCAGTCATTGAACATGTACCTGCTCCAGTTGATAACTCCGACCAACCATTACAATTCCAAGTTTCCCTCTTGGACTATAATGAATATGTGGGGCGTATTGGGATTGGCCGTATCTTCCGTGGGAAGATGAAAGTCGGCGACAATGTGAGCCTTATGAAGGTTGACGGCACTAGCAAGAACTTCCGTATTACCAAGATGTTTGGTTTCTTCGGTTTGGACCGTGTAGAAATTAACGAAGCTAAGGCAGGGGACTTAATTGCCTTATCAGGTATGGAAGATATCTTTGTCGGGGAGACCGTAGCAGATGCAGCGAACCCTGAAGCCCTGCCAATTCTCCACATTGACGAGCCAACCTTACAAATGACTTTCTTAACCAACAATTCACCATTTGCTGGTAAAGAAGGCAAGTACGTAACTTCACGTAACCTCCAAGATCGTCTCATGCAAGAATTGCAAACGGACGTATCCTTGCGCGTGGATCCAACCGACTCACCAGATGCTTTTATCGTGTCTGGTCGTGGGGAATTACACTTGGCTATCTTAATTGAGAACATGCGTCGTCAAGGTTATGAGTTCCAAGTATCACGTCCTAAGGTTATTCTTAAGGAAATCGATGGCAAGACTTGTGAGCCATTCGAACGTGTACAAATTGATACACCAGAAGAATATATGGGGGCGATTATTGAAGCCTTAGGTCAACGTAAGGCTGAAATGGCGGATATGGTAACCACAGGTAATGGTCAAATCCGTATGGTCTTCTCTGTGCCAGCTCGTGGCTTGATTGGTTTCTCTACTGAGTTCTTATCCATGACCCGTGGTTATGGGATTATGAACCATAGCTTCGATGACTATCAACCTGTTATTGATTCCAATATTGGGAACCGTCGTAACGGTGCCTTGGTTGCCCTTGAGGCAGGACAAGCCACCACTTATGGGATTATGAACTTAGAAGATCGTGGGACGATTTTTGTTAACCCAGGGACTGAAGTCTACGGTGGGATGATTATTGGGGAACATAACCGTGAGAACGACTTAACGGTTAATATCACCAAGGCTAAACAATTAACTAACATTCGTTCAGCAACCAAGGACCAAACCGCAGTGATTAAACGTCCACGTATTCTAACTCTAGAAGAATCTTTAGAGTTCATGGATGATGATGAATACTGTGAAGTAACACCTGAGAGCGTTCGTTTACGTAAGCAAATCCTTGACAAGGGTGCGCGTGAACGCGAAACCAAGAAAGCTAAGAAGGCCTAAGAGCTAAGTGCTTCAAGGGCAGCCTCCTAATCTGAGGAAGCTGCCCTGTGCCAATAGGAAAACTAGACTGAGAAGGGGGAGCATCATGTATAATTGGTACCAAGAAGGCTTTGTAGTCTTGCCGCAGGTCTTACTCAGCCATTATCAAGACTTAGGCTTGAGTCCAGAAACCTTTCTCCTAGTGACCACGATATTAGGTCAGAAGGATGGGGATTTGAGTCCTATGGCTGTTGTAGAACTGTGCTCGCAACATTACGGTTGGCAGTCTCATCAAGCCATGTCTCAACTATCTCTCTTAGCAGATCAAGGTTATCTCGTCTTTGAAATGGATGCTTCGGGCCAAGACCGTTTGAGTCTGGCACCACTTTTTGAACGACTAGACTCCTTTAATCCAGCAGCTAGTCAAAAACAGACGACTTCTAGTAATGAGACAGACCCAACAAGTGATCAGAAGCAGACCATGACGGCTAGTCAACTCATTCCTCTGGTGGAAGGGGAGTTTGGCCGTTCCCTGTCAGCACTCGAATATGAGACCTTGAATGGCTGGCTCAAGCAAGATGGCTATGCGCCTGATTTAATTCGTCTAGCAGTTAAGGAAGCCGTTTTGCGTCAAGCCCTCAGCCTTAAGTATATTGATCGCATTCTGATTAATTGGGAGCGCCATGGCTTGACCACTACTACTCAGGTTCAAGCCTATCTAGAAAGCCGCGATAAGGACCAGCCCAACAATCAAGAGGCGGTTTATGATCAGATTGATATTCCACTACTCTAAAGCATTGTAGAAGGAGAGAGAAGTATGGTTGAATCATTGAATAGCCGGGCAGACTTTGTGACAACTGCCAACTGGATGTCTGGTGGTGTTATGGGCCGCCATGGCCGTATTCTAGTTGGTAACAAGGCATTCGAATTCTATAACGACCGCAATCCTGCTGATTTCGTTCAGATTCCTTGGGGCGAAATTCGTCAGGTTCGGGCCATCATGCTGATGAAACGGGGCTTCATTCGTGGCTTCTTCATTGATACTAAGTCTGCTGGCACCTATCACTTTGTCGTCTCTAAGGCCGGCCAGACCCTTAAGGCCATGCGAAACTATTTGACGGAAGAACAACTGGTCAGAAATAAGCCAATCTTCTCCTTGGCCAAGCTTTGGAAAGAATGGCGCCACAAAAAAGAAAAGAAACAATAGGATCTCTAGCCCTCAGCTAAATGCTGAGGGTTTTGTTCATTATTTGAACTTTTTAAGCTAAAACCCTAGACATAAGAGAAGAAGTGGTTTATACTAGACTAAAGTTCAAAAAATGAACACAGAAAGAAGGGCTAAGATGAATGACTTAATGACCTTGCTGTATTACTTGAACCGAGAAGAAGCGGGCAGTCAACGTGATATGGCACAAGCGACTAACCTATCCCTAGGCAAAATTAATCTGATTCTCAAGCGACTTGATGAACAAGGATACATTGAGATTGAGCGTCAGGGGACGCGTAACCACTATCAAGTGACGGACAAGGGCTTGGCTTTGCTAGAGACTGGCTTGAAAGATGCAAATGCCCGTAAGATTCAGTTGGCTCAGGCCAAGGAGCAAATTCATCAGGCAGTCATTCTTGCTGCAGGCCAACCTCGTCATCTGGACCAACCCGTGCCACTCCTATCATTAGGGGACCATACCTTATTGGATCGGACCCTTCAAGTCTTACGAGATCAAGGAGTAGAGCGTTTTGTCTTGGTTGCTGGCTTCCAAGCTGACCTCTTGGCTCAACATGTTGCTGACATGCCTGATGTGACTCTAGTAGTCAATGAGGCTTATGCCCACACAGGAACCATGGCTTCTCTGGCCACGGCAGCTCCTCATATTGATGGCGACTTCTTCCTGATTGAGGGGGATTTACTCTTTGAAGTCCGTGGGATTAAGGGGCTGAATAAGGTCGCTAATGACTCCGCGATGTTGATTACCAGTGTGCGTGAGCAACATGATGAGGCCATGGTGGAATTGCGTGATGGCTATGTTTATAAGATGGGGAAGGATATTCACCAATTCAACCGTATTGACGGTGAAATGATTGGTCTATCAAAATTGTCCTATCCTTTCTACCTTAAGATGTTGGCCATTTATGCTGACAACCTTAATCCTTATGTTAACTATGAATATATTATGTTAGATGTTGCTCAAGACTACCGCTTGGGTTATCTTAAACTGGATGACTTCTTCTGGGGCGAAATTGATGATGCTAGTCAGGTTCATCATGTTCTTAAGCGCGTTTACCCACGTTTGGTTCGCAAGGAAGAACGGGCAGCTAAGCAAGAAGTGGAGCAGTTCTTGGCCGACCAGATGGATGCTAGCCCTGATGATATTGCGACCTTAGAGAGTGCTGGTGGTATGACTAACAAGAACTACAAGGTCACCCTCAAAGGCCAGCCTTATATCATTCGGATTGCCGGCAACGGGACGGAGAAGTTCATTAACCGTCCAGCTGAGAAATCCAATAGCCTATTAGCTCATATTCTGGGCTTAGATGCTGAGACCCTTTACTTTGACGAAGTGACAGGGACCAAGGTGTCAGCCTTCATTCCAGAGGCTGAGACCCTAAATGCTAATACGGCGACTTATCTTAACAATATGCGAATGACAACGGGACTCCTAAGACAGTTACATCAATCAGGATTAGACTTTGATAACCGTTTTGATGTTTTCGAGGAGATTGCCAAGTATGAGAGTTTTGTGGATGAAGTAGGGGCAGACTATTTTGACGGCTATCAGGCGACACGTCAGGAAGTTTTCCAATTACAGGAAGATTTGGCTGACTTACCAGTTCAAATAGTGCCATGTCACATTGACACAGTTCCAGAGAACTTTGTCAAAGGTGGAGACGGAAAGTCCTATCTCATTGACTGGGAGTACTCAGGTATGAATGACTTGGCCTGGGATTTAGCGGCCCATAGTCTAGAATGTGGCTTCAGCCAAGAGCAGGAAGACCGCTTCTTAAGCCTTTACTGTCAAGATAAAGAGGTGCCGGATAGCTTGAAGACCAAGCTCTTAATCTATCAAATTTGCCAAGACTTCCTCTGGTCAGTTTGGACCATCTTCAAGGAAAGTCGAGGCGATGATTTCGGAGACTATGGGATTGAACGTTACCGTCGTGCGCAAGCTAACCTAGCGCGCTACCATGCTCTAAAAAAGGAAGGATGAACTTAGATGAAAAATAAGGAAACAAGTGGCATTATTGCCGGTCTATTGTCAGGCCTTTTGTGGGGGGCAGATACCCATTATAATGGCGTTATTCTGATGATGTTACCCTTCACGCTAGTGGATCCAAGACTGGCTGGAGCCGCTCTCTTATTGGCCCTCTTCCATGATGGTTTTTCTGCCTTAATGATGACGGGGGAGTTGGTTCGTCAAGGGCAACTCAAGCAAACTTTCAAACAATTGACCAGCAAGAGTTCCTTTGTGGTCATGTTAGCCGCTGTTTTAGGTGGTCCTATGGGGATGCGGGCCTATCTCTATGCGGTAGATGCGATTGGGGCAGGCTTAACAGCAAGTATTTCCTCTATGTATCCAGTGGTTGCTGCTTTTTTAGGTATGTTAATTCTTAAGGAAAAGATAACTAAGCCAGTTTGGATTGGCTTGGGCTTGGCCGTGTTAGCGGTCTTAGGCGTGAGTCTGTCTGGTGATATGATGCAATCTAATGCCCAACTGATTGGCTTCTTAGTGGCCTTTCTCAGCGTAGTCGGCTGGTCCTTGGAGAGTGTGATTTGTTCCATTGGGATGAAGGAAGATTTGAATCCTAAGCAAGCTCTTTGGATTCGTCAATGCGTCTCTACTTTAGTTTATTTGGGCTTTATTACCTTCGAATCTGACTTGGTCTTTAGCGTGACGGCTGTTATTAGTCAGCCAGTTCTTTGGTTAATCTTGGGTGTTGCTGTCTTAGGCACATTGTCTTATTTGAATTTTTATCGCGCAATTGATACAATTGGTCCTGTAAAGGCTACTGCACTCAATATCTCATACGCTATTTGGGCCATTGTCTTCTCCATCTTGCTAGGAGGAGCTGAATTTAACCCAATTCTCTTGCTATCGGCGGCTTTGATGATTGTAAGCAGTGTCTTAGTTTCACAACACGAAGGAGCCTAAGCTATGAAAGCAATAATTCTCGCCGCTGGTATGGGAACTCGCTTGCGGCCAATCACCCTTACAACCCCTAAGTCCTTAATTGAAGTCGCTGGTACAAGCTTAATTGAGCGCCAGATTGAATTCTTGCGGGCTAAAGGGATTGAAGACATTATTGTTGTGACAGGGTACTTGGCTGAAAAATTTGATTTTCTGAAGGACCAGTATGGCGTGACCTTGATTCACAATGACCAATATGAAAGCTACAATAACTTCTACACCATGTACTTGGTCCGTCACTACTTGAGTGATGCCTATGTTATTGATGCCGATAACTTCCTAGTTGATAATTTCTTGTTATCGGCACCAGAAAGCTCCCTTTACTTTGGGGTAGCGAAAGAAGGCTTCAAGGATGAATGGGTCTTGCATTACCAGCGAGATGACCTTCGCGTAACGGCTATTACGGTAGAAAGTGGTCAAGGGCGGATTCTGTCTGGCGTCTCTTACTGGAGTGCCAAAGACGGCCAACATCTACAGCAACTGATTGAGCGCTACTACCAAGAAGCAGATTATGCCAATCTCTACTGGGATGATGTGGTCAAGGATAACCTAGCTGATTTAGATGTTCATGTTTATCCAATTGAAGGCCATCGGACCTTTGAAATTGATAGCCTAGAGGATTTAGAAGCGCTACGTTCGCAAATGGAAGCAAAAAATTAGCGAGAAGCCAGACAAGTGTCTGGCTTTTTTGTTTTGGATGTGTGATCATTTCTTAATAAAATGCTTAAGCTAACGACTTTTCCATGCGTGTCGATATAAGATGTGCTATAATAATTAGGATAGAAAGACACTTTACGATAGTGAGAAGGAGAGAGAGGCATGATTTATGCAGGTATTCTAGCAGGGGGCATTGGATCCAGAATGGGGATTCAAGATATGCCTAAGCAATTCCTCATGTTAGGCAATAAGCCCATTATTATTCATACCATCGAAAAATTCTTAGTAGTACCAGACATTGACCAAGTCTATGTAGCCGTTCATCCCAATTGGTTAGTCTACTTTAATGACTTGGTAAGCAAGCACTTGCCAGGCCATGAAGCTAAGATTAAATCCGTTGATGGGGGTGGGGATCGGAATGATAGTATCCTTAATATCATCGCAGACATTAAGGCGGCCGGTCCTGTCTCTGACCAAGCTATTTTAATAACTCATGATGCGGTACGTCCTTTTGTCTCTTACCGTATGATTCAAGACAACATCAAGGTCATGGCTGACTATGATGCGACTGATACAGTGGTCATGGCTAACGATACCATTGTGGAATCCCAAGACGGTAAGTCCATTAGTTCTATTCCTAATCGGGCTCACATGTTCCAAGGTCAGACACCTCAAACCTTCCGTATCAATCAGTTTGATAGACTCTTCGCTAGTCTAAGTCAAGACGAGCGTGAGATTTTAACCGATGCTTGCAAGGTCTTTGTCCTCAAAGGGAAAAGTGTTGGCCTAGTAAAAGGGGAGTACTCTAACTTAAAGATTACGACCGTGACCGATTTGAAGATTGCAGAAGCTATGTTGGGAGAGATCTAAAGTGATTAATCGCGTCTATCAGTTACTTCGCCCATACTTCTTCTCAGTTAAGTATGAAGATGTGTCGACAGACTTGGCTAAGCCAGTCGTGGTGCGTCCTAATTATATGGCCCTCTGCCATGCCGACCAACGCTATTACCAAGGTAAGCGTGCAGCCAAAGTACTCAAGCAAAAACTACCAATGGCCTTGATTCATGAGTGTTGCGGCATCGTCGTACGTGACGAAACCGGCACCTATCAAGTAGGGGATAAGGTCGTCATGATTCCCAATCAGCCACCGCAAGGTTTTGACCATTCAGGTGAGTTCTATGAGAACTATGTGGAAGGAACTCACTTCCTATCCAGTGGTTACGATGGTTTCATGCAGGAATTTGTGCATTTACCATTAGACCGCGTCGTGGGTTATCAAAGCATTCCAGATGTGGTAGCGGCGATGACCGAGTTTGTCTCGGTGGCGGCGCACGGGGCCCGTCGTTTTGACTCTATGGCCTTATCCAAGCGTGACCGAATCGTGGTCTGGGGATCAGGTTCGCTAGCTTTTGTCCAAGCTACTGTCTTAAGAGCTAAGTTTCCAGATGCTACGATTATTGTAGTAGGTAAAAACCACGATAAATTAAGACTTTTCAGCTTTGTAGATGAAGTCTATGAATTGCAAGATATTCCGGAAGATTTCAGCTTCGACCATGCCTTTGAGTGTGTGGGTGGCGATGCCAGTCAAGAAGCCATTCGTGACATTATTAAGTATATTAAACCTCAAGGAACGCTGATTTTAATGGGAGTTTCCGAGACGGAAGTGCCAGTCAATACCCGTGATGTCTTAGAAAAAGGGCTGACCTTAGTTGGTTCTTCTCGCTCGGGACGTGAGGACTTCCAATTGGCGGTGGCCTTAATGGAAAACCCACAAGTATCCTCAAGACTGCGGATGATTATCCACCAAGTAGGTGATTTAGAGGATATCAAGGATATCTATCAATTCTTCGAAGAAGACCGTAAAACACCATTTAAAACGGTGGCTAAGTGGAATATCTAGTGATTAATTAAAAGAAGGAGGGGTTAGATGGAACCCATTCAAGCTAAAAGCCTAGAAATGGCCCAATACTTTGTTGCCTTCTGCCAGAAGCATAATCTCTTATGCTACTTATGTGGTGGTGGCGCGATTGGGGCTTTGCGTCATCAGGGCTTTATTCCATGGGATGATGATTTAGACTTTTTTATGCCAAGGGAAGACTATGAACGTTTGACAGAACTCTGGCCCAAAGAGGCAGATTCGCGTTATTTTCTGTCGCGGTCTCATGAGGGCTATGTCGACCGTAACCTCTTCATCACGATTCGTGACCGCCAGACAACTTGCCTCAAGCCTTATCAAGCTGACTTAGACTTGCCTCATGGCCTAGCCTTAGATGTACTGCCTTTGGACTATGCACCGGCCTCAGCCTGGAAACGTAAGACCCAGAAGGTCTGGGCCTTAATCTATTCGCTCTTCTGCGCTCAAACCGTGCCTGAAAAGCATGGGGGCCTTTTGGCCTGGGGCAGTCGAGTGTTGCTAGGCCTAGTCCCAAGTTCTAAACTACGTTATAAGATCTGGTCATTAGCTCATAAAAAGATGACTAAGACCACTCGCCAAGAGGCGGCTTACCGTATTGAGTTGTGTTCCGGTCCTTACTATATGAGTAAGCTCTATCCAATCGAGGCCTTTGATCAAGCTGTTTTCAAGCCTTTTGAAGGGACGGAAATGCCCATTCCAGCAGGTTATGATGCCTATTTGACTGAGGCATTTGGCGACTATATGACGCCACCTCCTAGTCAGAATCAAAAGCCACATCACGATGCTTTATTGCTGGATTTGGAGCGTCCTTATACGGATTATGACCTCAAGACAGGTCAGCTGAAGTAGGGGGAACTCTCTAACTTAGCTATAGATTAACAGTTTTTAGCCAAATCAAGGCTGGCCAGAGGGTCAGCCTTTTTATGAGAAAGGATAATGTGAGTGTTACGCGATTTTTTTGCCTATTATAAGCCTTATAAGAAGCTCTTCATGATTGACTTTGGCTGCGCCGTAATTTCGGCTATGTTAGAGTTAACTTTTCCATTTGTTGTCAATCGGGTCATTGACACCATCTTACCAACAGGCCATTATCAGACGGTTATTTGGGTCTGCCTCTTGTTACTTGCCTTTTATCTCTTCAACATGGTGATGAAGTACATTGTAGTCTATCTGGGGCATAAGTTGGGTATTACCATTGAGACCGATATGCGACGTCAGCTTTTCCAATACTTCCAAAGTCAGTCCTTTGAGTATTTTGATAATAAGCAGACGGGGGAGCTCATGTCGCGACTAACCAGTGACTTGTTCGAAATCGGGGAGCTAGCCCATCATGGGCCTGAAGATTTATTCATTACCCTGATGAGTTTGGTGGGGGCTTTTTGGCTTATGCTGCAGGTCCATGAGCAATTAGCCATTGGGACAGTGATTCTGGTGCCAATCTTGGGAGTTGCGCTGGCTATCTTTAATAAGAAGATGGGACGTATTAATAGCCAAGTCTATCGTCAATTGGGAGAATTTAATGCCGGCTTATCCAACAGCCTCAGTGGCATCCGAGTTGTCAAGGCATTCGCCAATGAAGCCCATGAAGAAGAACGTTTTGAAGGACTTATTCAAGACTATCGCGAGAATAAACTTAAATTCTATCGAACCATGGCGGCTTCTAGTGCCTTTAACTATGTCTTAATGCGTATTATCACCTTAATTGCCTTGGTATCCGGGGCTTATTTCACCCTCAAAGGGGAGCTAACGACAGGCCAATTGGTAGGTTTTGTTCTTTTAGCTAATACCTTTGTTAAGCCGATTGAAAGTATTAATATCATGATTGAAACCTATCCCAAGGGTTTTGCCGGCTTCAAACGTTTCAGACAAGAGCTAGCTAAACCGGTGGCGGTTCAGGACCTGCCTGATGCCCAGCCAGCCCCACACTTCCAAGGACAAATTGATTATCGTAATGTAGAACTTGCCTATGAAGAGGGGCGTCCCGTTATTTCTCAATTAAACCTGTCCATTGCGCCCGGGGAGAGCGTGGCTTTAGTCGGTCCAAGTGGAGCAGGTAAGTCCAGTATGGTCAATCTCCTGCCGCGTTTTTATGATGTCACGTCGGGTCAAGTCTTGATAGATGGCAAGGACATTCGGGAATACACCTTGTCATCGCTCAGACAGCAGATAGGGATTGTTCAACAGGATGTTTTCTTGTTCGATGGGACTATTCGGGAGAATGTCCTCTATGGTCGTTTAGATGCTAGTGAGGCTGAGGTGGAAGAGGCCATTCGTGCGGCTAAACTAGATCAAGTCATCGAGCAATTACCTGATGGCTTGGATACTGCCATTGGGGAACGAGGTGTTCGCTTATCTGGTGGGCAAAAACAACGTTTGTCGATTGCGAGAATCTTCCTCAAGAATCCTTCCATACTAATCTTAGATGAGGCAACTAGCGCCTTAGATACGAAAACCGAGCAGTATATCCAACAGTCCTTTGATCAATTAGCCAAAGGTCGGACCAGTCTCGTGATTGCCCATCGCTTAGCTACCATTCAGCATGTAGATCGTATTGTGGTGGTGACTGAGGAGGGCGTGGTAGAATCCGGTAGCCACCAAGAACTATTGGCTTTAGATGGTCATTATGCGGCCCTTTATCGGGCCCAGTTCGCCTAAATAATAGGGCTTAGACTTAGTCAGCCAAATTTGCTATAATAAACAGAGTTACAATGAGGGAATGATGACATGAAGACCTTAGCAGTCACAGGATTAGAGAAAACCTATGGGACCAAAACCTTGTTGGCAGGCATCGACTTTGCCATTCGGACAGGGGATAGAATTGGCTTGATTGGACCTAACGGGACCGGTAAAAGTTCCTTCTTGAAGGTGCTAGCTGACCAAACCGACTATGACCAAGGGACGATTGACAAGCCAAAGGGTTATCACATAGCTTATTTGGCGCAGAATCCAGATTTAGATCCCAACCAGACTATTTTAGATACGGTCTTTGCGGGAGATACGCCAGAATTGAAACTCTTGCATGACTATGAGGTGGCCAATCTAGCCTTGTTGTCAGATCCTGACAATAGCCAGCTACAGGAAGCCTTTCAAACCATTACAGAAGCCATGAACCAAGCAGATGCTTGGCAGATTGAAGTCAAAGCTAAGACCGTCCTGACTCAATTAGGCCTTGTCAATCTCAATAAACGAGTGGGAGATTGTTCGGGCGGGGAGCAGAAAAGAATTGGGATTGCCCAGGTCCTCATTGCTGAACCCGATTTGCTTATCTTAGATGAGCCGACTAACCATCTGGATATCAATTCTGTGCAGTGGTTAGAAAAATACCTTGCTTCCTACAAAGGCGCACTACTCTTAGTCACCCATGATCGTTATTTCTTGGAACGAACCGTTAATAAGATTGTCGAGTTAAGACACGGGCGTTTCCGCGAATATAGTGGCAACTACCAAGCTTATTTAGAGAAAAAGGCAACTGAACTCGCGCTTGAAGAAAGAATGCAAGACAAGCAAGACAAGCTCTATCAAGCCGAACTGGCTTGGATGCGAAAGGGCGCCAAGGCTAGAACGACTAAACAGCAAGCCCGAATCGAGCGATTCGACCAATTAAAGGGAGAAATTGCTTCTCGCCAAGATAGCCAAGAGACCTCTGGCTTTGAATTTGATCAACAACGAATTGGCAATCAGGTTATAGAGTTGGAACAGGCGCGTATTGAAGTGGGGCAGCAAGTTGTCGTTCAAGACTATACTAAGCACTTCACCAAAGGCGAACGTATTGGGCTGATTGGTGCTAATGGGGTCGGCAAGACCACTTTCCTTAATACTTTGGCAGGCTATCATAACTTAGCGGCCGGGACTTTGAAGCTAGGCCAGACGGTTCGGCTAGCCTACTATCGCCAATTAGATCAAGATTTGCCGGGAGATATGCGGATTTTAGCCTATCTGACACAAATCGCCGATAACTTTGTCAGTCCTGATGGACGCACCAAAAGTGCAGCTCAGATGTTAGAGCAATTCAATTTCCCTCGGGTTAGTCATGGCTCTAGCATTTCCAGCCTGTCAGGGGGAGAAAAACGTCGGTTATATTTACTATCGCTCTTGATTCAGGAACCCAACGTCCTCTTCTTAGACGAGCCGACTAACGACCTAGATATTGATACCCTAACTGTCCTAGATGATTACTTAGCTCAATTTGAAGGGCTTGTCGTCGTGGTGTCTCACGACCGTTATTTCTTAGATAAGACAGTAGACCAGTACCTGATTTTAGAGGGGCAAGGGGCATATACCACCTATTGGGGCAGTTATTCTGACTACCTTGCCAAGGAGCAGACAGCCCCTGAAAAAGAAAAGGTAGCGCCCGCTCCAAGCATTAAACCAAAACGTGAACAGAAAAAGTTAAGCTATGAAGAGAAGAAGGAATGGGCAGGTATTGAAGCGGCAATTGAAAGCACTGAGAATCGCCTCAATCAGATTCAAGAAGACATGGAGGCCAACAGTCAAGATGCTAGCCAATTAATGAGTCTTCAAGAAGAATTGGAAGCGACCGAAGCCCATCTCTATCATCTTTATGAGCGATATGACTATTTAAGTGAATTGGCGCCATAAGACGCCGTAAGAGAAAAGGCAAGCAAAGGAGAAGCATATGCAACAATATCAAGAATTAGTCAAAAAAATCCTAGCAGAGGGTCATGTTAAAACTGACCGTACTGGGGTTGGGACCAAAAGTATTTTTGGTTATCAGATGCGCTTTGATTTGAGCCAAGGCTTTCCCATGGTAACGACTAAACGCGTTCCCTTTGGCTTGATTAAGAGCGAATTACTCTGGTTTTTACGCGGTGATACCAATGTCCGCTACTTACTAGAACACAATAATCACATTTGGGACGAGTGGGCCTTCAAACGCTATGTGGAGTCTCCTGACTATTATGGCCCTGATATGACTGATTTTGGTTTGCGTGCAGTCGCTGACCCAGACTTTAATGAAATCTACCAGCAGGAATTAGCAGCCTTTAATGAGCGAGTTTTGACTGATGATGACTTTGCTGAACGCTACGGTAATTTAGGCAATGTCTACGGTGCCCAATGGCGCTCTTGGCCTCTTCGAAATGGTGAGGCTTTGGACCAAATTAGCCAGCTCATTGACATGATTAAGCATTCTCCTGATTCTAGACGCCTAATTGTGTCAGCCTGGAACCCTGAGGATGTGCCTAGTATGGCTTTGCCACCTTGTCACACACTCTTCCAGTTTTATGTGCATGATGGCAAGTTATCCTGCCAGCTCTACCAACGTAGTGCTGATGTTTTCTTAGGTGTGCCTTTTAACATTGCTTCCTATGCGCTCTTAACCCATTTGATTGCCAAAGAATGTGGTCTAGAGGTGGGGGACTTTGTGCATACCTTGGGGGATGCTCATCTCTATCTCAATCATTTGGAGGCGGCGGAGACCCTCTTGAGCCGAGAGCCTAAACTACTGCCACAATTGGAAATTGACGATTTCGAGCAATTTGATCAAGTCTCTACTGACCAAATTCGACTACAAGGCTATGAGCCTTGGCCAACCATTAAGGCGCCGATTGCCGTCTAAAATATCCTTACATAGAAAGGAAGAGAAACACCATGCTGACTCTTGTATATGCCCAAGACCAAGCGGGCGGGATTGGTTATCAAAATCAACTGCCTTGGCACTTGCCCAATGATCTCAAGTTTTTTAAGCAAGTGACACTCGGTCATGCTATTTTGATGGGGCGCAAGACCTTTGAATCCATGGGCTGCCGTCTCTTACCAGGGCGGACTAGTTATGTATTGACTCGCCAAGAAGACTATAAGTCCGAAATTGAAGGCCTACACCGTGTTCATGACTTAGAAGAAATCAAAAGCTTGGCGCAAAATCAAGAAGTCATGGTCATCGGAGGCGCAGAAATTTTTGCTGCCATATTGCCTTTAGCAGACCGAGTGATTCGAACGCAGATTAAGGCAACTTTTCCAGCAGATACCTTTGTCACTGACCTAGATCAAGAACAGTGGCAATGTGTAGAAATTCAAGAAGGGCTCGTTGATGATAAAAATCAATATGCTTACCAATTTGAATGGTGGGTCCGTCGCTCCAAGGAGGGAAAATTATGCTAGGTTATCTTAATACATCAGTTTTTGCCAGCCATCATATTCCAGTTGGTTGTGGACATACCTTATATGTGGAAGAAGCAGGCAACCCTCAAGGGTGTCCAGTAGTCTTCTTGCACGGTGGTCCTGGTGGCCAGGTTGGGGAGACATCTCGACGTTTCTTCGACCCCGAATTCTATCGGATTGTTTTAGTAGATCAACGTGGATGTGGCAAAAGTCAGCCTTTCCTCTCGCTAGAAGCAAACACGGTTTTAGATAGCGTTGCGGACTTGGAGATTATTCGACAGACACTCGACATTGAGGACTGGCATGTATTTGGTGGTAGTTATGGCTCGACCTTGGCTTTGACCTATGCCATTCATCATGCAGAGCGGGTTAAGAGCTTGATACTGCGTGGAATTTTCTTGGGGCGCCAAGAAGATTTCGACTGGCTCTTCCAGTTTGGCGCTAGCGAGTTTTATCCTGAAGCCTTTGCCTTGTTTAGAGATTTTATCCCTCATGAAGAACAAGGTGATTTAGTAACAGCCTACTATCGGCGAATGATTGGGGAAGATCATGCCCTAGCAGAAGAAGCCATGAAACGTTGGAGTGCCTGGGAAGGATCCGTTATTACGCTACGACCAAATTTCCCAGCTCCGGATGCAGAGCTAGCGCCTGTTGACCGTTCACTCGGCCTACTTGAAGCCCATTATTTTGCTAACAAGATGTTCTGGGGAGAGGACAACTACATCCTCAATCGTGCCCATTTACTCAAGGATATTCCTATGTCAATCTTTCATGGCCGTTATGACGTCGATTGCCGTCCGAGTGGCGCTTATGCCTTAGCCCAGGCTTGTCCTCATGCTAAGTTCCAAATTGTCGAAGAAGCCGGCCATTCGCCTCAGGATGCACCACTCTTCGAGGCCTTATTGTCAGCTATGGAAGCTATTAAAATTGGGTAAACTTCGTAGAATGTGTAAAACGACCTTATAACAGGTCGTTTTTTTGTATTAGTAGAACTTTATCTTGAGTTTACCTTATTAATTCTTTAGTAGAACTTATTCTCTTTTATTTAGAAAGGGTATTCTTTCATGATACAATAGGGTATGATAGACTTATTAATAAATCTATCGATAAAGGCGGGAAAGTAAATGAAGAAGAATTGGAAGAAGTTAGCAGTCCTCACTCTCTTAGGAGCTCAAGTGGCCACTGTTTCATTAACTAGCTATTCTGTATTAGCTGAGGAGTCAATCTCTGCTCAATCAGTAGATTTAAGTGCTGAAACTGAGGCTTACAAGAAGTTTGTTAGTGCAGAGATTGACCAGCTGCTAAAAGATACTGAAAACTTTGCTAAGCTAATTCAAGAGGGTAAGTTGGATGAAGCTAAGAAAGTTTACCCATTGATTCGTAAGGCCTATGAGCGGTCAGAACCTATTGCTGAGCTTTTTGCAGAATCTGATGTTAAAATTGACTACCGTCTAGCAGACTATGTAGAGGATAATCAAACCGAAGAAGGTTGGTCTGGATTCCACAAAATTGAACAAATCCTGTGGGAAGAGGGCAAGACCGAGCCTGCAGTGTCCTATGCAAAACAGCTAGTAGATGATATTAAGGAGCTTAAGGCCAAAGTCGCGACAGTGGAGGTAACACCTGAAAACATGCTGACAGGCGCCGTGGACTTACTGAATGAAGTGGCTACTAGCAAGATCATCGGCGAAGAAGAAATCTATTCTCATACAGACCTCTATGATTTTGAAGCTAATATTGCGGGAGCAGAAAAGATTTTTAGCATCTTTAAGGACAAAATTTCTGCTAAGGACCCTGAATTGGCCAAGAACCTAACTGAAAAATTCAAGGCAGTCAATGATCTCTTGGCTAGCCACAAAGTGGATGCTGACCACTATAAACTCTACACGGACTTAAGTGAGAAAGAAACCAAAGCCCTAGCTGAAGCAGTCACTAAGTTAGGAGAACCCCTATCTCAAATGGCCGTTATCTTGGAGGCTGATGAGAGTGGTCGATAAATCAGACGAAAAATGGTATGACAAACCCATTTCCCGTCGCGCTTTTATTAAAAAGGCGGGCATGATGGGGGCAGGAGCCATGATGGCTCCGAGCATCATGAAATTACTTTTTGGTGGGACTTCACCCAAGGATGCTCTAGCCCTGGAAGAGGCAAACCAAGCAATTCCATTTTATGGTAAGCGTCAGTCAGGTATCACCACACCCATTCAGCGTCAGGTCTATTTTGCTGTCTTGGATTTGGCGACGGAAGATTTGGAGACGATTCGTGGTATTTTCAAGTCTTGGACAGCCTATATTGCTCGCATGATGCAGGGTGAGCTGGTCGAGGCTTATAAATCTAATACCATGCTACCTCCCACCGATACTGGTGAGGCTGTTGGTATGGGGACTGAGCGCCTTACCATTACAGTAGGGGTCAGCCCTAGTTTCTTAGAAAAACTAAATTTAACTGGCAAAAAATTGCCTGAGCTTGAGGATCTACCTAAGTTTGCCCGGGACCAATTGCAAGAAGCTTTTACAGGCGGAGATATTTGTATCCAGGCTTGTGCTGAAGATGCCCAGGTGGCCTTTCATGCGGTTCGTAATTTGCTACGCAAGGGACGAGAACACCTGACCCTTAAATGGAGCCAGACAGGCTACGCCGCGATTACCAGCCAGGGTTCTACCCCTCGTAATCTCTTTGGCTTTAAGGACGGAACCGCTAATGTAACCAGTCAAGATGATTTTGACCGTGTGATTTGGTGTGACCAAGACAATTGGATGAAAAATGGGACCTATCTGATTGTGAGGCGTGTGCAAATGCATCTTGAAACTTGGGATCGGACTAGCCTTAAGGAACAAGAGAATACCTTTGGACGTCATCGCGACAGTGGGGCGCCTCTTGGGGCAGTTGATGAATTTGATCCGGTAGATTTGGAACTCAAAGACGACAAGGGCAACCTCGTCATTCCAGAAGATTGTCATGTCCGTCTGGCCAAAGAAGTAGGCGAGGAGATATACCGTAGAGCCTTTTCCTATGCCAACGGTATTGATCCGCGTACGGGGCAATTTGATGCGGGTTTGCTCTTTATTTCCTTCCAAAAGGATCCCCAGCAATTCATTAAGGTCCAGAAGAATCTAGGGACCAAAGACAAATTAAATGAATACATTACCCATGTAGGGAGTGGCCTCTTTGCTATCCTCCCGGGAGTAGAAGAGGGTGGCTATCTTGGTCAAAGCCTATTTGAATAGATTCGTTAGCTGCCTAGCCTTGATGGCGATTTTGTTTTTTAGTCCTTTAGTTAGTGCCAAGACGGATTTACAGACCTATTTTATTCAGGTGACAGAAGCGACTCAGGCGCTAGAAGAGGGTGACTCCAGTCTGGCTCAGCAAAAATTGGAGGCTTTAGACAGCTCTTTTGCCAAGGAAAGCCAGGCGACTAGCCCGGCGGGTCAAGCAACTAAGTCAGCCATTGAGGTAGCTAAAGCAGACTTGACTCATGAAAATCTTGTGACTATTTCGCGTGCGCTCTTGGCTTTCGACAAGGAACAGAATCCAGTGGATGAGTCTGCTGCTAAGACTAAGCTTGAGAAAAGAATGACGCCTTTGTTCAATCAATTAGAGAGTGCCATTGCCAAGCAAGATATTGAAGCAGTTAAACTGGCTTATAAGCAGGTCAATAGTGGTTGGACCGCTAATGAAAGCATTGTTCGGTCAACTTCTAGCACCCATTACAATCGAATTGAAACAGCCTTGGCCTTGCTACGGGCTGCGATAGAGTTGGAGCCGGTCGATTACCAAGTTATTGAGGTGAATAGTGGTAGCTTGAAGCAAGCCATTCAAGACTTTCTGACAGGCACAGAGGCTAGTGCTGTTTCAACCACAAATGGGGCTAGCTTGAAAGATGGTTTACAACTTTTAGATAAAGCCAAAGACGCCTTTACTAAAGGACAGACCAACCAAGCTAAGCAGCTCATGCAATCCTTCATTGAACTCTGGCCTAGCATTGAAGGCGAGGTTTCGACTCGCAATTATAGACTCTACACCCGAGTTGAGCAAGAAACGCCCGTCATTATGGTTAAGGGACAGGATCCGATTTACCAAGCCAAGCTAGATGCCCTAATTGACGATCTTAAGCAGATCAATAAGTCTAGCCAGTATTCCTACTGGGATGTTTCACTCATTGTCTTGCGCGAAGGCTTAGAGGCTATGTTAATCGTCTTGGCCCTGGTTGCTAGCCTAAAATCCCTCAAGGCCAAACGCCCCCTAGCTTATGTATATGCAGGGACGGGTGCTGGACTCTTAGCAAGTATTGGCTTGGCTCTGGCATTAACAGCACTTCTGCCAACTATTTTCTCAGGGGTGGCACGTGAATTAATTGAAGCTGTCACGGGATTCTTTGCAGTAGTGACCTTAACTCTAGTAGGGATTTGGCTACATCGGAGCTCAAGCCTTGCCTCTTGGCAAGCCTATATTGATCGCCAACTGGCAGCTTATCAAAGAACTGGTCGCCTTTGGACCTTATTTGGGGTCAGTTTCTTAGCTGTTTTCCGCGAAGGGGCAGAGACGATTCTCTTCCTAGTGGGTATACTGTCTAAGATTTCCTTCTGGGAGATGCTGCTAGGGATTAGCCTAGCTACGCTGATTTTAGCGCTTGTCTGGTTGGTACTCAAGTACCTAGCCAATCGCTTATCACTTCCTTGGCTCTTTAAGATACTGACTATTGGGATTTATGTCTTAGCCTTCAAGATTTTGGGAGTCAGCATCCATACGCTTATCGTCACCCAGTATTTGCCTGCCAATCCAATTGTGTGGGGCAACTTACAGGCCATCGAATGGCTAGGATTTTACCCAACTTGGTGGACGGTGGCTAGCCAGGCTCTATACCTTTTGGGCTTGGTGCTCATCTTCTTCCTAGTGTCGAAAGGGGAGAAGACAGATGGCTGATAGCAAGCATCTCAGTCTAGTAGGCCATTTGGCAGAATTTAGGTCTCGCTTGATTGCTTCTCTCATCTGGTTTGTTCTCTGGTTTTGCCTGGGGGTTTTCTTGGTAGATCCTTTTTATCATTTAGTGACGCAATTTTTGGACCAACCACTCTTGGCCTTGGGACCTAATGAAATTCTCTGGCTCTATGTAAAAGTAGCTAGTTTAGTAGCCTTAAGTGCTAGTCTGCCTTTTGTTAGCTATCAGATTTGGACCTATGTCAAGCCGGCTCTCAAACAAGAGGAGTTGCGTGCCATTTATTGGTACTTGCCAGCTGTCTTTCTTTGCTTTATTATGGGATTAGCTTTTGGCTTTTACTTGGTGGCTCCTGCCTTGTTACAGGTGCTCTTGAATTGGAGTCAAGAGCTCTTCGAAACGCGGCTTACAGTGGGAAACTATTTGGATTTCATCTTTGGCGTGACCTTGCCATTAGGTTTTCTATTTGAGATGCCAGTCTTAGTCGCTTTTTTGACCCATATAGGCTTGCTATCACCTAAGTGGTTGAGCGCCTATCGTCGCTATGCCTACTTTGTGCTCTTGGTATTGGCTGTTGTCTTAACGCCAGCTGATTTTGTCAGCGACCTGGCCATGTTAGTACCTCTGGTGGGACTCTATGAGATTAGTATTTTAATTAGCCATTGGATTTTGTATCGTAAGAGAAGAGGAGGAAAGCAAGATGGGATTACTTCGTGATATTGGGGCGCCAGGTTTAATTTTGATTGTCTTAGGTGCTCTCTTGATTTTTGGTCCTAAGCGATTACCAGAACTTGGAGAGTCGATTGGTAAAATGTTTGTGTCATTCAAACGTACCGTCCATGAACTGACGGATGACGATAAAAAGCAAGAAAAAGATCAATAGTTTGTGATAAGAAGAGAGGAGCCAAGCTCCTCTTTTGTTTTGATACAGATAGTAAAACTGTTTTATTTTATGTGTGGAACAGCCTAGTTTGTCGATATTTGTTGAGCAGAACAGTTGAAAGTAACTGTTCTAGATGCTAGAATGAAATCAAATCTTAAAACCTAGGAGGTTTATTATGGTGAATGTGAAATGGAAGAAACTTGTGGCTGCTGCTAGCCTGATTACTTTAGGGGGAGCTTTATTGGCGCCTGTGCACCAAGTAAGCGCAGCGGATGAGTCTTGGGATCGCATCCAAAAATCAGGTAAAATTGTTGTAGCAACTTCAGGGGCTTACTACCCATCAACTTTCCACTCAGAAGTAGAGGGTAAAGATGTCTTAACAGGTTATGATATTGAAATCTTGCGTAAGGTTGCTGAAAAATTAGACCTTGAACTCGAATTTAAGGAAATGAACACAGATGGCATGTTAACAGCCATTAAGTCAGGTCAAGCGGATATTGTAGCCAACGACTACGACATCACACCTAAACGTGAAAAAGAATTCCTTTTCTCAACACCAATTAAATATAGCTTCGGTTCTATTGTAGTTCGTGAGTCCGATGATTCTGGCATTAAATCCTTAGATGATTTCAAAGGCAAGAAGGCAGCTGGGGAAGCGACTACCAAGTACATGGCTATTGCTGAAGCAAAAGGTGCGGAAGCTGTAACCTATGACAACGGGACCTTGGAACAATACATTGCGGACATTCACAATGGTCGGACTGACTTTATTCCAAATGATTACTATGTCCAAACCATTGCCATTAAGAATGCCAACAAGCTCTTCCCAGACTTCAAGACTAAGGTAGGGAATGTCTTTTACAACCCAAGTAAGGCAGCCTTCGTACTTAACAAGGAATCTGTGACCTTACAAGAAAAAATCAACCAAGTCTTAGAAGAAATGCGTAAAGACGGTTCCTTGGCAGAACTTTCTAAGAAGTTCTATGAAGGGGAAGATGTCTCAACCGAGAAGGAAGAAATCGGGGGCAAGAAGCTTAAAGATTTACCTGTAGTGGAAGTGGATCGTTAAGATGACCCATTTGCTCTTGACTATCAAGTGGCACTATATTTTTAATCCAGAATTGGCGCTCAAAGGCTTGCCAACGGTACTACAAGGTCTAGGCAATACGCTGACTTTGTCTTTAGCTAGTTTTCTCTTAGCCACGCTTGGAGGACTTTGCCTAGCACTCTTGCGTTTAGCGCCTTTGCGTGGCTTACGCGCTATTGCAATTGCCTATATTTCCTTTTTCCGTGGTGTGCCACTTCTAGTTACTTTGTTCTTTATCTATTATGGCTTACCACTAATGGGGATTGTCATGTCGGCATTTACGGCTGCCATTTTGGGTCTGTCCATTACGGCTTCTGCCTACACGGCTGAAATTATTCGTGCCGGTATTGAAGGCGTGGAAAAAGGTCAATGGGAAGCAGCCTTTGCTATCGGCCTGAGCTATCGACAGTCACTTCGCTATGTGGTGATACCTCAGGCTACACGTCTAGCCATTCCCCCCTTATCCAATGTCATGCTAGATTTGGTTAAATCCTCTTCGATTGCCGCCATTATTAGTGTGCCGGAGATATTCCAGAAGGCTAAAGTGGTGGGAGCCTCAGAACATGACTTCATGACCATGTATATCTTGGTAGCAGTCATCTATTGGCTAATTTGTACGGCATATTCCTTGGTTCAAGCCAAGTTAGAACGTCGATTTGCCCTAGATATTTAATGAAATATAGAGAAAGAGTCCCTTAGTTTTAAGGGGCTCTTTTCTATAGATTATGTGGGGGTTGCTTGAATTGAAAAGTCTGATTGAAAGTGCTAGACTTAAAGTAAAGAGGAAAGGGGTAAAGGCAGCTATGGGCAATAGGCAGCAAAAAAAGGCAGTAAGGTTTGGTTGGCCTGTAGACCGCAAAACTCCTCGTAATTCCAGAGAATGGACAATGTTTTGGCTATCAATAGCCTTGACCCTGGTCATAAGTTGGGCTTTCTATCTCAGTCGTTGGCCCGTTCCAGTCAGGAAGGCACATTTTATTTTCCATGACGATGTAAACCGCCTGATGGACTTAAAGATGCTTGAGTCAGAAGCTTTCAGCTATCTATTGACTCTTTTGGCGGTCCTGATTGTTATCTTCATTTTTTATATGGTGACATCCCATCTAATCTATTTAGCCTTTGATATATGGAAGACAATGAAGGGAAAAACTAGAAAGGAGGGCAAGACATGGTAAAACGACCCAACCATAGAAAGAATAAGAATAAAAAGAAGCGAACTCGAATTTCTAGTCGCGAGCGCCACTATCTGAGCTTTAAGGAAAAGTCTGTCCTCCAAATCATCGCCTTATCGATTGTCATAGGTTTTATCGCCATCGCCTATATGATGGATATTCGCTTGATGGCCTCTGCTAGCTCCCCTGGACTTAGCCTTAGAAGAACCTTGTCTTGGGAAAGCGTCCAAATACTAACTAACTTTTCAGATTTTAAGACTTGGCTCTTTGGTATTCAGGCTTTAATTGTCCTCTTGCTGATTTTTGCCTTCTTCGTAACGATTTGCAACTTCTGGGTTCAATGGACCTGGCATGAGTTACGCACCCTCTTTTTCTCCCAAAATAAGGGGCAGGAAGAGGTGGAGGCATGACCTTGATTGTCACAACGGCTATTGACAAAGAGCCAGGCTTAGTAAAGCGCGCCCAGGAGTTGGCCCAACTATATGGTGGAATCTATCAAGACCGTGGTAAGCGTACCATGAAGCAAATCTATCGCCAGGCAGAAGGTGCCTTAGTCCTTAACAAGAATGAGTTAATCTACTATGATGCGGAGGGTCAGAAACTCTTCTTCCATCCCAATACAGCCTGGCTTAGGGCACTTAACGGCCGCGACCCATTGTTGGAAGCCCTAGCTTGTCCAACTGGTGCCAGTGTCCTGGATGCCACTATGGGGATGGCCAGTGACAGCCTGGTAATGCAGTATTTTGGCTACCAGGTCACTGCCTTAGAGTCTAATTCCTTGGTGCATTTGATTGTCAGTGATGGGCTGTCTCGATTTGTTATGGAAGATAGTCGTTTTACTCAGGCGATGAGAGACTTGGTGACTTACTGTCAGAATTATCAAACCTATCTTGCTCAAGCAGAAGATAAGAGTATAGATTGTGTCTACTTTGATCCCATGTTTAAGGTGGGCATTAAAGAATCCAAGAACTTAGATGGTATTCGCCTTTTAGCCAATCGACAGCCCTTGACCGAGGAAGTTTTAGAGCAGGCTAAGCGGGTGGCAAGGCACCGTATCGTTGTCAAAGCCCACTATCAAGACCCTATTTTTGAAGATTTAGGTCTGACACGTATCAAACGACCTAACACCAAATTCCATTATGGCTACTACCAATGTTAGGAGGAGATTTTATGAAACAATTAGTTTTAATTCGCCATGGCGAAAGTGAGTGGAACCGGCTTAACCTCTTTACAGGTTGGACGGATGTAGAACTGACCGACAAAGGTCTGGCTGAAGCACATGAAGCAGGGCGCCAGCTCAAGGCAGCAGGCTTTGACTTTGATTTGGCCTATACGAGTTATCTTAAACGGGCCATTCACACATTGGATGCCGTTCTGACTGAGCTAGACCGATCTTGGATACCCGTTCATAAGGCTTGGCAGTTAAATGAACGCCATTATGGCGCCCTACAAGGCTTGAATAAGGTTGAGACGGCAGAAAAATATGGGGAAGAACAGGTTAAAATCTGGCGCCGTTCGTTTGATGTATTGCCACCAAGCTTGGAAGCTAGTGATGGTCGCAACCCGCGTTCGCAAGACCAATATCGGCGTGTTCCTGCTGAGGATAGCTTGCCATTAGCGGAAAGTCTTGCAACTACCATCGAGCGGGTTGTACCTTACTTTGAGACAGTGATTCGGCCACAAATGGCAGAAGGTCAACGCATCATTATTGCAGCACACGGTAACTCACTTCGTGCACTCGTTAAGTATTTTGATAAACTAAGTGCAGATCAGATTATGGAAGTGAATATTCCAACAGGTGTTCCGCTTGTTTACGAATTTGATGACAACTTCCAAGCAATTAAACATTATTACCTAGGTGACCAAGAGGCCTTGGCAGCTAAAATGTCTGCCGTAGCTAACCAAGGTAAGCTTGCCCATTAAGCAGTTGAAGGATTGGACTTAAGCGCCAATCCTTTTTTTGACTTGCAATCTGGCCGAAAAAGCGTAAACTTGTATTGTGAGAAAAGGAGGATTCATTGTGAAGCTTTATGTCCAGTTCATGATTATTGTTTTATTAGCCTTTATAGGTGAGGGGATTTCGACTTATTTTCAATTACCGATTCCTGGCTCTATTTTGGGCTTAATCCTCCTATTTTTAGCCCTTGAATTCAAGCTGCTACGTTTGCGTCATGTCAATGCAGTAGGTAACTTTCTCTTGGCCAATATGACCATTCTCTTTTTGCCGGCAGCAGTCGGTATTATGGACCGTTATGAGGTCATTGCGCCTTTTCTAGGACCTATTGTGCTCATCATAGTAGGGGCCATTGTGCTTAATATTGTGGTCATTGCCTTAGTGGTTAATTATGTTAAGAACCGATATGAAGGCAACTACGAGGACCGCTTTGTAGATGACTTTACTGAGGAGGTAAACTAGGTGACTGCTAATTTTTGGGAAAATCCCTTATTTGGACTTGGACTATCCATTCTAGCTTACTATCTTGGTATGCGACTCAATCGACGTTGGCCTCACCCATTGACGACGCCACTTCTGATTGCGACAATCTTAATTATTGTAGTGCTCAAGCTAAGCGGCATTCCTTATCACGCTTATTACGTGGGAGGCAGTTATCTTAACACCTTGATTGTGCCTTCAACAGTAGCTTTGGGCATTCCGCTTTATAAAACCTTCCACTTGATGAAACACCATATACGCAGTATTCTCTTAGGGACTTCAATTGCGGTGTTAATTAATACAACATTTACTGCACTCCTTGCTAAACTTTTTGGCATGGATTTCTTCCTAGCGATTTCGCTTTTCCCTAAATCAGTTACGACCGCTATGGCGGTGGGGATTATCGACAAGATGCAAGGCATGACAACCGTGACCTTAGTGGTTGTGGTGGCTACTGGGATTTTGACAAGCGTTCTGGGGCCTGTTGTTTTAAAAGTATTGAAGATTGAAGACCATGTAGCAGTTGGGCTAGCCCTAGGCGGAACGGGACACGCGGTGGGGACCGGGACAGCCTTCAAATATGGTCAAGTCGCAGGCGCCATGGCAGGTCTGGCAATTGGCGTGACGGGTTTACTTTATGTCTTTATCAGCCCATTGATTGCGGCACTTATCTTGTCAAACTAATAGAGAGATTTAAATCCTAGTGCTATAAGTACTAGGATTTAGTTGTTGATGAGAGAGGATTATGATTGACAAACTGAACTTTCTATTTTACAATATGAATGAATACAAAATATATTCACTCAAACAAAAAAGGAGGCACGATAGCTGTGGATAAAAAACAAGCCCTAAAGTTAGCCGCGCATGAAGTCTTTTCTAAAAAGGGATACAAAGCGACAGGAATATCAGAAATTGCCAAGCAGGCCGGTATGGCAGTCGGCTCTTTCTATAATTATTATGACAGCAAAGAAGCTATTTTTTTGGATATCTACATCGATGAGAACAATCGCGCTCGTCAAGCTATGATTGAAGAAATTGATTGGCAGATGGACATGGTTGAACTCGTTAGCCAAATTTTTGGACGATCACGTTCCTTGGTTTCTTCCAACAAAATCCTTAAGGAGTGGTATAATCCTGCAATCGCAGATGAATTACATGGATATTATTCCTCCGAAGAAGGCAAAGTCTCAAATCCTTTCCACAATTTTTTAGTCGAAACTTTTACCAGTCGAATGTTAGCAGAAGGTTACTCTCAAGATAAAATTCAGGATATTTTACGTGTCTACAACTTATTCTATTACATGGATATGCAAATTACAGAACAAGATGTGCCAGATTTAAGTAGAACGCTTGAAATATTGGCAACTAATTTCGTTAAAGGAGTCTTGAAATAAAGAGTAGCTCTTTATTTCGCCGCAAAATGAATGAATATAATATATATTCATTCTGGCGTTAGGAGGATAAAGTCATGAAAAAACAAGAAATGAAAAGAGGTAAAACGATGTTAATCACTATCCTAGCAGTCATTGTAAGTTTAAGCATTATCGCTTGGGGCATTATCGCTTATCTTGGGCGTGGTCAAACGCTATCTGTCCTTTCTATTGATAAACTAGAAGGGGATTTAAGCCTCATCCACTTGGCTAAACCTGACAACATGCAATGGAAAGCAGGTGCTCACGCTAAGATCTCTTTACCAAATAGTATAGATAATCATCAAACCTCTAGCGAGGTTGTAACGGGGGCAAGCAAAAGCCAAGCTAAAGATGGGGAAAGTAGCCGTTGGCTAACGATTGCTTCAAGTTCAAATGATGATGAAATTTTAATTTTGACTCATAATAATGGCAGTCCATACAAAAAAAATCTAACTAATTTGCCGGCGGGAAGCAAAGTAGAGTTAAGTTGGTTGGACTCAACCTTATCCACGGCGGACAGCAATAAAGCCTTCGTATGTTTTGCCTCTGATGTCGGTATTGCAGCCATACGCCCAATTATCAAAGAAGAGCTAGGTAAACGCGCATTGGTCTTGAGTCACTTAAGTAAAGGGGTGATGGTCTTTAACAATGAACTGGAAGATTCAGCTAAAAAACATGCAAATCTAAGCTATGAGAGCAGCTCGAGTCTTTCTCAAAGTCAGGACTATTTAAGTGACGCAGTTGAGCGCTATGGTAATGATGCGATTTATCTATTAGCGGGACAGGCCGATGATGTGAATGCTATGACCAAATTCCTTGAGGATAAGGGAATTGATAAGAAGAAGATAAAAACTAGTCGATTTAGGGGCTTAAAATAGTCTGTAAATTAAAGACTAGACTTTAATAGCTCTTGAGAGTGAAAAAGGGGTGAAAAAAATCCAATGGTTGCCTGACCATTGGATTTTGTTTTTACACATAGTATAGAATGCTATAAAACATAAAGACGGCGCCACCTAATACGAAAAGGTGCCAAATGATATGCATCCATTTGTTGTCTTTCATACGATAAAAAATCGTTCCTAGTGAGTAAGTGACACCGCCCAAAGCTAAGAGCAGAATCCCGGTCAAGGGAATGGATTGAGCTAAGGGATAGATGATGAAGACACTAAGCCAGCCTAATCCAAGGTAGAGGAAGGTGCTGAGTTTTGGCCATCGGCCGATAGCAGAGACTTCGAAGATAATGCCTCCAATAGCCAAGGCCCAGACAAGCGCTAGGAAACCATAGCCCACAAGCCCCCCGATTGAAACCATGAGGTAGGGGGTGTAAGTCCCCGCGATTAAAAGGTAGATAGAAGAATGGTCAATCTTTTGGAAGACATCTTTATAGCGAGTCAGGCTAAAGGAATGATAAAGGGTTGAATTTAAGAATAATAAGAAGAGGCTAGCTCCATAGATCGCATAGGAGACAATCTCTAAGTGTGAACCATGTTGGACGCCTTTGAGTATGAGCGCAACCGTGGCAATAATGCTTAAGAGGGCGCCAATACCATGAGTTGCAGCATTGAGAACTTCAATGAGGACCTGTTTAGTATAGGATAAGTTGAGTGTTTCTTTCATGTTTTCCCTCCTTTTCTATCATTGTACCCTAAAAATACTGAGAAAGAAAGTTAAAGCCTTAGGGACTATGTTTTGCATCTTGTGGCCTTTTTTTGGTAGAATGGGTATATACAGACACGAAGGAGGGCCTAATGGCAAAGAGTTTTTACGATTATATTTCTCGTTCAGTGGACTATGGAGCCAAGGACCCCATGAGTCGCTTGGCGAATGCTATCCACTCAGATCAAGGGTTTCCTAAGCGTAGCGACGAATTTGACGAAATCTCACGTTACATGGAAGACAGCCCTCATTATTCACGTCTATTGTCCATCTTTGATGATGCTTGGCAACAGTATCTTTACCACAAATAGAAAGGATTGAAATTTATGTCGATTCATATTGCAGCCCAAGAAGGCCAAATCGCTGAAGTAGTTTTATTCCCGGGGGATCCATTGCGGGCCCAATATATTGCTGAAACCTTCCTGGAGAATGTGACGCGTTACAATACGGTACGCAACATGTTCGGTTTTACTGGGACCTACAAGGGGGTTCCAGTTTCTGTTCAAGGTTCAGGTATGGGGATTCCGTCAGCTATGATTTACGCTGAAGAACTCTACCAAAGCTATGGCGTTAAGACGATTATCCGCATTGGGACTGCTGGTGGGATGAAAGAATCTGTCAAAGTTCGGGATATCGTCTTTGGTCAAGGGGCGACGACTGACTCTAGCTGCTTAACCAATATCTTTAATGGGCAAGTCTCCTTTGCAGCCTTAGCTGATTTCAAGGTTCTAGATACTGCTTATCATCTAGCAGCAGAAAAATTACCTAAGGAAAATATCCATGTCGGTAATATTTTATCTAGCGATCGTTTCTATAATGAAGAGATGGACAAGGGCAAACTAGCTCGTTATGGGGTTTTAGCTGTGGAAATGGAAGCAGCGGGGCTCTATGCCGTGGCAGCTAAACACAACCGTCAAGCCTTGGCTATGTGTACGATTAGTGACCACTTAATTACAGGTGAAGAAACAACGGCTGAAGAACGCCAAACAACTTTCACACAAATGATGGAAGTTGCCTTAGAAACAGCTTACGCGCTTCAAAGCAAATAAACTCAATATTCTTGGAAAGAAGGGATTCGATGAAGTTAAGCAAAGGATTGAAATGGTTCTCTGCCTTACTTGTAACAACCAGTGTACTTTCAACGACTGTTCCAGTGACAGCTGCACCATTTAGCCTCTTTGGCTCAAAAGAACAGCTTTCAGATGAAGACATTCAGAAAATACAGGAAGTCTATCGTTCTATTCGTGAAGGCTACATTGAAGAAATTGACAAAGAGAAGATTTTAGAAGGGGCCCTGAAAGGTATGGTGTCTGCCACAGAAGACCCCTATTCAGAGTATTTTAACAAGGAAGAATCGACTGCCTTCGATAATGCCATGAGTGATTCCTTTGAAGGGATTGGGGTTCAATTCCAAGTCAAAGGTGGCGAGATGGTTGTCATTAGTGCCCTTGATGATACACCTGCCTCTAAAGCAGGTTTGCAGCCAAATGACGTCATTGTCAGTGTAGATGGGACAGAGCTTAAGGACAAGACGACCCAAGAAGTCATGAAACTTATCCGTGGCCCTAAGGGTTCTGAAGTTAAACTAGTCATTCGTCGCGGTGGTTCAAACTTTGATGTCAAGTTGACTCGCGACACTATTCCAAATTATTCTGTTACTAGTAATTTGGATGAGCAAGACAAGACCATTGCCCACATTAAAATTATCCAATTTGGAGAAAATACCGCCAAGGAATTGGAAAATGCCGTTAAGAAAGCCCGTGAAGACGGTGCTAAGAGCTTTATCTTTGACTTGCGTAATGACCCAGGTGGTCTTTTAAGTCAGGCGCTGGCTATTGGGAATATGTTCTTAAAAGATGGCGATGTCATCCTCCAAACCCAAGAACGTGGCAGTGATCCGACCGTCTTTTCTGCTGATACCAAGCTTTATGGAGACTTTAAAATCACAGAACCTTACGTCTTCTTGGTAGATGGTGGTTCAGCATCTGCTAGTGAAATTTTAGCTGCTGCAATTAAGGAAAACACCAAACATGATTTAGTAGGCGAAAAGACCTTTGGTAAGGGGACGGTTCAACAAGTTCTTAATCAATCAGATCTTGGCGAATTGAAGTTAACGATTGCTAAATGGCTAACGCCAAAAGGTGAGTGGATTCATAAACAAGGGATTGAGCCGACAGTTGCTGTCGAACAAGAACCGGTGGCTAAGGCAGTTAGCCTCAGCTACGATGATACCCTTGCCAAAGGCCAATCTAATGACGGAGTAAAAAATCTGGCCTTAATTCTTAAAGCTTTAGGCTATGAATTAGAGTCTACTGAATACTTTGATGACAAGATGGAAGCTGCTGTTAAGGCCTTCCAAAAGGATAAGGGATTGACTGAAGATGGGCAAGTAACTGGTAAGACAGCAGATGCCCTCAACGAGGCAACCCGTGATTATCTCAAGACTCATGATGCGCAGTACGACAAGGCCAAAGAAGTACTTAAGCAAGGAAATAACTCATGAGATCACTAAGAAAATTAGGCCGTGACTTGGTCAATGTGGTCTTCTATCTCATGATTGCCGTCTTAATCCTAATAGGTATTCGGCAGTACATTCTGCAGCCTTTTCAGGTTGATGGCCATTCTATGGAGGCAACCCTCCATCATGGAGAGCACATGCTGCTCTTTCCTAGTGCTAAGATTAATCGCTTTGATGTAGTGGTATTTCCTGATCCAAAAGGGTCAGGAAATTCCTATGTTAAGCGGGTTATTGGTTTGCCTGGTGATCGGTTAAGAGTGCACAATGACCAACTCTATCTTAATGATTTACCAGTACCTGAACCTTATCTAGAACCAAATAAATCTCAAGCTGACAGCCATCCATTTACCCAAGACTTTTCCTTGTGGGATACCTTGGGAATTGAAACAATTCCGGAGGGTTACTACTTTGTCATGGGGGATAATCGACCAGGATCGGGGGATAGCCGTCAATTCGGTTTGGTACCCATCGCATCGGTTCAGGGCAAAGCTGACCTAGTTTATTGGCCCTTCAACCAAATGAGACGCATGGCGCAGTATCAGCTCCAAGCAGATGGTTCCCTGTCTATTAGCGCACCCTAAACTATATCCTAGGAGGAAAGTTCGTGTCACAACCAATTCAATGGTTTCCTGGCCATATGGCCAAGGCCAAACGTGAAGCCAAGGAAAAACTCAATCTTGTCGATATTGTTATTGAGCTAGTCGACGCTCGCATTCCTGAATCCAGTCGTAATCCCTTGATAGACGAAATTGTAGGCAATAAGCCCCGTATAATGGTCCTCAACAAAGCGGACTTAGCTGATTCTGCCAAGACCCAGGCCTGGATTAATTATTATCAAAGTCAAGGTATTCATGCCTTAGCTATCGATGCTCAGCATGGTAAAGGCCTCAAACAACTTGAGAAGCAGTGTCAGGCACTTATGTCAGATTACTTTGCCAAACAAGCTGCGAAAGGTGTCAAGCCACGTGCCATTCGCCTCATGATTCTGGGGATTCCTAACGTAGGTAAATCCACTTTAATCAATCGCTTTGTGGGTAAGAACCAGGCCATTACCGGGAATAAGCCAGGGGTGACCAAGGCGCAACGTTGGCTAAAAGTAGGGCGTAACTTCGAATTACTTGATACGCCAGGGATTCTGTGGCCTAAGTTTGATGACCCTTTAGTGGGCAAAAAATTGGCTCTAACTGGTGCCATCAAAGACCAACTGGTCCATATGGATGATTTGGCCCTTTATCTATTAGAATTAGCATTAGGCAATAATCCGGATGTGCTTAAACAGCGTTACCGTCTGACTGAACAAGAGTGCCAACTGCCCCTAGTAGAGTTACTTTTAGTTATTACTAAGCGACTGGGCTTTAAGGAGGATTATGATCAGGCTTCTACAAAATTAGTCATTGACTATCGTCAGCACCAATTAGGTAGTTTTACCTTGGATCAAGTGCCTTTAGAAGCCTCATCAGTAGGTGAAAATTAATGTCTAAGTTAACTGTAAGTCAAATTAAGGAGGCTTTGCTAGAAGTAGAGGATGAGTCACATGAATTATTAGCGATACTAGCAAAAGACGAGCGTAAAAGTGTCCATAAATTGCTTGAACAATGCCATAAACGCCTACAAAATCAACAAATCATGTTTCACGACCACCAAAAAAGACTTATACATGAAATGGCAGCCTATGATGCTGGATATCAAGTGATTGCCGGATTAGATGAGGTAGGGCGTGGGCCTTTAGCTGGTCCAGTGGTGGTGGCAGCAGTTGTTCTGCCTAGAGACTGCCAGCATTTACTGGTTGGGGTGACAGACTCTAAGCAACTCTCACACGCAAAACGTCTAGAGTTTGCTCGACAAATTCGTGAGGTCGCCCTTGATCTTAAAATTGTTGCCATTCCTCCGGCCATTATTGACCGGGAAAATATCTATCAAGCCACTCGCCAGGGCATGAAGGCTGCTGTTGAAGCCTTAAATGTAAAACCTGATTATTTGCTACTGGATGCCATCAATATTGATGCTGATTTGCCACAAGAGTCCTTGGTCAAAGGCGATCAACGTTCCTTATCCATTGCGGCAGCTTCAATTATCGCCAAGGTATATCGAGATGAGTTAATGGTCCAATACAGCAAGACCTATCCAGAGTTTGGTTTTGAACGGAATATGGGCTATGGGACTAAGGAACATTTAGAGGCCTTGGATAGAGTAGGTTACACGCCTATTCATCGTCGGAGCTTTGAACCGGTTAAGTCCATGTACAAAACATATGAATCATAAAATTCAATCGGTTCCGCTATGGAGCCGATTTTTCTATAGAGAAGGCAAGATAGGCTTGACAAAGCCCTTAGACATTTGTAGAATTAAAGTGAAAAAGATTGATTTTATCAAACGAAAGGAGATTCCTATGGCAGCAAAAATTAAACGACTAGCTGACGGCGAATTTACTATTTTGAAGGCCATCTGGCAATTGCCACAGCCTACCACTTCTGCTCAGATTATTGAATATCTAGGTGAAGACAATCATTGGAAGCCACAAACCTTGCTTACGGTCTTGGCTCGTCTTACTGAAAAAGGCTATCTCAATAGCGAGCGAGTGGGGCGGGAACGTCACTATATTGCACTAGTTTCAGAAGCAGATTATCTGGAGGTTGAGGCCTCTGACTTTTTGAATCGCTACAAGGGTCACTCTCTCAGTGGTTTTATCAATAACTTGTTCCGCTCAAATTCCTTGTCCGATTCTGACATGGACGAATTGCGTGACTTGCTTAATCAGCATAAATCCTAGTGAGGAGGGGACTAGATGCAAGATTTACTCTTTAACTTCTTTTTGACTAGCTTGTCAGTTTCTTGCTTAATCCCACTTGTCAGTATTTGTTTTATGCTCTTCAAGAATCGGCTGTCAGTCCGTAGTAAATATTATATTTGGATTGGGGTTATCCTGAGCCTCTTGTTACCATTCAGACCAGCCTTTAGTCTAGGCTTAATTGAGGTGCAACCACCCGCACCATTACTTCCGACCTCAGCTCCGGCTCATATGGGGTCGACACCAATAGAAGCTTCAGGAGCATCAGTGCCGACTTCTGCATGGTCTTTTAACATTTTACATGCTATCTTGTTGGTCTGGCTATTAGGTATCTTGATTTATCTTGGGCGTCAGCTCTATAGTTACATCAAGTTCCAGACCATGCTCAAGCGATGGGGCGACCCTGTTGAAGATTTAGCCATCTGGGAAACCTTAGCTGAGATGCAAGCTCTTGTGGGTGTAAAACACGAAATTGGCCTAATTTATTGCCCGTTGGTTCACAGTCCTCTCTTATTTGGCTTCAGAAAACCAACCATTGTACTTCCTGAGCTTGACTATACTGAGGAAGAATTTAGTTTAATCTTCCATCATGAATTAGTCCACTATAAGCACGGAGATGTTTATGTTAGTCTCTTAGCCATGTTTATTAAGAGTCTCTACTGGTACAACCCATTGGTTCGCTTTGCCAGCAAAGAGTTATTGGAAGCAGGGGAAATGTACTGTGATGCTACCGTATTAGCTCAACAAGATGTTAGTTATCGCATCTTCTATGGTGAGACAATCCTGACCATGATTGACCGAAGTAAGAAAAACCAGGTAGCTTTAACCACTTGCTTCTATTCCAATCGTTTCAATTTGAAGCGACGCATATTAGCCATTATGGATAATCGTTATCCAATTCGCTTCTTATCCGTTCTTGCCATTCTAGGAGTGGCTACTTTAGTCTTACTATCGCGTTCTGTCTTTGTCATGGCACAACCACCTGCTAATCAGGTGGCAGATAGTCAGATAAGTGAGCTCGGAGTTTCTAGCAATCAAGCCAGAGATTATGCCTTAGCAGAGGCGGGCTTGACATTGGATCAAGTCCAAGCCTTAGAAATAGAATTGTCTCAGGACCGCTATTTTGTCGCTTTCCAATATCAAAATACCATTTATCAGTACCAAATTAGTGTGATAGATGGGCAAATTTTACGAGTTCATGAGACCAACCAAGTTTTAGTCTCGAATTCTCAACCAAGTGAGAGCGTCGCAAGTTCTGAAAATGTAGCTAGCCAAACTTCTAATGCAGAGTCATCACAGGCACCGTCAGTATTTAGACCTTTACTAAATGTGCAGTCCATCTTGAAAGACAGCGATGACGATGAATCTGATGACAAAGATGACACGGATGATCCGGATGACCCAGACGATCCGGATGTAGATGATTAATAAACAAATATAGATTTGAAGTCTGACGAGAGACTACAGTGCTCTCGTTAGGCTTTTTATATGCGTTTTTTCAAATATAACAATCGTATTACAAATGAAAAATTGACTTGAATTGTAAAAACTACAAGTGTAGAATATAGTTATAAACGACAAATGTAGTATATTCATTAGCTCCTAGAGAGCTTATCTTTATCATCTATATACTACATGTGTAGAATTAGGAGGAGTAAAAATGAAAGAGCATAAAGTTCAAAAGAATTTCCAGCGTATCGAGAGTAAATACTTAGTGGATGCCAAGACCATGGCGGCATTAGAGAAGGAGTTTAGTCAACACCTGGTGCCAGATGACTACCCTGTCTCGACGATAAGTAACTTGTATTTTGATAATGTAGACTATGACTTAGTGGAAGATTCATTAGCTAGATTACATGGACGCGAGAAAGTCCGAATGAGAACCTATGATGCTAAGCCTAAGTCTGATAGTTTTGCCTTCTTAGAGATTAAGAAGAAGATTTTAGAAGTGGGGCATAAGTACCGTTTTGTAGCCGATATGGCAGATATCATTCACTATGTCGCCCATCCTACCAAAGCTCATCCAGATGCTAACCCAGAGTTGCAATTAACTTTGTTAGAGTTACAACGACGCTACGTAGCACTTAAGCCAATGATGTTTATTGGTTATAATCGCCACTCCTATCGTGGAATTGAAGATCCTAAGGTTCGTGTAACCATTGACCGCGAAGTTGTTTATCGAAACTACGACTTAGATTTAACAGCTGGGCGGCATGGAGAACCATTAATCGAGGAAAATCAAGTTATTCTAGAAATCAAGGTCAATGGCGATCAACCTGACTGGATGGTTGAAATTTTGAATCGCTATCAGGTCGAAGAAATTTCTTTCTCTAAATATGGGCGAGCCTATTCTAAAACTTTAGAAGCTTCAGAAGTTCGCTTGGCTTTATAATAGGGAGGTAGGTTTATGAACCAATTATTCAATTCAGTTTATGTGGCAAATGAAGCCAATGCTAAGCCTGAAATGTTAATGATTTCACTGCTAGTTGCCTTACTAACTGGTCTCTGGTTGGCTTGGGTCTATAAGTATAAGACGCTCTATACGAAGGATTTCGTTATTACTTTGGCTCTCTTGCCAACCATTATTGCCATGATTATCTTTTTAGTCAACGGTAATTTGGGCACCAGTGTGGCTGTAGCCGGGACCTTTAGCCTCATTCGTTTTCGTTCAGCGGCAGGGGGCGCCAAGGAGATGCTAGTTATTTTTATGGCGACTGCCATCGGTTTAGCCTGTGGGATGGGCTATGTCTTCCTAGCCTTGGGCTTTACCCTTGTCTTGACTTGTCTGCTCTTGATTTTGGAGCATGTCAATTTTGCTAATACAAGTCAATCACGGCGCTATCTGACTGTGAAAATTTCGGCTGACCAAGATTATGATTTGCTCTTTGAGGGGATTTTTGAAGCGCTTTGTCAGTCTGTAGAACTAGCCTCCATATCTTTTGAAGATGGCGATTCCTTGCTCAAACTAGATTATATCGTAGACCTTAAGCGTGAGGTTAGCGACCATGCCTTTATTAACCAATTCCAGGCCTACAATACTTTAGCTAAAGTTAGCTTGAGTAAGGTAGCCAAGAAGAAGAAGACACTTTAGATAACTCCTAAGCCAGTAGATTTATTTAGTCTGCTGGCTTATTTAGACTTACTTGACAGCTGATTGAAAACGCTTTATGATAGTTATATACTCTATTTTAAAGCAAGGATTCATTTTGCGAAGAAATGCTCATAAGTTAACAAAACGAGTGGTATCATGCCTGGTTTATTCATCAGAAAGGAAGAGTGTTATGAGACCAAGAAAATCTCTAGTGAGGGACTTACTTTTAGCGCTTGATCGTCAGCTGCCCGTTCATTTCGAATTGGAAAACCTATTAGACTTTGTAGAGGCACATTCTTACAGCCATGACCAGGTGATTTCAGCTTTAGAATACCTTAAGCACGAAGGCTATTTGTCAGGTCTTATTCTCTATGATGACCAAGGGCAGCCATATCACTTCATTATTGATGGTATGTCCCGCCAAGGGCTTGACTTGCTAGAAAGCTTATCTAAAGAAAGTACCTTATAAGAACTTTAACTACAATAAGGGAGACTGGGATTGAATCCCAGTCTCCCTTATATATATGCTTTTCTGACTATTTATATAGTCTTGTAACTTGTTATCTTTTATAGACGTGTTTTATTCTCCTTTTGGCCTATATATAGTATGAAGGGGGAATCTTGATGGATTTGTCGATGAAGGAACAACTCATTCTTTTAAGCCTTGAAGGTGCTAACTATCGTGAGATTTGGTATTACCTTAAGCATGCCATTAATAGAGCTTGCCATCGTCATTCACTTAGCCTTGTAGACTGTCAGTCCATGCTGATAGAAGTCCAGAAAGAAGAAGGCGTATTAGAAAATCCAGGCTTGCATTTTTATCTGGATGACCAAAGCTATCTGAGAGTCAAGGATTTGGCTAAGCATACTCTTATGATTGGAGAGCCTACTTATCCTAGGGCTTGGTTAGAGATTCCTAAGCCTCCCTTACTAATCTATTATCAGGGGCATATTGAATGGTTACAAGAGCCACTGATTTCCATTGTTGGGACTCGTGCCATAAGTCTCCAAGGCCAAAAAGATGCGAGTTCTTTAACTCAAGCCTTATGTCAATCAGGCTATGTCTGTGTCTCAGGGATGGCCTTGGGAGTAGATGCCATGGTTCATCGAACGGCTCTGGGTTGCCCTGGCGGCAAAACTATTGCCATCTTACCAGCTGGCTTTGGCACCTGTTATCCACGAAGTCATACAAGCCTTATGGCTGAATTAGGGCAATCCCACTTGCTCTTGTCAGAGTATTTGCCTCATATAGGAATCAAAAAACATCATTTTATTATGCGTAATCGATTAGTGGCGGGGATTGCACCAGCACTGGTTGTTGTGGAAGCAGCCTTGAAGAGCGGAAGCCTCATCACGGCTAATTTTGCCCTACAGTATAATCGAGAGATTTATGTCTGTCCAGGACATTTGAGTGAGACCAATTCAGCCGGATGTAATCAGTTAATTGAAGCGGGAGCTAATGCCATTTATAGTCTGCCAGACTTCTTGGGAGACCTGGAGACTCTCTATCGTCTCCAAGCAATAAAGAATTAAAAGTGTTGACAAGCGATCCGGTTTCGTCTAAGATTGATACGATTTACATTGAAGCAAGCCCCCTTGCTCGAGAAAGGGATGTGTCGATCAGGTGACTTATAAATATCTGGTGATTGTCGAATCACCAACAAAAGCAAAAACTATTGATAAATACTTGGGTAAGAACTATAAAGTAGTTGCCAGCAAAGGACACTTGCGTGATTTGCCTAAGAGTAAAATGGGTGTGGACATCGACAACCATTTTGAACCTAGCTACATTAACATTCGTGGTCGCGGAGATACCATTAAGGAACTGCGCAAATACGCCAAAAAAGCTGAAAAAGTCTATCTAGCAGCCGACCCGGACCGCGAAGGGGAAGCAATTGCTTGGCATCTGTCCTATATTTTAGGTTTAGATCCAAACGACAAGAACCGCGTAGTCTTTAACGAAATTACCAAGGATTCTGTTAAAGAGGCCTTCAAGTATCCGCGCGCCATTGACCAAGAACTAGTCGATGCCCAACAGGCGCGTCGTATCTTGGACCGGGTAGTCGGTTATTCTATTTCACCTATATTATGGAAGAAAGTTAAAAAAGGCTTATCTGCTGGTCGGGTGCAGTCGACAGCATTGAAGCTGATTATTGATCGCGAACTGGAAATCCGAAACTTCAAACCAGAAGAGTATTGGGATATTCCCACAACCTTCCTTAAGGGCAAAACAAAATTTCAGGCTGATTTTTATGCATTGGATGGCAAGAAACGTGAGCTTAAGAGCCACCAAGATGTCCAAACGGTGATGGCGCGAATTGATCAAAAGGCGCCATTCAAGGTAGATGAGATTGAGGAGAAGGAGCGTCGACGCAAGTCTCAAGCGCCATTTACAACTTCAACTCTACAACAAGAAGCGTCTAATCGTCTTGGTTTCCGTACCAGTAAAACCATGATGGTCGCTCAACAGCTCTATGAAGGGATTAGCCTTGGCCGTAACACAGTCGGTTTGATTACCTATATGCGTACTGACTCAACCCGTATTGCGCCAAGTGCCCGTCAAGCTGCCCTGGATTATATTGACGAGACCTTTGGATCTGAATACCTTGGACCTGGCAAGGTAGTCCGTAATAGCCAAAGTGCACAAGATGCCCACGAAGCCATTCGACCATCCAATGTGACACTTACTCCAGAGTCTATCCAAGCATCCTTAACTAAGGACCAATATCGACTCTATAATTTGATTTGGTCACGTTTTGTAGCCAGTCAGATGGCAGATGCAGTCTACGACACCATTCGTTGCGACTTAAGTCAGAATGGCGCGACCTTCCGTGCAAATGGCTCTAAGATTAAATTCCCTGGTTTCCTTAAGGTTTATCCATCTCAAGGAACTAAGGATAACTTCCTGCCAGACTTAAGAGTTGGAGAAGCAGTCAAGGTTGCGGATATGAAGCCAAGTCAGCACTTCACCCAACCACCTGCTCGTTACAACGAAGCTTCCTTGGTTAAGGTCTTAGAAGAAAAGGGGATTGGCCGTCCATCTACCTATTCACCAACTATTGAAACCTTGCGCAAGCGTTACTATGTCAAAATGGTAGCCAAGCGGTTTGAACCAACTGAACTAGGCGAGATTGTCAATAATCTCATGACTAGTTATTTCCCTAATATCGTGAATACCGAGTTTACGGCTGGCTTAGAAACGGAACTAGATGCTATTGAAGAAGGCAAGTTCCAGTGGGTTCAAGTCCTAGAATCCTTCTATGAAGGCTTTAAAGGCAATTTAACCAAGGCCGAAGAAGAAGTAGCTAAGATTGATATCAAGGATGAGCCAGCTGGTTTTGCCTGTCCTGAATGTGGCCACGATATGGTCATTAAGATTGGCCGTTTTGGTAAGTTCTATGCTTGCAGCAATTTCCCAGATTGCCGCCATACAGAAGCAATCGTCAAAACCATTGGGGTGACCTGTCCGCAGTGTCATCAGGGCCAAGTGGTCGAACGCCAATCCAAGAAGAATCGGCTCTTCTTTGGCTGTAATCGATATCCTGACTGTGACTTTGTCTCTTGGGATAAGCCAGTTGGTCGCGACTGCCCAGTCTGCCAACACTATCTAGTAGAAAAAACAAGTCGCAAGGGCAAACAAGTTGCTTGCAGTCACTGTGACTATCAAGAAGATATTCAAAAGTAAGTGAGTCCCTTGCCGGCATGAAAGAGATTAAACCTCGGTTTAATCTCTTTTTGTTTATCAATTCTTAACAAATGAGAGTAAATGAGGCGGGGCAGTCGCTTCAAAAGCAAAAAAGTGATACACTAAAAGACATAGAAAGAATGGAAGTCGGTGGTCTTATGCAAGATGCTATTGCGCGTTTTCTCCAATATATCAGTGTTGAAAGACGCTATTCCCAGAAGACCCTAGTTGCCTATCAACAAGACTTAGTGGCTTTTCAGTCTTTTATTGAGACTAGCGGTGGCGGCGATTTGAAGCAAATTGCCTATCAAGATGTTAGACTCTATTTGGCTTATCTCAATGAACAAGCCTATGCAAAGACTAGTATCCGCCGTAAATTATCCAGTCTACGGTCATTTTTTACCTACTGCCTAAGCCAAGGGTGGATTGAGACTAATCCCATGGAATTGGTTCAGTACCAGGTTAAAAAGAAGACCTTGCCACAATTCTTCTATGAAGAAGAACTGACTCAACTCTTCGACGCCCTTTATAAGCGGGAAGATGATGTGGCTTGGCGTGACCGAATGCTTCTAGAAGTTCTCTATGCGACCGGTATGCGGGTCAGCGAACTGAGCGAATTGAGCTTAGAGCGCCTCAACTTAGAGGTGCAACTTATTCGAGTTCTAGGTAAAGGGAACAAGGAACGCATCGTCCCCTTGGGAGATTCAGCGACCCAAGCCATTCGGAATTATTTGACGCATCTAAGACCAAAAATAGACTCTAAGAAGAGTCAATACCTGCTACTGACTGACAAGGGGGCTCAAATGACACCTAGACAGATTCGGACGCGACTTAACAGTTTGGTTCAAGAACAAGCTATGAACTTGAAGATTTATCCCCACAAATTGCGGCATTCTTTTGCTACGCATTTGCTCAATAAGGGGGCAGACCTAAGAACGGTTCAAGAACTCTTGGGCCACGCCAACCTCAGTTCAACCCAAATTTATACGCATGTAACTAAAGACCAATTGCGCAGCCAATACCTTAAAGCCCATCCTAGGGCCAAACAAGCTAAGCAAGAGAAATAATCACGCTAAAAGGAAGTGACCATCATGACAACAATTTGTGCTGTAAAAAAAGATAATCAACTAGCCATGGCTGGTGATGGCCAAATTACCATGGGCCAACAAGTCATTATGAAAGGCTCTGCCCGTAAGATTCGACGCATTTATCATAACCAAGTTCTAGTTGGCTTTGCAGGTGGTGTAGCGGATGCTATCACCTTATCAGAAATGTTCGAGACCAAGCTCAGCGAGCACCAAGGACAACTAACCAGAGCGGCTGTCGAGCTAGCCAAGTCTTGGCGTTCTGACCGTACTTTACAGAAGTTAGAAGCCCTGCTGATTGTCATGAACAAGGAAAATCTCCTCATGGTCAGTGGGACGGGGGAAGTTATTGAGCCAGATGATGGTATTTTGACCATTGGTTCAGGAGGAAACTATGCTTTAGCTGCAGCCCGTGCTCTCAAGCGTAACGCACCTGAATTAAGCGCTGCAGACATCGCCAAACAAGCCTTGCAAATTGCTAGTGAGATTGATGTCTTCACCAATGACCAAATTCGAGTGGAAGAAGCTTAGTAAGCTTACTTGCCATTATAATAGAAGGGATGAATTGATTATGAGTCAATTAACACCACGTTATGTTGTCAATGAGTTAAATAAATACATTATCGGACAAGATGAAGCCAAACGTGCCATTGCTATTGCTTTGCGCAATCGTCTGCGCCGTCTCAAGCTAGATCCTGCTATGCAGGCTGAAGTAAAGCCAAAGAACATCTTGATGATTGGGCCAACTGGGGTCGGGAAGACCGAGATTGCGCGACGCCTGGCTGAAATCGCCAATGCTCCTTTTGTCAAAGTAGAAGCGACCAAGTATACCGAAATTGGTTATGTTGGTCGTGACGTAGAGGCCATGGTACGTGACTTGGTTGAAGCCAGCATTCGCATGGTCAAGAAGATTAAACATCAAGAAGTGAGAGAAGAGGCCTATGAGCGTGCCTTGACCCGTCTAGCTAAGGCTCTTAAACCAGGTATTAAGCAAGAGAAGAAGCAGCAGGCTCAACCTAATGATTTTATGGCCATGCTGCAACAAATGACTCAAAGCCAGGAGGAACCTCAGGAAGTGGTGACAGATGACATTAAGGTCAGTCGCCGCCAAATCAAGGAGCAATTGCGTCAAGGCTTACTTAATGACAAGGAAGTCACCATTGAGTTAGAAGAGAAGAAACTGCAACTCAACAACTTAAACCCTATGATGGAACAAATGATGGACGTCCAATCCGAGTTCCAAAACTTACGTCCTAAGAAAAAAATCAAACGCAGTGTGACCGTCAAGGAAGCCCTTGAATTACTGACAGAAGAAGAGTCAGATCACCTAGTTAATCAGGATGATATCAACCAACAGGCTTTAGAACTGGCTCAAAACAGCGGGATTATTTTTATCGACGAGATCGATAAGATTGCGACTTCTTCCAACCATGGAGGAGAAGTTAGTCGCCAAGGGGTCCAACGTGACATTCTTCCGATTGTCGAAGGAAGTGACGTTCAGACTAAGCATGGTATTATTTCAACTGATCATATTCTCTTTATTGGATCGGGTGCCTTCCATGTGGCCAAACCTTCTGATTTAATTCCTGAATTACAAGGCCGCTTCCCAATCCGTGTCCAGTTGACCGACCTTAAGGTGGATGATTTCCGCCGTATCCTGCAAGAGCCAGCTCACGCTATTTTGCATCAATATCAAGCCATGCTAGCAACTGAAGGGGTAGAAGTTATCTTCACGGAATCTGCCATTGATAAAATGGCGGAATACGCGGTGCTATTAAATGAGTCAACCGATAATATTGGGGCTCGTCGTCTCCATACTATTGTCGAGACCGTCTTAGAGGAATTACTCTATGAAGCCACGGATATGAACATGGGCCGTATTGAGATTAATGGGGCCTATGTCAGTCAACGTTTAGATAAAATAGTAGAAAGTCCTGATTTAAGCCACTATATCTTATAAGCAACTCGAATAACGAGATTTGAGGAGGTATATCCATGATACAACTAGAGAATGAGCAAGTGATTGTAAAAATTAAGGAGATGGGGGCTGAATTGACCTCTGTCTTGGACCGTGCGTCTGCTTATGAATTCATCTGGCAAGGGGATCCCAACTACTGGGGACGTCAGGCACCCATTCTCTTTCCGATTGTGGGTAGCTTAAAGGAAGGGGCTGTCTCCTATCAAGGGCAAGGCTATCACTTACCGCGTCATGGTTTTGCCAGGGACAGTTATTTCCGGGTCATTGCCCAATCTCAACAAGCGGTCACCTTTGAACTGACATCAAATGATGAGACCAAAGTCCTTTATCCTTTTGACTTTGTGCTTCAAGTCTCCTATATTTTGTCTGGCCCACGTTTGACTGTTTCTTATACGGTCCACAATCCTAATTCTAGCCAGGTATTATACTATAACATTGGGGGACATCCGGCCTTTAATGTCTGCCAAAATGATAAGGACGAGTTTGATGAGGTATATCTTAGCTTCCAACCGCAAGAGATGTTGCGCCATATCCCCCTAGATATAGCCAGTGGCTTAATTGAGCTTAATAAGGCGCGCTACCAAGAGTTGAGTCGAATGGAGCTTAGTCACAAGACATTTAAAAAGGATGCGCTCATCTATCAAATCAAGCCAGAGACTGAGTTGCTTCTAGAAGACGCCCAGGCAAGCATCGGACTCAGCCATCATGGCATGACCTTTGTGGGGATCTGGTCTCCGTATCCTGCTAAAGCACCATTTGTCTGCCTAGAACCATGGGCAGGCATTGCGGATAGCAGTGAGACCAGTGGCCAGTGGCCAGAAAAATACCAGGTCATCGAAGTGGGACCATCCAATGTATCCACCCATGACTACACCTTGACTTTTACTAAGAAAAACTAAGACAAGAAATTTAGGAATTAGCAGAAAGCGAGGCTAGACATATGCATTCCCTTGAAGTGGCGCCCCAAACCAAAAAGGGGGTTCTAGCAGCCTATTATGGGTATGAACATTTTCGCCCAGGCCAAGAAGCCATTATTGATGCCATTCTATCTGGACGGGATGCTATGGCCATTATGCCAACTTCTGCTGGTAAGTCTCTTTGCTTTCAAGTGCCAGCTTTGTTATTGCCAGGGGTTACCTTGGTGATTTCGCCACTTATTTCGCTAATGCAAGACCAGGTTTCTAGCTTGGAAGCCATGGGCATACCTGCAGTTTTGATTAATAGTGGTCAAAGCTTGGAAGAAAACCATCAAGCAGTAACGGCCTTAAGAAGTGGGCGAGTCAAATTAGCCTATATTGCGCCAGAGCGCCTGTCAAATGACTATTTTTTGAACTTAGTCAGCCAATTAGAGGTTAGTTTAGTGGCGGTGGATGAAGCTCATTGTATTTCCCAATGGGGTAATGACTTTCGGCCTTCCTATCAAGCCATTCCTCATTTGCTGGACTATCTAGACAAACGGCCGATTATGGCGGCTTTTACGGCGACAGCCACGCAACAGGTTAGGCAAGACATTGTCCATTATTTAGGGCTGCAAAAGCCCTTTGAAATGGTGACAGGATTTGATCGACCTAATCTTTTCTTTGCCTTGGAAGAACCAAGCGATAAGATGAGAAGACTTAAGGAACTTTTGGCCAGTGGCGAGCCTAGCATTGTCTATTGTGCCACACGCAAAGACGTGGAGTCTGTAGCTAGTAAACTAAATCAGTCCGGTATTAAAGCCAGACCCTACCATGCTGGAATGGACATGTTAGATCGACACGCTGCTCAACGCGCCTTTCAATTTGATGAGATTCAGGTGGTGGTGGCAACTAATGCCTTTGGTATGGGGATTGATAAATCCAATGTGCGTCAGGTCATTCATTATGCTATGCCTAAGGATTTGGAATCCTATTATCAGGAAGCAGGCCGTGCTGGTCGTGATGGCGAAGACTCTCGTTGTACCTTGTTCTATTCAGACCGCGACATTATGACCAATGTCTACCTGATTGAACAAGGTGGCGATCCAATCGGACGCCAGAAACTCAATGAAATGATTGACTATTGCCGAACTACTCAGTGTTTGCGGGGCTTTATGTTACGTTACTTTGGTGAATCGCCACATGAAAGGAACTGTCAGTCCTGTACCAATTGCACGACGACAGTGGAACAGGTTGATATTACGGTGCCTGCACAAAAGATTCTAGCCTGTGTCTATCGTATGGGCCAACGCTATGGTTTGACTAAGGTGGCCGAGGTCCTTAAGGGCAGTCAGAAGGCAGACATCAAAGGAACATATCTGGCTGATCTGCCCACTTATGGTCTCATGAAAGACATACCAGAAGCTCAAATCAAGCGTTATATTAGTGCCTTGGTGGTAGAAGGTTATCTTAAGATGGTGGGCCAAGACTATCCCATTCTCAACCTAACTTCTAAGGCCAAGCCTGTGTTAAAGGGTCAGGAGCAAGTATCTATTAAGCATACCTTAGCCATGAGTATTGCTAAGATGAGTCAAGTCAAGGCTCGTGGTAATGAGAGCCAAGATGCCTATGATCAAGTGCTTTTTGAGCGTTTACGGCAAGTTCGTTATGATTTAGCTCAAAAGCATCAGGTACCACCTTTTATTATTTTTTCCGATGCTACCTTGCGCGCCTTGTGTCGTCATTTCCCGACGACAGAGACAGCCTTCCTGACTATCTCTGGTGTGGGGCAGAAGAAATTATCACAGTATGGCTATGACTTTATGCAAGCCATTGAGGCCTATCTGGCTGAAAAAGATAAGTAAAAAAACACGCTTAACTCTCAGGGGAGCTAAGCGTGTTTGCTTTTATTTTGCTTTGGATGAATCCTTGGATCCATGCTGATTGAGCCAGAGACCGAGCCCAAAGCTGATAGTCTTTTCTTCATGGCGTAGTAGGCGCTCAATGTTCTGCCGGTGACGATATATCATGAAGAGGGCGATAAGGATAAAGGTCACGCCGTAGATTTTATTGGGTTGAGTCAAGAAGAGGTAGCAGGCGGTCAAGCTATAAGAGACCATGGCCGAGAAGCTAACAGTACTGGTTAGATAGAGTAGGGTAAAGAAGCTAATCACCATGACCAAGGCAATCCAGAAATGGAAGCCTAGCAAGACACCGATAGAAGTAGCAACAATCTTGCCGCCCTTGAAGTTGGCCCAGATGGGATAGGCATGGCCAATTAAGGCTGCAAGTGCGACAGCTGAGATCACCCAGGCATTATCTGTGAAGAGCCATTTGGCCAAGAGAACTGGAATCCAGCCTTTTAAGACATCAATCATGGCAACTAAGACGGCTGACTGAAAGCCGTAGGTACGTCCAATGTTAGTCGCGCCACTGTTACCAGAGCCTGTTTGGCGCACGTCTTGACGATAGCGTAGACGCGAATACCAAACCCCAGTAGGGATGGAGCCTAGTAAGTAGGTGGCAATAATCAATAGGATTTTGAGATGCATAGAGAACCTCCTTTAAATTCTCCTTTAGTGTATCACGAATCCCTACTAAAAAAAAGGCTAGGAGACATCTTTCAGTTGCTATTTAGCGGATGATGCGCTAGAATGGGCCAGATGAAAGATTTAATTGAAATCTAGACCTAGTATTTGGTATGATAGAACAGTTGAAACAAAAAGTTGAGGTGACAATAATGGCTGATAAGCAGCAATTATTAACAAATTATGGTGATGATGCCATCCAAATCCTAGAGGGTTTAGAAGCTGTACGTAAGCGTCCGGGTATGTATATCGGCTCTACTGATCAACGTGGCTTGCATCACCTTTTATATGAAATTGTGGACAATGCTGTCGATGAAGCTTTGTCAGGTTTTGCGGACCATATTAAGGTAACCATCTGTCAAGATGGTAGTGTTAAAGTTCAAGATAATGGTCGTGGTTTGCCAGTCGGCTTGCATGCTTCAGGTAAGCCCACCATTGAAGTGGTCTTTACTGTCCTCCATGCCGGCGGTAAATTTGGTCAAGGTGGTTATAAGTCGGCTGGTGGTCTTCACGGGGTAGGGGCTTCAGTGGTCAATGCGCTCTCTACTTGGGTGCAGGTTGAGGTGGACCGTGATGGCTATACCTATCAAATGCGTTTTGAGAATGGGGGCGTGCCGGTTACTAAACTCATTAAGACTAAGAACTCCAACAAGTCTAAACATGGAACTACCGTGCATTTTATGCCGGATAGCAAGATTTTTGGCCATGCTAGCATAAACAGTGAGACCATTGCAGAACGTTTGCGCGAGTCAGCTTTTCTGCTTAAGGACCTAACGATTGAACTAATCGATGAGCGTATTGATTATCATGAGGTCTTCCACTTCAGCCAAGGTCTGATTGACTTCATTACTTATTTAAATGAAGAGAAAGATACCCTTGGAGATATCGCTGGTTTTGCTGGTGAGGTTGAGGGCTTTGAAATTGATTTTGCCTTTCAATATAATGATGGCTATTCTGAGACCATTCTATCCTTCGCCAATAATGTTCGCACAGGTGGCGGGGGTAGCCATGAGGTTGGGATGAAGACCGGCATGACCAAGGCCTTCAATGACTATGCACGTAAGGTGGGGCTGCTCAAAGACAAGGATAAGAACCTAGAGGGGTCAGATGTCAGAGAAGGGCTAACAGCGGTTATTTCGCTACGTATTCCTGAGGAATACCTGCAATTCGAAGGTCAAACCAAGGAAAAACTTGGAACGCCTAAGGCGCGCCCACTGGTAGAAAACTTCGTTAACGAAAAAATGACGGCCTATCTCAATGAGAATGGCAACTTTTCTCAGATGATTCTGCGTAAGGCCATTAAGGCCAGAGAAACGCGCGAAGCGGCGCGTAAGGCTCGTGACGCGGCGCGATCTGGTTCTAAGAAGCAGGCCCAAGAACGAGCAATTTCCGGTAAATTAACTAAGGCTCAATCAAAGGATTCCAGCAAGAACGAACTCTACCTAGTCGAAGGTGACTCTGCTGGTGGTTCAGCTAAGCTTGGCCGAAATCGCCAGTATCAAGCCATCCTGCCACTTCGCGGTAAGGTCATCAACACCGAAAAAGCGTCTATGCAAGATATCCTTAAAAACGAGGAAATCAATACCATGATTTATACCATCGGGGCTGGAGTAGGGGCAGATTTTGACCTAGAGTCGGTTAACTACAACAAAGTCATTATCATGACCGACGCGGACACGGATGGTGCCCACATTCAAGTCTTACTCTTAACTTTCTTCTACCGTTATATGAAGCCCTTGTTAGAAGCGGGCAAGGTCTATTTAGCTATGCCGCCACTCTTCAAAATATCTAAAGGATCAGGTAAGAAGCAAGTGGTGGAATATGCCTGGACAGATGAAGAATTAGCCAGCAAAATTGCCAAAGTTGGCAAAGGCTATGTCCTACAACGCTATAAAGGTCTTGGGGAAATGAATGCCGACCAGCTATGGGATACTACCATGAACCCAGAAACCCGTCTATTGATTCGTGTCACGATTGATGATGGGGCACGCGCGGAACGCCGATTGACTACCCTGATGGGTAATAAAGTAGAACCACGACGTAAGTGGATTGAGCGTCATGTCAGCTTTACGCTAGATACAGAAGACTCAATTCTGGAAATGTCGCAAGGGCAAGAATCCAGTCATGCCCATCATGAAAGTTTAGTCAAACAACAAGATGCGCGTCAAGAGGCCCAAGGGCCTGAGTTAATTGCTCAGGATTCCGGTGAATTTTCACTCTTTAATGATGAGGAGGTCTAAGCATGAGCCAAGAAATGATTCAAGAATTAAGCTTTGCAGATGTGATTGGTGATCGCTTTGGCCGTTATTCCAAGTACATCATTCAAGACCGGGCCTTGCCAGATATTCGAGACGGTCTCAAACCGGTTCAACGCCGGATTCTATACGCTATGTATCGTGACCGGAATACAGCCGACAATCCTTACCGTAAGTCCGCTAAGACGGTCGGTAATGTCATCGGTAACTATCACCCTCATGGGGACTCTTCTGTCTATGAAGCCATGGTCCGCATGAGTCAAGACTGGAAGTTGCGCAATCCTCTGATTGATATGCACGGGAATAATGGTTCCATGGATGGGGACCCAGCCGCGGCTATGCGTTATACCGAAGCCCGCCTGTCACCTATTGCGGCTCAGTTACTGCGTGATATTAAGCAAGAAACTGTTGATTTTATCCTTAACTTCGATGATACGGAAGAGGAGCCAACGGTTCTACCAGCACGTTTCCCAAATCTCCTAGTCAATGGGGCAACAGGGATTTCAGCTGGTTACGCCACTGAAATTCCCCCTCATAATCTAGGTGAAATTATTGATGCCGTCATCTATCTCTTAACCCACAAGCGTCCTAAGTTAGAGGAATTGTTGGAGTTGGTGCCGGGCCCTGACTTCCCTACGGGAGCCATTATTCAAGGTATAGATGCCATTCAACAGGCCTATAAGACAGGCCAAGGTAAGATTACCTTAGTTTCGCAAACTGACATTGAAAGTCTAAAAGGTGGGAAAAGTCAGATTGTGGTGACTGAGCTACCATACGAGGTCAATAAGAGTAAACTCATTCAACGTTTGGACGAAATTCGCATTCAGCGTAAGGTAGAGGGTATCGCAGATGTTCGCGATGAATCTGACCGTAATGGAGTGCGTCTGGTAGTCGAACTTAAGCGTGACGTTGACGCCAAAGGGATTCTGACCTATCTTCTGAAACATACTGACTTGCAAGTGAACTACCATTTTAACATGGTCGCGATTAACAAAAGACGACCTGAACTGGTTAACTTACAAACCATGTTGGAAGCCTATATCAGTCACCAGCAGGAAGTCCTAACCCGTCGCACTCAGTATGATTTGGCTAATGACCAAAAACGTCTACATATTGTAGATGGTTTGATTCGGGTAGTCTCCATTCTGGATGAAGTCATTGCCACTATTCGTCGCTCTGATAATAAGCAGGATGCTAAGGAAAACTTAGTTGCCGAGTTTGATTTTTCTATGGAGCAAGCGGAAGCCATCGTATCCTTACAACTCTATCGCTTAACCAATACTGACATTACGGCCTTGCAACAGGAACGTTTGGAATTGAATGAGCGGATTCTGATGTATCAAAATATCCTATCCAATCCTGAAATCCTCAATAAGGTTCTGATTAATGAACTTAAAGCTATCAAAAAAGATTTTGCAACGCCTCGTCGTAGCCAAATACAAGCAGAGGTTCAAAGCCTAGAAATCGATACTCATATTCTGATTCCAGACGAGCAAGTTATGGTTTCTTTGACCAAGGAAGGCTATATGAAGCGTACTAGTATGCGTTCCTTTGCCTCATCTGATCTAAATAGTTTAGGCTTACGTGACTTTGACTATCCAATCTTTGTTGAGGAACTCAGTACCCATCAAGAATTAGTCATTATCACCTCAAAGGGGAATTATATCCATATTCCGGTGCATGAACTGCCTGAGGTAAAATGGAAGGATCTTGGGGTCCATCTGTCCCAAAATTATCAACTTCAAGATGGTGAACGCTTTGTTAAGGCCTTTGTGGCCAGCCAAGAGGACCATAAACTAATCTTGGCTACTAAGGCGGGTATGATTAAGCAGACGCCATTATCGGCCTTCACAACTTATCGATCCTATAAAACTCGGACGGCAAAGGCTATGAATTTAGTGGACGATCAAGATGAAGTGGTTGCAGCAGAATGCCTTAAGACCGGCCAGAACTATGAAGTGGTCTTGTTGACCAAACGATCTTATTGCTTACGTTACTCAGCTGACTTGGTATCAGAAATGGGCCTGAAAGCCAAAGGGGTAACAGCTATTAAGTTGAAAGAAGAAGACCAGGTGGTTGCCTGCTTAGTGGTTAATCAAGAGGTAAAACGCCCGCAACTCTTTGCCTTGACTCAACGAGGTAATGTGAAACGCAGTGATTTAACTGTCATACCTGAACTGGGCCGTGGCTCGCGTGGCGTCCTCTTACTAAAAGAATTAAAAACCAATCCGCATCAATTATTGAAAGTCCTAGCCCTTGATATAGCCCAGCACCAAGTCTGTCTCTTAGGGGATACAGGCCATAGTGTCGTCTTTGTTGCTAGTGAGATTCCTTTGTCGGATCGTCTTGCTAACGGCTCGCAAGCGCCTGATTTAGCCAAATTGGGTAATGTCTTAGACTGTTATTTAGTCTTGGACATCCAATCTCAGGCTTCAGAAGCAAATTAGTTTTTTTAACCATCGTCTGATTGGACGATGGTTATTTTTTTGCTTTGACTTTGTGCAAGACAATGAGGGTAGGGTAATAAAGTTTGTTCATTTTACTTGTAGAAGAAGATAGATCTGCATCAGACTTACTTGTTATAGATTTTTTGTAAGAAAAAGAAAACGTGTAGGACTAGGGTTAGAGGCAAATGTACTAATACAGATGACAAATTATGGGCAAACAGGATTAGTACAGGATAGATATTTCACAAACTTTTACACAAGCTGCGCGACTTTGTGAAACCGGTGTAAACCTTGATATAACAAGATATTTTACTTGGTGTTTCTGAACTAAAGGGCTTGCATTTTAAAATATGAGTGTTATAATGAACATATAAAAGTTGTTGTACTAGATAATTTACAGTTCAATTAAGGAGGATATCTATGGAACAATGGCAAGGCTTTAAAGGTAAAAAATGGCAGGAAGAAATCGACGTGCGCGATTTCATCCAACAAAACTATACGCTCTATGAAGGAGACGATAGTTTCTTAGCAGGTCCTACCCAAGCAACCAAAGACTTATGGGCGCAAGTAATGGACTTAAACAAGCAAGAACGTGAAGCAGGCGGTGTCTTAGATACTGACTCATCTATTGTATCTACCATCACGTCTCACGGTCCTGGTTACTTAGATAAAGACAAGGAACAAGTGGTTGGGTTCCAAACTGACAAACCATTCAAACGTGGTTTACAACCATTTGGTGGGATTCGTATGTCTGAAAAGTCTGCAGAAGCTTACGGCTTCCATGTAGACCCAGAAGTTTCTCACATCTTTACTGAATACCGTAAAACCCATAACCAAGGGGTATTTGATGTTTATACACCAGAAATGCGTGCAGCTCGTAAGTCAGGGATCATCACTGGTCTGCCAGATGCTTATGGTCGTGGCCGTATCATCGGTGACTACCGTCGTGTTGCCCTCTACGGTGTTGACCGTTTGATGGAAGAAAAACTCAAAGACTACAACAACATCGGTTGCGATGTTATGACTAATGACATCTTACAATTACGTGAAGAATTGTCAGAACAATATCGTTCATTGAAAGACCTTAAGAAATTAGGGGAAATCTACGGCTTCGATATTTCTAAACCAGCAACTACCGCTAAAGAAGCTTTCCAATGGCTCTACTTAGCATACTTAGCTGCTATCAAAGAACAAAACGGGGCAGCTATGTCCTTGGGTCGTACTTCTACCTTCTTAGATATCTACGTTGAACGTGACTTACGCAATGGTACTTTGACAGAAGAAGAAGCGCAAGAATTAGTTGACCACTTCATCATGAAGTTACGTTTAGTTAAATTCATGCGTACACCTGAATATAACGAACTCTTCTCTGGGGACCCAACCTGGGTAACTGAATCCATTGCAGGGGTTGGTTTAGATGGTCGTCCGTTGGTAACTAAGAACTCCTTCCGTTACCTCCACACCTTATCTAACTTAGGTCCAGCACCAGAACCAAACTTAACGGTTCTCTGGTCACCACAGTTAACTGATGGCTTCAAGACCTTTGCGGCTAAGATGTCTATCGAATCTTCAGCTATTCAATACGAAAACGACGAAGTAATGCGTCCACAATATGGTGATGACTATGCTATTGCCTGCTGTGTATCTGCAATGCGTGTTGGTAAACAAATGCAATTCTTCGGCGCTCGTGCTAACTTAGCTAAGTGCTTGCTCTACGCAATCAACGGTGGTATCGATGAAAAATCTAAGGCCCAAGTAGGTCCTAAGTTCCAACCAGTCACTTCTGAATACCTAGACTTCGATGAAGTAATGGAAAAATATGACGATATGATGGAATGGTTGGCAGGTCTTTATGTCAATGCCCTCAACTGTATCCACTACATGCACGACAAGTACAGCTACGAACGCATTCAAATGGCGGTTCAAGATACCTACATTCACCGTACAATGGCGACTGGTATCGCTGGTTTCTCTGTAGCAGCTGACTCCTTGTCTGCAATCAAATACGGTAAAGTTAAGACAATCCGTGATGAAAACGGTGTTGTAGTTGACTTCGAAGTAGAAGGCGACTTCCCTAAATATGGGAACAACGATGACCGCGTAGATACATTAGCGGTTGATCTCTTGAAACGCTTCATGACTAAGGTTAAGAAGCACCCAACCTACCGCAATGCGCAACACACTACTTCTATCTTAACCATCACTTCTAACGTTGTGTATGGTAAGAAGACTGGTAACACTCCTGACGGTCGTCGTGCAGGTCAACCATTCGCACCAGGTGCTAACCCAATGCACGGTCGTGACACTCACGGGGCTTTGGCTTCCTTATCATCTGTTGCTAAAGTACCATACTCTTACGCATTAGACGGTATTTCTAACACCTTCTCCATCATCCCACGTGCCTTAGGGAAGGAAGAAGATGTGCAACAAGAAAACTTATCCAACATGTTGGATGGTTACTCTAAAAAAGGTGGTCACCACCTCAACATCAACGTATTCAACCGCGACACCTTAGTGGATGCGATGGAGCACCCAGAAAACTACCCACAATTAACCATCCGGGTATCTGGTTACGCCGTTAACTTCATTAAGTTGACCCGTGAACAACAATTAGACGTTATCAACCGGACTATGCATAGCCAAATGTAATAGTCGAGTCTTGACTGGGAAAAGTGACGGGGCAACTCGTCGCTTTTGCCCTTTATATAGAGATAGGTAAGGAGATAAATGTAATGCAATTTGGGAACACAGCCACAACACAAGTAATTGGTCATGTCCATTCAACCGAAAGTTTTGGGTCCGTGGATGGCCCAGGCATTCGATTTATTACCTTCATGCAGGGCTGCCGCCTACGTTGCGAATTTTGCCACAACCCTGATACTTGGGCGACGCGTGGGGGACATGACTATACGCCGCAACAACTCTTTGACGAGGCCGTTCAATACCAAGATTTCTGGGGTAAGAAGGGTGGCGTTACGGTCAGTGGGGGAGAACCTCTCTTACAGATTGACTTCATTATTGAATACTTTAAAATCTGTAAAGCCAATGGTGTCCACACTACTTTAGACTCTTGTGGGGGGCCATTCACCCGCAAGGAGCCATTCTTTAGTAAATTCAATGAGCTACTTCAGTATACGGATTTAATTCTGTTGGACCTTAAGCATATTGATTCAGATGGCCACCGTAAGTTGACTGGTCAGCCAAATGAGAACATTCTGGATTTGGCTCACTATTTATCGGATATTGGTCAACCAGTATGGATTCGCCATGTCTTGGTACCTGAACGGACTGACTTTGATGAATATTTAATTCGGCTCAGTGCCTTCGTTAAGACGCTTAAGAACGTCTTGAAATTTGAAGTCTTACCTTATCATAAGTTAGGGGTTTACAAGTACGAAGCCCTGGGGATTAAGTACCGGTTGGCGGGGATTGAACCGCCGACACCTGATCGGGTAGAGAACGCCAAACGTATTCTAGAAACCGCCTCTTATCGCGGGTATCTAACAGCCTAAGGATTAAAAATAGCCTTTAGTGATTTTCTATCACTAGAGGCTATTTATTTTTGTGCACAAGTCATAGGCGGGAAAGTTGCCAATCAGTGTGTGAAAGCGTAAAATAAAAGGGTATGAGGGACTTTGCCTGGACCTCTTTGGGGCTATAATTTTTCCCAGCTACATGTTAAAATAAGGGCAGTAATTATCTTATAGGAGGATCCACTGACATGACCCAATATTTAGTTTTCGGACATAAAAATCCAGACACTGACACCATTGCATCTGCTATTGCTTTTGCCTACTATCTAAACCAAAAAGGCCACCAAGCTGAGGCGGTGGCACTAGGCACACCTAATGAAGAAACGGCTTTTGCTCTTGACTACTTCAAGGCTCAAGCGCCTCGTGTGATTGAATCTGCAGCTGGGACGGGCGCCCATGTGGCTTTGGTTGACCATAATGAAGCTAGCCAGTCCATCGATGATTTAGCTGATTTAACAGTAGACTATGTCATTGACCACCACCGTATTGGCTTTGAGTCTGCACAGCCTTTGTACTATCGTTGTGAGCCAATCGGCTGTACTGCTACTGTCCTTTACAAGATGTTTGGCGAAGCAGGGATTGAAATTCCTGGTCAAATTGCTGGTCTCATGTTGTCTGCTATTATCTCTGATAGCTTACTCTTCAAATCACCAACTTGCACACCAGAAGACGTAGATGCGGCACAAGCCTTAGCAAAACTGGCGGGTATTGACGCACAGGTTTACGGTTTGGACTTGTTGAAGGCAGGGACAAACTTAGCTAGCAAGTCTGAAGAAACCTTACTCAACTTAGATGCTAAGAGCTTTGACATGAATGGCCATCAAGTACGGATTGCTCAAGTCAATGCCATTGGCTTTGCTGATCTCTTGGCTCGTAAAGAAGCCTTATTAAAGGCTATGCAAGCGGAAGTTGAGGCAAATGGCTATGAACTCTTCCTCTTAGTAGTCACAGACGTCTTAGATAGTAACTCCTTTGGGTTAGTTGTAGGCCAAGATGTATCTGCTTTGGAAGCCGCTTTTGGTCAGAAGGTAGTGGACCAACAACTAGAACTGCCAGGGGTAGTATCACGCAAAAAACAAATTGTACCACCATTAACTGATAGCTATGCAGCTCGCTAGTTATCTGCCGAAAGGGATCTTTTATGAACAAAATTAAGAAATTACTTTATCCAGTATTACTTGTTTTAGGTTTAATAGTGGTTGGGGCTAGTATCTGGCTAGCCAACCAATCGAATCAGGAACCTGCTTCAGTAGCGGTGTCTACTAACTCATCTGAGGAATCCAGCTCACAAGTTGCTAAGGCGGATTCTTCCTCTAGTGAGGCTGCTAGTTCTGCGACTTCTAGTAGTCAAGCTGTGCGTGGAGTTAATAAACCTGAACGTAAGGGACCATCTGCCCCTGATACTAAGTTGTTAGATGAACTAGGCAATACCATTGCTTTGTCATCAAAATTTGGCAAACCAACTATTATCAATATTTGGGCTTCTTGGTGTCCGCCTTGTCGCGAGGAGATGCCTTATTTTCTAGAAGCCTACCGTCAATACGGCGATAAAGTAAATTTCGTTATGATTAATGCAACCGGTAGTCATCCGGACGAAACAGCAGAGAAGGCACAAGCCTATCTGAAAGAAGCTGGCTTGACTGACCTACCAATCTATTATGACGATCAACGTCAGAACCAAATTGCTTTTAATGCTGTCAGCCTACCAACAACCTATATTCTCAACGCCAAAGGCGAAATTATCAAGCGCGGGCAAGGTTCTGTTCCTCGCGAAGAACTCTTCAAGGTGCTAGAGCAAATGGTGGCTGAGCAGTAGTTTAAGTGACTCACACTAAGAACAGTGCTTAAGGCGCTGTTCTTTTATTCAAGATTTATGGAAGGATGTGATTGAATGAGTTTTGATGGTTTTTTGACTCATGCCTTGGTTAAGGAGCTAGGTACTCACTTGATAGGAGGGAAAGTTGCTAAAATCTATCAACCTTTTGAGCAAGAGCTGCAGCTAGTCATTCGATCACAACGCCAAAATTTCCGCCTACTCATCTCCATTCATCCTCAATACTATCGACTTCATCTGACAGACGAACGTCCTTCTAACCCTGAACACGCGCCAATGTTCTGCATGCTCTTGCGTAAACATCTGGAGCAAGCCGTTCTACTAGATATTCAACAGGTTGAGAATGATCGGATTGTTGAGCTGCATTTTACGGGACGAGATGAGTTGGGGGATAGCCAGGTCTATCGCTTGATTATTGAACTAATGGGGCGACATTCTAATGTGATTCTGGTTAATGGGCAGGGTCGTATCATTGACTGTCTTAAGCATGTCCCAATGGCCTTAAATTCCTATCGTTTGTTGCAGCCCGGCGCTGACTATCGTCGGCCACCACAAGATGAGCATCAAGTTAACTTGTTTAAGCTAAGCCAGGTGGATAGAGCAGAACTAGCTGAGCGATTAGCTAGTGCGACTAGCCCAGGTCAGGTTCAAGCCCACATTCAGGGCCTAGGCCGACTAGCCAGTCAATCCTTCTTGTCCCAAGTCCAAGAAGGGGCAAGTTGGGATAAGCTACTAGCTGATTTCTGCCAGGCTGTGGATGCCGGTGGCGCCTATTTCTTAGAGGCCGATAAACCTGATTTTTATATGACGCCTTTAGTAGGTGTGACCGGCCAGTGGGTGGCCCATGAGACATTGTCAGGCTTGATTGCTTTCTATTATGCAGAGCGTGTTCGACTAGACCGTATTAAACAAATGACGGGAGATTTAAACCAGCGTTTGCAGCATTTAATTGAGCGTAACCAACTTAAGCTAGCCAATTTGGATCGAGATCAAGCTGTGGCTTCTCAATCAGAAAGCTATCGCATCAAAGGTGAATTGCTCTCTGCCTACGCCTATCAAATCCAAAAGGGGCAGAGTCAAGTTTCTTTACCAAATTATTATGACAATGACCAAATGATAGAGATTGACTTGGACCCGCGTAAGACGGCAATTGAAAATAGCCAAGCTTATTTCAAGCGCTATACCAAGTACCGCGATGCCCTCAAGCATATCGAACTCCAAAGGCAGCTTGCACAAGAAGAAATTGCTTATTTGGAGTCTGTCCAGGTACAACTTAGTCGGGCTGACCTTCAGGATGTGGCCCAAATTCGCCTAGAACTAGCGGAGCAAGGCTACTTGGGTGCCAAGCAACAAAATCTCAAAAAACGCCGCCAGGAAAAGGGCTTGGGTCCACGTCTTTATCAAGCAAGTGATGGGACACGAATCTTAGTAGGGCGCAATAATCTTCAGAATGATCAGCTCAGCTTGAAACAGGCCAATAAGAATTTCTGGTGGCTACATGCTAAGAATATTCCTGGTTCACATGTCATTATTGAATCTGACCAGCCTTCAGATACAACCCTGACAGAAGCGGCCATGCTAGCAGCTTATTATTCTAAATTTCAGCAGTCAGCCAATGTTCCAGTAGACTATTTACAGGTTAAGTTTCTAAGAAAACCAAATGGGGCCAAACCTGGCTATGTTATCTACGAAGGACAGAAAACGCTAAGTGTAACGCCAAGTCCGGAGCTTATCGAAGCCATGGAAGTTAAAGAATAAAAATTTTCCACATTAGTCTTGACACTGTTTGCAAACAAGGTTAAACTAGGATTATAAAATAATGAAAGGTTGAGGCAAATGTTTCAAAGTCAAACACAAGCAACAAAATACTGGCAATTCTGGCATAGATAGGTTGTAGACTTGGAACATTTCCAATGGATACAGCCCAGTTTAACATACTGCTGTATCTATGTAGCCTAACACCTCTGTTTACTGCATAGACACTGAGTCAAGACTATGCGTAGATGATCCAGAGGTTTTTAGATAGGACTTCTAATCCGACGCATAGCTGGCGTCGGATTTTTTGTTGCTAACTAATTCTTATCAGAAAAAAGGAGATTTATTATGAAAAAAGTAGTTAAATTTGTCGCACTATTCTTTGCTTTAATTCTTATTGCAGGCCAAGGCCTAGTGGCGCATGCAGCACCTGCCAAATTAAAAGTTGCCATCGTCCAACTTGTGACTCATCCATCCTTGGATGAAATTACCAGTGGGATTAAGGAATCCCTTGCTAGCCATGGCTACAAAGAAGGGGATAACCTAGAAATTGATTTCCAAAATGCGGAAGGGGATATGAATCTACTTCATAACATTTCAGAAGAAGTAGTAGCTAAAGAGCCGGATTTAATCTTTGCCATCACCACTCCAGTGGCGCAATCCTTACAACAAGCTACCAACAAAATTCCTATTGTTTTAGCTGGTATTACGGACCCTGTCAGCGCCAAATTAGTGACAGCCTTAGACAAGACAGACGGCAATATTACTGGGGTCAGTGACTTTGCACCTTTAGAAGATCTCTTCAAGCAATTTAAGGCCCTTGACTTAGATGTTAAAACCATCGGGATGATGTACACCACTAGCGAAGACAATGCTAAAGCTGAAGTTGAAAAAGCTAAAGCTATTGCTGAAAAATTAGGTTACAAGGTGGAAGTCAAGACCATTGACTCAACCAATGATATGGCTTTAGTTGCTGAGGAATTGGCAAGCAAGAGCCAGGCCATCTTCATTCCAACGGATAACACCATTGCGAGTTCGATTAGCACACTTTTAGATGTTACCGACAAGGCCAAGATTCCTGTTCTTCCAACTTACGAGAAGGCAGTCAAAGAAGGGGCCCTCTTGTCAGTCGCTATCAGCCAAACTAATATTGGTAAGCAGTCAGCAGATTTAGGTCTCAAAATTATTGACGGCACAAAAATTTCTGATTTACCAATCGAATTTGCCAAAGAAACAGTCAAAGTCTATAACGGACAAACAGCAGAGAAGCTAGGCATTAAATTACCAAGTGACCTAAGCTCTCAATTTAAGGACTTAAGTAAGGAGTAATTTCTATATGGGAATTTATTATAGTGCCATCGCTCAGGGGCTGCTTTACAGCCTCATGGGGATTGGGCTTTACATTACCTTTCGTATTCTGAACTTTGCCGATCTGACCAGTGAAGCTTCCTTCTCGGTTGGGGCGGCAGTCGCAGTCAAAACCTTAACCCTAGGCTTGCACCCTGTCTTGTCCCTGATTACCGCTTTTGTGGCAGGGATGCTGACAGGTTTGGTCACTGGGCTTTTGATGACCTATTTCGAAATTCCATCCCTCTTAGCGGGAATTATTACCTTAACGGCCTTTTATTCTATCAACCTACGTATTATGGAGCGGGCCAACTTGAGTTTGCGCCAGGTTAAGACTCTCTATGATTTATTAACTAACCTATTAGCAGATTCTACCAGTCGAATTTTCCTGGTGGGTATTATTCTGACCTTGATTGTTATTCTATTGCTGGGCTACTTCTTTAAGACTGATTTGGGCCAATCAATGGTTGCCTCCGGCGATAATGAAGTCATGGCACATAGTTTAGGGATCTCGGTTAAGTTAATGAAATGCTTAGCCCTCATGGCTTCCAATGGAATCATTGCTGTAAGTGGGGCGCTGATTGCCCAACAGAATGGTTATGCTGATGTGGATATGGGGACCGGGACGGTGATTATCGCACTTTCTTCCATTATTATTGGGGAGATGCTCTTCAAGCAGCTGACCCTCACCATGCGCCTTGGTGCCATTGTTTTGGGTTCTGTCCTATATCGCTTGCTCTTGGTGGCCGTACTCAAGCTAGGCTTCTTGCCATCTGACTTCCGCTTGATTTCGGCCTTAGTCTTAGCCATCTTCTTGGCCTTGCCAGCTATGCGTAAGAAAATTCAAGCTAAAAAATTAAGATAGGAGGATAGGATAATGACCATACAACTGGATGTACAATCTATTAGCAAGACCTTCTATCGTATGCAGGATAGTCCCTTACAGGTACTAAGTGATATTTCTTTCCAAGTCCAAAAGGGTGAAATTCTGGGGATTATTGGAACTAACGGGGCAGGCAAGTCTACCTTGCTCAACTGCTTGACTGGTCATACACCTGTGACCTCAGGTAGTATTCTACTAAATGGGCAAGTTATTAGTAACCAAACTGAAAGTAAAAATGCAGCCCTGATTAGCCGTATTTTCCAAGATCCTCGTATGGGGACTGCCCCACGTATGACGGTCTTCGAGAATCTTATGTTAGCCTCTAGGCGCGGGCAAAAACCTGGCTTTAAGCGATCACTTACTAAGGATAACTATGAGGCTATGAGAAATTTACTGAGTCAGTTCCATTTGGAATTGGAAGATCGCTTAAATGTGCCGATTGAAGCCCTGTCTGGTGGCCAACGCCAAGCTATCGCTTTAATCATGGCAACACTTAAAAGACCAGAACTCTTACTCTTAGATGAGCATACTGCCGCTTTAGATCCGCGTACTTCTCGTCAGGTTATGCAAATGACCTCTGACCTGATTGAGAAAGAAGGGCTGACGGCGCTCATGATTACTCACCAGTTGCCAGATGCCATTGAATATTGCGACCGTATTCTGCTTATGCATAAGGGGCAGATTCAGCATATCTATGACCAGGAAGAAGTCAAGAACTTGTCGGCTCCTGTCCTTTATCGCCATCTGGAAGACTTGATTGAAGCTGAAGCCCAAGCGCCATTGTAATGAAAGGAGTCGCATATGACACTTTTACAAGCTAGCCATGTCGTGCTACTAGGGTGCTCAAATGGCAAGACCAAGACCACTCAAGCTCAAGATAATCTGGATGCTTTGGTGAAGCTCCTGACCAGTCAATATGGTGCCAAGGTTACGATTAAGCCTAGTATTTGGCTAAATCAGGAAACGGGTGGTCACTGTCCAGCAGAGCTTAGGGCAGACTATTTGGCTAAAGCCTTAGCTGATTCTGAGGTCGACTGGATAATGGATTTGACAGGTGGAGACCTGGCTAATCAAACCTTAGCAGACTTACCGCAAAAATTCTTCCAGCAGCTAAATCGTCAAAAGCCCGTCTACTATATGGGTTACAGTGATAATAGTGTGATTCTTAATGCCTGTTTGGCTCATGACATGATTCTGCCAGTGAATTTCTTTCCCCTGGCCTTGGTCTTAGATCCTACTTCGCGTGCTAAATTTGAGGCTTTCTTGCAAAATAAGCCTGAAAACGATTTGGGAGCTTTTGGCGGAAACATTCGTTGTTTTCTCAAACTAGCTGGCACTAGTTTCTGGCCACAAGATATAGTAGGGCGTCGCTTATACCTAGAAGCTAGTTCGGGTTCCTTAGAGCGAATTCAGTCCATGCTAGTCCAGCTTAGTCAGTTAATTAATTTAGATGATTTAAGCGAAATTTGTCTGGGACAATTCAATGAATTAGACGATAAGGGACAGCGACCAATTTTAGTGGACTATCTTAGTAGTTTGACGGAGACAGCCATCACTGAAAATTTCTATTTGGGGCATCGTTTCCCCCTTGCGCCCTTTATGTATCATAGTATTAGTGATGCAACTCTTCCGGAAAACTAAAAAAGACAGAAAACTCATCCAAAAAATAGTGAACTTTGGCTGGAGAGATGCAACTTAACGTTCGTGAAGCGGCACTATATGTAGTAGGTAAAATTTGTTAAACCAAAAATTTTTACTATATATAGATTGCCTTTTCCTTCGAAACAGGGTATGATAGTAAAGTAAATTCGAAGGAGGGATTCGAACGATGAAGAAAATAACGGTATACTCAAAACCAAACTGTATGCAGTGTGATTTTACTAAGCGTTTCTTAGATCAGCACAATCTGGAATATACAGCTGTAGACGTTATGCAAGATAGCGATGCCCTAGCTCGTGTACAAGCTCTAGGCTTCCAATCGCTACCTGTAGTCGTAGCGGACGGTGTTGAACCATTTTTTGGTTTCCGTCCAGATATGCTTGAACAATTAGCATAAAAAGAAAAAACCCGGTTTACGCCTTATAGAGTAAACCGGGCTCTTTTATTTTAGAAGTTGTTTTGCATAGTGTGAAGGACTCATGCCGTATTCTTGGGTGAAGACTCGTGAAAAGTACTGTAGGGACCCGTATCCCAAGGTTTCAGCAATCTCAGATAGGGTTAATTTAGATTCTTTGATTAGAAGCTTACTACGCTTTAGGCGAAGTTGGTTGATGTAGTTTTTAGGTGTCATGTTGGCATATTTCTTAAATAGCAACTGTAGGGTTGAGCGCGATAAACTGAAGTGATTAACCAAATCATTTACCTGATTCTCAGCTTCCACATGATGATGTAGATAATCGACAATGGACTGGAAGAGTTCGTTCTCGTAATTTTCTCGCATAGAAGTACTTGGTTCATCATAGAAGGCTTGATCACTCTTAAGCATCTGGATAATGACCGATTTGAAGAGTGTAATCATTTCATCAGCGTAAAAGGGGGCACTTGGACGATTAGATAATTCCACCATTTTTTCGATAACTTGGGTGTAGTGATTGCTGAGATGTACAATTTTATTTTTTAGTTCAGGGCTAATGCCACTTGCTTGGAACATAATGGATAGATAGGTAGATACGCCATCTTTCTTAACCATTTGGCTGTGTCGCTGATTAGGATAATAGAGCATGCAATCATGCCGCTTGGCAACATGCTTCAGGCCTTCTACTTCATGAATAAGTTCACCTTGGTCAACAATGGTCATTTCAAAGTAGTCATGTTGATCGTTGACGAAACGGTAAGGAGCAGTCTTGACTTGATAGAAGAAACCGTAGACTTTTTCAATTTTGATTTCTTCTACAAAGTCTCTGACTTTAAGAGCTTGCTTAGCAGCCACTAATTCTGGACGATGGTTAAAGCGGGGTTCTAAAAGAATGCTACATTCATCTGTAATAGATAAGATGTTAAAGCAAATATTAGCATGTAACTCAATCGAGCCTTGTAAAACAAACTCTTGGTAAGTGTCCACTAGATAGGGATTGTGGGTCATAATGATCAGCGCAATACCACTGTGAGCGGTGATCGTAACAGTATCAGGAAATTTAAGAAAACTATCTGACTTCTGGCGATTGATGGTGAGGGCTTTTTTTGTATGCTTATGACTATCAAATTCAAAATTAGTGAGGGTATCAAAATAGTCAGCATGAGCAAAAGCGGATGTCTTAATGTACATGGGATCACCCCTAATATTTATAACATATTTACCTTTTTAGTATACCTCAATTTTGGATAATAATCACTAAAAATGTCCTAAAAATTAAAAAGGATAAATTAAAATGTCTAAGATTCCATCAATACAGTTGTATCTAGCCTTAAATAGCATTATACTATTGTTTGTAGAAAGTATTTAGTCATGAGAGGAAGGAAATCTCAATGCCAACAATCGAAATGGCCAGAGTTGATAATCGACTCATTCATGGCCAGATTTCAGTTCGATGGTGCAGTAAACTCGAAATCAATACAATCATTGTCGTCAACGATGCGGTTGCACAAAACAAGGTACAACAAGGCTTGCTAGATATGGCTGTTCCAGATGACTACCATACACGCTACTACACCTTACAACAAGCCATTGACAAGCTGCCTAATCTGTCTTCAGATAAAAAAATGTTACTCATTTTTGAGAATATCCAAGACCTACGTAGCTTGGTAGCTGCGGGAGTTAAAATCCCATATATCAATATCGGTAACTTGGATATGTCACCTGGCAAACGTCATATTGCAGCCTCAACTTCCTTAAGCCAAGAGGAAATGGATTGGCTGGATAGTCAGGCTCAAGCAGGGACTAAGGTTGAAGTAAGACGAATTCCGTCCGAAGAAGCAACCTATGTATTTTAAGCTTTAGAACAAGTCCAGGCCCTTGGTTTGGGCTTGTTTTTCAATTTTTGTAAATGTTAGGAAGTGCCCTATGATACGCCCAGCCCAGGCCAGTGATGTGCCTGCTCTCTATGATTTGATGGTCATAATCTGGCAGGATATGGAGTTTGAACCATTTGTGACTTTAGATTCTCAGACTTTTAAACAGGCTATGATTCAACATCTCTTAGATACTAAGCAAAAGTATAATTACCAAAATTGTTGGGTCTATCAAGCTAGACATACAGGCCAGATTCAGGGTCTAGTCTTAGGTTACCCTGGTAACTTAGAATCCACTTATGACCGTCTCATAGAGCAACATTTTGGTGATCACACAGAGTTAGGAGATTTCTCTTTGACTCGTGAAAGTCGAGACGATGAATGGTACATTGATATGCTAGTCGTAGCTCCTCAAGCTCGAGGATTTGGCATTGCGAGCTCCCTTATCAAGCATCTAGAAACTATTCACAAACCAGGAACTGTTTTGGGCCTTAATTGCGACTTAGTCAATCCCAGAGCCAAGGCCCTTTACCGTCGCTTGGGCTTTGAGGTCAGAGACCTAGTCACTTTCTCAGGCCATGACTACCACCATATGCAAAAAATCGTAAGCCCCTAGGAGGATGTATGAACTTTAAAGACTACACAGCTAAAGATTGGATTCGCTTAGTCATTGGTCTCTTAATTCTGGTGCTAATCTGGTATTTCCGTCCGGGTGGCCAGGATAGCCCTAAGGACAAGAATCACAACCCTGAGTCTAGCCAACGAGCGCAAAATTCTGGCTCTACTAGTGACCAGATTGATATCAAGGCTTTTACTGGGACCAACTATCAAGTCCTACCAAAAGGCCAGAAAATACCAGTTAACTTTGTTCGCATTGTAGATGGGGATACGGTCGTTCTTTCATTAAATGGCCACGAATTTCGGACCCGTTATCTGATGATTGATACGCCAGAATCGGTTAAGGAAGGTCTCAAGCCTCAACCATATGGTAAAGATGCAGCCCATCGCAACCAAGAATTACTGACCAATGCTAAGCAGGTCAGCCTTGAGTTCGACAAGGGGCCTTATGCCGATGATTATGACCGGGCGCTTGCCTATGTCTATGCCGATGACAAATTAGTTTCCCTAGAATTAGTCAAGGAAGGTTTGGCTTCAGTTTCCTATGTCAATCCTCCTAACAACAGTCAAGAAAAGACCCTGAGACAGGCCCAAAAGCAAGCAAAGAATGCCAAAAAGGGTATCTGGTCCATGCCCAACTATGTCAATGATAAGGGGAAATTTACTATCCAAGAATAAGAGAGGAATCGCCTATGCAGCTAAGAAATAAGCAAGCCCAGCAAGTATTCAAATTCAAGTTGAAGCGCAAACTTCTTTTAGTTATGAGTCTATTGACTTTGTGGACGCCTCTGTCATTGGTTCAGGCTCAAATGACCATTGATAAAAATGAGTCAGCCATGCAGTCCGTAGGCCAAAGCAGTGAGTCGAGCCAAGAGGGATCAACAGTCCGCGTGCGCGCCATTGGCGATATTCTCTTGCATGACTTTGTCTATGAACGGGCGCGAACTGCCAATGGCTATAATTTTGATAGCATGTTAGCCCCAGTCAAATCCTATTTAGAAAATGCCGATATTACCGTCGCTAATATGGAAACCATTGTAGCAGGGGAGTCCGTTGGCTTAGGGACCTATCCCTTCTTCAATGCACCGTCACAGATTGTTGACACCCTTAAAAATGTTGGGGTAGATATCGTCAACAATGTGTCCAACCATACCATGGATATGGGGGCACAAGGGGTATTAGCTTCCATTAAAGCCCTCAAACAAAGGGACATGATGTACGTGGGTTCTTATGAGAGCTGGGAGGACTATAATACGCCTCGCATCATTGAACGAAACGGCATTAAGGTTGGTTTTCTGGCCTATGCTTATGGCCTCAATGGCTTGGAGCGCCCTCAGAATCAACAGTATCTGGCAACACTGATTGACAAGCAGCTCATTCCACTTGAGATTAAAGACTTGAATAGCAAGGTCGATGTTTCCGTAGTTATTATTCAAAATGGTGAAGAGTATGAGACCATGCCGACGGCAGACCAAATAGCTACTCATCAAATGGCTCGTGATGCTGGTGCTAACTTCGTTTTAGGTGGTCATCCACACGTTTTAGAGCCTTTTATCTACTATAATGAATCTCAAGCGGGACTCTTCTCACATGGTAACTTCCTGACTGGTCAATATGAGACAGCAACCAAGGTAGGGGGGATCACAGAATTTACCTACCGTAAGCTAAATGATGGTAAGGTTATTCTGGATAGCATGCGTTTTATGCCAACTTATAATATTGGCCTACCAGAGTCTAATGAATACCTGGTTGTGCCACTGGCTGACTGGCAGAAATACAATATTGCCAATGGACAAGCCCTTATGGACGAAATCCGTCAGCGTATGACGCGCTTTACTAACAAGGTTCAAGTCGTTGACTACCTGGATTAATCATACATATTTTATATAAAAGAAAAGCCTGATGGGATGGGCTTTTCTTTTTTTATGGCGATTTTTCGGATATATTTAGCCTATTTTGGGTATTTATATATAAGGAGGGGAGTAGTATGAAAGTAAAATTTAAGGGCATCTTGACAACTGGCTCCATACTAGTTGTCATGGTGGCTAGTCAGGTAGGGGCACAATCAGCCTATGTTTTATCTCAGTCTGTTAATAAGATACCAGTTGAGGCCTCAACTTGTGTCAGCCTTATTCGACAAATGACCCAAGCAGATGCAAACGACACTAGCAGTTCCCAGGACTTAGCTAGTCAGATGCGGGAGCAAGAAGCTAGTCTAGCCAGCCTAGAAGAGCAAGCCAAGCAAGTACAAGCTGAGCTAGCTAGCTTAGACGATAAAATTAAATCCCTACACGACCAGTTAGATCAAGCCCTAGATAGTGCTTATCAAGCCTTAGTAAAAGAAAATCCTGAATTAGCTCAAGCTAGTGAAGACCAGCAGGCCGCAGCTTTAGCCAATCAGCCTCAAGTGGCTAGTCTGCAAGAAGCCTTAACGAGTGCCCAGACTGAGCAACAAGAAAAGCAGGCCGCCCTAGAGCAAATCAAATCAGAGATGGCCAATTTGGATTATGATCACCACCATAAAGAAGACCAATTGGAACAATCCAAATCCAACAAGACGGCACTTAATGCCTGTTTGCTTTATCCTTACTCTAGTCACTATCTCAGTGCCGACAGTCTACCACTCAATCCTGCTAGTGAGACCTTGGCTGACTATTTGGTTGAGGTCAATCAAGTGCTCAAGCAGATTGTACCCTTAGCCTATCAAAAGCTTAAGTACCAAGAAATTGAGACGCTATTTTCACCGGAAACTAGCAATATGGACGAGGTTAACAAGCTATTGGAGGGCAAACAGGACTTGCAACTGTCGCCAGAAGGGGAGACCTATTATCAGTATGCGCAGGAACTATCGCTCTTTGACGTAGAAATTTTGGCTAATCTAGCCCTGCGTCACTACTACCAATCAGGTGATAAGGCGACTTTGCAAGCAAAGTTCGATCAGGTCTACCAACTCAAAATCGGCCAGTATCGTTATCTGACATCTATTAACAAAGAGGTTTTTCAAGCCCTTAAACAAGGTTTAGCCGACTATCTTAACGCCCACAACTATAGTGCTGAAGCCCAAGGAAAATTACAAGCCTTGGTAGACCGTTATCAATTACATTTGGTTAATTATAATGAGACTAATCAAAAGTGGCAAGTAGTTGAAGAAGAGGAGGAAAGCTTCCTGACCATACCGGATTTGATGTCAGTACATCCTGAGGCTAACGGTTCAGAAAGTGAGTTGGGTGATAGCAACTATCATCATTCTACTAGAGATTGGACACCGTCCGACCAAGATAGACAGACAAGAGACTCTAGCAGTCAAGGGCATCAAGAAACTTCAAGCTCGAGTCAAAACCAGACAGAGTCTAGCTCTGAATCGTCAGCGGATAATAATCCCGAGACTCTAAAGCGACTTAAGGAACGACTCAATAAACGGAAAGCTAAGAACTCGCATCATCAGAGTAAGTCCAAGCATCAAAGCACGTCTGGCCAATCTAAAAAGGAAGCCAAAGCAAAAGCCAATTCAGATCAAGCCAATGAGAGCAGTCAAGAGAAGGGCAAGGGCAGTGTCAAATTACCTGATACAGGCGAGCAAGCCTTTTACATGACATTAGCCTTGGCGCTTTGTGGCTTAGCAGCTGTTATTGTAGCAATCTATCTCTACCGGCGTTACCGTGAACGCAAGAAACTCAAAGACATTCATTTTGACTAAGCAAAGCATTTTGTGATAGGCCGGAAAAATCGTATAATAAAAGGGTAAAATGCAAAGGAGTGATTAATTCATGAATGAAGTAGCAAACTACCTAGAACAAGTCAAAGTATTCCAAGCTGTCAGCCCTGAAGAAGCCAAGGCATTGATGGACGCCAAAGATGGTGGCATCCTCTTTATTGGCCGTGAAAGCTGCCCATACTGCCGCCGTTTTGTGGCTAAACTTAGCCCATTGGCACAAGAAGCTGGCTTAAAAGTGGCTTATCTGCACTCTCAAAATCCAGAAACTTTGAACCAAGTGCAACAATTACGCGATCAATGGCAAGTTCCAACTGTGCCAGGTTTCCTCTTTTCAGACAAAGAAGGCGTTCATGTTAAGTGTGACAGCTCCCTAAGCCCAGAAGAGATTCTAGCCTTTGTTAAGCGCTAGTTACTAAAATATTCTTGATTCCTCTTAGCTGATTCTGCTATACTGAGACTAAGCAAAAAGGAGGAAGAAGATGTCTAAATTACCAAATTGCCCGCAATGTGATTCTGAATATACCTACGAAGATGGCCAGCTCTTTGTCTGCCCAATGTGTGCCCATGAATGGACCCAGGAAGACGAAGTGGCTCGTGCTGAGGCCGGGATTATTCGCGATGCCAATGGCAATCAACTTGAGAATGGTGACAGTGTCACGGTCATTAAGGACCTTAAGTTGAATGCGACGACAACGATTAAACAAGGGACCAAGGCTAAAAACATCCGTTTAATTGATGAGCCAGTTGATGGTCACGACATTGCATGTAAGATTGATGGCATTGGTAGCCTTTATCTCAAATCAATTTACGTCAAGAAATAACTAGCGTCTTAGGACCCGTTCTTACGTCAAGAACGGGTTTTTTGCCGGTTAAATCGGCCTGTGGACTGATGGGTTTAGGCTGATTCTAGGTTACAATAGGAAGTGCATAAGGAATCATGGAGAGGAGGGAAGAATATGCAGCAGACCATGCGACACTCATTGAAGCAACTATTTTTGCTCTTATTTCGACATTTGCTGAGTTTTGTGACCATTGCAGCCCTCCTCCAAATAGCCATTACCTATGTGGGGGGCTATCTTCTCAAGCTGATTTTTCGCTTAGCTCTCCTTCTGGGCAACCAGACCCATTTAGATATTAATAATTTTTCTTATCTATTGAGGCAACCCGACAGTCTATTAGCTTTTCTCTTATTTGCCCTCTGTTTTGCGGCACTTTTCTTTATCGAGTTGTCGGTTTTGATTTATGTCATTTATGCTCGTCAACTTAAAAAGGAAATCTCCTACGGAGCGGTCATTCGTCAAGCCTTAGGCCGACTGCGCCATTTATTTGGCTTGAGCTTCTTCTATTTTCTTGGCTATATCGCCATCACGATTCCCATATCCGGCCTAGTCATGCAGTCTTCACTGACCAACGGCCTCAGGATACCTGATTTCATCACAGGTGAGTTTCTTAAAACTTGGCAGGGAACCGTCCTTGTGGTCATCCTAGCCATTCTGCTCTTCTATCTCAACCTTCGCTTGATTTACGCTATGCCCCTTATGATGATTAAGGACCAAAGTTTTGTCATATCGCTAAGGGAAAGTTGGCAAATGACCCAAGTTAAGAAGTGGAAACTTTTATTGACTTTCGCTATTTTCGGTTTTATCCTGGGCTTAATTAGTATGGGGCTGATTAGCTTTTTCATTGAAGGGGCTATGTTCTTAGATCCCTCCGGTAATAGTTTTATAGTCGAAGCGCTGCTCTTGTCAATTCTCAAGTTTATTGCCTTCACGGTGATTATCCTATCCAAAGTCGGGACCTTAATCATTTTAGTGGATCAGGTAGTGGCGCCTGAAGTGACCAATTCTCTGCTCTTAATTGAGCCGAGTCATCGTCGCCACCGTCGCCGCATCTTCCTATTAGTCTTCAGTCTCATATTCTTCAAAATAGGAGAGAATGCCTTTTTACTAGCTAGCCAAACCTATCAAACTCAGCAAGCCATTATTGGCCACCGCGGCTATGTAGAAAAGGGCGTAGAAAATACCATCCAATCTCTTGAAGCAGCCGCTCAAAATGGCGCCACCATGGTAGAACTAGATGTTCAAATGACTAAAGATCAAAGGCTAGTTGTTATGCACGACAGCAACTTACAGCGTTTAGCGGGCATCAATAGAGAAGTTTGGGATATGACTTATGATGAATTAGTGGGGCTGACGCTCAGTCAGGGAGACTATAAAAGCCAACTGCCATCCTTTGAGGAATTTGTTAAGCGAGCTCAGGAGCTAGATATTGATCTTCTCATTGAGCTCAAACCCCATGGCAAAGAGCCGGATAATTATGCTCAACTGATCGTGGATAAACTCCAAGAATTAGGTATTACTAACCGCTATCCAGTCATGTCTCTCAATCATGAAGCTATTGACGCCATTGAGTCTCTCAATTCTGATATTAGAACTGGCTATGTGATTCCATTGCAATTTGGTGCTTTTGCCAAAAATGAGGTTGATTTCTATGTCTTAGAGGCATTCTCCTATACTAGTGAGCTTGCCAATCAAGCTCATAAAGAGGGCAAAGAAATCTATGTCTGGACCATTAATGATGAAGAGGAAATACAAAACTTTCTCTATCGACCTGTTGATGGTATTATTACCGACAAATTGGAAACACTCAAGGAAATCCAATACGGCATCTCAGACAATCAAACTTACTTCGAACGTGTAGGACAACTTATGGCGCCACAGTTCTGAAAGGATTAGGTTATGACATTTCTATTTTTACTACTACTTGTCTTGGTCAGCTCGCCATTCTTTTGGGTTTACTGGCATGATAAGCGAACCTTATGGTTGGGATTTTGGTTCTTGGTTTCGGGCTCATTAGCTGGTATTATTGGAATTTACTTGACCTTCGTACTAGAATGGCAATTCTTTGCTGTCATCTTAGTCGTCTTGGGAGCCCTTTTCATTTTGACATTGATGTTGGCGCCTTTGATTAGCCTAATAGCTCTCTTGTATTCAGGCCTTACCTTGATTCGGCGGGAAGGCTTCAATCTGGTTAATTCACTAGCGCTCATGCTAGCATTTGGCATGATTGGTTATATGGTCATCTGGCCTATTCTAGCAAGTCGTTTATCACTCAACTGGCCATTCTTTAATGTCATCTATGGGCTCATGGGTAGCACTATTTTCTATTTTGCCGTCTTAGTCGGCATCTTTTTCGTGACCAATATTCTCAACTTTATCCATTTTGTACGGCCGCGCTATTCTTATATCGTAGTACTAGGGGCTGGGCTGAATGGGACAGAAGTGACGCCCTTGCTTGCCAGTCGAATTGATAAGGCCATCAAACTCTGGCGCCGTCGCCCTCAAGAAGTGACTTTGATTATGTCGGGTGGCCAAGGTCCAGATGAAGTCATCGCAGAAGGGGAGGCGATGAAAGCTTATGCCCTTCGACAAGGCGTACCCCAATCCGCCATTCTGGTCGACAATCAGTCTCGTAATACCCATGAAAATCTTCAATTCTCCTATAAGCTAATGGAAAAGGGGAGAGAGGACTTTGTCATTGTCACTAACTATTATCATTTATTGCGTGCCCTTATTCTGGCGCGGCGCCTAGGACTTAAGTGTCAAGGTTATGGCGCTAAAACCAAGCTCTATTTCTCAATTAATGCTTTTTTACGCGAATTTATTGGCTATTTGACCTTAGCCTGGCGCCTACATTTGAGCTTGATAGGGGGCTTGTGGGGGCTGACACTAGTTTTATATCTATTACATGGTTTATTTAACTAAGAAAGGAAGGCTCTATGCAAAAGAAAAAGTTGATTTATCTCTTACTTGCCTGCAGCATGTTCTTGCAAGCTTCATTAGCTGCGCAGGCTAAAACAAACTACAAATTGCCTAGTTTAGAAGAAATACAAACAATCAATAAAGATTTAAAAGTGGATGCTTTAATTGAAAAACTACCCGTGACCGCACATAGTGATGATCCACTGCTTAAGCTAGTTAATAAGAATAATCCTAATGATGATAAAAAAGAACCAGAACTGGCTTGGGATAGCTACGGTAATATCTATCATCAAGACTTAGTCAAGCCCTTAGAAGACCTAATGGAAGCTGCTGCCAAGGATGGTTTCTATTATCGGGTTGTATCAGGTTATCGGTCTGTTGAAGAACAAGAAAATAATCGCAATCGCAGCATTCAAAACTATCTTGCTGAAGGCTTAAGTCAAGCCGATGCAGAGTCCGTTACCAATCAATATTTTGCGCCAGCAGACGCCTCAGAACATACGACAGGCTTAGCCATTGATCTCTTAGGCACTGAATGGCTAGATAACGGTGGTGAGCTGGAAGCTAGCTATTCAGAGACAGATTCAGCCAAATGGTTGGCCAATAACGCCCATCGATTCGGATTTATCCTACGTTATCAGCAAAACAAGGAATCCATTACAGGATATAACTTTGAACCCTGGCATTTTCGTTATGTCGGTAAGGTCCATGCGGGCTTTATCTATGAGAATGAGTTGACCTTAGAAGAATATCTGGCTTTATTGGCTAAGAAGGAGTCTAACTAGATTCCTTAACCGATTATCCTATAATGTATATTATGTTAACTCACGGATATTTTTAAAAAATGAGTTAACTAGTAACACCCTACTCAATAATTAAGTAGCATATTACTTCGCTCAGATCTTAAATCTTTGATTTAAGGTCTTCTTGGCGTTTCTTCAATCGCTCGATTGCAAACGGCTTTCGTGCCTGCTTTGTCGTGGCGATTGAAATAGCTGTTGTCTTTACAGCTTAGCACCAGGTTCTCCTGGATAGCCCGATTCCTCCGACTGCATTTATTTATGGTAGGTCTGCTCGACCTTTTCTGCGCCTTGCCTAACGCTATCTTGCTAAAGTTTTCTAGTGGCAGGAAAGTAGTCCTAATACCTTAATGGGATTAGGCCTCGTGCTTCCAGGGTAAACCGAAAAATAGAGACAGTTTGCAATTTCAATGTGCAATGGGAAGTTACCTCTTCCCTAACTGTCTCTATTATATCACGATTAATGTTTCTTTGCAATACCTTTTTTAGTTTTTTATATGAGGATTGTATTTTTTCTTGCTGCTGCGATATTTTTCGAGTTCTTCCTGTGTCACGTCGGTGGAATTTACAACCTTCTTTCGACTCTCGCGGTAATCAAATAATCGTTTTGCGTAATCTTCATATTCTGTTATCGGGAAAATCTTGTGCGCTTGAGATTTTTCGTATCTATACTCATGAATAGGTGTTATAATACCGTTCCTAATAGCATTATTAAGTTGAGCGATAGAAATAGAGAGACGGTGTGTAATTGTAGTCTGGTTAATAGTATATTTTGCTAATACTTCTTTAATTAAACTACGCCGATCTTCCTCGTTTAAATTATCAATTCGTTTCAGGAGACTCTCGACTTTCTTAATCATTTAGGTAACTCTCCCCTTTCCTTTGTAATGTAACGTTGCGCTTGACTAATCGCTTTTTTTGAATAGCATCTATATCTGTATAAGTGCTTTAATGATTTAGTGCCCATATATGCAGCGATGTATATTTCGTCAATTCCAGAGTCCATACAGTCGACTATGAACTGGTTTCGCAACTTTGTCACCGTAAATTTGGTGTTGTATAAAGAATTAATACGGGCTAATATGTATGCAATGTAACGGTTGTCAATTCTCTTTCCCGTTTTACCAATAAATAAGGCATCGCTAGTGGTGTGGACGATAGCTCTTGATTGAATATGCCTTAATAAAAGGCAAGATTGATCATAGCTAAGACTTAAATGTATATCAGGCATCGATTTACGAGATATTATTAATACCTGAGGAGATAAGACATTCTTCATATCTAATGCTACTATATCTTTGCTAGAAAGGCCATGGTTTATAACTAGTTCAATCGCAAGTCTTTGTTGATCGTTCAGGTTTCCGTGTTTAAGTATTAGAGGTAAGAGGTTTAAATCTCTAGTGGACGGAATTATTGGCAACCTTGAATATCTCTTATATGCGAATACCATGTTACAGTTAAGCCCTAACTTTTCTTTAAGCATGTAGGCAAAGTGTTTGATTGCTGTTTTTTTTAAATTTAGTGTTGCACAGCTATCACGTTCGCTTTCCTTAAAAAAGGAATAATACGGCGCCTTTTTAGTTAAATCATCAATGCGCCGGCAATGCATAGTAAACCTTTTGACGATGTTAGTATACCTGGTAATGCTAGAAGAGGATAGGCCCTTAGAATTTAAGTAGTTGCGGTAAGCGCACAGTAAATAGTTAACATTCATATTGGCCGGGTTAACTTCTTGCCAATTTGGCAAGAAGTTACTTTTTATCTCTTGAGTCTGTTCTAGCTAGTCTATACTTATGCCGATATCGTCTAAAGGTTTCGCGATTAATGCCTGTGACTTCCTCTATCTCTTTATCCGATAACCCTTTTTTATGTAAATCGAAAGCGTGTTGCAGACGCTTATCATTTTCTTCAAACATAGGCTTGCGGCCACTATAGCGCCCCTTCTTTTTCGCAATTTCAATTCCCTGAGACTGTCGTTCGCGTATTCTTTGTCTCTCGCTCTCAGCCTGATACTTGTATATCTCAAGCATGAGGTTTGTTATAAGACGCCTGAGATTGTCATCTTGGATTCCTGCCGTGGAAGGCAAGCTTAAAACTTCTAGCGTAGCAGCCTTACTTTGTATGAGGTTCATAATTCTGGTTAAGTCTTGGCTATCCCGCCCTAGACGATCTAGCTCTGTAACTACTACGACATCCCCTTCTCTGATGAAGTCTAGCATCTCAGTTAAGGCCGGCCGCTTTGTAGTCTTACCACTTATCTTATCTACAAACACCTTCTCGGTGCTTTCCAAGGCGGCGAGCTGCCTATCTATGTTCTGTTCCTTGGTACTGACTCGAATATATCCGATTCTCCCCATAACCTCCCCTCCCTGAGTTTTAATTTTGAGCAACCCTATTGTGGTTCTCGTAATCCTATTATACCACAGACAAATACCCCCACAATAGGGTATACCCTATTGTGGGGGTATATTGGAACGGATATAAAAAGAGCGCTGACTAGATATTTCTACGCCTGCGGCGCAAACGGTAGGCTTCTGACGAAGCCATTGGGCGCTCCCTACGGTCGCTAGCAGAGCAAAAATCCCGCGTCAAGGGCAAGCCTGACGGTGGTAGGATCTAGGCAGCTAAAGCGGCGAGACCTACCACCCTTGACGCGGGATTTCCGCCCTGCTCTTTTTGAAGTAAGCCCGGCTTCACCGGGTGAATTATTCAAAAGGAGTTGGTAGTTATGTTTAACCCAATTGTAGACGATAGAATTAAGGTTCTTGTTAAAGAGCTGACTGGAAAGGAACTGAATGAAGATATCGAACCTTACGATTTGAAGAACATGTCTGAAGAATCGATGGTTTACAGAGGTTTCACCAAAAGACAAGCGAAGATATTAAAATTGAGTATGGAACTTGGAAAAGAGCTATACTGCTACAGAATGCCTAAACGATTTACGACCACTTCAATGGTTCAGGCAGGTCGCTATTTTCAAGACCAACTACAAGACCTTCAACAAGAAGTCTTGCGGGTGCTCTGTTTATCATCGAAAAATACCGTTATTAAAGAGTTTGAAGTTTTCAAAGGTTCAGTAAATGCGAGTGTGGCTCATCCAAGGGAAATCTTCAAAGTTGCCGTACAATATCCTACTGCTCGAATCATAGTCGCTCATAACCACCCTTCAGGCGACCCGGAACCGTCTCAAGCTGACCTGAACTTCACCAGTCGGCTCATACATTGTGGCGATTTAATGGGAATCGAACTACTTGACCATTTTATCGTAGGGCATGAGACTTATGTTAGCTTGAGGGAGTCTACTAGGCTATTTAACTAATAGGGCTACATGCCCTATTTTTATTGTGGCAAGGTCTGTCCCTCTCCTGCCGCCAAGAGTCCGTAAATGATATTTCCCAGGAAAATCACGGCCTCTAGTCCCCAGGAGAGGGCCAGACCTTGCTGCGCCTGCGGCGCAAACGGTAGGCTTCTGACGAAGCCATTGGGCGCTCCCTACGGTCGCTAGCAGAGCAAAAATCCCGCGTCAAGGGCAAGCCTGACGGTGGTAGGATCTAGGCAGCTAAAGCGGCGAGACCTACCACCCTTGACGCGGGATTTCCGCCCTGCTCTTTTTGAAGTAAGCCCGGCTTCACCGGGTGAATTAATCAAAAGGAGTTGGTAACTATGAGTACCACAATAAATGAGATGTTAAGTAAGGTAGCCAAACTCATGAATGATGATTATGAGTCATTCGTCAAAGCGCTGATTAAATATGAATTGGAGCTTAGGTATACAGATGAAGTTGACGATAATAGGTTGGATGCTATCTATCAGAAATACCTTAAGAGTGATGAGCCATTACTGAATGAGATGATTTTATACGGAATCCCAGAACTTGATTTTTAGGCCTTGACCTCTTGCCAAATTGGCAAGAGGTTCAGTAAACCCTAAGAGCCCCTAGTAGCTTATGGCTACTAGGGGCTCTTATCATAGATTAAGTGTTTGGTTCAGTTTGGATAAGTTGGGGGTGTTTGTGGTAATGGAGTAGAACTTCTGAAGGTCTTTTCCGATTTCTAGCACTTTATAATGGTTGAAGTTTGAAAGGTCTCTGTTCCACGATGCAGATATTGGTGCATAACTGTCAATCGCTAATTGCGTTAGAGCTGACATCCCTACGATAATAGATAAGCTATCACTCAATGAATAGCTATCTTTACTATGAGTCCTACAATCAATCACTTTCTGAATATCGCTTTGCTGTGCGTACGCCTGTACTTTCCGTGCGATATATCTCTCATCTTGATTGTCGCAAATAGCCACATAGTTCTTTTGATTAGGGTGTAAATCTAGATAAGCTAAAGACTCCTGAGGCGAAGAAAAGACTCTCACTTCCTCAGGATGCCCCACTGTGTAAATGAAGCTCTCACGTTGATGAGTCGATTTATCTAATTCGACAACTCTTGTTGGGCTACTGTATTGACTGATTATTTCACCGCCGACTACATTACCATTCCGACTCCACAATATATATAGTTCACCAGATTTAATATCTTTGCGAAGCCATCCTTTGTCGTTAAAGGATTCAATTACGCGCCTATTAAGCCCGCTATCCTCCATAAATAGCACGATATCCTTATCGGTTAACCGGCGGGTATTAGCTTGAATATACTTCTCAAATCCCTCTAAGGTCGGCCTGCTATTCTCACTATTTAATTTTACATTCTCCCTATTTTCAGTTAAAGAGGGCTCTTTGGTGCTTGAGCCGTATAAAAGGTAGTCGTTCCAATCCTTGCGGATTTCCTCAACTATAGGATAATTGGTGTTATAGTAATAATCCGAAAACCGTTTCTCGCGTTCTAGAAACTTGTTATAGAGGGGGTGTTCTTTATCGAATCCCCAAAGCTTGTCGGCCGTTCCCTCTTTAATCGCATAGTATCGTTCGACCAATTCTGGATATCGAATGGGATTACTAATGAAGAGCGCATCCCTTTCTTGAACATCGTCAAGTTTAGCAAGCTCATAGGGTCGTTCGGCTAAGTAGACAGCTGTAACAAATGAGACAGGTAACCTTAGTTCAGAGGCTAGTCTCTGAAGCCGGCTCTCTTCATCTCTCGTGACACTTCTTTGATAAGGGACATTTTCTGTATAAGTCATTTTCGATGAATCTGTTGGCCTCATTACATTATCTAGAAATCGATGCCCCGCCAGGTCATTATCTACGCAAAATTGTACGTCTAGGTCGTAGTCCGGTTGTTGGCTCTCAGAGCTATTTAACATGCCGGCTTCGGTCAAAAAGTTATGAAGCGTTTGTTCCTTTAGGCCTTCCATTTCGATTAGCCAAGCGTCTTGCAATTGATTTCGATGCAAATCAAGATAGGACAGTAGGTCAATGGCCGCCTCGAAAACATAGATTTTTCTGGGATGTGGCCCTGTACGGATATTGAATCCCCAGTTCCCCTTTGAATTGGCCATAATCCATTTTTTTAATTGCCCTTCTTTGGGTTGTGTCAAAGCAATGGTGGCTCCTACAATCTTGTCTGGATCGTCTTTAGGAGGAAGCCCGTCCTCAGTCCAGTTAAAGACTACGTTATTCCGGGTATCTTGTGTTAAGTACCCTTCTTCAAATAATCGCTTCACTAGCTGTTTGCTTAACCCACGGCCTTTAGTGAGATAGGTATAGGCGCGACTATTATATTTTGCTTTCACTACGTCATATTTGAAGCGCTCTTTCTCTATAACGCTAGGAATATACTCTCTGTTTTCACCGAATGCCAAAAGTTTTTCGACAGCCTCCTGGAAAGTGCAATCCTCAAAGTAGCGAATAAAATTGATAGCATTACCCTTTGCGAGCTTCTCATAAGGATTTGAATTATGGACAAAGTAGTTATTCTGCTTGTCAATGACAATTGAGTCATGCTCCTTAATAGAGACTTTAACGTACCGCGGACCTTCATTTACTACCTGCCCAATACCTTGATTTGAAAAGTAATCCATAATGCTGACTGCGGAAGCCTGGTTAATTTCTGCCGTAGTAAGTTTTTTCTTTACGTGATGTGATTTCCGGCGTTCGTTCACGAGTAATTCCTCCTTTAAAAAATCCACCATTTGCGAGTCAGGCAAGTGGTGGATAAATTCTAGTTTGAAAGATCTAATCCTTGTTGGTATTCTAATTGACGATGCTTTTCTTTGTTTAAAAAGTCTTGCTTAGTTTCTCGGAGACTATATTTTAAGTCGCTTATAAGTTTTGATTTCACCAAAATTTTTTGAGGATGATAATAGCCATGCCCCTTTTCACGAGGATTATATTTTGGAAACTCCTTCTTTAAGTTGGTTAACAACACGTTACCTAACGATGCTTTAAGCGTGGACAATTGTTTCTCAGCATAGTTGTTGGTGCCACCATATAATCTCTTTCGAAAAGATTCTTCTTGTCGGTATAACAACTTTAATTCACTGAGGGCCGTTGCATATTTTTGGTCTACTAGCCGCTCAGTAATTGCATCAATTTGCTTCCTAAAAGGCGCCATCGCATTCATATTGTATCGCCATAGGCGTCGATCATCTGGTAATTGCCGAACTAGCTCTTTAATCTGTCCACGCACGCTGACCTGGCGTTTTAATTTAAGTTGCTTAAAGGGTTCTCGTATTTGATTACGTGCAAGATTGCTAGCACGGGTTAGTTCCTGGCTACGATCGACTAGGGTATTAGTAAAGGTGCTACGCGTTTTCTTAAAGGTTCCCTTCGGCGCCTTTGCTTTTCGTTGACCTTTATACTTTCCTGACTCAATAATTTCGCGACTACTTTCAGCCTCGACTAGCGCAACATGGACATGTATATTATCTGTGTTGTAATGGATAGCTCCCACCCAACGAGCGGTATCATTAAACCCCATTTCTTCCATAAATACAGTCATAGCATTTTCCGTTGCGTGCTTGATGGGCACATCGTTCAGTTTACCGTCTTCTGATAAATACCCTTGTTGTTTTAAAAAAGCATTATCAAAACTAAAAACTGTTTGCCATAGCGGAGATCCATTTTCTTGAGCGCGCGCAAAGTAGCCTTTCATACTTTCAATATCCGCCATCGATAACGAAGGGGTACCTTTCGTGAAGGTATTGTTTGTTTTCTGAGGGTCTCCTAAATAGGTGAGGGTTTTATTTCCAGACCAGTGTGTTTCGCGACTGTTTGAGTGTTTCTCCAAATCGTACTCGGATATTTCTTTAGCGTCTTGCCGATCCATATAGTTGACGTATTTATCATAGTTGATTACCTGCCAACCAGACGCAGAGGGTTGTTTGGCATTCGGAGTTTTAAACTTAGACATCATCACGATTGCAGGTTTAACCATTTAATTCACCTAGTAATCTTTCTTCTCTCGGTACTCACTAATTTTTCGACCATACGCCTTTTCTGCTTCACGAATGATTAATGATTTTTCGACATCCACTAATTTTGCTTCCTCTCCAAAAGTCATATCTAAATCGTTCGTGATTAGGTAATGATTCATGGCATCTAACATAATCCGCATGTACTTTTCTGTGTACCCAGTGCGCAAACGTAGGACATCATATAGTGGCTTGAGTTCCTTCATCAATTGGGTGACGATTTGGTGATTTTCTTGACTAGTTTTTTCAGCGATTAAGAACGCGATGGCAGCACTGATAGAAGGCAAACGCTCTTTCTTTTTAATTTCGAGTAATGCCTCGTGGTCTGATTCAGATAATACTATGTGCTTTCTAATTGTCATTCGTGTTCCTCCATTTCTTCTGTTAGCAATGCTAAGACTTCGGTATTCTCTTTAATCACGCGATTAAGTTCATATTCCTCTTGGTTTACAGCGGATAGGTATTGATTAAGTTTGTCTGGTTGCATCGGTTGGCTAATCAAATGCAGCAATAATTCTTGCAAAGACACGCCCTCTTTACTTGCTAGTTCAGTCAGCTGAGTGTGCAAAGACTTAGGGACGTTTCTTATCAAAACATCTGGCATTATTCTCCCTCCATTTTGTTTAGGCAATCAATAGCTTTCAAAATCGCCTCAGTATTTTTTTGAATATGCGTAGCTACTTCAGAATGTCGTTTATAGATCTCTTTTTCTAATGGTAACATCCCGTCTGATTCAGCCAATTCTGTTAATACAGAAACTAAATACTGATTAAACGACTTATGATATGACCGTTTCGATATTTCTTGTAGCCTAGAGATTACATGGCTCTCTAGGCCTCTGATTCTGATTTCCTTCATATAGCCCTCCTATATAGTTTGTTTCGGCGCAAACGGTAGGCTTCTGACGAAGCCATTGGGCGCTCCCTACGGTCGCTAGCAGAGCAAAAATCCCGCGTCAAGGGCAAGCCTGACGGTGGTAGGATCTAGGCAGCTAAAGCGGCGAGACCTACCACCCTTGACGCGGGATTTCCGCCCTGCTCTTTTTGAAGTAAGCCCGGCTTCACCGGGTGAATTATTCAAAAGGAGTTGGTAGTTATGCCACTTGTAAAATGGAACATCGATAAACTCGATATGATATATTCTAAAGTCATCCGAATAGTAGATAATTTAGTTGGAAAATCAAATCTCCATGTTGTGGTTTGGTCTTCTGGTTCAATTAGTTTGATTGATGGAAGTCTGATAGAGGAACATGAAATATTGGACTCGAATCCATTGAGTTATCCTAAGAATGATTGGGAGCATAAAATTAAAGCTGTGCGTATCGAAAATGCTACTGATGTCGTATCAGAGGTTTACCTTTTGCCGGATGGAAATCTAGGATTTCTCGTGATAGGTTCCTGGCCTCTTAGCCTGGAATATTGGCAAGAGCAGATTCAAATGGACAGTATGGAACTGGTGCTCAATGATAATTGGCAATACAGTTGGCAAGCTCCAGGAAAAGCGGAAGATGTCAGCTTAGAAAAGGCGAAGAAGTTGATACCGTTGTTTGTCGGGGAAGACTTCATGTACATGGTTTAAGCCCCTAAAACACGTCGATATATCGGCGTGTTTTAATATGCCCGGAGGGCCATTCTCCAAAACGAACCACCCACCACCAGGTGGGTGGTTCAAAAATTTAGGGCGGATGCCCCTAAATTTTTGTAAGAGCATAAGGGGTTTTGTTCCCACGTTACGTGTGAACCCTTGCAGTGCAAGGGAAACCGATGATATCAATATTGAGTAAATTGCCCACTAAATGCCCACTTTATTCAAGCCAAATGCATCACCTAATAGGTGATTTTGCCCACTAAATGCCCACTCATTGGATGACTGCTTCATCGGGGTTCATGTTATTTTTTTGCGTGTATTCTTTGAGTTTTTCAGATAACAAAGCAAGCTTTTCTGTCACCTCCTCTTTCCTTTTTTCTTGAACTAATCGATCTGATTCAGCTTTTGTTTTTCTAGATTCCAGGACGGCAATATCCGTTTCTGTTTGCTCTTTTTCTTTCGCCGTTTCATATTTCATTTTGTTTTTTAGCCCTTCGATTTGGACTTCAGCGGCTCGTATATCTTCGTCTAACTCTGTCATTTTTTCTGGAATTTCTTTATTCAAAATATCGGATTGTTTCGTAATCTCATTTTGGATTGATCGAGTAGATGCATATCCTTCTCCGACCTTTACGTCATCTGGAAGAAGCATAAATTCCTGATTATTTGGATGTCTATGTAGGATTAGATCAACAGACTGGTTAGTAGATTGATCTGTTAATACGAGCATCATTGATGCCCATTTATCAGGGAGGTTATCGACTTCGATTTCATAGTAATTGCTATCTCCTTTGAAGACAGAGGTCACCGTATTTTTTGACGAATCTCCTTTAATTTTTGTTTGGATATTCAGCTTCACTTCGGACTGAACACCACGATTATTACCTGTTAAATATGCCATTAACAACATTCGTTTTTGATCTCTATTGAGATATTTTTGCTCCACCTTTAGTGAATATGATCCTAGATTCAGCGAAGTATTCAGAGCATATTCCTTAGCGCTCAAGGCCGGTTTATAGAGCATTCCTACAACCAGAATAAACAGCAATGTTAAAGTTGCAAATATAGCGAATGATTTGTATCTAAGCGTAATTGATTGGTGATAACCATGCATCATTCTATCGAAAATACTATGTTTTTTGTCTTTGTTTCTTTCGCTCATATGCATCCTCCTTAACGAAAAATAGCTGGCTTCTCTGACGATTTTTCTTTGAGCGCTAGGAGATAATTAATCATTAAGTATTCTTTAGATGTCATTGTTTACTGTCCTTTCTTTTTGGATATATCGGGCCGCACAGCAAAATCAAAGTCTCGCATTGGATGAATCCCAACAGGATTTCCTGGAGTGCTTGACTCAATTAATTCGTTATTTCCGATGTACATAGCAACATGATAGGTGGCTCCAGGAGGCCCCCAAAATAAGAGATCACCAACTTCTAAAGCATCCTTGCTAACCCTCTTTCCGGAACTTTCTTGTGGTACAGTCCAGTCCCCAATATCGACTCCGTAGGTTTGCCAATAGATGTACTGCATGAAACCTGAACAGTCGAATCCGACGATATTAGTTGCATCTTGTACTGAGGGGTCATAGATACCCGTTGATGGGCCTTCTTTGCCACCTCCACCCCAAGAATACGGCAATCCAATTTGAGATTTTGCAACTTCTACGAGGTCTCCGTTGGCACCATTAGAAGATGTCTTTTTATACGACTCTTCTACGAATTTGTTGAAGAGATATCGCTTCTTTTTCGCGGCTTTCTTGGTTCCTAAAGGGCCATCACCGCCCTGTTCCGCCACCTTTTTAATCTCATCCGTATCAAACCCTAAGTACCACATAGCTTTTGGGACATAGTGGAAATTTCCTCCGTTTCGATACATGTAAGGTATTCCTAACGCGGTAGAAAGCTCGTTAACATAAGGCAGTGTCTCGCGTGAAGTATTGCCAAGACTGGGAGCTACAACGGTAGCTGAATACTCCTCCGCCACTTTAATAGTCCAGTCAAGATTGTTTTTGTTAAGGTAGTCTAGAAAGGCGTGTCCAAAGTTATAGCCTGCTAGCACCGCCCATATACTCTTGCCATATGTATTAGCTTTTTCAAGTGTGTTCTTGAAGTGGGTAATACCCTGAATAATGGATTCCTCCGTAGATAAGGTATTAGGAGGCAACCCCTTTGATTCAGAGGATTGAAAGATGTCTGCAACGCCCCCTCCTCCTGACTCTACAGCAACAATCGCTAGTACATATGGAAGGTATTCCTCAGAGACACCCTGGGCGCTCATTTCCTGTGCAATTCGGTCTTTCCACTTCAATACCCCCTCAGGTAATCGCGTATTCTCTAAATCAATTTTTGATGTGATTCCACCACTATTGGTGCTAGTAGATCTAGAACTAGCTGAATTATTTGAAACTACACGCCCATCGATTTTCCCGTCTACGGTCTCTGATTTTGAGGCATGGTTCGTTTTCCGTGTAGTATCCGCTATGTCATAACCAAAAGACTTCAACATCCCCCACATAAGGCTCTTAAAGCTCGAGTGATCGTTGCCGTCACTCGCAGGTGAATATTTGTCGAGATAGTCCTTATAAACTGATTGGCCAGTGTCAATATAATTATTTCTAACAAGGTGAAAGTAGGACTCAATCCCTGTCTCAATGTCTTGTATATCTTGGAATTTTCCATACGCAGTATCTACCGCTCCAAATTTTGAGCCTTCATACCAACGGATACACCCAATATTATATCGCCCACCACATGAAGCACGACCAAAGGTTGTCTCCTTGGCAATCTGACCCATGAAGGCCCCAACCGCGACTCCGTAATGATCTGCATAACGCTTAATAGTATCGCCATAGCCAATTAACGGTGAATCCGGATAGTTAGCACGTAGCCAATTATCAATGTATCTACCTGTTACAAAGGGAGGATCAGCAGCATCTAGGCGGAACTTATTCACCCAAGTAAGATCAGCCCCATTCGTTTGAATTGGGATTGTTTTATCGGCCTTCGAAGCATCGTAAATCTGAGCTTCTTTTTGATCGCTTGAGCTCTGTTGGTAGGTTTCTGGTGTATTAGTAATCAGACCTAATGCCAACGTAGAAATGATAATCGCAGTGATAATCAACGATAAACAGCCGCTACAGCCAAAGAACACTGCCAACTTTCCAAATCGCTTAATCATTTATTCTTGTAACTGAACAAATGATACAATCGCGTCTTTTGAATCATCAAATGTTACTTGATAGACCACTTGTTCCTTTTTGTTATTTTTGTTGCCGATAATCGTATAGTTAACTGTGAATGGTGACTCTGACGTGATAGTATAAGTTGTTAAAGATTCTTGGCGTTGCACCTGGTTGTCTACCAAAGCTTTATATTGGTCGTATAAGGCTGTCGCCATACTTTCCGTTTTGAAATATTTTCGAAAGAACGATGGATCCGGGTTGACATCAGGTTTCACGTTATAAAACCCAATGGCTAACTCTCGCCCTTTCAGAATAACAGTTTCATTATCATACGCAACTTGGATATTACTACTGAACTCTTGAGGTGGTGACGGATCAGGAGTATGTTTAGCTATAGGTGTTTCACTCACATTAGATGCATCACTCGAGGAGTGCTCAGACCCAATAATCGTTGTTAACGTGGTAGATGTCTGTTGGTCTGCTTTTCCCGTTAGCCAACCCCTCAGACTGTTACCTGCAAAAACAAAAATACCAGTTAATATCACTAGAACAATCATTAAGACCAATCGCTTATTTTCATCAAATATTTTTTTCATTATCCAATCCTCCTATAAATCTTCCGCCTTACGGCCACCACCTCGGAATAGCGTTAGCTCGCGACTACTTGCTTCGACATCAAATTCAAGACTGTGACTACCTGATATACTCATCAAGCACCGCCCCTGAGGATAACGAGGGACACTTTCAATTTGTCCTTCAGCGATATCAAAGGAAGTCAGATCTTTTAGGTGATCCACATCAGAAGAATCGATTCGAAAGAAGAAGCGGTATTGACTAAATTTGTATATTTCTCTCAGTAGTTCGGACATATGGTCATCGTTTTGTTTTGGAACTAATGAAGTTGGTGATTGAGTCGCTAATCCGACACCAATGAAATACTTTCGTCCCTCACGCTGCATCGTGTTAATGTACTCTGTAATATAAGGGTTGTGCCAATTGATTAAATTATGACATTCATCGATTAACATGAGACTTCTCTTGATAAAATCAAATGCTATTTCTCCACGTTCATATAATCGCGCCTGTTTCTTGCCGTGATTCAGCAGAGTTGCCCAACAGAGACTTAACGCATTAAACAACTGAGCAGTTTGAATATTCTTGTTGTTCAATGCCATTAGGCCATCGATGTTGAAGAATAAAATCTGTTCTTCAAGCAGATTTGAGATGCTTGTATATCCATTGAAAATGTGCCCGAATGACTCTAGGTATTGAGTTAAGTTAATAACGAGTTTTTCATATAGTGTGCGCTCAAAACTTCCTTTTTCGGACTGGCTGAGTCGCTCCTCAAGATGCGCCACTACTTCGCTTAAAATAGGATAGGATTCTGGATGCTGAGTCGTATAATTACCAGTCAGCTTATCACCATGGAATCCTTTTTTCTTATAAAGAGCGGACAGTGATGTCCGAAATAAAGATACTTCCTCTTCGCTTGCTTTAGGGTTTAAAGCTTGATACCAGATTCCTAGCTTTGAAAGATGCTGTTCAAATGAGGCTTGTTCGTTAACCTGATGAGTCTCATCGTTTACAATAGTTGGGAATACCTGAAAGATATTAATTTTCCCTTCTGTCCCATCCAATGAAATCTCCTTCCCATCGAGGTACTTAATTAACTGAGAATATTCACCAGATTTATCAAACCCTCTGATAACGTACCCTTTAGCTGCCATGTTATACATAATCTTTTTTAAGAACGTCGATTTCCCGGATCCCATGTGCCCAATTAACAAAAAGTTATAATGCATCCGATACACGCCATCAAGTTCATACATATCTAGGATGATATTTCCGCCAGTTCTAGAATAGCCAACTTGTTGACCTCGCTTGTCATGCATAAATACATGATTAGCCGGGAATGTAAGCGCCGCTTTGTCTGATGGCACATCTAGGCCGATACGGTGGTTCGGCAACTTACGTTGTTCTACGTGGTCTAAGAAGAATGATTGATATTCATATTCTTGTTCCATTGCTAATGGGGTGGCGAGAAACTGGTCTTTTTGTAGAGTTCGCCGCACTTCTTCGATCCTCTTTTCCAAATCATACCGAGAATCTGCATAAACAATAATTCGATTAGTCATGTATTTCATCGTATTGTTATTGCGCCGAATATCTTTGGCAAGCTGATTTAGGAAGTGATATTCTTCAGCAGCGATGTCACGTTGATATTCCTCGCGTTCCATAACCGCCTGAGAATACTGTTCGCGAATTGCGCGCTGAACCTTATTCATTACTTCATCAGACTCTTGATTGGAGATATCTGTAATCACGTATGTATTGGGAATATTATGTAAGTTACTCTGCCAAAAACCTTCGATATCAGTGGGATATCGATAAATATATAGGCTAGTCATGAAAGTATTCCCTACTTGAATCATAGTATCAAGAAATACAAGATTCCCCATAGGTTGCGTATCAGTTAAAAATTCAAGATTGCGATTTTTTTTGAGCTGTTTCAAATCCATCCATTTTCTCCTTTCTAATAATCAAAAAAAGCGGAAGATGTCGGGTTGTTTAGCCGGAAGTAGAGTTCTCGTTTTTGCTTAAGCGGTACTGGCAATAGTTTAATGGAACCCGCAAAGTTGATAAAATCTTTCCGGCATTCTCTGAGATCTTGTACCGTTTCACCTGAAAGGAGCACAAAAAACTCCTTATTGAGTTTATGTTCCGAGAGCCATTTCATTTCAAAATAATTTTCCATCAAGATTTCTTTATGCTTTGGTGTCTCGGTCAAACTCGCAAGTTCTGCATAATAATGCTGTGTAGCGCTAGTTTCTAAAGGTGTGTAAATTGTGATGACCTTAAAAGGCATCACATAGAGCTTCAGAAGGGCTTCATACTGATAAACAATATCCCATAAGGCCCGTTGACTCAACCCATTAAAGTTAACCCCCACTATTCGCAATAAGTCATAGAACTTATTCTTCCCAACAATAAAATGCTCCTTAGATCCGATGGTACCTTTGTAAGGCATAATATCTAACGTTGTTTTTCGGAGGGAAGAAGTGGGCCCCTTTTTCTGAAAAAATGGCCATAGTCCTTTCTTATTTGAAGGCTTGCCCTTTTCCTGCTTAATAATTTTTGCTTTGACTAAAGCCTTTTCTTGCTTATTTAAATCAAGGTGCATCTAAGGTATCCTCCTCTAACTGATTAAGATCGATATACCGACTATCGGCCTCACGTTGTTTTAAATCCTCATATAGGAATCCAATTTCAGATCGCGTAATTGTATGATAGACAGACTTATCACGGATAAATGCGTATCGCAACACTTGGTAATTCCGCCGACGTGGATTTCTGCGTGGCTGATAAATTGCGAAAAATGTGACGATAAGCAATGCCACCAAATAAATGGCATTCACCCAGATCGAAGCAATCCAATCTTTTGTCACATTCCAGAAGATTATTGCACCACCGAGGATGGCAACGTCAATTACATATAGGAAACTATTTAATTTCATCTCGGTCGCTAACGACGAATTTAGGCGTCCATTATATTGACTCATGATAATTCCTCCTTTAAAAATCCACCTTTTGCCAAATTGGCAAAAGGTGGTCTACGTAAATTATAGTTTTGGTCGTTCTGAATTTTTTGATGATTCATTCAGATTCGTTGGCTTAGGGATTGCTGACTTCGTTTGTTGATTACCGCTATTGTATATAGTTGCTTGACTGCCCTTTTGTGTCTCACTATTTGGGTTCTTTGTATGAGATAAATGTTGATAGGATAGTTTCTGTGAGTCAACCTCACTAGATCTAGCACCTTCAGTATTGCTCGAAAGATTAGTCTGACTAGTTTGTAGAGAACTGCTGTTCTCGCGACCTACTTCAGGTGATTGTCCAGATGTGCCGGCTACTGATTTAGCGATAGATTCTTGCACGTATTCGCTACGCTTATCGGCTTCATTCTCATTTGAATTCAATTCAGCACCACTATTACCAGCAAAGCCAAGTTTTTCCCGTGCCCACTCTGCGGCTCCTTTCCCCGCATTAAATCCACCTTTTACGCCACGTACTGCATTTTTAACCAGACTCGCAGCACCTCTGGCTCCGGTATATAGACCGCCCGCGAACCCTAATAAAGCTCCTGAGGTTGATTTTAGCCCTGCATCAATACCTGTTAGTTTATCAATAATTGTGGGACCGTCCATCACTGCAAGTCCAAGACCGACCTGCAGAAAGACACTAACGTAGGTTTCGAGGTCTTTATTCTGAATATAGGCGACCAAGGTGATATATATCTTGACGGATATCGCCGAGAATACAAGTGCTAAACAGATGTTTTTGAAATTGTTCAGAATCATTTTGAGTGAGGTCGCTTTTTCAAAATTAAGAAAGTTGAAAATCGGCAAGATAATACGCATAATAACAATTTCAAAGGAGAGTTTAATGATTTTTATAGTACTTACAGTTAGTACGATAATCATAAAGATGGTGAAGATAAATACCGCTAAGTAATTGAAGTTGAATCGATAGTAGCGCTGTGGGATATTCAACCATGTTCCTTGATCCACCTTAATAAGTTCTAACTGTCCCTTACGATCCATCCCCAGTTTGTACCCATAGATTTGCGATGAAATAGAGTCAAAATCTATTTCACGCGCCGGATGGTGGCTTTCCCAAAGTTCCTTCTCAGCCTGCTCTTCCCATTCTGGCAGCACTTCATTGGCACTAGCCCCTTTTTGTTCTAGAATCTTATTTAAAAAATTCCGATATTCTGATGGGTGATCATCTGCATATACTTTCATGTTCGCAGGGGTTGCTTCCTCAGACTCTTGATTTCGAATCTGTTCTTTGACTTCTTCCGCAGTATTAATTACTTCAGCATAATCGAAAAATTTAACGCTTCTGCTATCAAGATGGAGCATCCTTTTGGGAGTACCATCATCATAGGCTATCTGAAAGTTTGAGTCGACTAATTGTGGTAGGTCTGTGCCCGTTTTGTTGATTAGGTCATACACATAATCTCCAGACGCGACCGAGTTTTCCCAAATACCTTGTGTTATCTCTTTAGTATAAGTTAATACATTCATCATCACCGTTGTACTGCAGATAAACACAATGAATCCCAAGCAGGCATTTTCTACTACCTGAGAAATATCGTGTTTGGGGTTAATAATTTTCCGAATGCACAAAACAATAACTGCGATAGTCGCAATAGCCCACCCAAGTCGTTCAAACCACGGTAGCATTTCTTGAATTTCTGGATTCTCCAAAAATCCGGTAATAAAACCAATTGCAAGATATAAGGACTTCTGAAGGACTTGCAGGATTCCTATTAACCACTTGATGATAGCCCACCCCACCCATCTCGCCATAGTGGTAAACATATTGTCCAATTGAAAGTATTCGCTATGATTGAGCAGAGTGTCAAAGATTTGTTGTTGTTCCGGTGTCATAGATTCCCCCCTCTCTTACACAAGATCTTCAAAGGCGTTAATGTGCCTTCTAATAAATGAATTCAAATCTGACTCCGTCACTACTTGGTTAAGTTCATCCATTAATTCAGGATAATCCTTCACTACAGCTTCGCTAATTAAGATGTACAATGGCGATGCATAGACTGTTTCATCGGTCAACGTTTGGTCTGTCAATCCTTCAATCGTAGCAACATCACTCTCTGTGCCGTAGCGGTCATTATAGGGTTCTAGTTGTTTCATTTGATCATCACGCTCCTTGTGTACTTGTGTGAGTTTAACGCTAGCTTCGGTTGGCGCTTCAATAATTCGGGCATCAAGCATATCCACAAATCGAGTTAACATCGATTCATCCCAATCCTGATTTCCGTGGTATTGTAGGCCAAGACTATCAAACGGTTGCCGAGTAAATACATCGGATAGATACTGGTAGGCAAACATAAATCTGTGCGGCCCTGTGTTAAAAATTGGATAAGGAATAGCATCCTCAAATTGATCGCTTTTCCGTTTGGATCTCATGATTACATTCTCGCCTTCAAGTAACCTAGAGAGTTCATCAGGTGTTAGTAAAGGTCTTGAATCTGTCTTTTCGCTAACGTTTTTGTTAAAGCTCCATGGATTCCCTGACCGAGTTCTTTCTGTAACTTCTTTTTTACCAAGCGATTCTGAAAATTTCTTCCGAGTTGCTAACGAAGAAGAGGCAATAAAGCCAATATTCATCACTTGATCTCGAATGAAATCAGCCGTATCTTTACCGTATTTAATCGTTAGCTGTTCATCGGCCTGTAAGAACATCTCGAATAACATTCCTCGTCCTGCCCCAACCGATAGCATTGACTGAATACTCTTAAAAGCGGGTAAATTTCCAAATTCGTTTAAGTAAAAACGAACTCGCTTTGGTAATCTGTCACCATGCAGCGTAGCGTAGCGAGACAGATAAAAGTAGCACTGCTCAATCCAAGTGGTTGCTATAGTGTAGTTATTATCCGTATAATCAGGCAAGACTATCATTACAAAATAAGGGGTTCCTGATTGCGTTAAATTTGCGAAATCAAAAGTTGTGCGACGAGTCATGCGATTCAATTTTGGTGTCAAAAAATCCAAAAGTGCAAGGCCTGTTGAGGCCATGATGGATGAGCGCATCTGGCCTCCACTTAACCCTACCCCTGAGAACTGTTGGCGAGCCACGCTTGTTAAAGGGAGTGACTCGAAATATTTGTCGGCCTTATATTGAATTGAATTATCGTCTCCAACCGTCTTACCTGAAAGTTGAATCATCATATTCGCAATTCCGTAAATACTAATGGTTTCTTTCATATCTGAGAGAAGAGGTTCTTTAAATATAATTTCGCACAGCCCTAGAATGTTTGCGTTGGTTAACCCTCTACTACCATTTTGCCAAACTTTTTCATGTGCGTTTGGTTCGTGGAACTGGGAATGCGTAAAGGTTTTACATAATTCGACAGCATCGTCAATGTCTCCTTGGTCGTAGGCCTCAACTGCTAAACTAAGCGGGTTAAATCCAAATGATTTATCCGGGTCCACAAGATTTAAACATTCTACTCGATAACCACGACTAATCATTTCTGCTTTAACTTTTTCGATGGTTTCGTATTTAGTTGTTGTACAAACGATATGCGGTTGTTCTTCGCTTCGTGACGCTAATTCAATTTCCGGTAACAATATTGACTCATCCTTACCTGATCGCGTACGACCATACCAGAGAACATGTAAATCCGACACATCGATGTAGGCAATGCCTTCGAACCTTGAGATCAGTACGCCGCTATCTCCTTTATACTTAACAATATGCCCATATTCATCTTCCTCTGTTGGAAAATACGGTACACTTTTATAGGTATGCTTAATTTCTTTATAAGATGAAAACCGACTCGTCGCCTTATTCCCGACGCGTAAATCACCATACAGTGCATGCCATTTGATGTATAAGCCAAAACAGATAGCCCATACGATTTTGAACATTAATAAATATACCAACCATAAATTGAATGATGGTCTAAGTGCCACCCAACTAAAAGGTCGCTTTTGAGTAAATATCTCTTTAAAATGGAACGTGATATTCAGCATGATGTTAGTAATAATAAAGCTAGGACCTAAGGCGATTAAGGCAGTAATCCCAAACCAAATTCGATCTGCTCTTTTTTTTAACATAGACATCCTTCCTTTCTGAGGTATCGAAATTAATAACCTTTTGCCAATTTGGCAAAAGGTTATCCCCTTAACTCTATCTCTGGTTCTTTAGTAATACTTAGGTGGTTGCTCTTTTCTTTAGCTTGTTCCTTGATTGTGCTTAGAAACTTTCCGTCAACCTGCTGATCAACAAACTCTGTGTAGTCTTGTACCATATCAAGCGTTCCCTGTATGAGTTCAAGTCGCTTTTCAGATGATAGTTTTTTTGAGTAGCTTGATAGATAGGCGTAACTAACATCCATTTCTTCTACACCGTAATAAGCCATTGTCAGGGCAGCCACCCCTTCTGCTTGCACTTCTTTTGCGGCCGTCTCGAGTTTTGAATAACGATGCAGTTGACTATGTGCTAGCTCGTGGGTCAGGATAGAAAAATATCGGTCGTTTTCTGCATGAGCGTTCATCACAATTCGGTGATCTGCCGGGTAATAAGAACCACCGTGGCCAGGGGCTAACTCTTTATCTGTGACCACCACTCCCTTTTCCCAAGCGTAAGCCTTGGCTGCTTCAATTAATGGGCTGTAGTCCTTAACGGTTCCTGATTGATAATTTCGTCTAATGAATTCTGGATATCGTTCTTTCGGGAAAGTCGTTTGAGTGACATCAAAGACGTAACTTTGTTGATATCCCACTATGTGATCCCTTGAAGCAATGGCACCGGTTTTTACCTGGGTTTTGATTGCATCTGAAGCATCCCTGAGGTTTTCCCATTTGCCTGAATTATCTCTGTATTGTTTGACAATCACAGGACGAAGTACAGCAATTCCCTTTTCTCCCTTTTTTATACTAGCTCCCTTCTGCTTCCAATGAGAGAAACTCGCAACTGCTATCGCTCTAGGGTTTTGACTTCTTATTAGCATCTGATTTCGGATGGAGTATTCATAGAACTGTTTTCTGAAAGCAATGAAATCAAGCGCTAACTTGGGGTCTACAACATATTTGTCGACCTCTGAGTCAATCATTGAGGTTAGTTTTTTAAGCTCTCGTTGTCTTTCTTCAATAGTTTTTTTCTTAAAAGCCATTAATCTACCTCCTTATCCAGTTTTTCAAGAATGTACATACCTGAACCTTGATCGTTTAAGTATAAGCGTCTTTCTTCGGTGTCAATGTATAATAGGTGGTCAAACTGAATACACTCGTCAAAAGCACCCTTATCTTGATTAGTAAAAGGTTCTTGAACAGTTGCTCGGTATACCGAATCTTGTGTTACAAGCGTTAGTGTTTTATTTTGCCGTTCGATGCAGAAACATAGTTTCATCTGCACACCTCCTAGGAGTATTTTTGATGGTTTAAGACCATTTCTATAGAAGCCTAATACTTTTTATCAGACTTCCATAGAATGGGCTCAAATAGCCTTATTTTTGTGCGTTCTGCGTAGGCTCTACTGGTGGCTCAACAGGAACCGAGTATGCTAATGGCGCAGGTGTTTTACTTTCTTTGTGATAAACTGACTGGTTATCTTCTTGGCCAACGTATTTATACCCGTTGGCTAGAAATCCTTCGTGCGTAGCGCGTTGGTCTTCACTGACACCTTCTGGCAATGGTTGATTCTCTTCTTTAGTCACAGGTGCTTGTTGTTCTGATTCAGCAACTGCTTCTGTAACTGATTGCTCTTCGGTAGTGGAATCAATCGTTTTTTCAACAGGCTTCACTTCTTCACCATTAACTGTCACGTTAACATCAACTTTATTATTTACAGTTACGTTTACCTCTGGTTTAGTCGCCTCTGGTTCCTTAAATGTCACATCAAAATAAACTCGACCATTACTGTCTGTTTTCTGTGTGACTTCATGTTCTCCCGGCTGACCTTTATGGTACTCTTTAGCAAACGCTTCTGCTTGTTCTTTAGAGGTAAAGTACTCTGCTTTTTCGTACTTTGCCTCCTTTACAGGAGGTTTAGATGCCTTATCTTTAGGGTTGGTTCCAACTGACATTTCCGTACCGTTTGTTACACCGTCGCCATCATCATCTGCTAATGGATCTAATTGAGGTTGTTGATTGTGGTGCCGAACGATCCCATAGTAAGGAACCCCGTTCGGCAAATAACCTGCAATATAGGTATCAAAAGGTGTATCTCCTTGAGATTGACCTGTTGCAATTGCCTCTGCTTCTGACGCAAAGAATCCGGCAGGAACTGGATAGTATGGAGTGACTGGCTCTTCTGGCACCACTGGCTGAATTGGCTCCTCTACAGTCGGTGGCGTTACAGGTGGTTCAGGAGCAGAAGGCACTTCTTCTTTCGGTTTTTCAGGTTTCACAACAGTAATTTGGTTGTTGTTTTCAATAGGTTTATTTACCTCTTGAGTAGCTTGTTGATCGGCGATTGCCACAACATTCGTTACTGTTGGTTTAGAAGGTTTTTCTTGGCTCAACTCAACAACCTTTTCAACGGATTCAGTTGTCGACTCACTAAACGAAACGATTTCATCAATCCGCTTCTGTTTTGTATCTTCCGTAGCAACATTCTGGTCTTTTTTGTAGACTAGTGCGAATTTGTTGAGTTGGTCTGTTTGAAAGACGGTCTTATCATCTTTGGTAGATACTGGTAAAGTTTTATATTCACCATCTGGTGTTAGAAACAATACTTTTTCTAGCTCGCCACGCAAGTTCTGTTTTTTAACTGAGATTTCTGCGGGGGTGTTTTGAAGCGGCTTGCCGTCTTTATCCAAAAGCTCTACCAACAGCAAATCATACAATTCGCCATCTAATTCAACGGGTAGATGTTGTACTAGCTTTTGAATTTGAGCGGAATCCCGTACTAACTCAATCTTAGCTTCTGAAACATCACTGCGGTTCAACTTATCATGAGCAATTTTAACAGTCACACCAAATGCTTCGTTTTCAAATAAGCTAGACTGCGCCATGGTTTGTACTTCTCCAGATTCAGTCGCATGAACAACAACTCCAATAGGGGCACTTGACAACGCTAATACCGCAAAAGCTACTAGCGACTTCTTTAAATTCATATTGGTTCCTCTCTTTCTGTTTAGTTCTCTTTATAATTTATTAAGAGCCTATTTTAAATTATCGTTAAGTTGTTTTAACGAATCTTCGTTCTGTGTTTTGGCTGATTCCACAGCCGCCTTACTTTCATCACTTAAATCGCTACTTTCTAATGTGGACTGCCCTTCAGCAATCGCACTTGATAAAGCATCGTACTGTTCGAAGTAAGACTTCAATTTTTCAGAATTAATCTGCTCTTGAATGGCCCTAGCTTCATCAACGCTGCCTTTCTTAATTAATTCGATAGCTTGATTTTCTTTTGCTAGGAAAATTAATTTTGAAATAGCTTCTGACTTCAAAGAATCATTAAGTTTTTCAGCTTCACCTAATTGATTGGTCTTAATAAAAGCTACCGCCAATTGCGCGAGTCGATCATCTGAATCTGCTTCATCCTTTAAATCAATCACTGTTTGGTAATCGCGCTTGAGATAAGCCAAATCAAATCTACCTTTCACGTAATCTTGTGTCTTAAGAAATTCCTCAAGATAGGGAATACCTTCGGTTCCAAGGTAGAAAATTGATCGTTCTATTCGAGCGTACTCCTTTGGATATAGGGTTAGCGCCTCATTAAACCGTTTGTCCTCTAGCAGGGTGGTAAGTCTTTCGTTAGAAGCAACAGATGTTGCTTCAGCCTGAATTTCACTTTTTGTTGTCGACGGATTACCTACAGGGATGTGTTGTAACAAGTAATATCCAAAAGATGCAGTAATGATTACAGCTCCGGCCACTACCAATGGTCGCCTATAATTTTTGATAAGAGTACGGCAAAATTCTAAATAATCTTGCCAACCCTTTTTGGTTTGATCTAATGGGCGATGATAGTTAGATACCTTTTCGCCATGTTCACGTTTCATTGACTGCTGTTGATACTCTTGTTTGAGTCGAGTAATTAGTGACTCCAAAAATTGATATTGTGGATTTTCTTCAACATCATTTTCGGTCAATAGGCGATACTTGTTTTCTAAATAGGACGGATAGAAAACGACATCGCCGTGGCCAAGCTCGACAGTATAATCTAATACAGATTTATTGTCGCCATCTTCGAATACCTGGATTTTGAGTTTTGCGGAAATACTATTCGTTTTGCAGTACTTATCTAGCTTGCTGATTAAGTTTACCCCTCCAATAACGGAGTACTCGGCCGCATCTTTGACCATCGATTTCAGACGACGATTTCTTGTCCTGAATTTAAAAAACATTGACTGCCTCCTTTAATTACTGATAACCACTGCCACCCGCTAATGAAGCGACATAAGAAATAATACCCGTAACAGATGCGACGATAAATACCTTAACTAAGATACCCATAATTCTCTCTTTCGATTCAGCGGAAGCCCGGCTGCTTACAAACCCCATTATACATGCGACAATAACAGCAATTACGGCACAGGCATAGGCTAATGATTGTAAGCTAGGCGTTAGACTGGTTAATGCGCTTGTTATTTTATCAATGGGGTTACTCGCCTGAAGTAGAATTTTCTGCATCTTTTTTCTCCTCCTTACTCTTTAGCGTCCTAACGATGAACTTAGCATTTTCTGATACGAACGCTAAGTCTTGCTGATAACGAACAGTCACTGGGTCAAGTCCTTTTGCTTTCATGATGGCTTCCGCCATCTCACGCATTTGGGTTGCCTCCTGCTTGCTAATTTTCTGTGACATATAAAACCTCCTCGAAATATCACCTCTTGCCAAATTGGCAAGAGGTTAGTTTAGCTATTAATCTTCAATTGGTTTAGCCAGGATGAACACTCCGACAATAACCATCGAAATGCTCATTACCATAATGAACCAACTGTTTTCCTCACCAGTTTTTGGCAATTCTGGGCCAGTTGGCGGTGTTGGTGGAGTGCTAGGTGGTGTTGTAGGACGGAAGTTCACAGTTTGGCCATGGTCTTTGTAATCCTTATGTTCCGCCACCGTCTCACCTTTTGCATTTTCTAACTCATTCTCGGATGGTGTTTTGCTTACCAACAGACGCTCCGCTTCCTCCAAAATAACAGCATACTTACCTGATAAGTGGTCGGTATTTTCAAAGTGAATTGGAACGACGATTTCTCCATTCTCAGCCTCAGCTTTGAATACTACTACACCAGTTGGGACAGCGCCGTTAAGTTTAATTAGCTCCTGAGTGTCAGGATAAGCAGCTAATCCTGTTAGGCGATAATACTTACCTGGGCTAAAATCTTCGTAGTGAACCTTATCTTCCACTGTGTAAGGCTGACCGGCTTCAACTTCCTTCTTGCCATTTACAGTGGCGGTAGTGTGAATTTTAGGATTGCGGATTCGGACGGTTTGACTAGGGTTTTCTAACTTAGCCTCGCTCGCAACGCGCCGACCGTCAGTATAAAGATCTTCAAATGCAACTACTTTTCGACCTATTAAGCTACGGGCGTCAAAGGTAAAGAAAAGCTCTGCTAAAAACTCTGGAGCTGTTGCTTGAACTCTTGTTGAAGAGGTTACCTTGTTGCCGTTATAAAGTAAATCCTCGCCTGTTTCTACGATTTTTAATGTTCCGTTTAAGTCATACCACTTACCGATGGTTGCGCCTGACACCCTCACAACATCTTTTAACACAACTTTTTGCAGAGGATCCACTTGTTTTTCGCCCTCTGTATCAGTGAGTGTTGTTCCAACAGTTGGAAGGATATTCAGGTTTAAAACTGCTGAGACAGGATCTCTGAAGAACAAAGTCGCGAACGTTTGAGCGCCTGGACGCTTATATAAAAGCGAAACAGGATTAGTCAACGTGTCAGCGTCTTGTTTTAGCAAAAATTCACCCGTCTGAGCGCTTTTAGTGGCTGTGAGGGTTAGAAGGTTGCCTTTCCTTTCAAATCGCACCCCGCGCGTGTGTGATGGTAAAGCGAGTTTTTCAAACACGCCATTCGTATCTTTTAAGGTTAAGCTTTCTCCTACTCGCAAGTCAAAGCTTTGGTTGTTCCAACTTGGTGTATTTTTCCATGCTGCAATCTTAGCATTGACTTTTTCTTTGAAAGCGTCATACGCTTTTTGATTTTCAGCGATATAGCCTTCATTAAGCAGTTGGAAGCCCATGTTTTCCCAGAGTAACGCTTGAGTAAATCCGGCATTCTGCCGTGATGGTAACTCATAGTACCCGTATTGAACAATTTGTTCAAGTTTTAAACGAGTTTCTTTATCGATGGTTACCTTTCCTCCGTCAAGCCCTGGAGTGAAGGTTGCCTTATTTTCTAAAGAAATATGTTCTGGCATAGCCTCTGCTACGTACTGTGTGCCTGCGGCCCATTGTGTCATAGGTTCTAAACAGAAGACGATTTTGCCATTAATTTTCGTGACATAGATATCATCGTAGTAACGACCAACTTCGCCACGGGCATAATAGATTGTACCTAGTTTGCTTCCTTCAACCTTCAACTCGCCGTCTTCGGTAGGTAACGCTGCTCTAAATCCGGAGTGGTTGCTCCCGGCCAACACACGGGCCTCCTGATCAGTTAATTCTACCTGCCCTTTTTCAGATAGCTCTCCCTTAAGGCGAGTTTCAATAGACTCTACTTCGGACTTCTCCTCAGATGACGCTTTTGACTCTGGAAAGTCAGATGATGTTTCAGATGACAGGGGTTCTGAGGACGATAATTCACTCCGTTCGTTAGAAACCATCGACTCTGAACTTTCTCCCTGGTTAGTCTGGTTGACATTGTTATCTGCAACCTTTGGGGTGGCCGCCAATACGCTAGCACTGGTCAGAGCAACCAAAGATAATAGGACAATCGCGAAGAGCACTAGTGCTCTCTTAACATTTCGCATACTATAAATTCCTTTCTGTTAATTTAGCTGTTGTGTTAAATAAATTGTGGAGGCTCTCGCGAACCGTATAATGGATTATTTACCATCTTTTAATCACTCCTTCTATGTTTAGTGTATAGAAAAAGCCTCTTAGAAGAGGCTTAAATTAGTTATTCGAAGACCAAAAGTCAACGCCATAATACGGCGTGCCGTTTGGTAGATAACCTGCTAAATAGACTTGACAACTTGCTTTGTCTTTTCCATTTAACTGTGAGTATCCATAGGATTCGGCTTCGGCAAAACTTCCAAAATAACCAGGTGGTATAGAATAAAACTCTTGCCTTTGAAAATCAGATTGTGAAGTTTGGACTGAAGCATGTTGCTGATAATCATTTAAGTTTCGATTATCTTTTGAATCCGCAAGCACCTGTTCATCAACTTGATCGTTTGTTTCGGTAGATGCAGATACTGATGAAGCCGCAGCCATTATGTGAGGCTCTAAATTTCCAACAATTGGCAGTTTTGGTGTTATTGTAAGTAAAAGAGTTAGTATAGTGATTAGGGATATGATATATTCCATTACTTTCCTCCTGTTCTTAATTCATCTCATAGTTATAGCTAAGGTGTTCAACAACCGCTTTCTCGATGCTTGTTGCGTAGTAAGCAGTTTTGTTCCAAATTTCTTGGTGTTTGGTATGCTTATACGCTCTTACCAAGGCGTGTCGCGTAACTTCAGCGATTTCGTAGCCTCGGTAAAAGTCTAATTGTTCTAATAAATCACTGATACGAGCGCTAAATTGACGCGCATCTGGGTAATAATGATATACGCCGTATATCATATCCTCAATAGCTTTGCTTAGTGACATATGAAGAGTTCCTAAATCTTCGCTCTTCGAAAGCACTTTTAGCGTAGCGATAATAATTGGGTGGTATTCTTTATTATTTTCCAAATCGAATAGGTACTGTTCTCGCATTAGGCTTTGTAATTCATCGTCAGTAGATAATTCATAATTTTTACTCACCTGTTCAGATAGAATTTTTTTCTGGGAATGGTCAGGTAGTGATCTATATTCATCTATAGGTAATCTTGTATTTACTAAGTCAGTCTTACTAGTGCGCAAAAAACGACGGCTCTGAGTCGCAAAATTTGCGACCCGTTCTCTTTTGTAGCGCCAAGATTGCCTATATAAAGGCTTTTTTGAGACGAGTCGCAAAATTTGCGACTCGTCTTCTTTGGCCCGATGAAGTATCTTTTTATTGAAACTCAATATTTTAACTTTAGGCCCTCTAGATACATTCCTATTTGACATTGTTTTCGACAATTTCTTTATTGACTCTTCAGACCACTTCGTCTGATCTTCGTCAGGAGCTTCAAAGATTTCTAGTTGATCACTTTGAATATTAGAGTAGTTTAGTTCTCTGACATACATCTGTTGAGCACGCCCGGTATTTATGATATCGAGTAACCCGAATGACACTAGCTCTTTTTTTATAGCAGTAACTTTCCGTTCGCTGCATCCTAACATCTTCGCCAATGATTCGTTTGAAAAAAAGAAGTACGGTTCATTATCCTTATTTCGAAACCCTCGAACATCACTTAATCTTGCCCTGTCCATAAAAAAAGAATACGTGACCTTCGCCGTTAAAGACAAGTCAGCGTATTCTTCGCTTACGAAAAGTATTTTCTGAAGTTGGTAATATTGTGTTCGTGCAAAATCACCACTCTTTATACGTGGCATCTTTCCCATATTTTCCTCCTATACTAGTGACTCAACCGATTTTAGTTTAAAGAGGTCGATTCCTTTTTTGCCCCGTTGTGTTAAAAGTCCGATTGCCATTAATTCACGTAGTGCGCGTTTATATTTATATGGTGTAATGCGCAAATAGTTAGGAATTTTCTTTCCCAGAATACCTTGTAGCTCTTCGTTTGGGCTATGCTGTTGCAGATCCCATAATACTGAATATACGACAACGGCCGTCGTAGACAGCCGTTGATGTGTATCGTGTTCGAAAAGAATGGAAGGCATTTGAAAATGTCTTGTATATTCTGTCATTTATAACGCTCCTCGTGCTCTTGTGCTGCAAGCTTGTGGTTTTTACACGCTTGATAGTATTTTTGAAGATATCGATTATAGGCCTGAGATGTTAGTGCTCTGTCTTCAGAATAACCATTTAGAATCTGCGCTTCTCTTTCAGCTAAATCCTTATAGCCACTCTTTATTAGCGTGTATCCAAGTTGCTTCAGGCTATTCGCAAGGATAATTGGGCCAATAACTATAACCGCTACTACAACTAGCTTCCAGAAATTATCTCGGAAACCACCTAATACACAAGCGATGGATAAAATAATGATCGCTAATCCACCTATCCCCATCCATAGCCATTCAAAGAAGATGAATAATCCTCTGAATATGTCAGAGATAATAGATAACGCAACGAGTATATTTCCAATGATAATTTTAGTCCTTGACAACATCGTTGGCAGCCTCCCACTCTGAATATTCGGTTTGCTCTGAATGGGCTGTGGTCTCTTGGCATTTGAAGCAATACAAATGCTTAATATGATCTTCTTTGTGACGCCACCCGCTGTTTCGCCACATTGGATATACACTACCACATTTGGTGCATTTGAGTTTAGTCTGAGTCATGGTTGGCATTTGAATCACTCCTTTCGGATAGTATAGCAGATTATGTTATTGAAGTGAATAATTCACTGAGGGTAAGCTACTTCAGAATACCCTTTTCTTTTAGAAATTCGATAACTGAAAGAAACACATCCTCATTCACATCTTTTTTTCTCTGATTATAGTCGGCATAGAGGCCTACATAGTCAGTGGAGGGAACTCCTTTTGAAGGATGCTCTAATGCTTTTTTCAGCCCCTCACCCGTAAGTGTCTTTTGTTCCAAGATATTTTTGGCAAGTTTGTCTGTTAAACGCTTGTTGCTGACTTCCAAATAGTCATCCACCAACTGTTGAGCTTCTGGCTCTAAAACTGTCAATTTTTCCGCTACCGACAATGATAGTTTCCCTTCATCGAATCGTTCAAATAATCCTGGGATGAGGTTGTTTACGCGAATATAACGAGCGATAGTCCTACCAGAATCCGCAGACTCCTCAGATAGCTTATCTAAAGAATTTCCTGCTCCTTTCACGCCCTGGGATTTAATAGCATCATGACGCATTTTGTACGCCTTGGCTTTTTCACCAGGAGTTATCTCCTGGCGTTGATTTAAGTTGCTGTTAACTAAAGCAATGGCTGCCGCTTGGTCATCCATCTCTTTGATGATAGCAGGAATCATAGATTCGCCGTTTGAAATAAAGGCATTTACCCGGTTGTGTCCGGCGATTATTTGATATCTACCTTTTCCATATGGTCGTACGATAATCGGATTTAATAGTCCGTTCACCTTGATGTCTTCAGCCAGTTCTTTAAGTTTGCTATCTGAGTATAATTTGAACGGTTGGTTTTGATAGGGGTCAAGTCTAGTTAAAGCAATCTCCTTGATTTCTGGTTTTGCTTCGGAACCAGGAGAGAAGAATTCATCTGTTGTCAAATTTCTAAACATGATAGATACCTTCTTTCTCTAGGATTTCGTCAGCTAAATCAGAATAGTTAGCTGCTAATTTGCTCCTTTTCATTTCGTTTAAAGGAACACGATCCGCGTATGACTTGCGCGCCTCTACTAGCTCTTTAATCTCTGCCTTTAGCAGCAACCCAGGGTAATTTTCCAAAAGACGTTCTCGGATTTCTTTGGCTAGGTTGTTATTTGGCACCTTTGTAAACAAGATACCTTCTACTTCAAGTTCCTTGTTCAGGCGCCGTTTTACATTTTCAATGTGGGCAAATAATTGTCCAAGGCCTTCGAAAGCACCATGCGATGCTTCTACAGGTACGATAACGGAGTCGGATGCTGTTAAGGCGTTGATCAGCAAGATATTTAACGCAGGCATTGAGTCTGCGATGATGTAATCGTAGACTTCCCTAGCATTGATTTTTTCCAAAATTTCGCTTAGGTAATACTCGCGTGCGCTAGCGACGACAAGTTTCATATCAATTACTGATAGGTTCAGAGATGTTGGAATATAATCCAAATTATCTGAGTGATTTCTAACTAGTCGGTCTACATAACTTTCGTCGCCTTCTAGCTCCATCAAGAAAGCTTCGGCGATTGTTAGTGAAAAGTCCCGGCAGTCTAGATAGTTACTTAGGTTGTGTTGTGGGTCTAAATCAATCAATAAAACCTTATACCCTTTTTTAGCAAGTGCTGCTGCCAAATTCATGGCAGTGGCGGTCTTACCCACTCCACCTTTTTGATTTGCAATTGAAATTACTCTTCCCTGTTTCATAGTACCAACTCCTTTTTAAAGTAATACATCTTGCCAATTTGGCAAGAGGTTGAGCGTCATTTACAAACATATTCGTGTATCAGAAGCAACAACGCTAATATGACGTAAGGAATCACAAAAAGTAATACTTTCAAATCTTCTTTCTTTCTTGTCTTCCACCACAGATACAAGCTTGGGAAAAACAGTAAAAGTAGTAGAATTACTGCTATCCACAATAAGTATTTCTGCAAAGTCATTAATTTCCCTCCACTATATCGGGCAATTTACCATCATTATAGGCAATTACCTCTTGCCAATTTGGCAAGAGGTGTAATGTTATCTGTACTGCTGACCTTCAGTGCCCTTTCTTTAATCATAAATACCATCTCCTTGTTGGTTATTTGTAATATAAAAGAAATAGAAGTTTACCGGTTTTTGTGGTAAACTTCTATTTGCAGTTTTTCGTGAAAGCCTTTGTAGTTGCTCGATTAATCAATGAGTGCCTGCAAAGGTTTTTGCCTTTGAGAGAGTGTATATTATGTTAACTCATGGATATCTGAAAATATCTAGGTCTCTGCTGACCCATCTCCCTTCCACTAGAAAGGATTTCTAATATGAATTTTGAATTTATCAATCAAGCAATCGACTTTATCCAACAAGCGCTGTCTCAGCATGATAGCAAATCTTACCGCATCCTTATGGATTATGTGGATGGCAATAGTCCTTATAATGACGACCCAGTTGGCTGTCACTGTAATGTTATGGGCAAGTATCGTCTGCTCATAGTAGCCGACAATGACCCCAAAGTGCCATTTGACCTCTATTCAAGCAAGTTTGAGACTAATTTTGAGCCCATCTATCTCAATCCTCTCTATGACATGATGTTTGATCACCAACATAAGATTGGCTTTGATCCGGCTTATCCAGCCTTGACCTTATCAAGTGATGCAGGTCAGATTACACCCAAATTACCTTTAGTTCTTGCCCTGCCGGCTTCGTGAAAACGATGACAAGTGGCCACTATCATGCTATAATAGAGTCACTTATAAGCGCAATATTTAGGAGGTTTCCTCTATGGATATTCAGTTATTTATTCAACGGCGCAAGTCATTAGGAATTTCACAGTCTGAATTGTGCCAAGGAATCTGTACCCAAGCCACCCTGAGTCGTTTTGAAAATCAAGGTCAAGTTCCTTCTGTTAAGATTTTACTGGATTTGTGTCAACGATTAGATATGAGTTTAGGCGAGCTCTTCCCACGTCAAGATGTCCAATCGACTAAACTTTATCAACATATTGAAGCGGCTGAAAATGCCTTTGTAAGAGCTGATTATAAGTTGGCCAATCAGGAATTAGCTGCTGTGGATGCCAAGCATGTCAGTCCCCTTTCGCTCAAGAAACGCTATCTTTACCTTAAGGGCTTTTTGGCTGCCTTGGCCAAAGCTTCAATCAATGATAGTTTTTTCTACTTAAATCAATTAATGACCGATTTACATGCTGATTTCGAGCCACTCTACAGTTCTTTAGCTGCAGCTGGCTTAGGACTAGCCTATGCCAATGCAGGTGAATCCGAACGTGCCCATCACTACTTTGAGAAAGCTCAAGACGGGCTGCTAGATTATGAACCGGCTAATAGCCAGGAATTATGGCGTATACTTAATATTGTTTTGCATTCAGCTAATTTCTATGCGACAGCCCAGGAATATGACCAGTCTGATCGCCTCTTGCTACATGGCATTAATCTTTCTAGCCAAGCTGCAGTATCCCATTACGTGGATCGACTCTATTTCCGACTTGCTCAGAATGCGGAAGCGCAGGGCTTAGAAGCGGACCAAATCAAGCAATATAGTGCAGACGCTTTGGCCTTTGCTAAATTTAATGGCAATAGTCAGTTGCTGGCGCGTATTAAGCAATTCCAATCTCATATCTAAAGCAAAAATCCCATTATATCATATATGATATAATGGGATTTTTTTGTAGTCATAGGTTTTTACTGAAGGCTTTTTGGGTTTTGTAACAATCATAGCCAATAGACTGATAAAAGGCGTGTGCCCCAGTGCGATGGCTACCAGAATTGAGGCGAATGTGGTGGATGCCCTTTGAAATAGCTTGGGCCTCCAAAGCTTGCATCAAAAGCCGACCTATTCCTTGGTGATGATAGGCCTGATCGACCGCTAGCGCCATGACATTATAGGCGGGATCGCCATAAAAGGAATAATAGTAGCTAGCGTGGACAATGCCCAAGACCTGTTTAGGCGCTTCTTGAATGCAAGCCACTAGAAGAATCTGCTGGTCGTCCGCCAAGAGAGCCTGTAGGCGTTTCTGGCAGGCTTCTAGGGGATAATCATAGCCTAATTCTTGGCTGGCTAGCTTTTGAAGGGCTGCCGCATCTTCAACTTGGGCTGGTCGAATTTCAATAGTTCTGGTCATCTTATCACCCTTCTTGACTTGCTAAATTTTCAGCTGGCGATAAGGCTTGATCGGCCCAGGCCAGTTTGATGTGACAGTAGCCACTAGGATGTTTATCTAGGTAATCTTGGTGATAGTCTTCAGCTGGCACAAAATGAGCCAAAGGCACCACTTCAACAGCCGTTGGCCGCCCTGCTCTTTGCTCAAAAGTAGCCACTAGGGCCTTAACAGCCGCTTCTTGACTGGCACTGGTGGTGTAGATTCCTGTGCGGTATTGACGACCAACGTCACCGCCCTGTTTATTGAGGCTAAAAGGATCAATAACACGGAAGAAATGGCTAATTAAAGTCGCCAAATCGACCTGGTTAGGATCATAATGAATGGCTAGAGTTTCTGCATGATCTGAGCTTTTAAGGCCTTGGTAGCTGGCCCGTGGGCTGTTGCCGTTGGCATAGCCAACTTCCGTATCCACCACACCTGTCAGGCGCTTGTAATAGCCTTCCATGCCCCAAAAGCAGCCTCCTGCTAAATAAAGTGTTTCTGTCATCGTTATACCCCTCTCTCTCGACTCTTGATACTTCTATTATAACATAAGCCCAAAATAGACGTCCTCAAAAAAGCACCAAGTGCCAGGCACCTGGTGCTAGAATAGTTAGCTACTTGCTATTATTTGATACGTCCTGGACGTTCCTTGTAACCATAGTAAGCGTCTTGGAGGATTTCCACCATGTCAGCTACCATAGGTAAGCGAGGGTTAGCTGGTGAACATTGGTCTTCGTATGCTAAGTAAGCAATCTCTTCAACTGTGTCCATGTATTCTTTCTCATCCACGCCTTGACCCTTAATACTCATGTCGATTCCGACACGAACACCTAGGTCATAGACTGCTTTTGCTAAAGCATCAACTGCTTCTTCAGGTGTTGATGCTGGCAAGCCTAACATCTTAGCAATGTCTTGGAATTTAACATCGGCCTTGTAGTAGTTGTATTTTGGCCAAGTTGCAGCCTTAGCTGGACGAGTCCCATTGTAACGGATAACGTATGGCAAGAGGATAGCGTTGGTACGGCCGTGAACTGTGTGGAAGAAACCACCAATCTTATGAGCCATAGAGTGAGACATCCCTAAGAAGGCGTTAGCAAAGGCCATACCTGCCATGGTCGAGGCGTTATGCATCTTCTCACGTGACTCAAAGTCAGCATTCTTAACAGAGCTTTCCAAGTTTTCGAAGACTAACTTGATTGCTTGGAGAGCCAAACCATCTGTATAGTCGTTAGCCAAGGTAGAAGTATAAGCTTCCACTGCGTGAGTCAAGACGTCCATACCAGTATCAGCAGTAACGGATGCAGGAACTGTCAAGACAAAGGCTGGGTCCACGATGGCGATGGTTGGGGTCAAGGAGTAGTCAGCCAATGGGTATTTACGGTTATTCTTCTTATCAGAGATAACGGCAAATGGTGTTACTTCAGACCCGGTACCAGAAGTGGTTGGAATCCCAACGTACTTAGCCTTTTTACCTAATTCTGGGAAGCGGAAGGCACGTTTACGGATATCCATGAATTTCTGTACTAAGTCACGGAAGTCAACTTGAGGTTGTTCGTAGAACATCCACATTACTTTAGCCGCGTCCATTACAGACCCCCCACCTAGAGCGATGATGGTATCTGGTTGGAATTCACGCATGAGGGCTGCCCCGCGTTCAACCGTTGTAATATCTGGATCTGGTTCAACATCTGAGAAGATGGTGTAGGTAACTTTCTTAGGACGGAGGGAGAGTTGTTCGATGACACGGTGAACAAAACCTAATTTGAACATGGCATCGTCCGTCACAATCATAACTTTCTCTACATCCTTCATCTTTTGCAGATATTGGATGGAGTCACGTTCGAAGTAGATTTTTGAAGGTACTTTAAACCATTGCATATTATTTCTACGTCTCCCCACTTTTTTGATGTTTAACAAGTTAACGGCGCTGACGTTGTTGCCGACAGAGTTGCGACCATAAGTCCCACAACCCAAGGTTAAGGAAGGCAAGAAGGCGTTATATACGTCACCAATCCCCCCGAAAGTAGATGGTGCGTTCCAGATAACACGAATTGCCTTAACTTCACGACCAAAGTCTTTAGCCAGTTGCTCGTTACGTGTATGGATAGCAGCAGAGTGACCCAAACCATGGAATTCAACCATTTGACGAGACTTAGCAATCCCATCTTCCGTATTTTCTGATTTCAATACAGCAATGATTGGAGAAAGTTTCTCGCGAGTTAATGGTTCTTTTGGACCTACTTCAGCCACTTCGGCAGCTAGGATATTAGTGCCTTCAGGTACGCTGAAGCCAGCTTGTTCAGCAATCCAAGCAGCTGGTTTACCGACGATATCAGCGTTCAATTTACCTTCTGCGCAGTTCTTGCTGTTGGCTTTTACGCCGAAGCAGTAGTTTTCTAACAAGGCTTTTTCTTTCTTGTTAACGAAGTATACATGGTAAGACTCAAGTTCTTTCTTGAATTCATCGTAAACTTCTTTATCCACGATGGCAGCTTGCTCTGAAGCACAGACCATCCCGTTGTCGAAAGACTTAGACATGATAATGTCGTGTGCAGCTTGTTGGATGTTAGCTGTTTTTTCTACGTAAGCAGGTACGTTACCAGCCCCTACCCCTAAAGCAGGCTTACCGCATGAGTAAGCGGCACGAACCATGGCGTTACCACCAGTTGCTAAGATTGTTGCGATCCCTGGGTGATTCATAAGCGCGGAAGTTGCTTCCATCGATGGTAAAGTAATCCATTGGATACAGTTCTTAGGTGCCCCTGCTGCTACTGCCGCATCGTAAACCACTTTGGCTGCGTGAGCAGAAGATTCTTGTGCAGATGGGTGGAAGGCAAAGACGATTGGGTTACGCGTCTTCAATGAAATCAAAGATTTGAAAATCGCGGTAGAAGTTGGGTTGGTGGTTGGGGTAATCCCAGCTACAACCCCTACAGGTTCAGCAATCAAGGTTAAACCAGTCACATCGTCTTCTGAGATGATGCCAACTGTTTTGGTGTGACGCATGTTGTTAACCACGTGCTCGCAGGCGAAGAGGTTTTTAGTTGCTTTATCTTCGAATACCCCACGACCCGTTTCGTCTAGCGCGTGTTTAGCCAAGACCCCGTGTTGGTCTAAGGCTGCAACTGAGGCTTTAGCCACAATGTAGTCTACTTGTTCTTGGTCTAAGAGACGGAACTCGTCAAGAGCGACTAAGCCTTTTTGGACAAGCTCATCAACATGGGCTTGAGCCTCTAACTTCTTATCTTCTTTTTCAACCATGGATGTTCCTCCTAAGTTCTTTTTATTTACATCTTCATCATACGCTTTTGTTTTCAAAAAGTAAAGCACTTGTTCAAGTTCAAACGATAAAAATTTTATATTGCCGGTCTTTTTTTGTAAATGAGCATGTATGAAAACAAGGCACAATGTGAAGGTTATTTTCAAAACGTTTACAAATATTGACCTATCAGTATTTTAACTAAATGCTTATGTGAATAGAAAACCTTATCATTTTAAATAAAATACTCGAGTTATATATATAATATATTATATATTCTCTATTCGTTTTTTAGATTCACAAACACTTTGTGAAAATGAGTTTATAAAATAATCTTGATATATCGGCATTAAGACATGAAAAAAAGCCAAAGTGAACAAACTTTGGCTTTGGCTTGTTAAAATTGGTTGAAGTCCCAAATTTGGTCGACCCAACCTTGATAAAATTCAGGTTCGTGGCAAACCATGAGGATACTGCCCTTGTATTCTTTGAGGGCACGAGCCAATTCTTCCTTGGCATCAACGTCCAAGTGGTTGGTCGGCTCGTCCAAGATCAAGACATTATGCGGAGCATTCATAAGTAGGCAAAGACGGACCTTGGCCTGCTCTCCCCCGCTTAAAACTTGAATTTGGCTTTCAATGTGCTTAGAAGTCAGGCCACAACGTGCTAAGGCAGCGCGTACTTCAGCCTGGTTCATAGCTGGGAAAGCATTCCATACAGCTTCTAGTGGCGTCTGACGGTTACCTGAAGCAACTTCTTGTTCGAAGTAACCAATTTCTAAGTAATCTCCCTGCTCTACTTGGCCAGCTAAGGCCGGAATAAGCCCCATGAGGCTCTTGAGTAAAGTGGTCTTACCAATCCCGTTGGCACCGATAATGGCAACCTTCTGGTTACGTTCAAAGACTAGGTCCAACGGCTTGGTTAGTGGCTGGCTATAACCAATTTCTAACTGATTAGCTTCAAAGATGAAACGGCCAGGGGTCCGTGCAGACTGGAAGTCAAATTTTGGCTTAGGTTTCTCGCCTTGTAGCTCAATGACTTCCATCTTATCTAATTTCTTCTGACGGGACATGGCCATATTGCGCGTTGCTACTCTGGCCTTGTTACGATTGACGAAGTCCTTGAGGTCCGCTATTTCCTTCTGTTGGCGTTCATAGGCCGCTTCTAGCTGGGCACGCTTCATGGCGTGGACCGCTTGGAAGTTCTCATAGTCGCCAACATAACGGCTGAGCTTGAGGTTTTCCACATGATAGATAATGTTAATGACACTATTAAGGAATGGAATATCATGGGAAATTAAGATAAAGGCATTTTCGTAGTTTTGCAAGTAACGTTTAAGCCACTCGATATGTTCGGCATCCAAGTAGTTGGTCGGCTCGTCCAAGAGCAAGATGTCGGGCTTTTCTAAGAGTAACTTAGCCAATAAGACCTTGGTCCGCTGTCCCCCACTCAGTGAGGTGACGTCTGTGTCTAAACCAAAGGCGGTAATACCTAGGGCACGAGCCACTTCTTCGATTTTAGCATCCAAGGTATAGAAATCGTGGACTTCCAGGCGTTCTTGTAGCTCCCCTACTTCCTCTAATAGGTCTGCCATGGTTTGGTCATCAGCGGTCGCCATCTCTTCATAGGCCTCGCCAATGCGCGCTTCAATGGCAAATAAATCATCGAAGGCCATGCGCAAGACATCGCGAATGGTTTGACCAGGCTTAAGGACGCTGTGTTGGTCTAGGTAGCCAGTTGTAACATACTTGGCCCACTCTACCTTGCCTTCATCTGGCAATTGCTTACCTGTTACAATGTTCATGAAGGTTGATTTTCCTTCACCATTGGCCCCAATTAGGCCGATATGTTCCCCTTTGAGTAGGCGGAAGGAGACATCTTCGAAGATGGCCCGATCGCCGAATCCATGGGTAAGATTTGATACGCTTAAGATACTCATGTCTTTCCTCCAAATTGACAGTTCCTTCCTATTATAGTCTATTCTGTCATCTTTGAATAGGGTTTATTGCTCTGGTAGCACTAATTGACTGAAAACTTGCCCAATAGGGGCATGAATGACTAAGTCAGCCCAGTCATCCTGAGGGATGGCCTGCTTATTGATGACCACCAAATGTTTGCCCTTAAAATATTGCAGTAGACCTGCAGCCGGATAGACGACTAAAGAAGTGCCTCCTACAATCAAGGTATCGGCTTGCTGAATGGCTGAGATAGCCTGGTCGAAAACCTCCATATTAAGTGATTCTTCGTAGAGGGTGACGTCTGGTTTAAGCACGCCGCCACAATGGGGACAGCGCGGGATGCCCTGACTATCATAAGCGTCAAGAAAGATCTTAAGGTCATAGACTCTGCCACATTCCTGACAAATATTTCGGTCAACCGTCCCATGTAGTTTAAGAACGCATTGACTACCAGCGGCTTCATGTAGGGTGTCAATATTCTGGGTAATGACAGCGTCCAAGTGGCCACTGGCCTCTAACTGTGCTAGAAAGATATGGGCAGCATTTGGCTTAGCATGAGGATAAATCAAATGCTTACGGTAAAAATCATAGAAAAGCTGGGGATATTTACGATACATGCTATGACTAATCAGTTGTTCGGCTGAAAAGTTTCTACCTAAATCTTGACTATAAACGCCTTGGGCACTGCGAAAATCAGGGATACCCGATTCGGTTGAGACGCCTGCCCCACCGAAAAATACCAGGTGCTGGCTATTATTAATAATGGTTTGTAGAGCTTGAATGTCTTCTTGCATAGGCTTCCCTCCTAACTTCTTTTTGACATAAAAAGTGACCGAGCCAGAGGCCCCGTCACTTATAGTAAAAGCGATCCTTCTTAGCCTAGCTTTGTGGGCTAAGGTCATTTTCAATCAGGACCTTAATGGCATTATTCTTAGAAGCATCGCGGAAGACGTCATAAGCCTCTTCGATTTGAGACAATTTGAAGTAGTGGGTAACGAGCTCTTCAGGGTGAATCTTCTGAGCTTCTAGGGCTTGCAGTAGTTGTGGTGTGGTATTAGTTGATACTAAGCCAGTTGTTACGGTAATATTGCGAATCCAGAGTCTATCTAAGTCGAATTGCACAGGAACCCCATGGACACCCGCGTTAGCAATACGGCCATCAACCGCAATAATCTTTTGGCAGAAGTCAAAGGATGCTGGAATCCCAACCGCTTCAATGGCCACGTCAACCCCACGACCATCCGTTAAGTCAAAGATTTCCTTGATGGCTCTGTCAGTATCGGAATTATTAACCTTATGGGTAGCGCCGAACTTGAGGGCGGTATCTAGGCGGTGATCATCAATATCCACCATGATAATCTTAGCAGGAGAATAGAACTGAGCGGTTAAGAGTGAGCCCAAACCAACTGGTCCAGAACCAATAATGGCCACATTACAACCTGGCTCTACCCGACCTTTGAGGACCCCAATTTCATAACCCGTTGGTAGAATATCTGAAATCATAACCAGGGCTTCATCGCTAAGGCCTGCTGGTGGGTTATAGAGGGTATTGTCTGCATGTGGAACCCGGAGATATTCAGCCTGTGTGCCGTCGATTAAGTGGCCGAAAATCCAACCACCCTCGTCTTCACAGTGGGCATAAATCCCCTTCTTACAGTAATAACACTTACCGCAGGAGCAGACGCAAGAAACAATGACTTTATCGCCAGGCTTGAAGTTAGTCACGCTGGATCCAACTTCTTCGACAACCGCAATCCCCTCGTGTCCTAAAATCGTCCCATTTTGGACAGCTGGCACGTCACCCTTGATGATGTGTAGGTCTGTCCCACAGATGGTCGTTTTAAGCATACGAACAATTGCATCCGTTGGCTTCAAGATGACAGGCTTTGGCTTGTCAACGAACTTGGCTAGGCCAGGTTCAACATAGGTGTATGCTTTCATAGTAGACTCCTCCTTATTGTGAAATTTGTGAAATATACTACACTTATATTGTAAACCTTTTCTTAGATGATTGCAAGCGATTACTTAATTATTTTGACCTTCTGTTTATACAAAAAAAACTCCCACCATAGTGGCTGGGAGCTTGATAGATATTAATCTTCGTCCATTTGTAGGACAGCCATGAAGGCTTCTTGTGGGACTTCCACCGTCCCAATTTGTTTCATCCGCTTTTTCCCCTCTTTTTGTTTCTCGAGGAGCTTCTTACGACGGCTGACGTCCCCGCCGTAGAGTTTAGCTGTTACGTCTTTACGTAGGGCCTTAATGGTGGTACGCGCTAGAATCTTATTACCGATAGCAGCCTGAACAGGCACTTCGAAGAGTTGTCGTGGGATGATGCCACGAAGTTTTTCTACTAATTCACGGCCACGACCGTAAGCAAAGTCCTTGTGGACAATCATGGAGAAGGCGTCAATCAGGTCGCCATTGAGCAGGATATCCATCTTAACTAGGTTAGATGGTTTGTAGCCAATTAATTCGTAGTCAAGGGATGCATAGCCTTTGGTATTGGATTTGAGCTTATCGAAGAAGTCATAGATGATTTCTGACAATGGTAACTCATAGACCACATTGACCCGGTAATCATCCAGATAATCCATGGTAATGAAGTTACCCCGCTTACGTTGGCCGATGTCCATGACTGCGCCAACATATTCATTAGGCACCATAATGGAGGCCTTAACGTAGGGCTCGTAGATTTCATCGATGACGGTTTGGTCTGGCATAGCGGACGGGTTATCCACGATGATTTCCTCGCCATTGGTCTTTTTGACCTTGTAAATAACCGAAGGCGCCGTGGTTATGAGGTTGATGTCGAACTCACGTTCCAGACGTTCCTGAATAACGTCCATGTGCAGCAAGCCTAAGAAACCCGTACGGAAGCCAAAGCCTAGGGCTTGCGAAGTTTCAGGCTCAAATTGTAAGGCCGCGTCATTGAGTTGGAGTTTTTCCAAGGCATCCCGCAAATCATTATAGTCGTTAGACTCGACTGGATAGAGACCGCAATAGACCATGGGATTAAGCTTACGGTAGCCGTCTAGGGGTTCTTGGGCCGGATTGTTGGCCAAGGTAATGGTATCCCCTACTCGCGTATCTTGAATGGTCTTAATGGAAGCCGTGATATAGCCCACATCCCCTACCATGAGATAGTCGCGTTGGACTGGCTTAGGACTGAAGACCCCGACTTCCACTACATCGAATTCTTTGCCGTTGGACATCAAACGAATCTTGTCGCCAGGTTTCACGACACCGTTAATGACCCGGATATTCAAGACAACACCGCGATAGGAATCGTAGACAGAGTCGAAAATCAAGGCTTGTAGTGGCGCTTCTAAGTCACCTGGAGGGGCCGGTACCTTGTGGACAATTTGCTCCAGGATTTGGTCAATCCCAATCCCGGATTTAGCTGAGGCGAAAACGGCCTCACTTGCGTCAATGCCAATGACATCTTCAATTTCAACCTGAACACGCTCAGGATCAGCGGCTGGTAAGTCAATCTTGTTAATGACCGGCAGAATTTCTAAGTCGTTATCTAAAGCCAAATAAACGTTGGCCAGAGTCTGAGCTTCAATCCCCTGGGCGGCATCGACGACCAAAATGGCTCCTTCACAGGCTGCCAGTGAACGTGATACCTCATAGGTAAAGTCCACGTGCCCTGGGGTATCAATTAGGTGGAAGATATACTCTTCCCCATCCTGAGCCTTATAGGTCAGTTCAACAGCGTTAAGTTTAATGGTAATGCCTCGCTCCCGCTCCAAGTCCATGGAGTCCAAGAGTTGGTCCTGCATTTCCCGGTCTGAAACCGTCTCTGTCAATTGCAGAATACGGTCAGCCAGAGTGGACTTACCGTGGTCGATATGGGCAATAATGGAGAAGTTGCGTATTTTCTCCTGGCGGGCTCGGAGTGCTTGTAATTCTTGTGGATTCATAGGCTTCCTCTTTCGTACAAATTTATCTAGATAGGAGTGCCATCTGGCACTAATACACTGGTCTATTGTACCAAATTTTTGGCTCTAAGACTAGGGCTAAGCCAGGGATGCTAACTAAAATTAAGAAGAAAAAAGGCTGGAAGATTCCAGCCTTTAGACTTATTTGCCTTCAAACATATCCTTCATCTTATCGAAGAAGCCACCTTCATGACCCTTGACAGATTCACCGCTAGATTCAGCCAGTTGCTTGAAGAGATCCTTTTGGCGATCTGTTAATCGCTTAGGTGTCACGACTTTTACGGACACGTGTTGATCCCCATTGCGGCCACCGCGAAGGCTTGGTGCTCCCTTCTCACGTAGTCGGAAGGTGGTACCAGTTTGGGTACCTGCCGGGATTTTAAGTTTAACGTTACCATGAACAGTTGGTACCTTGACTTCATCCCCTAGGGCTGCCTGGCTAAAGCTGATAGGCAGTTCGTAGAAGATTTCGGTACCTTCACGTTCAAAGATATCACTGTCTTCGACCTGGAAGACCACATAGAGGTCGCCGTATGGACCGCCATTGGTTCCAGCTTCACCTTGACCAGACACCCGCATTTGTTGGTTGTCCTCTACCCCTGCAGGGACCGTGACTTTGACCGAATGCTGTTGGGTTTCTGTCCCAGCACCGTGACAGGTCGTACATTTTTCCTTGATTTCTTTACCAGTCCCGTGACAGACATCACAGGTTGCCTGAGACATCATGGCGCCAAATGGGGTATTACGTTGAACATTGATCACCCCAGAACCATGACACTTGTGACAGGTTACGGGTTCGGTCCCTTCCTTGGCACCTGAACCATGACAGGTATGACATTCTTGCTTACGATTATAGGTGATGGTGACTTCCTTACCAAAAATGGCTTCCTCGAATTTGAGTTTAACCCGGTATTGGAGATCATCACCCCGACGTGCTGCATTGGCTCTTGCGGAACCGGCGCCGCCCATACCGCCACCGAAGAAGGACTCGAAGATATCTTCAAAGCCACTAAATCCTCCACCGCTGAAGCCACCAAAACCGCCACCACCGAAACCACCGGCACCATAGGAGCCGTCGGTGGCTGCGTGACCATATTGGTCGTACATAGAGCGCTTATCAGCGTCACTTAGGACCTCGTAAGCTTCGGTAATTTCCTTAAATTTATCGGCTGCGTCTGCTTCCTTGTTAATGTCTGGGTGATATTGTTTGGATAGTTTACGATAGGCTTTCTTGATTTCGGCGTCACTAGCGTCTCGAGAGACCCCTAGGACGTCGTAGTAATCACGTTTATCTGCCATTTTCCCACTCCTTTTTTCAAGCCCTAGGGCTTATGACACAGTTAGATTAGAAAGGAAACGCCAAAGACAAGCTCTGGCGTTGTTCCTTACCTCTTATATTAGTCGATTTCTTCGAACTCAGCGTCTACAACGTCATCGCCAGCGGCATTTGTATCAGCTTGAGCTTGCCCATCACCTTGAGCTGCTTGTGCTTGGGCTGCGGCTTGCTCATAGAGTTTAACAGTTAAGTTTTGGACGATTTCATTGAGGGCGTCACGTTTAGCCTTCATTTGATCTAAATCATTAGCTTCGATGGCTGCCTTGAGTTCGTCACGAGCTGCTTCAGCCTTCTTAACTTCTTCTTCAGAAACCTTGTCTTTAAGGTCAGCTAAAACTTTGTCAGTTTGGAAGACTAATTGGTCTACTTCGTTACGGAGGTCAGCTTCTTCACGACGTTTCTTGTCGGCTTCAGCGTTAGCTTCCGCGTCTTTGACCATGCGGTCGATTTCTTCGTCAGTTAGACCTGAGCTAGACTTGATGGTGATGGTTTGTTCTTTACCAGTCCCTAAGTCCTTAGCACTTACGTTAACAATCCCGTTCTTGTCGATGTCAAAGGTAACTTCGATTTGTGGGATACCACGTGGTGCAGGTGGAATATCGGTCAATTGGAAGCGACCGAGGGTCTTGTTGTCAGCCGCCATTTGACGTTCCCCTTGGAGGACGTGTACGTCTACCGCAGGTTGGTTGTCAGCTGCTGTTGAGAAGACTTGTGACTTGCTAGTTGGGATGGTCGTGTTGCGGTCAATCAACTTAGTGAAGACGCCACCCATGGTTTCAATCCCTAATGACAATGGTGTTACGTCTAAGAGGACGATGTCTTTCACGTCACCGGAGATAACCCCACCTTGAATAGCAGCACCCATCGCCACTACTTCGTCAGGGTTAACAGATTTGTTAGGTTCTTTGCCAGTTTCCTTACGAACCGCTTCTACAACGGCTGGAATACGAGTAGAACCACCAACCAAGATGACTTCGTCGATATCGGATTGAGATAAGCCAGCATCTTTGAGGGCTTGACGAACAGGTTGTTTAGTACGTTCTACTAAATCGTGTGTTAATTCTTCGAACTTAGCACGAGTCAAGGTTAATTCCAAGTGAAGTGGACCTTCAGCTGACGCAGTGATAAATGGTAAGCTGATTTGGGTAGTAGACACACCAGATAAGTCCTTCTTAGCTTTTTCCGCAGCGTCTTTAAGACGTTGGAGGGCCATCTTATCTTTAGAAAGGTCTACACCATGTTCTTTCTTAAATTCAGCAACTAAGTAATCCATGATCTTTTGGTCGAAGTCGTCCCCACCTAAGTGGTTGTCCCCTGAAGTTGACAATACGTCGAAGACGCCATCACCTAACTCTAGGATGGATACGTCGAAGGTACCGCCCCCTAAGTCGAAGACCAGGACTTTTTCTTCTTTGTCAGTCTTGTCTAAACCATAGGCCAAAGCAGCGGCTGTTGGTTCGTTGACAATACGTTCAACTTCTAAACCAGCAATTTTACCAGCATCTTTGGTAGCTTGACGTTGTGCGTCGTTGAAGTAAGCAGGTACCGTGATAACGGCCTTATCAACCTTCTCACCTAAGTAGTCTTCTGCATAAGACTTCAAGTATTGCAGAATCATAGCAGAGATTTCTTGTGGTGTGTAGTCTTTACCATCCATGTGGACCTTGTAGCTGCCGTCACCCATGTGACGCTTGATAGAACTTACGGTTGATGGGTTGGTAACGGCTTGACGCTTAGCTACTTCCCCTACTTGGATTTCACCATTTTTGAAAGCCACAACAGATGGAGTGGTACGGTTGCCTTCTGGGTTTGGGATAATTTTTGCTTCGCCGCCTTCTAAGACAGATACGGCAGAGTTTGTAGTCCCTAAGTCAATACCAATAATTTTTGCCATAATAGTTTCCTCTTTTCTTTTAGTTTGATTTTTTAGTCTGGAATATTCATTAAAATGTTACTGAGCGACAATGACCATAGCAGGTCTTAAGACCCGGTCTTGTAGCATATAGCCCTTTTGCAAGACATTAATGACGGTATCAGCTTCTTGCCCCTGGCCTGCAGGCATCATGCTAACGGCCTGATGGAAATTAGGGTCAAAGGCTTGGTTCAATGGGTCAATAACGCTAATGCCTTCTTTTTCAAAGGCTTGCTTGAACTGGTTGTATACCATCTCGATGCCTTTATGGATGGCTTTGGCATCATCAGACTCAGCTGGACTTGCCAAGGCACGTTCCAAGTTATCAGCTACATCTAAGAGATGGCTAGCCAAGCTTTGCGAGCGATATTTTGCTGCATCTTGGCGTTCACGTTGGTTAATGCGTCGCATGTTCTGGATTTCTGCTTGCAAGCGTAAGAGTTGGTCGGATAAAGCTTCTTTTTCAGCCTCTAACTGACTGACTTGGTCTTCCGCTTCTTCAATGGCTTGATCTAGGCTCTCGTTTGATTGATCAACTTGAACCTCTGCTTGATCAGCACTGTCTTGAGTTTTATCAAGCATTTCATCTTGAACAGGCGTGTCTTGCTTGAGCACTTCTTTTTCTGTATTTGACACGTAATCGCCTCCTTTAAGGGTTTGGTAATTCTGGGTGTGGCTACTTAATAATGGGCCAGTTCATGCGTGATGTGATGCATCAAGCCCAGTACACGCTGATAAGGCATAGTAGCGGGACCAACTAGGCCGATGATGACCTGTTGTGCTTGATACTGATAGGATGAGGTCACTAGACTGACGTCTGCTAGGCCTCCCAATCCCAGTTCAACTGCTAAGCCTTGCTTGGCTTCAAGTAGTTGGAACATTTCTGCTGACCCATCGATTAGGTTGAAGAGTCGCTTGTAATCTGACACTTCTACTGAATCGAATAAGTTATTCTTACCACTGACATAGTAACTACGCCCCTTTAAATGGCGCATTAATTTGGTGATAACTGACGAAAAGTCGACTTGGAAGCCAACTAAGCGCTGCATCAAGAGTGGCAAGGTCAATTTAAGTCGTTGCTGTGCTTCTAGTAAGGATAAGCCAACAATTTCCTGGTTGATAGCTTGAGTCAAACGACCCAAGTCCTCTCGGCTTAAGGATCTTGGTAAATCTACTAGATCACTTTCAACGCTTCCCTTGTCAGTCAAGACGATGGCCACAATCCGACTCTCGCTGAGTTGTATCAAGCGGAACTCACTTAAATGATATTGTTCCTTGGATTCTCCCAAAACGACGGCCGTATAGCCAGTTAAGGAGACCAAGATATCAGCCGCCAATTGGGCGTGCTGCATAGCGTCAAAATGGCGATCTCGGAAGATAGATTGAATTACCTCACTATCTTGCTTGGCCATTTGAATATCTGCTTGATCCTCAATCAGTTGATCTACATAGTAGCGATAGCCATCAAAGGATGGAATCCGTCCACTAGAAGAATGAGCCTTCTTGAGATAGCCAATGCGTTCAAGTGCCAACATATCGTTTCGTACGGTTGCCGGTGAGACATCCAATAGACTCTTCTGAAGCAGGGTCTTAGACCCAATCGGTTCTTCATACTGGCCATACAGCTGCACAATCAACTGTAAAATTTGTTGTTGCCTAGCTGTTAACATTGTTCTCACCTCTTTTTTAGCACTCCTTTACCTCAAGTGCTAATGTTAGTATACACCCTATTTTACCCCCTGTCAACCCTTTTTGCCATAAATTTTAGCACTCTTTTTATTCGAGTGCTAATTTTACCTAAAATAAAAACTCGCACTGGTCAAAAGCGCGAGTTTTTAAGCTTTTTAGCGATGAGGAATCTGTTGACCAGTCTCAGCATCTAGATAGAATGAGAAGCCTTCCCCGTGTACTTGTTGGACATTGGAGATAATCATAAAGGCAGTTGGATCAATCTCAAGCACCGTCCGTTGCAGAGCCAGGATCTGGTTACGGCTAACCACGATGAAGAGGACATCTTTCTCATTGCGGGTGTAGTAACCTTCCCCTTTGAGGATGGTAATCCCACGCTGAATGCGTTGAGAAATAGCCTGCGCCACTTTATCCGATTCTTTAGAGATGATGGTAACGGACTTCTTAGGGTTGAAACCTTCTAAGATGAAATTCATGATGCGGGTAAAGACAACTAACATGGCTAAGGTTAAGACAGTCTTCTCTAGGCCGATAACAAAGGAAGTTGAAAGTACAACGACCGTATCAATCATGAGGAAACCAGCAGAGGTGTTAATCCCAAAATATTTATTGAGAATCATCACGATAATGTCAGCCCCAGCAGTGGTCCCGCCGCCTAGGAAGACCAAACCAAGCCCTACCCCAATCATGGCACCCGCCATAAGAGGAATAATCATGGAATTTTCAGGGATAAAGCCTGTGGAAGGCAGAATCTTCTGGAAGACGGAAATACACATAACCGATACAATGGTCAAATAGAGGGTTTCCCGCTCTAGATAACGCCAACCAATAATTAAGAGGACCACGTTGATGATCCAGTAAGTGATGGCGTTATCCCAACCTAGCGTATACTTGAGTAGCAATGTGACCCCGGTCACGCCGCCCTCCCCCATATGGTTAGGCACGAGTAACAAATTAATGGAGTAGGCAAAGATTAAACTCCCTAAAACCACTAAAAAGAAATTCTTCAAAAATTTACGATTCATCAATTAATCCTCCTTATTCATTATTTGCGGTCTTTCCTTGAGCCAACCGATCAAATCCCGAAAGACTAAATCTGCTAGGAAAAGGCCCCTTGTAGTTAAATAAATACGGTCACTTTCTTCTATTAAAAGTCCACGCTCAGCTTGCTGTCTGAAGAAATCAGCAAACAAGACTTCCGCCCGATGGCCAAAACGTGTTTGGAAGTCTGTCAGGCAGACCCCTTGCGTGGTCCGCAAGGCCAAGAAGAGAAATTCTTCCATCTGATCAACTAAGTCCAGGGGACTGGCGTCAATAATGGGCTTATTTCCGGCTCTTAATTGTTTAAGATAATGGTGAACGGGCCCGTGATTGTAATAACGCGTCCCATCTAGAAAACCATGGGCACCCGCACCAAAACCATAGTAAGGCGTATAACGCCAGTAACCTAGATTGTGTTGCGATTCATAGCCTGGTTTGGCGAAGTTGGAGACTTCGTACTGGTTAATGCCTGCTTCCTTAAGCCGGTCGATGGCCAATTGAAACATATCAGCATCTACATCCTCGCTAGGCAGGGGCAACTTGCCCTGGCGCATGAGTTGCTGGAAGACCGTCTGATTCTCAATAATCAGGGAATAGAGGGAATAATGAGGCAAATCCAAAGATAAGGCCTTGGTCAAACTCTCATCGAAGTCTGCTAAAGTCTGTTCTGGTAAACGAAAAATCAAATCAATACTGAGATTTTCAAAGCCTACCTGGCGAAACCAGTCGATGGACTGGTAGATTTGCTTTTCCCGATGATTACGTCCGATTTTACGCAGTAGTCGGTCATTGAAGGTCTGGACCCCCATACTGATACGGTTAACCCCCTGGTCTTTGAGCAGACGACATTTTTCCAAGCTAAGTTCACCTGGGTTAATCTCAAAAGAAAATTCAGTCTTGTCGGTCAGGGGCAAGCGCCGGTGAATAGAGGCCAGCAAATAGTCTAACTCAGATAAAGACAAGCAACTTGGGGTCCCGCCCCCAATATAGAGGGTGTCCAGGGGCTGCGTCTGATCGAGGTCATAGGCAGCCATTTCCTGGTCCAAGGCGGCCAGATAATCCCCGACTGGTTGGCCATCATAGAAAAACTTATTAAAGGCACAATAATGGCAAATTTTCTTGCAGAAAGGAATATGTATATAGGCGGCCTTGGCTTGCATGCTAACCCTCCTTCTTAATTTGCTGGAAGTAAGCTTGTGAGGCTGCTTGGTCAGTCTGCAGTTGTTGAATTAGGCCCTGAACCGATTCAAATTTAACTTCGCCACGCAGATAGTGATGCCAACGAACCTTGACAGTCTCACCATAAATGAGTTGGTTAAAGTTAAAAATATGCACCTCACAGGTCAGTCCTGTATCCGTCTCAAAGGTCACATTATAGCCAATCGAAGCCATGCCTTGATGCCAAATGCCATTGACTTGAATCTCGACTACATAGATACCCGGCCCTAGTTGGACTTGGCCAGCTTGGGGACGGATATTAGCCGTTGGAAAGCCGATGGTTCGTCCTCGCTTCTCACCATGAACGACCACACCGCTGGTCTCATAGACATAGCCTAGAGCCAAATTGGCCTCATCGATTTTTCCTTCTCGTAAGAGTTCCCGAATGGGTGTCGAGCCGATTTTTTCTTGATTAAGCACAAGTTCAGGCACTTCAATAATTCGGAAGCGACCAGCTGCGTGTTGCGGTAAGGTGGACATGTTGGCTTCTTCTTTAGGACCATAAGTATAGTCAAAACCCGCTACCACCACCTGAGCCTTAAGGCCGACAATGTATTTTTCAACAAAAGCTTGAGGAGATTGGGAGCCAAAGGGATAGGTAAAATCGACTAAGAAGACCATATCCACCTGATTGGCTTCAAGCAATTCCATCTTACGGTCTAAGTCTGACAGGTAATCCATTTCAGCTGCTGTCAGCCGACTGTATACGATTTTAGGATGTTGGTTGAAGGTCATGACCGCCAAAGGCAGGCCTAAACGGTCGGCTTCGCGGCGACCAGCTTGAATGACAGCCTGATGCCCCCGATGCACGCCATCGAAGAATCCTAAAACCAAGACAATAGGCCCCTTAAGTTGCGGAAGATTTGGATGGTGTATACGAATAATTTCCATGTTGTCTATCGTGACTCCTCTTCATAGGTAAACATCTTCAAGGGCTTGACCATACCAGGTTTGCTTGGATGCGGCCCGTAAATGGCACGAACTTTGCCTTGGTAGTAGCAAGCAGTAGCCTCTTTGAGAGCTAGGTTGAAAGCAGTGCTTGGCACAACCTGCCCATTCTTGACTATGGTCCACTCTGAATCTTGCAGGTGGTAGTGTGGGCAGAAGTTGATTGCTTGATTCAGTGGCACTAGGATATGGCCAACTCGCCCTTGATCTGCCGCTTGGGCCACTTCTTCTAGGCTATGGGCCTGAGACAAGCTATAGCCCCCCGTCATATAACGGACCAGATAGGACATGTGACTTGGATAGCCTAGCTTAGCTCCTAAATCAACTGCTAGGGTTCTAACATAGGTTCCCTTGCCACATTGGACATCAAAAGACCAGCGTTGTAGGCCTTCATGTGGGTCAAATTCACTAGCCCCTAGTCGTTCAAAGCGATCAATCCGAGCTATTCGGCGCGGGCGCTCTACTTGCTGACCTGCACGCGCATATTCATAGAGACGCTTGCCGCCTACTTTAACGGCAGAGTAATAAGGCGGAATCTGAACAATCTCTCCTAGAAAAGTCGCCATGGCGGCATCAATTGCGGCATCAGACACTGGCTCTTCAAGTCGCTGGCGCTCGACAGGCTCCCCGTCTGCATCTTCTGTCTCGGTAGAAAATCCTAAGGTGATTTCACCCCGGTAGCCCTTTTGACCATCCATGAGGTCTTCTACTAACTTAGTCGCTTGACCAATACAACACACTAAGACACCCGCCACGTTAGGATCCAAAGTACCGGTGTGACCAATGCGTTTGGTTCTGAGAATTTTGCGTAATTTAAAGACAACATCGTGACTGGTCATGCCAACTGGTTTATTGATTACCAAGATTCCGTGATACATAGTGTGCGACGCTCCTTTAAATTTCATAACGATTTATTATATCAGATTTAGGGCCAAAAGACTAACAAAGGGCTTAGATAAGGGCTTCAGAAGTGCCATCAACCAGAGTTGCGCAAGCCAGTCGCAATCCCATTAATGGTAATGTGCAAAATCTTGCTAGCCAAAGGACTGAGCGCTTCTTGGCGAGACCGTCTAATCAGTTCCACCTGTAAGTAATTAAGAGCATTGAAGTAAGGTAGACGCATAGCTAAGGAATCACGCAGATAATTATTTTGCGCAAGAAGTTGCGCTTCCCCTTCAATTTGTAAGAGCAGATCCTTGGTACGTTGCCACTCTGCCTCTAGGGTTTGGAAGATAGCTTGACCATTATCATCCTCAACTAGTTGACTATAGTAACGAGCCACTTCCATATCAGACTTAGCCAAGACCATGTCTACATTAGATAGTAAAGCCCGGAAGAATGGCCATTCAGCATACATTTTTTGCAATAAAGCTAAATGACTAGGGTCTTCTTCAATAAAACGTTGGAAGGCGGTTCCTACACCATACCAACCTGGGAACATCATGCGACTCTGTGACCAAGAAAAGACCCAAGGAATTGCCCGCAGACCATCAATATCGGTCACCTTCTTACGTGAGGCAGGTCGAGAGCCAATATTAAGCTGGCTAACTTCCTTAATTGGCGTTGCTTGGAAGAAGAATTCAGAGAAGCCAGGTGTCGCAAAAACAAGCTGACGATAGGCTTGATAGCTCCAATCAACCAAGCGATTCATAACTGCTTCATAAGGTTTGCTGTCTTGCACTTCATGGGCTAACAAGACGTGAGACAAGGAGGCCACTAACATGTTTTCCAATTGATAGTAGGCTGTGTCGGGATTACCATACTTGGTCCCAATGACTTCACCCTGCTCTGTCACCCGCATTAGACGATTAATAGTCCCAATAGGTTGCGACATAATGGCCTCATAACTTGGACCACCGCCACGTCCGACGGTTCCCCCACGACCGTGGAAGAAACTAATGGTAATGCCCTCTTCCCTACCTAAACGGGTTAATTTATTCTGTGCTAGATAGAGCGCCCAGCCAGAAGCAAGGTATCCCCCATCCTTGTTGGAATCCGAATAGCCTAGCATAATTTCCTGACACCAATCTTGGCTTGCTAGCCATTTCTGAACAAGAGGTAGTCGCAAGTAAGTAGTCATGACCTCTAGGGCTTCTTCTAAGTCTTCAATGGTCTCAAATAGCGGCACTAATTGGACATGGGCAAAATCAGGTCCGACTAAACCCACTTCTTTAAAAAGTAAGGCCAATTCTAGCAAGTCTGAGACGGAAGTAGTATGGGAAATAATATGGCGTTTGATGATGCGGTGACCCAAACGATTTTGTAGGTCAGCGACGGCTTGATAAATAGCCATCTCACGATTCAGAATATCTGATGGTTGATTTAAGGCGCTCGATAAGCGACGAGGTTCTTGGGTTAACTGGTGTAAGAGGCACTGGATTTTGCTTGCTTCATCTAGCTGACTATAATTTCCCTCAACCTTGGATTGTGCCAATAATTCAGCCACACAAGCCTCATTAATACTAGAGTCTTGTCTTAGGTCGATACTGGCTAAATGGAAACCAAATACTTCCACGCAGACAATTAAGGATTCTAGCGGAGCTAATGTGTGTGATTCCTTGCCATCGGCTTTAAGCGCCTCTAAGACAAGGTTTAAGTCAGCCTTGAAGGTCTCGGCATCTGGATAGGCTTGGACTTGAGGCTGAGAATCCTCCCCTAAAATTAAGGATTTGCTAGCGCAAAGGCGATTCTTAATGGTGTTTAAGGCCTTACGATAGGGTTCCTTCTGGCGGAAAATAGAGTAATCTCCAGAAACTTCTGCTAAAGCAGCCAATTCTGGGGTCACAGACACCAAATCACTGGAGAAAGAATAGCGGCGATAAAGCTGATCCAGGCTATGCAAGTAATAGTCTAAGATGACTTGTGATTGAATGTGGGCAGTCATGCGTAAGGTTTCCGCAGTCACATAAGGGTTGCCATCTCGATCCCCACCAATCCACATGCCCATGGTAATGGGCAGGGCTTGATGAGACTTTATTTCCATTGAATCTAGGGCTTGGCGATAATTAAGGGTAATATCTGTAATACTTTCAATCAGAGATTTCTGATAATAGGTCATAACATTGGCGATTTCGTTTGCGACTTGAAGCTTCTGCTCGCGAATCAAATCTGTGCCTAAGATAATTTCAATGACGGCTTCAAGCTCGTGTTGCCAAGCTTGTCGGTCTAAAAATTCAGGTCTCGTCTTACGATAGTCCCTTAAAAGGCCATAAAGCTTATCCATGAGATCTAACATGGACTTACGTTGAACCTGAGTTGGGTGAGCCGTTAAGACTGGCTCAATGGTCATGGGACGTTCAAGCACTTGTCCCTTACCTGCTTGCTTGATGGCAGCCAAAGTGGCTGGCAACTCCCCTTCTAAATCAGTGTGGCGACAACGTTTCATTTTAATCTGACTAGCTAACTCCACGTCTTCTGCGATGTTAATCAGGAATGGCAAGGCCGAGAAGTAACGGGCTACTAGCGCTAAATCTTCTTCAGCCAGTGGCTGAATAGCTGCCACATAAGCCGAGTAGTCCCCTTGATCCGCTAATTTCTTAAGCTTAGCTAATAAGGCTTGCTGCTGGGGTGAGGTCATGGAAGTAAAGGCTCGCTCAAGAGCATCTGTAAGAAGCTGAGATAAATGCGTAACTTGACTCTGTTGAATCTGGTTTTCAATATTCACGGATGTCACCTTCTCTTTGGCAAAAATATCTAACTCTTATTATAGGTTAAATAGACTAGTTAAACAAGTCGCCCTCCTCATACTTGTGCTGACTAAGTCACATTTTAGCGCATAAAAAAGAGACTAGGCTAACCTAGTCTCTTTGGCTTATTCTGCTTGATCTTGTTGATGAATTTGGTTGAGTAATTGATCAATGCGATTTCCGTAGTCTACAGAACGGTCACGTTCGAAACGGATTTCAGGTGTCTTGTAGAGCTTGAGAACCTTGCCCAGTTCACTGCGAACTAGACCTGTTACTGCCTTGAGCCCTGCTTCCGTCTTCTGACGCTGACCAGCCTTATCGCTGAGTGTTGAGTAGAAGATGGTAGCCTGTTGCAAGTCGCCTGTTAAATCCACATCGGTAATGGTCACCCCTTCGATACGCGGATCTTTGGCTTCGCGTAGCAAAATGCGGTTGACTTCACGCATGATTTCTTGGCGTACACGGCCTACACGATAGTTTGCCATAGGCTTGCTCCCTCCTAGCTACGTTTGACTTCAACCATACGGTATGGTTCGATGATGTCGTCAATCTTAATGTCGTTATAGTTTTCAATCATAATCCCGCACTCAAAGCCCTTAGTAACTTCTTTTGCATCGTCTTTGAAGCGTTTGAGACTAGCTAGTTCGCCTTCATAGATGACAATGTTGTCACGAATAATCCGAACCTTGCTGTTACGTTGGATGAAACCATCCAAGACATAAGAACCTGCAATGGTCCCAACCTTAGAAACGACGAAGGTTTCACGAACAACCACTTGACCAGTAATTTCTTCCACGTATTCAGGATCTAGCATACCCTTCATGGCTGTTTCGATCTCCTCGATGACATTATAGATAATGCGGTGGAGACGAATATCGATTTCGTTATCGTTGGCCAAGGAACGAGCTTGTGGCGTAGGACGTACGTTAAAGCCAATAACAATGGCACCTGAAGCTTGAGCTAGGGTGATATCACTTTCGTTGATGGCCCCTACCGCTTGGTGGATAATGTCCACGCGGACGCCTTCAACATCAATCTTCTGAAGACTAGCGGACAAGGCTTCAACGGAACCTTGTACGTCCCCTTTGATGATGACATTAACAGACTTGAGCTCGCCTTCTTGCAGGCTCTCGAACAAGTTGTCCAAGGTCACCTTCTTCTTAAGGTCACGCATAGCCAACTGAGCACGTTTAGCACGTTCTTCACCTGCCGCACGAGCAGATTTTTCGTCTGGGAAGACTACAAAGAGGTCACCCGCTTGCGGCGCGTCATTCAAACCAGTGATTTCAACTGGCGTTGCAGGACCCGCTTGGCGAATACGACGGCCAGCGTCGTTGACCATGGTCCGGACTTTACCGTAGGCATTCCCGACAACGATTGGATCCCCCACATGAAGGGTCCCTTGTTGTACCAAGAGAGTTGCCGTTGAACCTTGAGACTTGTCTAAACGGGCTTCGATAACGGTCCCGATAGCCAAGCGTTGAGGATCAGCCTTCAATTCTTCCACTTCAGAAACTAAGAGAATCATCTCCAAGAGTTCTTCAATGTTTTGATTGAACTTAGCAGAAATTGGCACGAAGATAGTTTCCCCACCCCATGCTTCTGGAATCAAACCGTGCTCGGTTAATTCTTGCATGACGCGATCAGGATTAGCCCCAGGCTTATCAATCTTGTTAATAGCAACGATGATTGGAACATCAGCCGCTTTGGCGTGGTTAATAGCTTCAACCGTTTGAGGCATGACCCCGTCATCCGCTGCTACCACGATGATGGTGATGTCAGTAACATCCGCACCACGGGCACGCATGGTGGTGAAGGCCTCATGACCAGGCGTATCCAAGAAGGTAATTAACTTGTCGTTAATCTTAACTTGGTAGGCCCCGATGTGCTGAGTGATCCCGCCGGCTTCACCTTCGGAAACGTTGGTATTACGCAATTGGTCCAAGAGAGTGGTTTTACCATGGTCGACGTGACCCATAATGGTCACAACTGGTGGACGTGTGACTAAGTTTTCAGGCTTAATTTCTTCTTGGGCGAAGTGACGTTCCAAGTCAGCATTATCAATGACTACTTTTTCTTCCGCTTCTACCCCATATTCCATGGCAATTAATTCAATAACTTCCTTGGAAAGCGCTTGGTTTTGGTTGGCCATAACCCCTAACATAAGAAGTTTCTTTATGATTTCACTAGCGTCACGGTGGAAGAGCTTAGCAATCTCTTGGATATTCATACCTTCCGTGTAGACTAACTTCTCTGGCAATTCCTTATGCTTACGAGCAGTAATCCCCTTGGATTCGGTCACGTTAGCATTTTGACGGTTGTGACGGCCACGGTTCTTACGGCGGCTACCACCACCTCGGCGATTAGAGTCAAAGTCTGATTGGTTATGACGTTGATTTTGGTTGTTAGACTGTTGGCCATTGTTGCGGTTGCCTTCAGGCTTAGCCTTGGCTTGGCCTTCGTGGTTTTTAGCAGACTCTTGGCCATGTGGCTTCTTAGCTTGCTTGTTGCCTTGGTGGGCTTGATTTTGGCCTTTGCTTTCAGGCTGTTTGTGACCTTGCTTGGCTTCAGGCTTAGCCTTAGGCGTTGGCTTGTCTTGTTTTGGCTTTTGCGTAGCTTTCTCTGTTGGCGCAGCCTTTGGTTGACGCAGTAAGCGTTCCAATTCTTGAGTTTGTCCCTCGGTCATGGAGGACATATGGCTATTGAATTCAATACCATTTTTCTTTGCCAATTCTAATACAGCCTTGGAGCTCATATTATGTGCTTTGGCAAATTCATATACGCGACTAACTGTCATTGTCTCACCTTCCTATTCCTAAGAATTGGTCAGTAGGGCTAATAGGAAAGATAGGTCTTAGCCATCCCCCGGTTGGTGATGGCCACGATTGAACGAGTCTTTCCCACAGCGTGACTGATTTGTTCTCGGTTAAATGTCATTTCTAGTGGAACATGATAGCGCTGGGACCAATCCTGATAACGTGTACGGGTAGCGTCACTTGCATCTTGGGCACAGAGGACCAAGGCCACACGCCCGCGTTTAATGGCTTTCTCGACGAGTTCGTCACCACTAATCAGGTTACCCGACCGGTTGGCCAGGCCTAACATGTTCAGTTTCTTTTGTTCTGGTGTCATAGTAATTCTTTACGCGCCTGTTGATGATCAATATAGGCATAGAGTTCATCGTAGAAGGCGTCATCCACTTTCATACTGAAAGCACGGTCAAAGGTCCGTTTCTTCTTGGCTTCCAAGGCCAGATTGCGGTCTAGGCCAATATAGGCACCACGACCATTTTGACGACCACTTGGATCAATCGAAATCTGTCCTTCTTTGGATTTGACCACCCGTACCAGTTCCTTCTTAGGGAACATGGTCTGGGATACAATACATTTACGCATTGGCACCTTACGTGGTGCTTGCTGTTTCTTCGTTTGCATCGGGTCCCCTCCTTCGCTCAGCCCTATTCTTCGCCAGCAGGTTCAGATTCAAGCTTTAGATCTTCTACTTCAACTGCTTGGTCCAGCGTTTCAGCTGGAAGTTCTTCTGCTAAATCCTCTTGACTAGCTTCAGCTGCAGCTTGAGCTTCTAAGGCTAAAGCCGCTTGCTCTTCTAAGTAGTCAGCATAAGAAGATTCTGACTTGATATCAATTTTATAGGTCGTCAAACGAGCAGCGAGGCGGGCATTTTGACCCCGTTTACCGATGGCCAAGGATAATTGGTTATCCGGTACTACCACGATGCAGGCATGCGCTTCTTCGTTGAAATCAACCTTGAGAACTTGAGCAGGGCTCAAAGCATTTTGAATGAAGACAACTGGATCTTCATTCCATTCGATGATGTCCATATTTTCGCCGTTGAGTTCGTTAACGATAGCTTGAACACGTTGACCACGTGGGCCCACACAGGTCCCAACAGGGTCGATATTCTTGTCGCGTGAACGCACTGCAACTTTGGCACGGTCACCTGCTTCACGAGCGATGGCCATGACTTCAACCGTACCATCGTAGATTTCTGGTACTTCCTGTTCGAAGAGGCGGCGCAAGAAATCATTGTGAGCACGGCTGACCACGATTTGCGGGCCCTTGCTTGTCTTATCAACCTTGGCTACATAAACCTTAATGCGTTGATCAGGTTCAAATTGTTCGCTAGGGATTTGTTCCCCAAGTGGCATAATAGCCTCCACACGGCCAATATTGACATAGATAAAGCGGTGATCTTGACGTTCTACCGTCCCAGTCATGATTTCATCTACATATTGGCTAAATTCCTCGAAGATATTCTCCCGTTCAGCTTCGCGAATACGTTGCATGATGACGTGCTTAGCAGTCTGAGTCGCAATACGACCGAAGTCCTTAGGTGTCACTTCGAATTTGATTTTGTCGCCAATTTCGTAAGCGCGATTAATCTTGAGCGCTTCTTCTAGGCTGATTTCTAAGGTCGAATCATAGTTGGTTTCTACAACTTCTTTGACCGAGTAGACCTTAATGGTGCCCTTATTCTCATCGAATTGGACCTCCACGTTTTGGGCTTGGTCATAGTTTTTCTTATATGCTAGAGCTAAGGCAGATTCCAGGGCTTCCTTAATGACTTGGCGAGAAATCCCCTTTTCTTCTTCTAAAACCTGCATTGCTTTAACAAGTTCCTTACTCATTGTCTATCCTCCAGTAGTCTATTAGAACTTAATAGCCAGACGCGCTTTGGCGATGGCTTGGCGTTCGATTTCTAGTTGTTTTTTGACAGTTTTAATTTGGACAGTCAGCGTAACTTTGTCATCTGTCACAGCTTCTAAAGTCCCTTCATGGCTCTTAGCACCGTGTTGTGGCGCATAGTAGTCTAAATGCACATACTCACCTATTGCCTCTCGCAAGGCTTGATCAGTTTTCAATGGCCGTTCCGCCCCTGGTGATGAGACCTCTAAGAAATAAGCCTCAGGAAATGGATCAGGCTTAATACTATCCAGATGTTCGCTGATTTGCTCACTGATGGCCGCACAGTCATCAATGTCAATCCGTCCTGGTTTATCCGCATAGATGCGAAGGAACCAAGACTTACCTTCCTTGACATATTCCATGTCAACCAAGTAGCAGCCGTTGGCTTCTACTATCTCGGTAATGGCTGGTGTCACCTTATCTAAAATTGCACTCATAGTTCACCTCATTCTCTCATGCAAAAAGAGCAAGCGTCACCGCTCACTCCTTTCCAACTTGATTTCGACTGTATTCATTATACCACAAAGAGCCTAAGTGTCAAGCCTTTGGGCTTAGTTACTAGGCGCGCACCCCAAATTGACGCTCCTTAACATGGATGAACTCCGTCACCATCTTGCAGTAAGGTGTATCAATGCCTAAGTCGGCCCCCATACGTGCAACAGCCCCATTGATGTAGTCAATTTCAGTTAGGCGCTTTTGTTGAACTAGATCTTGGTGCATTGATGGATAGTGACCTGCTAACTTAACCGACAAGTCCATAAGGTACTGGTAGATTTTCTCTTCATCGAGGACAATTCCTTTGGCTTTGGCTACGGTGATGAACTCGTGCATGAGTTGACGAACGATTAAGCGCCCCTCTTCCGAAGAGAAGAATTCTGCAATGGTACAATCTGTTAAGGCACAAGTAGAGTTCATAGTCCCATTGACACAGGCCTTAGTCCAGATAGCCTTAAAGACTTCTTGGTCATATGTTGCATTAAGCCCAGCTTGGTTAAGTAAAGCTTCTACCTCTAGGCCAACTTCTTTACCGCTTGGGTCAAGGGCACAGAAATTAATGGTTCCGGAATCTTTGAGACGAACTTGCCCCGGACCAAGAAGGACAGCAGTCCAAACGGTTACCCCCATCATAATATTGTGTGGATCCACGTATCGTTTAATGACTTCTTCATGTCCTAAACCATTAAGTAAACAGAAAACCTTGGTGTGCTGATCACGTAAGTGAGCCGTTTCCTGCAGGGTTGTCTCCAATTGGTGGGCTTTGACGAAAAGAATCATGAGGTCACAGACAGGCGCATCCTGACCAAAAGGCCGAATATCTAAGGCTACCGTCTTGTCTTGGTCACCGGTAATAATTAGGCCTTTTTCTTTGATTGCTTGAATGTGGTCTTGCCAGCCATCGAACAAGACAACTTTTTGGCCAGCTTCAGCCATTTGGTAGCCGAAACGGCAACCCATTGCGCCGGCACCTACAATATAGGTTAGCATAACGAGTCCCCTCCTATGTAAGTTTATTAACTAACTTCATTATAGCACTTTTTAGGTAAGAAAAAAAGACGCAAATCCTGTTATGAAACAGAATCCACGTCAATAAGGTCTTATTTTTCTAAGATTTCTTTTTCTTTTTCAGCCGTTAATTTTTCGATTTCTTTGACGAAGTCATCTGTTAACTTTTGAATGTCTTTTTCTAGACCTTTCAAATCATCCTCGGTGATTTCCTTGTTCTTCTCTGCCTTCTTAGCATGGTCAATGGCATCACGACGGATGTTACGAACACGGACCTTAGCCCCTTCTTGTTCCTTACCAACGGTTTTAGCCAATTCTTGGCGTCGCTCTTGAGTCAAGGCAGGAATGACCAAACGCACCACAGACCCATCGTTAGATGGCGTAATGCCCACATCACTCATTAAGATTGCTTTCTCAATATCCCCCAGGGTTCCTTTGTCATAAGGGGTAATCAAGAGCATACGCGCCTCTGGAATGGTGATGGATGCTAATTGGTTGAGTGGAGTTGGCACGCCATAGTATTCAACACTAATACGGTCTAAAATGCTGGCATTAGCACGCCCAGCCCGAATAGAACCTAACTCGCGTTGGTAGGCGTCAACGGTCTTTTGCATACGTTGCTTAGTATCTTTGATTAATTCAGTAGTCATTGAGACAGCCTCCTACATATTTTGTACTAACTTATTATAGCATATTTAATCAAGCTTGAGTATAGCCTATTTTATCCAAAAAGAGCGCCCCAGAGACTAGGAGACGCTCTTAAAAATCATTATTTGCCGCCAACGACCGTCCCGATGGATTCACCCAAAACTACCCGACGAATGTTACCAGGTTCATTCAAGTTGAAGACAACCAAAGGAATATCGTTATCCATGCTGAGCGAGCTAGCGGTAGAGTCCATAACCTTTAGGCCCTTAGCAATAACATCTAAGTGGGACAAGTTGTCGAACTTAGTTGCATTGGCATCCTGGCGTGGATCGGCATCGTAGACACCATCCACATTATTCTTAGCCATCAAGATAACGTCTGCGTTCACTTCGGCAGCACGCAAAGCGGCTAGAGTATCAGTTGAGAAGTAAGGGTTCCCGGTACCTGCTGCAAAGATAACCACGCGGCCCTTTTCCAAGTGGCGGATAGCACGACGACGGATAAATGGTTCCGCAATTTGGCGCATGTCGATAGAGGTTTGAACCCGAGTTGGTACGCCATTGTTCTCCAGAACATCTTGTAGGGCTAAGGAGTTCATGACAGTCGCTAACATGCCCATGTAGTCGGCTTGCGCCCGTTCCATGCCCATCTCAGCCCCTGTAATCCCTCGCCAGATATTGCCACCACCGACAATAATGGCGATTTCTACGCCTAGGGCGTGAACTTCTTTAATTTCCTTGACCATTTCTTTGATGGTTGCTGGATCAATACCAAAGCCAGATTGTCCAGCCATGGCTTCGCCGCTTAATTTCAAGACGACACGTTTGTATTTCGGTTCTACCATTTTCCTTACTCCTTACCTTGATTTGCCTGAAGAGTCCGTTTTTCAGAAAAAGCCCCAATCACTTGGGGCTTAGTCAATTAGACGAGCTTATTTACCCATTTGGGCAGCCACTTCGTCTGCAAAGTTATCTTGACGTTTTTCCATACCTTCGCCGACTTCATAACGGACAAAAGTTTTCACTTTACCGCCCTTAGAAGCTACGAATTCAGCAACTGTTTGGTCAGGATTCTTAACGAATGCTTGTTCAGTTAAGCTGATTTCAGCTAAGTATTTGTTCATACGACCTTTAATCATTTTCTCAACGATGTTAGCTGGTTTGCCTTCGTTGAGGGCGATTTCGGTTTGGATCTTTTCTTCGTGTTTGTAGTCTTCTTCAGATACATCTTCACGGCTTACGTAACGTGGGTTAATCGCTGCAACGTGCATTGCAACGTCTTTAGCTGCTACAGAGTCGTCAGAACCTTCGATAACAGTTAAGACACCGATACGGCCACCCATGTGGAGGTATTCACCGAAAGCATCGCCATCAGCTTTAGACAATACTTCGAAACGACGAAGAGAAAGTTTTTCACCGATAACGGTTGTACCTTCTAAGATTAATTCTTCGATTGTCTTGTCGCCAACTTTAACAGCTAAAGCTTCTTCCATAGTAGCTGGTTTTGCTTCAGCAATAGCTTTAACAACAGTTGCAACTAAAGCTTGGAACTTGTCGTTCTTAGCAACGAAGTCAGTTTCAGAGTTCAATTCGATTAAGGCAGCAGTGTTGCCGTCTACATAAGTAGCAGTAACCCCTTCAGCTGCGATACGGTCAGCTTTTTTAGCAGCTTTAGCTAAACCTTTTTCACGCAAGAAGTCTACCGCTTTGTCGATGTCGCCTTCAACTTCAACTAAAGCTTTTTTAGCGTCCATCATACCGACGCCAGTCATGTCGCGTAATTCTTTTACTAATTTTGCAGTAATGTTTGCCATTTTGTATGTTTCCTCCTCAGGTCTTATAAAAAACTGTCTCAACACAGGTCCCTAGCCTTGAGCCTATGGTTATCCTCCTGAATTAAGACAGTTCATGCTTATACTAAGTTAAGTAACGCTTAGGCTTCTTGGCCTTCGTTTGATTCGAACAAGTTATCGAAGAAAGCTTTGTCAGTTGATTCTTCAGCGACAGATTCTACAACCCCTTGGTTGCTTTCGATAACAGCGTCAGCCATAGCACCAGCGATTAAGCTGATAGCGCGGATAGCGTCATCGTTAGATGGGATTACTACGTCGATTTCGTCTGGGTCACAGTTAGTGTCGACCATAGCAACGATTGGAATGTTTAATTTTTGAGCTTCTTGAACCGCGATGCGCTCTTTACGTGGATCCACGATGAAGATGACATCTGGAATTCTTGGCATGTCTTTGATCCCGCCTAAGAATTTCTCTAAACGCTCTTGTTCCTTACGGATTTCGATAACTTCTTTCTTAGGAAGTACTTCGAAGGTCCCGTCTTCAGCCATTTTTTCGATAGCTTTCAAGCGACGGATACGGCCTTGGATAGTATCCCAGTTAGTCAAGAGACCACCCAACCAACGGTGGTTGATGTAGTATTGACCTGAACGAACTGCGTGTTCTTCAACAGCTTTTTGAGCTTGTTTCTTAGTACCAACGAAGAGTACTACACCGCCGTCAGCTGCTGCTTCACGCATGTAGTTGTATGCTTCGTCAACTAATTTAACGGTTTTTTGTAAGTCGATGATGTAGATACCGTTACGTTCTGTAAAGATATAACGCTTCATCTTAGGGTTCCAACGACGAGTCTGGTGACCGAAGTGTACACCAGCTTCTAATAATTGCTTCATAGAAATTACTGACATTTCTATACCTCCATTTGGTTTAATATTTTTCCTCCGAACGTGTCACCTAGCAAGGAAACTTGGTTACCCAAGCACCGTCCTAACTATCAACGAACGTGCGAATTGGAGCATCGGGTGATGCAACCTTATATAATATACACCATCCCATAAGAAAAAGCAAGGCCTAAGTTATGTCAAACCTTGCTCTATATCTATCTCGAATTGCTCAACTAAATATCTGTTGGCTAAGCGCTAGCCGTTGGACCTTCATGGTTGCGGTTCGTGGAATCTCCCCCCACTCCAAGATAATTGCTTGGTTGAGGTGAGGCATATCCGCGGTCACTTCCCACCAGGCTTGCCAATCCATGGTCATGCCATCGTTGACTGCAATAACCGGCTGTGCATAGCCCTTTGGGTCTCTAATAATGACCACTTCAGCCAAAAAATCCAGTTTATCCAAAAGAACATCCTCTAATTCAAGTGTACTTGGTAGATCCTCAACTAGGTCGACTTGGCGATCTTGCAGATAGAGATGGCCACGCTGATCTATATAACCGTAGTCCCCACTATCCCACCATTCACCATAAACATTTTCAGCAAATCGCTCTTCTTCTTGATAGTAAGTTAGAGCCCTGCCCTTGGAATAGAGTTGGATATGTCCTGGTTGGCCTTGCTTGACAGGATTACCCTCAGCATCACATATTCTGGCCTTGGTTAAGTCGCCAAGGCCTAGCCCCATGTCTCTGGCTTCGAGATTAGCTAAGCTTCTTGAGCGATGGGCTCTTAAAATCATAGGCCCACATTCACTTTGTCCGTAGACCTGTAGGAAGACAGGATGGTTAGCCTTAGCTGCCTTCAAGAATGAAGCCATGGTATCGCCATTAATGGCATCAAAAGTCGAATGGAAGTACTTAGTCTCCTTAAAAAGGTCCGGATGACCCTGTGCTAGGCTACGCCACTGGACAAAATGATTAGGATGAGTTTCCACAGCATATGGTGGATGTGCTCTGAAAGCAACCTCCACTGAAGCTAGGTCAGGAGTCGATAGCGGCATCATGGGAAAGCCCAAAGACATAAGGCTGGAAACTCCAATATTGAAACGTGAATGCACAGGACTAACCAAAAAACTACAGAGTTTTCTCTCTTGCATCAGGTCTAAAACCCGCTTCTGCCAGAGGGTCCGCCAGCCCATGCTAGAGCAAGAATGACAGATAAACTTTGGAATTCCAGTTGTGCCCGATGTATGGGTCATATAGGCAATGGCATCTAAATCGAACTTAGTTGACTCAAGCTCATTTACTTCTTCCGCATCTAGTATAGAGTCAAGACTTAAGTAGCTTGAGCCATTTGGAGTGGCAAGTTGTGACACCTTTTTGGCCGTTTTCTGGTCGTAAATTAAGGCGTGTCCTTGCCCCAGCCTTTGGCCGAAGACCTTAATAACCTCAGCTCCTAAGTGATAGGACACCATGACTGGTACCGCGCCAAGTTTAGTCAAGGCAAGCGCTAAAAGATAGGTATCAAAAGCGGGTGATTTGTAGACCATGACCTTAGTGCCAGGCTTGATACCTAATCTGGCTAACTGCTTAGCACGTCGATCAATGGATTTTAAAGCATCCTGATAGCTAGTTTCAAGACCTAATTCCGGGAAAGCTGCTAAAGTCTGATCAAAATAAATGGGAACATGAGGCCATTTGCGACTAGCAGTCGCAAAGTTATCATAGAGATTGAGAGGCTCATAATCAAATCGCGCCATAATCTGTTTTCTCACCTTTGGCTTGTAGGTCCCCTTCTTCTTCTACTTGCTTATCTTCAGATTTACCTGGCAATAGGGCAACAGGAACTAGGTCCTTGATGAAGCTTGTGGCACTATCTATCTTGCCTTGAACGACTTCCAAGAAGTTGGCATTTGTTTCATCCCCCTGCTCCTTATAGATGGCTTGGAGCTGAGCGAATCCTTCTTTTAGCAAGTCACTATCCTCTGTATCACGGATTTCACGTTGTAGAGAGATAAGAAACGCGAGGAAATTGTCCCCTATCTCGTTCAAAGTTTCAATACCTGTAGCCTCAATAATGCCAAATATGGCACCGAAGAATTCTTCTAACTCTTGGGCAGAATGCTGGTCAACCCATTGACCAAGGGTAGCTTGAAGACGCTGACTCCCTGGGGTTACCGACTCTACTTCCTTGAAACTTATCTTATCGATTTGCCAGTTCTCTAGCAGGTGTTGCATCATGCTAATGCCTTTGCAGGCGACCACCTTGGCTTGAACTGTATGGAAGAGAATCTGACTGACCACCGCATCCTCTGGCTGGAAGGCATGAATCTTGGACTCAATGGCCAAATAGCCCTCTGTCTCTAGAAAATCCCTTTGGTAACCCGGCCCGTCATAAGCATAAATGGCTGACACTTGATTCTGTAGCATTTTATCAAGTTGACTAGCGGCATAAATTGCTAAGTTGGCCCCTTTGGAGTGACCGGCTATAATATATTGACCATCAAATTCAGTCATGACTTTGGTCAGGTATTCTCTAGCAGCATCCTGAGCCGGCACCTGGGTTTGGTGGCTCATATTGAAGTCTTCTTTCCAACCTACAATCGTTTCATCTGTCCCACGGAAGACTACCAAATAGGTATTAACTTCCGGAATATAGAAGGTTGCCGCCGCAAACTGCTTCTCTAACTTGAGGTCTAAGTCGGATTGAAAGCCGAAAATCTGAATATTACGATAGCGTGATGCTTGGGCTGCAGCCTTGGCTACCTCAAGCCGTCCCTTGGAAATTAAAAAAGGATTTTCCTCTTGAATTTCTTTTTTGTCTTGAGCAAACTGCTGGTAAAAATCCATCACAGAAATGGCTTTTGATTCGGATATAACATGACTGACATAATCATCTAACTTGAGATAGACCATTTCAACCATAACGGCAATATCTACCTCATTAAGAGGTTGGAGCTCAAAATCAACATGGCCGATATTCTTAATATACTGTTTAAAATCTGACATTTAGTCATCCCTCTTTTCTGGACATAGTAATCCTACTTTCATCCTAGCACTTTAAGCAATAAAAGCAAGTTTCCTGATTATTTTGTGTCTAACTATACACAAAAAGAGGCAGGAATCACTTCCTACCTCCATTCCATATCATTTAGATTGATGCTTTGGTTTGAGAATCTCACTATAAATAACCGCATCCTTAAGGTTCTTGCGATTGAGCTTGGTGAGTTTAGAACCACGCCCTGTATGGTGCTGATTAGAAGCACCTATACGTTCAAGTTGAATGGCATCTGCATCAGATTCGGCCAAGGACCAATCTTGGTCACTGTCACCCCACCGATCAGCCAAGGAAGCTTCCATTTGAGCTTGGGCCTGATCAAACTCAACCTCGTCCAACATAGACTGGCCAGCTTCGCCTTTTGCTTGTAAGAGATTATCCGCCTCAATTTCCTCAGCACCTAGAGCTTGGTCTAATTCTTGGTTAAGATAATCAATCTTATCTTCTAATGAGGCTCTCTCCTGATCAGTGAGATTAGGATCCTGAGCTGCAGCCATGAGCACATTCAATTGAGCTGACAGATTTCTTAGTGAATACTGAGGGTCTACTTGAGGCATTGGGTTCTGGCGGAATCTTGCTTGCTTGCCCGCCGCATTATCACGAATCATGTCCCGAATTTTAGGAATGAGGAAAGACGCAAGGAAAATCAGCAAAAAGATATAGCCTCTCATTGGTTAACTCCCCTTTCATCATGACTTAAGTGTCCTATTCAGAAATCACTGTGTCGCCGGCTGGTTTTTCATCCTTAGCAATGGATTCACGCATGGCAGTATCGGCTTGGATATTTTGTAATTGATAGTAATCATGAATGCCTAGGTTGCCTTTACGGAAAGCTTCGGCAATAGCTAATGGCACTTCAGATTCTGCTTCAACCACTTTAGCGCGCATGCGTTGTACTTCGGCCAACATCTCTTGTTCCTGGGCAACCGCGAAGGCACGACGTTCTTCAGCCTTAGCTTGAGCAATCTTCTTGTCTGCTACAGCTTGGTCAGCTTGCAATTTAGCCCCGATGTTACGGCCCACATCAACGTCCGCAATATCAATGGATAGAATCTCAAAGGCAGTCCCTGAGTCTAAGCCTTTACGTAAAACAGTTTGGGAAATAGAGTCTGGGTTCTCTAGGACAATGGAGTGCTTAGCGGCACTACCTACGGTCGTAACAATCCCTTCACCAACACGGGCAATGATGGTTTCTTCACCAGCACCCCCGACTAAACGTTCAATGTTGGCGCGAACAGTCACTTTGGCTTTGGCCTTAACTTCAATCCCGTCCATAGCGACACCCGCAATAATTGGGGTTTCAATTACCTTAGGGTTAACCGATACTTGAACGGCTTCAAAAACGTTACGCCCTGCCAAATCAATGGCAGCTGCTTGTTCGAATTCCAAGTCAATATTGGCACGTTGAGCCGCAATTAAGGCATCAATGACCATGTTGACATTCCCACCTGCTAAGTAGTGAGCTTCAAGTTCATTTGTATTAATGACTAAGCCTGCTTTGGTTGCCTTAATCATTGGGTTAATAATCATTTTTGGCACAACCCGCCGCAAACGCATCCCGATTAAATTCCCAATCCCCACTTTAACACCAGAGAAGTAGGCGGTAATCCATAAACCTACTGGTACAAAGCGGAAGAAGAGGCTAATCAGTACTAATAAGACGATAATTAATAAACCTAATGGAATCCATCCATTCATTATGCTTCTCCTCCTTTTCTAACAACAAGTGTCCCTTGGCTGACAGCTTGAACCGCAACCGTCGCCCCTTGACTAATAAAGTTGTGGGCACTTCGCGCCTCATAGACTTGGCCATCCACTTCAACTTTACCAATCGGTTTCAAATCCGAAATAGCATGTCCTGAGTGACCAATGAGCGGGTGATCAGCGCTAGCTGCCTGGTCTCCTTGTCTTCCTCGAGCATGAGAGTTAATCTGCGCATCTAGAATTAAGGCTTCATTGACCTTAATAGACAGGCCAAACTTCAATAGGACGAAGAAGACTGTCACACTGACAAGTCCAATCCCGAAGAGTAAGAGCCAGGTCTCTTGCCAATTCTGTGTATGGTATTGGAGTACCAAGCCCATGACAACTGAGCCAATGAGGCCTGCAAAACCTGTTTGTGGTAAGTAGAACTCTAAGATGACCATGACTACCCCAACTGAGAAAATGATAAAGGGTAAGAGTCCATCAGACTGCCAAGCTTCAAAATACCAAGCAAAGGAAGCTAATGCTAAAAGTGCTGTCGGCAACTTCTGCTTGAAGAAGAGCGTGGCCGTCGCAAAAGCAACCCCCAACAAGATAAGTAGATACACGAGTTATTCCTCCTCTCAAGTTTCTAAGTCTATTATAGCACTTTCACTAAAGCTTGAAAACTATTTACACAAGGTTACGAATTCGATTCTTCAGAAGATGAGAGCTCTTCAATTGGTCTAGCATCTTTGGCCTCGCTAGGAAGCTCAAATTTCATATCTGAGACCTTATTATGGCGACTAAAGGAAATTTTAGCATGCTGGATGTGTGGGCTCCCTTCTATTTGGGTCTCTACCTTCAAATCAAGTGATTGGAGATAATGTTCCTTTTTAGAAACCTCTAGAGTCAAACTAAACTTGCCTTGCCTTTCATTTGAGTCTGTCTCCGTCAAATCCATTAGCAAGTCTCTTGACAAATCACCAAGGAGGCCAAGGTCATGGCCTTGCAATTTCAGCAAGTAACTTGTTTCCGATTCTTCAACGGTCATTTTTTCAGTTAGCTTTTTGTCTGCTAAGACTGTCAGCAGGCGCTGGTATTCTGGTTTGATATCCTCTGTTTTAGCTGTCGATATCGTGTACCATTGGCTATTGAGACGCCCATAAAAGGTTTTGTCATTCAAGCTCTTTATGATTTCAACGAACCGTCCATCAGGATAGCCCTGATCTAGAATACCAAAGTAATGAAGACCGACGATTTGCCCAACCTTATTATAGGCCATGTCACCTTCTAAGGCTGTGACATTGGTCTTGTCATCTGATAGGACTATTTTATCGAAGGACATGAAGACTGAAGAAAGTAGCCGCTCTCGCCATACTTCTTCCATGATTTGGCTAGCCTTAGGAGAGGACTCACGACTTTGGCTGGAGTCAGCTGTTTCACTTGTTTCATCACTTGATTCAGACCTATCAGAACTGCTGTCATCTTCCAAGACAGCCTCTTGCGTCCATGCAGCCAAGGTCAGATCTTTCTCAGAGACTTGATTAATATCTGCTACCGATAGCTCTGCGGACCGCTGTTCTTGATCGTCTTGATAGTGATAGCTTAACCCCTTAAGATTAAAATCCTTCTGGTCGATTATGAGCTCAAGACTACTCTTTTCTTGACCGACTTTATCTCGCCCAATACTAAAGAGGAAAAGGTGGGTTAAGGACTGGTCCTTGTCACTGATGTAGACATGATAACTCGAATCTTTAAGTTCAACCTTAGCGTATGGGGCGTCAAGTAAAATAATGGACGTAAGAATATCCTGGTAATTGACATAGGCAAAGGGGTAAGTTATCTGACTATAGCTAGCCTGATCAGTCTCTAATTTTGTATAAAAAAGATAATCATCTTGAGCTTTCTTAGTCAAGTAATACTCAAATTTAAGTATGCCAGCCAAATTGAATTCTTCATGATTAAAGGAAAGTACCGGCTCACTCTTCTGGTCATCACTGACTTCAAATTTGTTCCAGGCTATATACGTATCTTCACTTGGCACAGAAAACTCCTTAGTTTTTCGAGAGGTCTTTGCGGTGATTTTAACATTTAACACCTTTTGTCGCGCTTGCTCTAGCTTATCCTGTAATTCAGGAAAGGTCATACGCTCAGTCTCTTCAGATATCAGTGAACTTCCCTCACTTGCTTTAGAACTTTCCTCAGAGGTAGCATCTAAAATAGGTGGGCGTGCAGCGACACTTTGGCCCATATAGTTGACAAGAAAACTTAATCCTAAACAGCCAACTAACAATTGCTTAGTCAAGTGTTTCATCTTATTGACCTCCTTACCCTCGAGTACTTAAATCAAAGGATAAATTTGATAGTTCAATTATAACATAAAGCCTTTACAGTCAACAAATAATACTATTAAAATAGCGAGAGCATGACTGCTCTCGCTATCTACCTTATTCAAAAATAGTCAAGGTCTGACGTTTCTCCCGCATGAGGACATCTCGACCCAATAGTTTGTAGAGGGTCGCTGCTAAAGGAATCCCCAGAATCATGCCTGAAATACCCATTAAGCCACCACCGACTGTGAAGGCCACTAAGACCCAGAGACCTGGTAACCCAATAGAACCTCCCACCACACGTGGATAGATTAGGTTCCCTTCCAGTTGCATGATAATGATGACCATGACCAGATAAAAGAGCGCCTGGCTTGGTGAAACAGCCAATAGCATCAAAGTCCCTACTGCTGCAGAGATATAGCCACCAATAATAGGAATTAAGGCCATAACCCCAGCAATCACTCCTAACATACCCGCATATGGCAGATTGAAGATGCTGGCAGCAACAGTGACTAGGCTGCCCAGAATGATGCCTTCCAAGGTCATCCCCACGAAGAAATTGGTGAAGGATTCATTCATTAGGCGAATAATATCTAAGAGAGTCTGAGCGTGGCTAGGTTTCAAGTAGGCCATAATGAGCCGCTTACCTTGTAGTAAAAGACGTTCCTTAGACCCCAAAATATAGAGGGCAACCATCAAGGACAGGATGGAGTTAATAGTATTAGATGCCACCCCAGTAATTGTAGTAAAGGTAATGTTTAAGAAGTTAGAAGACAAGCTGTTAAGAACTGTCATGGATTGTTGAATCAGGCTGCCCCAGTTGATATTAAGCTGTGACATGAGGGTCTGCAACTGAGGGAAATAAGCATCATACTCTTCAATCGCCTTCTGTAGCCAAGTGCTGACACTTGGAATGACCTCAATAAAACGACTAATAGCGGTCGATAACTGTGGTAAGACTAGGACCAGAATCATAATAACCGCCAAGACAAAAGTCAAGAGGGATAAGAGCATCGATACTGGTCGCTTCAGTTCTTTAATCAACGGCATTTTTACCTGTAACTTAGTTAAAAGCCTTTCGTAGCGAACCATAAGTAGATTCAAGATGTAGGCAAAAATAGCCCCGTTAATAATTGGTCCCAAAGTCTTATAGATGGATCCGACTAAGCCCATAATGGAATTCCAGTTCCATACAACCAAGACAATGAGGGTGATTAAACCAATGTATTTCATAATATATTTATCGTAGCGTGCCATAGCGCTCCTCCTAGCAATCCTAATCAAGCAATAAGTCATTGGGATTGTCAAAATCACGAGAGATTAACTCTTTATGTTTAATTTTACCTTACGCTAGGCTAGAAAGAAAGTCAAGTAAATAAGAAGGCCTTGCACATTAAAAAAGATGACTAAGTTAACTTAGTCATCTTACTCGCCCTTATTCTTGATTAGGTTTTGATTCAAAGACCAGGTGGTCATCTTCTAAGTGCACCATCACATGCGAGTTAGCTTGTATGTCCCCGGCAATGATAGCCTTAGCTAATGGCGTTTCTAATTCACGCGTCATATAGCGCATGAGTGGACGTGCCCCGTAGACTGGGTCATAGCCATTATGAGCTAACCAAGTGGCTGCTTGATCATCTAGCTCTAGGCTAATATCTTGGTAAGCCAAACGTTCTTGCAGACTCTTCAAGAGTTTGAAGACAATCTTATTCATGTGGCTTTGTGCCAATGGTGTAAAGAGTACGGTGTCGTCAATCCGGTTGAGGAACTCTGGCTTGAAGTGTTGACGCAAGAGTTGACGGACTTGAGCTGCTGTCTCTGGATTGATGCTACCATCGTCCTCAACTCCTTCTAACAAGAGGCTTGAGCCAATATTAGAGGTCATAATCAGCACTGTATTCTTGAAGTCAACAGTCCGTCCTTTAGAGTCGGTCAAGCGACCGTCGTCAAGAACTTGGAGCAGGATATTGAAGACGTCTGGGTGAGCCTTTTCAATTTCATCTAATAAGACGATGGTATATGGCGTCCGTCGCACGGCCTCTGTTAATTGGCCCCCTTCTTCATAACCTACATAGCCTGGAGGAGCCCCTACCAGACGAGAGACATTGTGTTTCTCCATATACTCGGACATATCAATCCGGACCAGATGGCTTTCTGAGTCAAAGAGGGTTTCAGCCAAGGCTTTGGCTAACTCTGTCTTCCCTACCCCAGTAGGTCCTAAGAAGAGGAAGGAACCAATTGGACGGTTAGGGTTTTGTAAGCCTGCACGAGAACGTAAAACTGCTTCCGCTACCTTATCAACTGCCTCGTCCTGGCCAATGACGCGTTCATGTAGGGTGTCGCTAAGCTTAAGTAACTTCTCACGTTCACCTTCCACCAGTCGATTAACCGGAATTCCTGTCAATCGACCTACAACCTGCGCGATTTCTTCGTCAGTCACTGATTCTTGGGTCAGACGTTCATGACGTGGCACAGTTTCTTTGGCTTCAAGTTCTGCTAGTTCCTTCTCTAATTGCGGAATCTTACCATGGCGCAGGACGGCTGCCTGTTCCAAATCATAGCTAGCTTCCGCTTCTTCGAGTTGGTGACGAGCCGCTTCTAACTCCAGGCGTTTGTCACGCATTTTGTTTGAAGCTTCTTTTTCGATTTCCCAACGCATTTTGAGCATGTTGGCTTGTTCGCGTAAATCAGCTAATTCTTCTTGTAAGTTCTCTAAGCGTTTCTTACTTGCTTCGTCGTGTTCTTTCTTAAGTGCTGCTTCTTCGATTTCAAGTTGCATAAGACGACGATTGACTTGGTCCATTTCTGTCGGCATAGAATTAATTTCGACCCGTATGGTTGCGCAGGCTTCGTCGACTAAGTCAATGGCCTTATCAGGTAAGAATCGATCGGTAATGTAGCGGTTGGACAGGATAGCTGCTGCCACCAAGGCGTTGTCATGAATGTTAACCCCGTGGTGGATTTCGAAGCGTTCCTTGAGTCCCCGTAAGATAGAAATAGTATCTTCCACGGTCGGCTCTTGAACAAGTACCCGTTGGAAACGACGTTCCAAAGCCTTATCCTTTTCAATGTTCTCACGATATTCGTCTAAGGTAGTGGCACCAATACAGTGCAACTCCCCACGCGCCAACATAGGTTTAAGCAAGTTACCGGCGTCCATGGCACCGTCAGTCTTACCAGCCCCCACAATCAGGTGAATCTCATCAATGAAGAGCAAGATTCTGCCTTCTGACTGTTTCACTTCCTTAAGAACGGCCTTGAGACGTTCTTCAAATTCACCGCGATACTTGGCTCCGGCAATCAAGGCCCCCATATCAAGGCTGTAGATTTCCTTGTCTTTGAGGTTCTCAGGTACATCGCGTCTTACAATACGATGGGCTAAACCTTCCACAATGGCAGTTTTACCAACACCTGGTTCCCCGATTAAGACTGGGTTGTTCTTGGTCTTACGTGATAGGATTCGGATGACATCCCGAATTTCTTCATCACGTCCGATGACTGGATCTAGTTTATTCTCTCTTACGGCTTGGACAAGGTTTGTGGCATACTTGGCCAAAGCTTCATAGGTTTCTTCTTGGTTTTGTGATGTCACGCGTGATCCTCCTCTCAATTGATCGATACGTTCTTTTAATTTAGACTCACTGATATCATGTTGATTTAAGAATTGAGTTAAGGGATTGCCCTTTTGTTTATATAAGGCAAGAAGAATGACCTCAGTTGATAAAAATTCATCCTTATTGTCCTTAGCAATCTGGTTAGCTGCTGCAAAAAGTTGGTTAAGTCGTTGACTAATGGCTTGGCCATACTGGACATTGCTTCCTGATACGACACTGATTGCGTCAATCTCCTTGTTGACTAGTTGGCGAAATTCTTCCATAGGAACGCCAATTTCTTCATAGAGACGTGCCGCAAATTCATTAGGTTGAATCAGAACATGCCAGAGATGAGGAATATCAATTTCCTGATGTTGCCGGGTTATAGCAATCTGTTGCGCTTGACCCAAAGCTTCTTGCATGGTTGTTGTCATTTTTTCAATCATCTTAGCACCTTCCTTTATAGTTGTTTGGTCAAAAATAGTCAGTGTTTTTAGTGTTTAATAATAGCCCAATCTTGGGCACATTCTTAGTATAGACCAAAAGTCAAAAAAGGTCAAGAGTTTTCTCTGACCTTTTTTGACTTTAAACTTTTCTTAACCTTTTAAGCCTGGTGTATAGTTGTAAATATTGCTGAAGCCCGCTGCTTCGAGACTTTGTGCCACACGGCGTGACTTGACACCTCGGTTACAGTAAACCGCAATTGGCAAAGTCTTGTCTCTATCAGCTAAATCCGTCAAGATAGTTTCCTCAGGATGATGAAGTGCTCCCTCCATATGACCTTCTTCATAATCCGCTTGAGACCGGACATCAATGACTAGTCCCTCCGGATTTTGTGCTTTGAAATCCTCAACGGCTTGTAAATCTGCTAACTGACGCATAATATCCCTCCTATAATTTAACGCCTAAGGCGATACGGGCATAGCGACTCATGCGACTTGGGTCCCAAGCTGGATACCAAACCAACTCAACCTTAACTTCTTTAATTTGGTCAATCTTAAGCAAAGCCTGTTTGACATCATTGATGATAACGTCTGCTAAAGGGCAACCAATTGTGGTCAAGGTCATCTGAACTTCACAGACCCCTTCTTCGCTTAAATCGACTTCATAAACCAAGCCAAGATTGACGATATCAATTCCCAGTTCTGGGTCAATCACTTCTTCCAAAGCGGTTTGAATCTGGGTCTGTAGTTTTTCTGTTAGTTCTTGACTCATGGTCACAAGCCCCTTTCCTTGGCAATTACTCCTTCATTGTAAGCTATTTAATAGAAAAATCAAGTATCTTGCCTGTCATTAAGAGTTGAAAGCCAAGGCAGAAATGGCTATACTAAGATGATAAGGAGGATTTCCATGCAAGCCTATCTCATCGCCATTGATTTAGATGGCACAACCTTAAATAATCAATCACAATTAAGTCCCTATACCATTCAAGTCCTACAAAAAGTACGTGATATGGGGCACCTGGTCGTTATCGCCACTGGGAGACCTTACCGCAACAGTCAACAGTTTTACAAGGCGCTTGACCCTCAGGCGCCCATTCTTAACCTTAATGGAGCTTATGGCCACTATCCTGGTCGTCCCAACTGGCAAGCACGCTATGAAGCAGAGATCCCACGGGAATTAGCTCTCAAAATTATGGATCAAAGTCGAGACCTAGGTGTTTCCTTAGTCTGTGCTGAAGGTCCCGGTTACGTCTTTGTTTCTAGTTATGATATTCCGGATAGTCCCTTCTTCCAAGTTGATCCAAACGATCTAACCTTGATGACACCAGAGAGTCTGACCTTTGGTCCGACATCACTTAGCGTCTTTTCAACCGCTGAGACTCAAGAGCCAATTAAGAAATTACTCTTAAAAGAATATGGACAACAGGTCGATATTGATATTTGGGGCGGCACCCTTCCCTTTTTGGAAGTGGTTCAGAAAGGCGTCAATAAAGCTTATGGGATTGATCGCTTAGCCCAGTTCTACCATATTCCCAATTCCCATATTATGGCTTTTGGCGACCAACACAATGATCTCTCTATGATAGCTTATGCTGGTCGTGGTGTAGCCATGGCAAATGCTATTGAACCACTTAAAGCAATTGCTAACGATATAACATCTTACACAAATGACCAAGACGGCTTAGCCCGTTACTTGGTTGAATTCTTCAAGCTATAAGCAAATCCCTCCCCTATACAAGGGGAGTTTTTTTAGGCCCTAAGTACAAAAAAACTCAGAGCTCAAGCTCTGAGTTTTTACGCATTTAGGGTTTGCGTCTATTAGTCGCACTAACTTAGTTACGACGACGTACTGGAGCGATGACATAAGTCGCTGCTAATAAGAGACTTAAGCCAGCCAAGCCAGTTAAAATTGTATCTTGTTCACCAGTCTTAGGTAATTCACGCTTACCAGAAGGAGTTGGTGGGGTTGGAGGTTTCTCATTGGCAGTGTTATAGTTAATAATCTTAGCTGAAGTGGCAGTAAGATCCTCAACCTTCCATTCATATCCGCCTTCATTAGTTGGATCTAACTCATCAACAGTGTAGACACTTGGCGTAGTAGTGCCATCTTGGTAGAGTGGTAGGTCCGTCCAAACTACTTGCCCATCTTCCTTCGGTACATCACGTAGCTCACCATAGGCCTGACCATCACGCTTTAATTGGAACTTAGCATTTGGACGCTTCATATCAGCACCAAACCCACGCCATTGTTTGTTAACAGTAAAGCTTGTGGTCTTGTTTTGAAGTGTGTTAGTTACAGTCACAGTGCTTGCTGTTTGATCAGCATAGGTCGCTGCATATGGTGAATCCACTGCTTGTACTTCTTGAACAGTGTAGACACTTGCTTCATTCTTACCTTCTTGGTAGTAAGGTAAGTTAGTCCAAGCAACTTGACCATCAACTGTTGGAACAGCTTGCGGTTGGCCATAAGCTACCCCATCACGGTAGAGTTGGAATTGAGCTTGAGGGCGAATGGTTTGATCCTTATCACCTTTCCAAACTTTGCTTGCAACAAAACCAGTTGTCTTGAAGGTGTTTGTAACGGTCACACCACCATTGGCATCAGAAGTGTAGGTAACTTCATAGCCATTTGGTGTTTCAGTTAATTCTTCTACAGTGTAAATAGAAGCCTCAGTCTTACCATCTTGGTAATATGGTAAGTTAGTCCATGTGACTAAACCGCCTTCTTTTGGTACATCCTTAGCTTCACCATAGTTAGCACCGTCACGTTTGAGTTGGAACTTAACGGCAGGACGTTTGCTTGCGTCTTGGTCGCCAGCCCATACCTTGGTTACTTTGAACTCGGTAGTACGGTAAGTATTGGTTACAGTTGCACTTGTTGCGGTTTGATTGCTATAGGCTACTTCATAGCCAGTACCTTCTACGCCAGTTTCTTCTACTGTGTAAACAGATGGATCAGTCTTACCATCTTGGTAGTATGGTAAGTTAGGCCAAGTTACTTCACCGCCTGCTTGTGGTACGTCTTTGGCATCGCCATAGTTAGCACCATCACGCTTAAGTTGGAACTTAGCTGCTGGACGCTTAGTAGCGTCTTGGTCACCAGCCCAAACTTTGGTCGCTTTAAATTCAGTGCTGCGGTAGGTGTTGGTTACAGTTGTACTTGTAGCGGTCTGATCACTATAAGCTACTTCATAGCCAGTACCTTCTACGCCAGTTTCTTCAACCGTGTAGACAGAAGGCTCATTCTTGCCATCTTGGTAGTATGGCAAGTTAGACCAGCTTACTTCCCCGCCTGCTTGAGGTACGTCTTTGGCATCGCCATAGTTAACACCATCACGTTTGAGTTGGAACTTAACAGCCGGACGTTTGCTTGCGTCTTGGTCGCCAGCCCAAACTTTGGTCGCTTTAAATTCAGTGTTACGGTAGGTGTTGGTTACAGTTGCACTTGTAGCGGTCTGATCACTATAAGCTACTTCATAGCCAGTACCTTCTACGCCAGTTTCTTCAACCGTGTAGACAGAAGGCTCATTCTTGCCATCTTGGTAGTATGG